>JBHJHA010000020.1:0-84100 GCA_050331235.1 Leptolyngbyaceae cyanobacterium
ACCGACCGCCTGAGGCGTCTCCCCAGATCCGCGCGCCGCTGCGGTCACCTGCTGATCCAACTGAATCGCCGCCAGGTCACTGCCCACATACTCTCGATACAGGTCTGGATAACTTTGGATTTTGCACGTCACCGCACAGGCATATTCGAGGTATCGCTGCTGCTGCACCTCATTCACCGTTTGCTGAGCATACTGCAACAGCTTGGATAAAGCTGCCTGTTTTTCCTCTGGGGTCAGTGTGGCCGCTTGATGTTGGGTAAGTGGCCCCTGAGCTAACAGTTGAATCACTTGCCGCGCTGAATTCCCCGCTTTCAGGGCAACTCCGGCAACTTCTTGATCCAAAGCCTGCGCCGCTGTCGAATTTGGCGCATAGCGTTGATACAACTCCCCGTAGTTTTTCACCGTCTTGCCAGTGGCCTTCGCAACAGAAAAATACTGCTCTCGACCGGCTTTGCCCTTTGCACTGTCCGGTTCTTTTGGCAGAGGCAATTCCGTCATAAGACATCCGCAAACTCATCCAGCAAGTCAGCCTCCTGAGTTATCACCTGAGCTGCTTGGTTAGGTGCAGGCATTGGCGGCAATTGCACCGTACCCTCAGCCTCAACAGTAGACACCGACTCTGACGTCACCAGCGTTTCAGTCGCGAGACTACTTCCGCCTACCCCGATGCCAAACTTTTCCCTTAAATGCTGAATTTGGGCCTCCATTTGCCAGATGGACTGCTGAGCTAAGTCCCACAATTCTGCTTCCGAATGATTGCCAGATGCCTCATAGGCAAACGGTAGCCAGAAAGCTCGGGTGGCCGTCGCTGCTTTGTCTTTACCTTTGTAAGTGCCATGAATCAGCCAGGAGTAGGTGATGCCGTTGGGAGAGGTGCGATCGGGCTCGAAGATGAATCGAACGCGAGGTTTGCTCTTGGAGCTGTTGTTTTCAGGGGATGCAGACGGCTTCCTGGGCATTTCGTTACGGCCTCAAACGCTAGACGGGACTGTCAATTTGCTTTCAAGCACCTTTCTGACCATCATCCTAGCTCAACGAGGCTGAACCAATGCAGATATTTAACCCTCTAATGGGCTCTTGTGAACTTTGAAGCTGACCTAATGCTGAAGTGAGATGTTTTGGCGTGTCTTTTGCCAGATAAGCAAGCGGAAATTTGTTGGATACGACTTTCTAAGATTGCTTTTGCCGATCAGCAGTAATATGTTGAGCTTGCTGGAAACAGAGATGGGTAGTGTCCCCTGAAATGCTGAGTGTAAAAGGCTAGATATCAGTCGGTTTGAGATGGTCGAGCTTCATCTTGTCCAGGTATCGCTTCTCAATGACTTCACTCGAATAGCCTACCCATCGTGCAATGGTAGTTAGGAATGGCCCTGAAGCGCTTGCAAAGTGATGAATGTGTCTCGGCAGTTGTATGGGGTTATCTTGATATTGTCCTTAACCTCCAGTCCTAACCGGGTCAGCACTTTCGTCCAGGCTCGATCCGAGAAGTTGCTTTCCGTAATGGTTTTGCCTTTCGGTGACTTGAAGACCAGTTCCTCCGCCTCAGGGGCTATAGGGCGAATGGCTTTAAGTAGCTCTTTCAGGCGTGTTGGACAGCTGAACCAGCGTTTAACATTAGTTTTGTCTTCTTTGCGCCGTTCGAGACGTCCCGAGATTTCGACAATACTTTCGTGAAAATGAACTCGATGGCAATCCGGCGTCACACTCCCCCACCGCAAGCCAATGGCTTCACAGGGACGGCAGCCAGTCCAAAAGAGAAACTTGATGAAAGGCGCATAGTGCCGATAGTTCATGCCAGGGCGACTATCGGTTTCAAAGGCTGCAATAATCCGGTCTCGCTCTTCCATCGTGAAGGCCATGGGCGGCGGTGGCTGGGTCGGCGAGAGGTCGAGGTACATGCCCTCTAAGGGATTGTCATCAACCAATCTATGCTTGATGCCCCACTTGCAAGCTGCTGAGAGCTGCATCAAGGTGCGTCTGGCCTGAGATTCCGTTGTCACCTTCAATAGCTCTCGGCGAAATTTAATGGAGTCCTTCAGGCCATCGGTTCTGCACTTACCCAAATGGGCCGTGACCGGGTCATAGGTGCCGTTAATCGTCTTGGGTGAAACATGGGGCGATTTGTATTCCACATACTGAGCCCAGATAGAGCGGATTGGGGTAATTTCCTGGGTCTTCTCTTTGAGCAGATTTTCCGGTCGATATTTATCTAGGGTCGGGTCAAAGTTCCCAGAGACAAAATCCAGCTCAATTTGTCGGGCCTTCTGCTCAGCCGCTTTGCGATTGATCGCAGTATCAGGAACCCCCAAGCTCAGATAGTATCTTTGTCCTTGCCAGCTAAACACGAGCTGTATGCGTCCGTGAGAAATCTTCACTTGGACGGAGCCTTTTTTGGCCTTTGGACGGCGGAGAGATGACGTGCGACTGGGTGCCAAGAGATTCCTGGGATTAAGAGGCAAATCTTTACCCCAAACTTACCCCAATAATAGGCCTAAAACTGTCCAAATACACCCAATCCTGGGAGTGCCAGTGCTATGTGACGCTCGATCAGGTAATCCTGAAATCCCCTGGAATCATTGACTTTGGCGGGCTTTAGTAAAAAGCCGATGGCGGGATTTGAACCCGCGACCGCTCGATTACGAATCGAGTGCTCTACCACTGAGCCACATCGGCATTGCGATTGACTAAATTAGCAGAGAAATCGCAGGGCGGCAAGGACAGCTATAGATTGTGCTCGATCGCCGACTCCCAGATGGCGCTTTGTTAGAAGCAGAGATTTTGTGTAAAGGTCGATTCATGCTGTCATGGGTCGAAAACAGATAGCCTGACGGGCGCGTGGGCAATATCTGTCGATTTTCGTTCGCCAATCGCTTATTAGCCATTGAGTTGAGGCCCGTCGGTCCTAATCCAATCGCGATTAACGAACAAAAAAATGGAGTGATTTTTTTGGGCACCTGCTTGACGTTGAGAAGCCCGCAAGTAGTATTTTGAATACAACAAAAACCGTTCATCTCTTCATCACGTCAGTTGCGAAGGGACGGAAGTAAGGATGATTTCCTGAAGGAACGCGCCTCTCGTTCGATGCAACTCTCTTGAGGCGATATTCATGACTCACAATACTGCTGTACTGACGGAACTAGTCGGAGCTTTAGCGATCGCATTTGCTATTTTGTGTCCCATTTTTTGCTGGGTAATCGAATCGCCCAAACGAGACAAAACGGTTTTTCGCACACCAATTTGGAGGCTGTCGTCACAGCCTCAGTCTGGACGCTAGATCAATCTTTGACTAAGTTATTATGCGATCGCGCGTCGGAGTTGGCGTTTGGCTGTGCCTAATCCTAACGGCTTTGTTTGTGGTGTATGCCAGACCCTACGGAAGTCCTGAGCAAACCTACCGAATTGCTCAAGAATACTGCCGTCAGTATTCAATTCACTAAAGCGCAACGAGCGAAACGGCCGATGTTAGTTTTCTAAACTCAGACTAGGATTGAAGCAATTCCAGATTTCCCTTTCATCTGCGGCAAGTGGAAATCTCTAACGGATAAACGTTATGCCGACGCTAAAACCGTGTCTCAAGACATTGGCACTCAGCCGTCACCTGGGTTTGGGGCGTAGATCAAGGATATTAGTCAGATGCCATCTACCAGTTCGCTAGCTAACCGGCATATTTTGTATATTTCCCATGGTGGTGGGCCCTTACCGCTGCTCGATGATCCGCAACATCGGGACATGGTGGCCAATTTGCAGGCGATCGCCGCTCAGCTGCCTCGACCCAAAGCAATCGTGGTGATCAGTGCCCACTGGGAAGCTGCCGTCCCTACGCTAACCGCCGGTACCCAGCCACCGCTGATTTACGACTATTACGGTTTTCCCAAATCGGCATATCAACTCACCTATCCTGCCCCTGGGCATCCCGCCCTAGCGGCGGCGATCTGCGAACTGCTACAAACACAGGGGCTTGAGGTGAGGCTGACGACAGAGCGAGGCTTTGACCATGGGCTCTTTGTGCCGCTTAAGATCATGTATCCAGCCGCCGACATTCCCTGTGTGCAACTGTCGTTGGTCAAGGGATTGGATGCTAAGACCCATATCGTCATCGGTCAGGCGCTGTCACAGCTAGCGGCGGACAATGTGCTGATTCTCGGTTCCGGGTTTTCGTTTCACAATATGCAAGCCTTTCAAACCCCAGACACGGCTCAAACCCGTGCACAGAATGAAGCCTTTGAGCAATGGCTGATTGAGACCTGTGCGAACCCCGACCTGGCAACTAGCGATCGCACGCATCGACTAATCAATTGGGAGACGGCCCCCGCGGCTCGATATTGTCATCCCAGAGAAGAGCACTTGCTGCCGCTGCACGTTTGTTATGGTGCCGCCCAGCAAGCCTGTCGTGAGTATTTTGAATTGACAGTCTTGGGTAAAAAAGCCAGCGTATATCTCTGGTGAGCGCAATGAGGTAGAGGGCAGTGTTGAGACACCGATGATGAAGGCGGTCAAAGGCTGATTGCCCAGAACGTGTTGTTCATCGTCTCTGTTAACTGCGACTCAAAACGGGGTCAAAGCAGTCCCCGATAACGGATGAACATTAGGATGGCTGCCCAGGCCCCCAGTGCTACCTTGACCGCAACGAGAATATTGAGTAATGGAATCCAACCGCCGCTACTGAGTAGGCCCATCTCCCCCTGGGGGAGCTCTAATCCCAATATAGATAGAGCTGCTAGGACAACGAAGATCAAAACGGAGACCTTTTCTAAGGTGGCGGCCCGCCAGCGTTTATAGAGCGCTTCCATCCACGTTGAGGAAGAGGTGATCGCGACGAGGCCGATCGCTGTTCCCCCCGCGACTCCGGCGGCAAACCCACCCCCCGGGCTAAGATGTCCCCGTAGGGCGAGTTCCACACTAATGAGAGCCGCGATCGTTGCCCCTAGTCGAGCCAGCACGATCGAAGGCTGATCGGTAAATTGATGAACTTGGGGAGCTGGTTGCTCATCTGCTAGTAAATAGCGCACCCCCATGATTGAGAGGCTAAAAACCACCACCTCAAAAATAGTGTCATACAGCCGGTTGCGGAAAATAATACCCGATACGGCATTAGGGACACCGCTTTCCTGCACGATCGCCTCCACGATGGATAGGTCCGCCGTCTCTAACGCTGGATTGGGAAAAACCAGCATTTTGAGATACACCGCAATGCCGACAGCAATATAAACCCAGGTCATGACTGTACCTCACAGGAATCAGTGGATGGAGATAGGGCAGGGGCAGGAGCCTTAATCGGTTGAGGCGGTGGGGTCAGTGAGATCGCGCCCGCTGGTAACTGCCCGTGGAGCAACTGATGTAACTTGGGCACACGAGTCGTTAGTTGATAGGGGTATGCTGCTGTCGGGGTGGCCGTGAGCATCCCATGGATTTCCTTGGCTGCCATCGCTGCTTGCAGCGTCTGGGGAGACGGGTAAACGACGCTTTCGAGCCGCAGATGGGATTTGGTCAGCGTTTGCCGCAGCGTTGTCAATATCTGGTTTTGAGGAGTCTGCGACTCTGGATCGTCGGCGATCGCCGACGCGTCCTCCGTCAAGAGGCCCACCCGCACCGTCATCGATGACCGCACCGCGATCGCATACAGGGTGATGGAGAGCATGGTACCTACTAGGGCCTCAGTCAGGGCGACGTCCGCTGCGCCAAAGAGGGCATAGACCAGGGCTGCCACAGCCCCTAACATGCCGCGCATCACTAAGGCGTGATACGGATTTTTTTGAGTGACGACCATGGTCGCTGTCAGGGGCAACAGCGCCGCGATCGCCAGCATGTATGAGTCAAACATTAATCCGACCTCTCACTAGAGCAGTAGGCCAAGACATAGCCCAACACAGTATTCCAAATGGCTAGGGAGATAAGAGCCAGAACCAGTAGGGGCCACTCCCGGGGAATCTTGAGCAGTAGCCCCGCCACAATCGCCATTGACCCTAGGGTGTCTGCCACCGACAGACTGTGCAGTTTGTAAAGCACGGAGCGCTGGCCTAAGAGGGGCCAAGTGCCCCAAAACCAAAACACTATGCCAACGCCAATGAGGCTGTAGCTGGTGGCGTTAATGATGGTATTAGCCATGTTAGTTCATCCGTTTAATCACGTGGGCTAAGAGCATCAGGGCCGCATTCCCCACGCTGAGAATGAGCACCCCCACCAGACCGATCATCCAGTCGTCGCGCAAGACCGACACCACCAAAATCAAGATAGAGGTCTTGGACGCGATACTGGCGAAGGCCAACATCTTTTGCCAAATGTCTTCGTCGTGCCAAGCTTCATAGACGGGGATGAGCAAAGCCCCAATCATGGGCCAAATGATGCTGCTCATGGCGACCTCCTTCGGCGTTGAATGCGATGGACCTCATACCAGCCGTCGTCGTGGTACTTCACCACGATGGTTTTGGGTGTAAAGGTAATCAGAAAGACGTCTAAGAAAATGAGTCCGGAGCTGCGGCGAGGCTTGACCCGATCCATCGTGGTGGCCTCAGCGTGGTGGGGCCGCACAATAATCTCGATCGCCTCGATGAAGGCTTGGGGAATGGCCACGATCACCTCACCCACCGTCCGGAGCCAGTCTGTTAGCTGACTAGAGCGCACCGGCGAGCAGCGGGGAATCAACAGGGCGATTGCCACCCCCAGCAGCACATTGACAGGGCTGACATCCGCCGTCAACAAAAACCAAATGCCGAGCCGGAGGCCGATTTCTAAAAGACCGATCATGCCAGCACCCCCCAAAACAGCAGCATTAGCATGAACGTCATAACTCCAATTAGATGTTCAAACCGTTCCAGTAATCGAGGTAGGCGCACCGCCCAGTGCTGCACGATGAGCAGGTAAGCCCCCCAGCCGATAGCGATCGTGACCAACGGCTTGATCACGTTGGACCAGCTGTAAGCTTCGTAATAAACGACATTGGCCACGGCGAGCCCCCCTAGCAAGATCCCAATCGCCCACCAAAACCCAGGCTTGGCAGACTTTTCAGGATCCGGGGCATGGGGCAAGAAAATGAATTTAGCAAAGGAAATGGCCGTACCCACAGCGGCCAAGTTCATCGCGATCACCTGCCACGGCAGCAGCGATTTCATCGTTAGCACCTTCGCCCCAAATCCTGACAGCAGGGGGAAGCCCGAGATCGAGAAGCTGGCTAAAACCAGGGCTATCCAAACTGGGGTGGGGATGGTCGTCTGCTTGAGTTCCTTAAAGCGACGACTGGGCAGATTGCCAGCCGCCAAAAACAGTGCCGCCTTCACTAAGCCATGGGTCAGCGCATAAAAGCCACCAACGGCAGGAGCTGCTAGCACAAAACCCAATTGGGAAACGGTGTGAAAGGCCAACATTCGCTTAGTGTCTTTTTCCACCATGGCGTAGCCAACCCCCAGCAGCGCTGTGCAAACGCCAAACAGCCGCACAATAGGATCAATTGTTTCCAACATGAGGGCAAACCGCACCAAGGGAAACACCCCCGCTTTGATCACCGCTCCCGAGAGCAAGGCTGAAACTGGAGTTTCTGATTCTGAATGGGTCAGGGGCAACCATAACCCTGAGACAAAAATGCCTCCCTTAGTCAGCAGGCCCAGTAAAATCAGCGCGATCGCCTCGGGTGGGGCTTGCCCCAATCCCTCATAGGCAAAGGATTGATTAGCCTGATATACCAATACCGCCCCGATGAGATAGAACAGCATGGCGGTATTGCTGACGAAGAGATAGCGCAACCCGACCCAAATAGAACGGTTGGTGCGGGGATAGGCAATCAACAAACAGGTGGCGATGCTAATCACCTCGAGCGCTACATACAGACTGATCAAATCAGCACAGATAAAAGCTGAGTTGACGCTGCCGTGGAGGATAATCACCTGGGTATAAAAAAACGCTGACTTGCCCTGTTGCCAGCAGTAGAGAATCACCGCCGCAGTTACCAGCGCATTGGTGAGAATGAAAAAGCCGCTGACCGAGTCGATGATTAAGGTGACGCCAAAACTATCGACTAGATTTAGCGTTTCGGGCATGGGAGCAAACAGATGCAATAGGCTGTAGCCCGTTGACAGCACCGCGATCGCCAGGGCCAAGGACCGCGCCAACTGCGGAAACAGGTAAATACTGAAGCCAACTAAAAAGGGAAGGGCAATCCACGCAATGGTCATGGCTAGGGCTGGTGCTCCGTCTCAATGTCTGCAATGTCTAGGGTGGGGATGTCGCGGGCCAGCTTCATGACCCCCACCAGCATTAAGGCTTGAATCGAAAAACCAATGACGATCGCAGTCAAAATTACCGCCTGCGGTACCGGATCGGCATAGGCCGCTGCGGGGTTCTCAATGGTCGCGATCGGCGTAAAGGTGCCGCCTCGGGCTGCAACCAGCACGTAATAGGCAATGACGCCGGTACTCATCACATCCATGGAGATGATTTTCATCATCAAGTTTTTCTTCAAGATGATGCCAAAAAAACCACCCATCACAGTGGCAAATACAAAGGCTTCTAGAACAACCATGTCTCTTCGGTGGATAAATACTGGAAACGGAGGACGGGGAGAGCGATCGCCGGGCAAAGTGTGTCAATCAGCCAGAAAGAGAGGCATGCCCCCTACTCGGCGACTTTGACCCGGCCAAGACAAACGCGCGGCTTAGTCCACAGGGACCGTGGAGGCTTCCGAGGCATCTGCGGCTGTCACATCCTGACCACTCAAAGCCCATTGCAGCAAGGGCGGCGCAATGAACGTAGTCAAAATCACCATAACGATAATGGCGGCTTCGAGGGGCTTGTCTAAGACGCCGCTGGCCGAGCCAATGCCCGCAAATACCAAGCCGACTTCTCCCCGAGGGACCATCCCGATGCCGATCGCCAATCGATTGATGCCTGGTTTGCCAAACACGACCCAGCCAGTAACCACCTTGCCCACGATGGCAACGGCAATCAAAAAGGCGGCAATGATCAGGCCGGCTCGATTTTCCGGCACCGCCGGATTCAGCACACCGAGGTCAGCTTTAGCCCCCACCGTGACAAAGAAAATCGGCACCAAGATGTCGGCAATGGGCATGACCTGGTAGTCGAGCTCCTTGCGCCGGTCTGTTTCATCCAGCACTAGACCGGCTGCAAAAGCACCCAAAATCGCCTCCAGATGAATCACATTGGCCAAAAACGCCATCGCCAACGCAAAGGTAAAGGCGGGGATCAAAAGGGCACCTCGGGTCTGCAAACGATCCGCGATCGCCTCAAAGCTTTGGTTGAAAAACTTACCCAGTAGCACCGAGCCTAATAGGAAAGTGCTCGCGCTGACAATCAGGTAAATCACATTCCACAGGTCGACCGCTCCTGTCTTGGACAAGCTAGCCACCACCGCCAGTACGATGATGCCGAGCACATCGTCCATGACAGCCGCCCCAACAATGATTTGGCCCTCAGTTGACTTTAAATGGCCGAGCTCCGACAGCACCTTTGACGTGATGCCAATGCTTGTAGCGGTCAGGGCCGCACCCGCAAAAACAGCAGGAATCACCGGCGTATGGAACAGCGTCACCAGTCCGACCGTGCCCAACACAAACGGAGCGACCACCCCCACCACGGCCACAATTGCCGCCTGAGACCCCACCTTTGTTAGCTCTCGCAAATCTGACTCCAGGCCAATCTCAAAGAGCAGGACAATAACGCCGAGCTCAGCCAGAACTGAAATCACCTCGCTCTGGCTGGTAAAAATATGGGTCATGGCTTCAGCATCTAAATCGCCCAGCCACTGCAGACCCGACATGATGACCGAGTCCGCCGCCGCCGCACCCGTTTCTGGAAAAACGATTAAGTGAAGCGCTGAAACCCCAACAACCACCCCACCCACTAACTCACCCAAAACTGGCGGTAGGTCCAGCCGTTTGGAGAGTTCTCCGCCCAGCTTGCTCATTAGGTAGACCACAACTAGCGTGACTAACACGCCCGCCAGCACAAAAGAGCCATAATCGGCCTCGGGGGTTGCTGCAAATAAAGAGGTGGCAGGAGCCAAGACATCGATACCGAATATCGCGGCCACATTATCCATGAAGTTCGAAATCATTGACAGTCTCTAAACGACAAAAGAGCATTGAAAACAATCAGTAGGCATATCAGGGGCTGAGCGCCCTACTTGTGAATCAAAAGTCAGCCGGCTACAGGTCTGATCTCGCAGCTCAGACCTGCGGCTCTACCTTAGGAGAAGTGGCGGAATTACCAAAGTCGGAGGGCACAGCCTGCCCCGTGGGGACGGCAGCACTTACCGCATCTTTTAGGGCTTCTTCACGGCTGGCGTAGAGGCTACCAGATGGCAGTGAGTTAAAGACTTTGAGCTTGCCGAGACGGCGTTTGGTTTGCCCAGAGGCACCAACGACATAGACCTGGCGCTCCTCGTCTAGCGCTTCCTGCATCGCATTTTCGAGGGCAAGGGAAGCCGTTACACCCATGTGCGGCACCTCCGTCAGATCAAAGATGATGGCGTCACAGTCGCGGATGGCATTGTGCTCTCGGCTAATGGCTTTGGCCACCCCAAAGATCATAGGTCCGCTGAGTTGAAAGAGGAGAACGCGGCCATTGCCTTCATCCAGCCAGCGCTTTTCATCGTTGGTCAAGCGCACGGTATCATCAGCATCGCTAATCACCTGCACCGACTCAGCCTGAATCGCACTCATCTTTTCAATGGTGAGGATGTTAGCCACAAAGACCCCAATCCCTACGGCGGTAATCAAGTCGACTAGTACGGTCAGGATGATGACACCGTACATAATCAGCGCTGCTTTAATGGAAATTTGGTGGGCTCGTTTCAGAAAATCCCAGTCGATGATGTCGATACCGACCTTGAGGGCAATGCCCGCGAGAACGGCCAGGGGAATCACCGCCGCCAAATCCGCCGCTGCCAAAATCACAACCAGCAGGATAAAGGCCCGAGAGAGGCCAGACAGCGCCGTGCGCCCTCCAGCTTGAATGTTGACTACAGTGCCCATGGTGGCTCCTGCACCGGCAATACCGCCAAATAGACCGGACGCTAGGTTACCGAGACCTTGGCCGATCAACTCTTTGTTGGAGTCGTGCTCTGTTCGCGTCAAGCTGTCGGCAACTAACGAAGTTAATAGCGCATCAATGCAGCCCAACATGCCTAATACAGCCGCGTCTACAAACATTAGCTGGAGCTGATTAAGGCTGAAAGTGGGCGTTTGCAGAGCCGGAAAGCCTGCAGAGATTTCGCCAATGCGGCGAATGTCAGTGCCTGGAAACAGCGTCAGCGAGAGAATCGTACCGGCAATCAGTGCTACGAGCTGAGGCGGAACGATGCGCTTAAGTTTGGAGGGCATCAACCAAATGATGGCCACCGCCACCGCCGCCAAAATCGTTTCGGCGGGCTGAATATTGGCTAGTAGCTCAGGTAGCGATCGCAGGGTTCCCACAACGCCCCCAGCAGGGCTGGCCTGCCCTAAAAAGGGTGCCGTCTGCAGAATAATTAGAATAATCCCGATGCCAGACATAAAGCCTGAGATCACGGTGTAAGGCATCATCGTGACGTATTTACCCAGCCGCAGTGCCCCAAAAATAATTTGGAAAACACCGGCCATCATCACCACGGTAAATGCCATGGCCATGCCGTTTTCAGGATTGCTGGCGGTCAGGTTAGCAATGACTGCAGTCATCACCACGGTCATGGGACCAGTGGGCTCAGAAATCAGAGTCGGCGTGCCCCCAAACAGAGCCGCAAAGAACCCTACCAATACTGCGCCCCAGAGCCCCGCCGAGGCCCCCGCCCCAGAGGCCACACCAAAGGCCAGCGCCATAGGCAACGCAATTACGGCAGCGGTAACCCCACCAAAGAGATCACCGCGTAGATTTCGGAAATTTATCCGGTTAGTTATCTGCATAAACCCCCCTTCAGCGACACATCGAACTCAAACAACAGTGGCCGAATAGCCTGAAATCGTTGCGATAGCGCTCCGTCAGACTAAGCAAGCCTAAAACTCTCGATAGATAAAAAGCTATGCAGAACTTTTTATCATTAACTTGAGTCTATGACTGAAGCGAGCGGACTGCAACTAAGGGGTGCCTATGGATTTTTATTTATGCTAGAAGTCTTGCTTATGTTTCAGGGCTGCAAACTGAGATTCCAAGCACCCAAGGCGGTGTTTACTTTGAGAGCCTGCCTAGAACTCAGGTGATAACTATAGAAGCACTTGAGTTGCTCCAGTTGCGGTGTCGCTACGGAGCTCTGCATGGCAGGGGCTAAATCAGAGCCGATCAAGCGATCCGAACTATGGCGAAGGTTCTTAGCGTGGCTGCAGTTCGTGATGCCAGGGTGATGTCCACGCTATTTGGCCATTACTAACTGATTGAGCGATCGCCCACCTTTTCCTGTTTGATATCTGGGCGGCATTGCCGTTTGCGGCAACTGGTTTGGGCTTTCAACAGAGATACTAGAGTCGTCGGAGTTTGTAGCCATCGCGACCTTGCGTTGGTCAGACAACTTCGCCTCGGTTGGCAGTTAATAAAAATACCCGCGATCGCAAGCCAGTAGATTATGCTGCTCATCCCCGCCAACAACGCCCAAACGATTCCTCCAAGCCAGTGAACTATCCAGTTACACAGAGTTCGTACAAAAGTTTGTATCAGCCCCACGGCTTAGATTCATAAATTGCTTACTTTTAGCGTGAGGTAACTAGTAAGTTGCAGGGGGAACGCCAAGATCAGCACTTTACAGCGCCCCCAACTGAGTCCGGCTTTGTAGCAAGTCACGCCCATATTGGTTGCCCTCTGGAGAATGCCCATGAAGTTGCCCCTGTTTGACCGCATCCATTTGCATCAGGTTCCAGAAACTACCAATTGGCCTCAGTTGCTTGCCCCCCTGGTCAGTGACATAACCCGTGATGGAGCGATCAATCCTAGCTTCGAGGCCGTGGGTGGCGACCAGTCTAGTCACATTGATCTAAATGGCTCGATGCCGTTGTGGCCGCAGCCAGCTGGGTTTCTCCCTGAGGCAGCAACGAATAAATTGGCACCAGTTGTCATCACAGCGGCAAATGCAATAATTGGCGCTACTGATACGGCATCAATAAATCGTCATTCCCTGGATCATCAGCTCAGCCAAAGGCCCGACTCTACCCGAGATCATGTCGGCAACCCACTGCTTGGACCCGATTTGCTAGGAAAGTATTTCAATATTGTGCAAGCGTCCTACCGGACCGGCGACACTTTAGAGGTTCAGTTCCAAGTAGGAAATGATGGCCGATCAGCTTCTGGCCCCTTTGATGTCAACTTTTATTTGTCGATCAACAACTACATCAGCCGCTTTGACTATCGCCTGGGCCGCTTCACCATTGCCAACATGGCGGGCAACACTGATAGCGGTTTGCTCACGGCCTTTCTCACGTTGCCGCCCCCCGAAGATACCTTTTGGGAAGATCTGAGCGATGGTCGCTATTCCATCGGCATGTCCATTGATCAGGCTGATGACGTGGCGGAAACCAACGAAGCCAACAATCACAATCTTGGTCAATTTGCGGATTACGATAATTTACAGATCAGCCAAATTCGACCGGTCAACTTAACTGGCCAGCATTTCAATGTTGTCCAAGAGCCCCTCAGTGCTGGCGATCGCTTCGACCTTCAGTTTCGCGTGCAAAATACCGGGACCAATACCGCTGGTGAGTTTGATGTGCACTTCTATTTGTCAGGCGATGACGATATCAGCCCTGCTGATTATAGTCTCGGCAGCTATACCCTCACAGGTATTGCCGGCAATCGTAGCAGCGATTTAACCAGTATTACCTGGGTATTGCCGGAAAAGGGCAATGCTGTTTGGGAAGGTCTTGGCGATGGCACTTACCACTTTGGTATGTATGTGGATCAAGCCAACGTGGTGGCTGAAACCGATGAAAGTGATAACCGCAATGTGAGCGAATTTGTCGACTCCGATAGCCTAATTATCAATGACACGGCAGCGATCGATTTGTCGGGTAAGTTTTTTAATGTCGTTCAAGAGCCCCTCAAGGTTGGTGACAGTTTTGATGTTGAGTTTCGGATACAAAACACCGAGGCGAGTACCTCCGGGGCGTTCGACGTGCATTTTTATCTATCAGCCAATGACTACATCAATCCGCGCGATCGATTCTTGGGTGGCTACACAATCAACAACATTGACGGCAACAGCAATAGCGAATTGCTCACGACCTCACTAGCATTGCCGGAATCAGGCGATGCTTTTTGGCCGATGTCTGACGATGGAGCCTACACCATCGGAATGATTATTGACCCAGAGAGGACGATCGCCGAAACCACCGAAACTAACAACAGCAACCTGGGCGAATTTAAAGATTACGACGCTGTATGGATCAGCAACGATACCTTCGCTCAGTTTGGTGTGGTCGATGCCTCTGGCGATAGCACCCTCGGCACCGTGTTTGATGATGGAGCGCTACGCCTGAGCTATGACTGGTCTGGCAGCGCCTCATCACTTTTTGAAATTCGTCTCGAGGCGCTGCAGAACGGCAACGTCATGGCCACCCTCGGGAGTTGGCGTGAAGCCTCCCTCACCGATGAACTGGTCGACCTAGCTGATATTCCAGGATTCATCGCGGGAGCCTATGATCTACGACTGGTGGCGAATAATACCGATGGTGAGGCATTTGTCTCGGCGTCTGAATCTATCAGTATCTTGCCTTGGCTGAGCAGCAGTGGCGACTTTACTGCCGACACCCTCAACTACGATAGCGACCTTGGGTCGGGGGCCGTCTTTTTGGGGCGGGGAGGCACTGACACCCTTGACCTGTCAGGCATTGCGACAACTGACGTGGCCCATATTAATGGAGTGAGCTTAGGGAGCTTTGCGGGCTCCACAGCGAATCAGGCCATTTTTGGCGGCACTGCCTTTGACTATCTCACCCTAATGGATGGGCGCGAAGTTTATTTCCAGGGGATAGAAACGATCGCGTTTGCTGATACTGCAGTTGCTCTGTCAGTGCAGGCTGACGACCCTTATTTTGACGAACAATGGAACTTACACATTTCTGATGTGACCAGCGCCTGGCGCTTTACCCAAGGCAGCCGTGATGTCTTGTTGGCTTCCCTCGATAGCGGGGTTTTGACTGCTCCTGGGGCGAGCGGCGGGATTCACGATATTGCTTTAAGCCGCCTGATCACTGATCCAACGGACGACGACAACTTTGAAGGCTTCTATTCCTATGGCCATGGCCACCAAGCAATTAGCGTAATGTCGTCTACAGTCAATAACTCAACCGGAGTGACCGGTATCAACTGGCATAGCGATATTTACGTGGCTGATGTTTACTCGGGGGTAAGCCTCCAGCAGGCGATCACCGATGCGATCGCCCATGCCCGCGCAAACAATCAAAAAGTGGTCTTTCAAGGGGGCGTTCAGGGGGAGTTTTGGCTGACCAGCGGTGGCTCTCAAGCTGAGTTAGAGCAGCTCATTCAAGACAATGATGATGTCGCCCTGTTTGCGATCGCCGCCGGCAATGGCGGTCCGTCTGGCAACCTCAATGACCCTAACTATCTCACCAGTGTCAGCGGGGTCGGTAAGCTCGAGACCGCCTATGACAATGTTTTGTCGGTGGGAGCTCTGCAACATTCCGGTACCGGTACCGCTGACGGATTAACCAACGCCACCGGGGTCAATTTGGCAAACTACTCGAATCGCGGCTCTAACTTGACAATGGTAGCCGCCACGGACTCCCCCGCCATGGATAAGCTCAACTCTTTCAGCTACTTTGGTGGTACCTCTGCCGCTAACCCGAACCTAGCAGGTATTGCCTCCCTAGTCTGGAGCGTCAATGACAACTTGGACGGCGGCGACGTGCGTCAGATCATGATTGACACCGGGATGGATCTCGGCTCAACTGGACGCGACAATACCTACGGCCATGGTCTAGTCAATGCTGATGCTGCCGTGCGCCGGGCTTGGGCGCTGGGTGCCGACGCCGGTCTAGCGGGTCTCTACGACAGCGGTCCATTTTTGGTCTAATGCCAAGGCCTCATGGTTAAGTTGAGAAACTAGCCTGGCACAGATTGAGGATTCCCTGCTGTCGCCACTCCCTTGAAAATTAGCTATGCATCAATTATTGGAAACAGATTGACCTTGAAGGCGAGCCAATCCTGCTGTCATAACTGTGGTACAACCGCTGGCTCTGCAGTCGCTTTAGCAGCGCTGCTCCAAATATTGGCCGATCATAATTTCCTCACCGGCTCGCGAAATGATGGTCTGGCGCGTGCGAGTCGACTCCCCAATCAGCCTGATTTCTTCTTCGAAGCTGGAGCCGTTGTAGGCGGTCTTGAGCACCATAGCCCGGGGCTCGTGAAAGATAAAGTCAGCGGTCACCGGCTTAGAGGTGGCAAATCCGCGATCGCGGTATAGAGTCGTGCCCCGAACGCCAAATACAGTGGAGCCACGTACGGGCTTTTTGTCGGTGTGGATGTAATTACTCTCCCAAGACACCTGTGCCCCGCAAACCAAGGGCGTACGCTCAGGCAACTTGTGTAGCTGATGAAGTTCCTCTAGCTCAGAAGTCCCAGCCGCCAAAAACTTGATAGTGATGTAGCTGACCACTTCCTGCACGTCACCACTCTTAAGGGTGTAATAGCGCCGCTTAGAGCGCCAATCGACCGCACAAGTTTGAAAGAAAGAAGCCACTAATGGCTCCGCCAAAATACGGGCAGTGTCTAAGGTGTAGGGCATAAGTATCCGCCGAAACGATTAGAAGAAAAAAAGGGGGGAGGAGCGCTTACCGTTAATTGTTAACTTTTGTAACCTGACTCAATGCTATCGATCTGTTCCCAAATTGACAACTTGCCAATCAGTCGCAGATCTTTTCGCTGTACTGGAGTTTGAGTCGCTAGTACGATTCGATAGTACTGATCGCACCCGGGCAAACTGCTTCATTCGCTACCGCAGGGTGTAAAAGATCGCTAAAGCGGCAGTTAAGCGGTCTCAACCCGCAAATAGAAACCTTAAGATGGAATGGAATTAATGCATTCTTTAGGTTTTTGGGTCGTCCTCTGTGCCTTCTCCTCCCTTTTTCGATCGCTCGTCGTCCACCCCGGTTTCTAAGAACGCTTTGTCTAATCTGCCCCCGTCGCGCCCACTCGGTGTTCGGCTCAAGCGCCAGGCTCGATATATCTATTTAAGGTTCATTCGCCTACGGGGCCATCCTACCGAGTTAGCCCGTGGGTTGGCTGCCGGTGTCTTCGCCGGCATGTTTCCCCTATTCGGATTACAGACGATTATGGGAGTGGCGATCGCCCTGCGCATCAAAGGCAATCCGCTGATGGCCGCTGGCGGCACCTGGATTAGCAATCCCCTGACCTACCTGCCAATTTACGCGTTTAACTACCGACTGGGCTGTTGGATTTTGGGCCGGCCCGCCGTCAATCTGTTTACCGACGTCGAGTCTCTCAAAGTTTGGCTCGAAGCCAGTGCCGATGTCGGCGTGGCGCTTATGTTGGGCAGCTTCGTGATGGGATTGATTTTTGGCGTCAGCAGCTACTTTGCCGGCCTACCGTTGATTCGCCGAGTACGCCGCCGCTACCGGCAAGTGCGCCATTCTGAAGCGTCTTAGCCGCTTGCTACGCGGACTCACAACCAGTCACGAGGTGGGACTGGCAATTTGTATCCGTTGATAACGGTCAAACTGGGGTCATAGACCTTCCAGTGAACTGGAGTATCTATTATAGGGATATTCCTGTCAGTGGCTGGCGATCGCCCTGTGAACCATGCAGCAAACCTTTCAAATTACCGGCATGAGCTGTGCCGCCTGTGTCAAAAGCGTCGAAACGGCCATCAGTGAGGTAAAAGGGGTTGCACTGTGCAACGTTAATTTTGGTGCTGAACAGGCCACCGTAGAGTTTAATCGGCAGCAGACAACCCCTCAAGCGATTCAAACTGCAGTAGAACGCGCCGGGTACGGTGCCCACCCGCTCGCAGCGTTTGGGGAAGCTCCCCCTGCGGCTGAGACTGCTCAGGATCTAACTATTCGGACTCTCCGGCGAAAAGTCATTTTTGGGGGAATTATCAGTACCGTTTTGATAGTTGGGTCTCTACCCATGATGACGGGCCTGCCTATTCCCTGGATTCCAGCGTGGCTGCACCATCCCCTCGTGCAGTGGGGATTAACGACGCCGGTGATGGTGTGGTGCGGATCAACCTTTTTCGTCGGGGCCTGGCGCAGCGTACAACGCTGCTCCGCTAACATGAACACTCTGGTTGCCTTGGGCACGGGGGCCGCTTACCTATATTCGCTAGTTGTCACCTTTGCCCCCCAGTTGATTGTCAGCCAGGGGATTACCGGGGCGGTCTATTACGAAGCCGCCGTGGTGATCATTACCTTGATTTTGTTGGGACGATTGTTGGAGCAGCGCGCTAAAAAGCAGACCTCCACGGCTATCCGTCAGCTCATGGGCCTCCAAGCCAAAACGGCCCGGGTCAAGCGCCAGGGCCAGATTCAGGACATGCCCATCCAAGCGGTGGTGGTTGACGATGTGGTCATTGTGAGACCAGGGGAAAAGATTCCCGTCGATGGCGAGGTCATTGAGGGCACATCCACGGTGGATGAGTCAATGGTGACCGGAGAATCGCTGCCCGTCACTAAAGGACCAGGAGACGAAGTTGTCGGTGCCACCCTCAATAAATCAGGTAGCTTCCAGTTTCGGGCCTTGCGGGTTGGTAAAGATACGCTGTTAGCTCAGATTGTACAGTGGGTACAAACGGCTCAAAATTCCAAAGCACCCATTCAAAATCTCGCTGATCGCGTTACCCAGTGGTTTGTTCCTTGCGTGATGGCGATCGCTGTCTTGACCTGTCTAACCTGGTGGCTGACGACCCGCAATCTCACGTTAGCGATGATTGCAACGGTGAGCGTTTTGATTATCGCTTGCCCCTGCGCCCTGGGCTTGGCGACGCCAACGTCGATCATGGTCGGCACAGGCAAAGGGGCAGAGCATGGCATTCTCATTAAGGGAGGTGAGAGTTTAGAACAGGCCCATCGCATCACCACAGTGGTTTTAGATAAAACCGGCACCCTTACAGCGGGGCAACCCACGGTGACTAACTTTGTCACCGTGGATGGAACGGCCCATCAAAACGAGCTAAAACTGCTGCGCCTTGCCGCCGCCATCGAGCAAAATTCAGAACATCCCCTGGCGGAGGCTGTCATCCGCTATGCCCAGCGGCAAGAAATCTCCGTAGACCAATTGCCCACTGTAGAAAACTTCACCGCCGTCCCTGGGAAGGGTGTACAGGGCACGGTCAGCGATCGCCACGTGCAGATTGGCACCCGCCGCTGGATGACAGAGTTGGGCATTGATCTAGAGCGCTGGGCCGCGCGGGAGTCAGCCTTTGCCAGTCAAGCGAAAACGACGGCATTGGTGGCGGTAGAGGGCCAAATTGCTGGCTTGCTAGCCATCGCTGATGTGATCAAGCCAAGCTCCCAGGCCGTTGTTACCCAACTGCAAAAGATGGGGTTAGAAGTAGTTATGCTGACGGGGGATAATCACCAAACCGCGCAGAGCATTGCCGACTCCGTGGGCATTCGCCGGGTAAGGGCAGAGGTCAAGCCAGATCAAAAGGCCGCGGAGATTTACGCTTTGCAGCAGGCCGGAGCCAATGTCGCCATGGTAGGAGATGGCATTAACGATGCACCCGCGTTGGCGCAGGCCGATGTGGGCATTGCCATTGGGACAGGCACCGATGTGACGATCGCCGCTAGCGATATCACGTTGATTTCCGGTGATTTGCAGGGCATTGTCACCGCTATCCAACTGAGCCGCGCCACCTTGACCAACATTCGCCAAAATCTCTTCTTTGCGTTCATCTACAATGTCCTTGGCATTCCTATCGCGGCGGGTATCCTGTATCCCCTTACGGGATGGTTGCTTAATCCGGTATTGGCGGGGGCGGCGATGGCTTGTAGCTCCGTTTCTGTAATTACCAATGCCCTTCGACTCAAGCGCTTTCAGCCCTGGCAAAGCTGATGACTAGATAGTCAAAAGGCTCGTCAGCCTCTATCGCTGGTATCGTCAACCCAGTCTGACAACTTGTGCGACGGTTGCAGCGGTGTAAACAGCTGACGCAGCAAGCCTTTGGATGTGCGAATTCGGTAAATACCGTGGTTACAAAACTTTGTGATCGGGGCACTGTATTAATACGAGCAACCGCCACCATAGACCGTTTCACGGGCTGTCCTTTTTAATCTGCTCACTTCGTTGTGCTGGTAAACAGTAAAAATTCGTGCTAACTTCTACTCCTGCTTTAAATCCTCGATTGATTCAACCTAAATCATCCTTGCAACCGACCAAGCTGCTAGGGCAAAGAGAAGATTATACTACTTGCCATATTCTGCTTCCAGAAGAAGGCGAACGACTGCCAGCGATCGCGCTCGATGGTCATTTTTATAGCTTTTTTAGGAGCTTGGATGATCCGCAAAAAATCCTCCGCATCTTACTGAAACTTTCCGCGAAGGGTGAGCGCACGGTCATGACCCCTAACAAACGGGGATATGCCATCTGGGTACATGAACCGACTGCGGTATTGGCCACGTCAAAGGGGAAGGCTTCTCGCCAGTTACCCTCATCCTTTGGCCCCGCCAACTGCTGGATTATTAGCGATCGTCAGCCGGGCTACCGTCTATGTACTCTCAATGTCCCCGATTTACCCGACGCGGTCCCAGGTCTCGCCCAAGGACAAAAGCTCTTTAGCCTGTACCGGCGTGAGCAAGATGCTGACAATACGCTTAAACTGGGCTCTCGTCTTTCCCAACGAGGCGACGAAATCGTGATTGTTATCTCTAACAACAACTACGGTCTGTGCATTTATGAACCCGGTGCAACCGCACTCAACTAAGCCAGCGATGGCACATTTGGTAGCCCAGCGATCGACATCCCAAATCAAGGAGCCCAGCATTTAAACGGTGCACTGTTGTTGCTCATAAGACTCTCCCCTAGACGCTCTCAAGGTGTCTAGGGGAGTTATTGTACGGAGCCACCTGTCCAAGGCAACTTCGTCTACAGGCATCTTCATTTCAAACTACTGCCTTGCTTAGACCATGTGTGTCCTACAGAGCTCAAGCATTCAGTAGACAGCCTTAACTAGATTAACGCTGACCCGGACTACCGTTAGCTCCAGGTAAAATGGGTTGCTCAACGGCCTGTCGAAAACCTGCAACCTCTTCGGTAAAGTCGATGGGCAATACCGAGACAACGTTCTCATGGGGACGAGGAATGATTACCCAAGTTTCCAAAACACCACCGGGCGCATTTTCGGCAGCTGCGACCCCCGCTTCCATGGCAGCTTTCACTTCTGATATATCACCCCGAATGTTGACCACAAATCGAGCACTGCCCGCCCGAATGTAGTTCACCAAAGTCACCCGACCTGCTTTGACCATTGCATCTGCTGCCGCCAAAACAGGCGGAAAGCCTTTTGTCTCAAGGGAGCCCACTGCCTGTGGCATTGCCGTTCTCCTAATTTATGCCTGTATTGCAAACTTTATTGTACGAGCCTGATGAACATTAGCGCGGCGATAATGAAGGAATTAAGTCATCGCCAGACAATCTTCAAATTTGTTCAGACGCCTTCAAGCGTCAGAGACCGGGTAGAACGCCCCGCATTTCCTCTAACCAAAAATCTTCTGATTCTTCGCTGAAGTAGATGGGCAGTACCGCCTCTAAGTTTTCGGGCGGATTGGGCACGATGTAGTGAGTTGTCACCGTGCCTTCATTCGGCATATTGTTGCCAACTTCAATACCAGCTTCTACCGCACGCTTGACTTCGGAAACGGGACCTCGAACCGCCACAAACTGTCGGCCACTTTCAGCCCGCTCATATTTCACTAAAGTGACGCGCCCTGCCTTAACCATCGCGTCTGCGACTCCGAGCACTGCGGGAAATCCCTGAGTTTCAATGACACCAACAGCAAATGGCATAGACTCAAACGTCCTAAAAACTTGAAATGACGATTTTGAAACCGGGGTAAACCAGCCCAGCTTTAGAATCATACCTTGATTGAGCTGGGTTCCGCGATCGCGGCAATGATTCGTTCGCAGCCTGACTCTGGCCGGGCCCAGTCATAGTGGCAAATCTTAGGATCGCCCCAGCAAAGGCGTAAATACAGCTCCGAACGAGTTGCATCAACCTCCGCCCATTCCGCCTCGCTAATCCACGTATCAATGGTGGCTAGCTCCACCGGCAGAGGGGGTGGCCCTGGTCGCCAAAGTCGCAGATTTGGAATTGAAGAACGCCAAAACTGGATTACCCCCGACTTGGCAGCTTGCAGTGCTAGCTTATCTGCCTCAATGGCAATGAGTTGGGGGTGCAGTTCTGGGAACCGATGCGATCGCCCCTTAAAGCGGCACGTATGCCATACCAAACCAGATACATTGTGCTCGCGCTGATAATGATGAATTTGATCGCGAAAGTCTTGCACCGCAAACACTTTGCTAAGTTTCTCAGTGCCAATCGCCTTGGCAATCACTGGATTGAGGCGTTCATTGGAAGACAAGACCACCCGCTCTCCTCGCCAAGCTGCCCGGAGTTCCTGATCAAGAAAGTCGAGGAGTTGTTCAGTCGTATAACTCATGGGCACTCAGAGTAAGAGTAGTCCAATCTTATCAACCTTGCTTCGTGCTGACAGTGCCTTGGCCTACGCTCAGGGAGCCCAGCACTAATTATGGCTCATCTATGGACATGGAATAACAAATCTGAACCAGCATCCACGACTCAGGTGGAGTCTTAGCCAATCAGCAGCATCACCGTCCCAAGTAATGACGATGGCTTCAAACCGCCAAAAACTCTTGAATCACCGCGTTACTAAGCTCTGCAGTTGGTCCCGAAGAGACGATCCCGCCTTTTTGCATGGCGTAGTAATAATCGGCTTGGCGGACAAAGTGCAAATGCTGCTCCACCAGTAAAACTGAGATGCCAGTGGTCTCAATAATCCGCCGCACAGCCGCCTCAATATCCAAAATGATGGAGGGCTGAATCCCTTCGGTGGGTTCATCGAGTACGAGGAGTTTGGGCTTGCTCATCAGGGCTCGGGCGATCGCCAATTGCTGTTGCTGACCGCCGCTTAAGTCGCCGCCCATGCGATCCAGCATAGTTTTCAACACGGGAAACAGCTCAAAGATTTCATTGGGTACGGTTTTGGACTTTTGCCCGCGATCGCCCAGGGCCTCTTGGCCAATGATCAGATTTTCGGCAACGGTCAGGCGGGGAATGATCTCCCGACCCTGGGGCACGTAACCAATACCCAGGCGGGCTCGTTTATCCGGAGTGAATTTCAGCAGCGATCGCCCCTCGTATTCAATGTCTCCAGTACGAGGCAACAGCAAGCCCATAACGTTGTTCAGCAGCGTGGTTTTGCCCACTCCATTGCGGCCAATCAGACATACCATCTGGCCTTGGGGCACCGTCAAATCGACGTCTCGTAAAATATGGCTCTCACCGTAAAAGAAGTTGAGCCCAGAAATCTTCAGCATGGGGGCCGTTGCCGCCGGGGCGTCCGACAGTACACCAGTCGTTTGGGTCATGACAGTAAATCCTCTTGAGCAGCCACTTCTAAACGGCTGACCGTTTCGGGGGCCAGATTAAGTAGAGAGACGAGCTTTTGATAGGTGAGGGCTTCGGCCTGGTTGATTTGGTTAGCGCTGATCACTTGAAAGCCCAGCACCAATGCCTGTTCGCGTTGTGCCTCAGAGGTCAATAAAGGCACCAACTCTTCTAGGGGAACAGCCTTGGCCAAAAGATTTTCTAATTCGCTTTTGAGGACCATTTGCTCGTCAGGATCATGGGCAAAGCGGCGACTCAGCTGAGTCAAAATCAAATCTTGCTCAGCTGAGTCAAATTGCTCATCGGCCCAGGCCATCGTGGCCGCAATGCGCAATAGCAGCATCTGCTCGGCGGTGACGGTAGTCTCTTGGCCCAGGTACACCTCAATGACGCGGGGGTCGTTTTGCACCTCATCCATTGAGCCTTCACAGAGCACTGACCCTTCATGGAGCACTGTCACCTGGCGGGCAATTTGCCGCACAAACTCCATGTCGTGCTCAATCACAATGATGGAATGACTCTCGGCCAGAGACATCAGCAGGTTACCCGTTTGTTCAGTCTCTTCGTCCGTTAGACCGGCCACAGGCTCATCTACCAGCAACAAGTCAGGGGACTGAGCGACCAACATGCCGATTTCGAGCCACTGCTTTTCTCCGTGGGAGAGCAACGCCGCGGGAATATCCGCTTTGCAGTCAAGGCCAATGGTTTCTAACAAACCACCTACGGTGCGTTTTTCGGCAGTAGGCGTTTGCTTAAACAGCGTCGCAAAGACGTTTTTGTCACGGTTGCAAGACAGCTCTAAGTTTTCTCGGGGGGTGAGATTTAGATACACCCGAGGAGTTTGAAATTTACGGCCGATGCCCAATCGCGCGATGGTGTGCTCGGCCTGCTTTTTGAGGTCTTTACCTTTAAACCGAGCCTGCCCCGTAGTGGGCTGCACTTTGCCTGTAATCACGTCTAAAAAGGTCGTTTTACCCGCGCCGTTGGGACCAATGATGACTCGCAGCTCTCCCTCTTGCATGGAGAAGTTGAGGTCGTTCAGCGCCTTAAATCCGTCGAAGCTAACGGTGACATGTTCAATCTCTAGCAGTGCTGTCATGTTGAAAGAGTCGGTAAATCAAAATATTAAACGGCGAACACTCAATGATGGATATGGGTCGACCGGGTCGAGCCTTGGGCTATTCAGACACTTGCTGGGAGGCTGGTGGTGCATCTAGCTCACCCTCCACCTGCGGGTAGGTTAACGGGGCCTTGCTAAAGAGCGATCGCACTCCCATAGGGGCCTGCTGGCGCAGCCACCCTACGATGCCGTCAGGCAGAGCAGTTACTACGAGCAAAAACAGCGCCCCTTGGAAAAATAGCCATACCTCAGGAAAGCTCTCACTGAGCAAGGCTCGCGCCCAGTTCACCAAGAGGGCACCGAGAATCGCGCCCACCAGTGTGGCACGGCCCCCCACCGCCACCCAAATCACCATCTCAATGGAAAAGGCAATGTCCATAAACTGCGGTGAAACGATGCCTGACTGCACAGTGTAGAGCGCTCCCGCGATGCCCGCGATCGCCCCAGAGACGGCAAACACCAGCACTTTAAAGCCGGTGGGGTCATACCCCGAAAAGCGCACGCGGTTTTCATCATCCCGAATTGCCATGAGCAGCCGACCAAACCGGCCACTGGTCAGCCAGCGACAGAGCAAATACATCAGCACTAAAAGGGCGATCGTCAGCAAATAAAACGTCATCTGCATCCTTTCATCGCCCACCTGCTGTCCCCAAAAGGTGCTCGTGTCGGTTTTCAAACCGTTGGTGCCATTGATCCATTTTTGTTGGCCATTGAACAGGTTGAAAAAGACCACTAGGGCCGCTTGGGTCAAGATTGAAAAATAAACGCCCCGAATGCGGTTGCGGAAAACTAGATAGCCCAACAAACCGGCAATGATCGCCGGAATTATAAATATTGCTAGCAGAGTAAAGGGAAATGAATAAAACGGTTGCCAAAACCAAGGCAGTTCAGAGACACCATACAGACCAAAAAACTCCGGTAGTTGCCCTGCTTCTAAGCTATTGAGCTGGAGAAACATGGCAAAAGCATAGCCACCGAGAGCAAAGAAAATACCGTGCCCGAGGCTCAACAAGCCTGTAAAGCCCCAAATCAAATCAATGCCTAAGGCGACGATCGCCAGTGACATAAATCGTCCCAATAAGCCAAGGCGAAAGCCACTTAAAACAAGAGGTAAGATCACCGCCATCAGCACGACAAACGCAACAATGCCGATGATTTCGACTAGGCGGCGGCGGGAATTTTGTGCTCGAACTACTTTTCTAGGTTGCACGGGAGTTGGAGTCGTCATCACTGCTATACCTCCACCGAACGGCCTTTTTGGGGGAACATCCCGGCCGGCTTCCACTGCAAGAAAGCAATGATCAGAGCAAACACCATGACCTTAGCCATACTCGTGGTAGCAAAGAACGTAAAGAAATCGGTCAGTGGTTGAAGGGCTGCAAATGGAGTGAGCATCAGCGCGATCGTGCCCGAACCGATGAGATAGGTAATGACGCCAATGACCATCGCCGCGACGATGCTGCCAACGAGCTTACCCACACCGCCGACTACTACCACCATGAAGGCATCCACAATATAGTTGCCGCCTAGGTTAGGACCCACCGAGCCCAGCAGCGTTACCGCGCAGCCGGCAATCCCCGCTAAGCCTGAGCCCAAGGCAAAGGTCAATGCGTCTACCGTTTCAGTGGGAATGCCCAGACAGGCACTCATCTTCCGGTTTTGAGTGACCGAGCGGATGCGCAGACCCCAAGCTGTACCGTTGAGGAACCAGTAAACGCCAATTAAGCACACAATTGTCAGTGCAATAATGAACAGCCGGGCGTAGGGAAACTGCAGCGTTGAGCCTAGGGAGACACCGCCACGGAGCCAACTTGGCGCCGTTACATCAACGTTGCGGGCGCTGAACCAGGCGCGACTGAGGACGGTATTGTCGCCTTGGTTGATGACAATGCCGGTGGCGATCGCGATCGCCCCTGACAGCATCAACACCACTGGATTGGCGAGTCGCCGCAGTTGTTCCCAATTAGTCTGCCGCTGCAGCACCCAGCGGCCACCCAAGAACAGTACACAAAAGATGACTAAGCCAATCACCATGGCCCAGTTCACACTGCGGACAAACTGCCGCAAAATCAAGCTCACACCCCAAGTAGCCAGTAGCGTTTCTAGCGGTCGCCCGTATAAGTGACGAATGACGCCCCGCTCCAGGACAAGACCCACCAGCGCAGCCACCACAAAAGACAGCGGCAGCGCCACAAAAATGTAAATTTCCAGCGCTCCATCGCCCATGGCCTTAGCGCCATTTTGCACCACGTAGGTCGTGTAAGCGCCCAGCATCATGAGTTCCCCATGGGCCAGATTGATCACGCCCATGAGCCCAAACACAATTGCCAGGCCCAGGGCCACAATCAACAATACTGCGCCAATGCTGATGCCGTTAAATGCACCGCTTATTAATCCCTCAATCACACGCTTATCCGCCGGATAAATTTCACATAGACGGCGATCGCCATCATGACTTGCCACCAATTGCCACCTCAGAGAGTCCTGCCGGTACCGCTGTAATGATGACAACTGTAATGATGACAACGAGTCCAAAAAAAAAGGAGAGCAAACCGCCGAGTGTTGGCAAAGCTTTACTCTCCTAGACATCAGGTTGCATACCTCAAATGGTTGCCTGGCCTACGCACCCTCGGTCTGATATTTGCCACCCTTTTCGGGATCAGACCAGTCGCAGGCAAAGCCCTTGGTATCAGGCACATACTGGTTCCAAGGCACCGGATCAACAGGACCGTCGGTCGAAGACACGATGTCAAACAAACCATCATCTCGGACTTGGCCGATACGCACAGTCTTAGAGATGTGGTGATTCGGGTTCATCGTCACCTGTCCCTCAGGTGCCGCAAAGGTTTGCCCGTAAGCGGCTTCACGTACGGCTGGAATGTCAGTGGTCCCGGCTTCTTCAACTGCCTGCTTCCAGAGGTAGACCATGATATAAGCCGCCTCCATGGGGTCGTTGGTCACGCGATCGTCACCATACTCGGCCTTAAAGTCCGCTACCCACTTTTCGTTTTCCGGGGTCTCAACTGTCTGGAAGTAGTTCCAAGCAGCATGGTGATCAATCAAGAATTCCTTGCCGATCTGCCGAACTTCTTCTTCGGCAATGCTGACGGACATGACAGGATACTTGTCAGGTCCCATGCCTGCACCCTGCAGCTGCTTAAAGAAAGCAACGTTGCTGTCACCGTTCAAGCTGTTAAAGATAACTCCGCCATCTGGCAGAGCTGCCTTGATTTTCGTGATGATCGGCGTAACTTCAGTGTTGCCCAAAGGCAGATAATCTTCACCAACGGTTTCGCCGCCCTTGGCCGCCAATTGCTCTTTGATAATGGTGTTGGCAGTCCGTGGGAAGACGTAGTCAGAGCCTACCAAGAAGAACTGCTGGCCCTTGTTCTCTAGCAGCCAGTCAACTGCGGGCTCAATCTGTTGGTTAGGGGCCGCACCTGTGTAGAAGATGTTTTGAGAACACTCTTGTCCTTCATACTGCACGGGGTACCAGAGCATATGCTGCTTAGATTCAAATACCGGCAGCACGGCTTTACGACTAGCAGAGGTCCAACAGCCAAAGACGGTAGCTACCTCGTCCTGATCGATCAGCTTCTCCGCTTTCTCAGCAAACGTAGGCCAGTCAGAAGCGCCATCTTCCTCAATCGCCTCAATTTGCTTACCGAGAACGCCGCCGGCTTCATTAATTTCTTTGATCGCAAGCTTTTCGGCGTCAACCACAGTAGTTTCGCTAATCGCCATCGTGCCACTCAGAGAGTGTAAGATACCGACCTTGATGGTTTCACCGTCGCCACCACCCGCCGCCGTAGCTTCGTCACCACCGCCTTCAGCAGGCTCGGTGGACTCGGTAGAAGCGGTATCCGAGGGAGAACCGCATGCCTTGAGCAGCATTGCTGTACCCATCGTGGCGGATCCATACAGCAAAAACTTTCGTCTGCCAAACCGATTTGTCATTCGTGCCGTTACTCCTGACTCGAAAATGTGTTCTAGCCGTGCGATTACTTTGTGGCACAGCCGCACAAATTAAGGGGCTGTAGGCAGAGACACGCCTCCACCTTGAGAAGGATGTAACTCACTCGCCAGCATGCATCGCAATCGTAGGTGATACTAAAGTCAGGGTAAATACGGAAGTGTATCGCAAGATACAAAACCAAAAAATACTTGTCTGGATGTCTCGATAGCCCATCAGAATTGGGGTGAACAAAGGCACCCCTTGTCATCAATTACCGTCAATGGGAATGGCTATGGAGTCGGGCCGATTCCGCCGCCGCCGCTACCACATTTTCGCTCGGTCCCAGACCATACTGATATCGGATCAAGTTGATGATCGCAGGTAGGCCCTCTTGAGTTTTGAGATTTGTAAATATAAACGGCCGATCGCCCCGCATTTTTTGGGCGTCACGCCGCATGACCTCGAGGTCTGCCCCAACATAGGGCGCGAGATCAATTTTGTTGATCACCAAGACATCAGACTTCATGATGCCGGGTCCACCTTTACGAGGAATCTTGTCGCCGGCCGCGACATCGATGACATACAAGGTCATTTCGACAAGCTCAGGACTAAAGGTGGCGGCTAAGTTATCCCCCCCGCTCTCCACAAAGACGATATCTGGGGCAAACTGACTCACCAACCGATCAATGGCTTCCAAGTTGATTGAAGCATCATCTCGAATGGCCGAATGCGGGCAGCCGCCGGTTTCTACGCCGATGATGCGATCGCGCGCTAGAGCCTCACTTCTCACTAAAAACTGAGCATCTTCTTGGGTATAAATGTCATTGGTTACAACGGCGAGATTGTAACTACCGCGCATTTCTTTGCATAGGGCATCAATCAGCGCAGTTTTGCCTGAGCCGACGGGGCCAGCCACCCCCACCCGAAATGGTTTCACCATATCACCTGCCTCAGTGATGACGTTTCTATTGTTGAGGCATTATAGCGATGCGGTGCCGCTCCAAACTGGTAACTAATCGACAGAAACCCTATGCAGAATCCTGCCGTTAACTACGAAACAGTCGACTATATTGAGTTTCGTGTTGCATACTGGCGAGTGAAACGCCCCAGCTGCAGGCCATGAGATCATCAGCGGTCAGCGCTGCGATCGCCTCCTGAGCAGCTTGAATGGGTTCGTTCAACTGCTGCAAAATCCGCTGTCCCTCGGTCTGCCCGAGGGGGACTGCCCGCACTGCGGCACTCACTAGGTTGGCCGCCCACCCATGTAGATAAGCGATCGCGGCTGCCTCCAAGGGAATCTGCCAGGCTTGCGCTACTAAGCCATAGGCGATCGCATAGTTGCAGTTTTCTGCCTGAGTGAACGGTGGTAACCCTTGTGCAAGCTCAGGATTGAGGTCAGAAAATAGACGCAGCAGCGATTTGCCCATTTGCCAGCTTTGCGATCGCATTTCCTCCGTTTCCCGATAGGCCGATAGCCAGTCGTTCCAGTAGACCAAACGTTCAGCATTCGAGTTGATTGCCGCTCGGTAGCTCCACTGCATGATGCCTGTCTCCAGACGAATCCCGCCCCATTGCAACTCGTCAGACAGCCACCGGAGTAGTTCAGCCCCTGTAGCGATCGCCTGATTAGTAGCCAGCGTTTCAATGCCTTCTGAGTAGCTGTAGGCCCCAACCGGGAGAGCTGGGCTCGCCAACTGCAACAGCGTTAGCAAATGCACATGCGTAAAATTTACGGTCATTTAGCCTGCCCTCAACCTCGCCAAATCATACCCCTAGCCAAACTGAGCAGCCCACAGATTCACCCTGGCCGGTAGACCTTAAACGTAATGTGCGCCAAATCAATAATGGCTGTACGGAGGGGAGCTAGCCCCCTATAAACGACGCATCAAGCTCTTACCGTGTGTATCTGTACCACAGGTAGTAAGGAGCCCTAACTCCTCAGCCAACTGCTGCATTGAGGGGGTCTTCTTAGGGCAGGGCCGCCAAGCTTTGGGGTTGTCATAGGCATAGAAGGCTTCGATGCCGTCAATTCCATGCTCCACCGCCAGAGGCACTAGATCTTCGGGAGAACGACGATAGCGACAGGGGTGTGCCAATACCGCAATCCCCCCCGCCAACTGAATTGATTGGATCACCTTGTCGGCCAGTTGCTCATCGCCCCGAGGGGAGTAGTGATTGAGGTAAGGCTGCATCGCAGGATGGTTGGGCTGAAAGGCATATCCTAAAATATGTACTTCTACCCCTGCCAGCCGCGAGGTCACCTCAACGCCAACCCAAAGTCTGGGTAAACGTCGCATCCCCTGGTAGCGTCCCCGCCGCTGAATTGGAGCCGGATGCTTCCACTGCCAGTCTTCTAAATACTGTTTAGCCTGACGAAATCCACTCACTGTGTGGTGATCAGTAATCGCAAACTCCCGTAGGCCTAGGTTGATAGCTTGCTCCACCAGCATTTCTGGCGACAGCTGGCCGTCAGAATGTAGGGTATGCATATGAAAATTGAGTTCCCCTGGGCAGCTCGCCTCGGTGACAGTTTCGAAGATCCTTCGAAGCTCTAGAGCATTTCTCTGTAATGCCCCAGCCGAAACGCCTACTTGGGCGGGGCTAGTTACCATGACTGTCCTTGTTTTTTCTGATTACCACATATTTTCTTCATCTAATATAACTGTCGCGAAAAGTTTGCGTATAGTTGTTTTTACCTTTCTCAAGGGGAATTCAGCTGGCGTAGCCAGCCATCTCCCCTCAACTGCCCCAACCAGCACAGTTTGCTCTGCGCCAATTGCTCTGCACCAAAACGTCTTGAGAGTCGAGCTCTCAAGCTTGTTGCGAATACTTTCTGTATAAGCGACCTATACATCGACCCCCGATGACCTTAGTTCTCTCTTGGCAAGGCGATATCAGCACGGCCCCGCCAGCCATAAAAATGAATAAAAGCTTTTCTTATGAGGTTTTTCCACAACTCGAAAGAGGCTAAAACACTCGGCCTTGAAGACATTCTCTCAAATTTTAGTTGAGAGTGTTTATCAACAATGCTAGGATGCTTCACATTGTTCTAACTGCATTTATTCTCAACAAGGACCTGTTTACGATGCACAAGTTTACGCGACGCTCATTTTTGGTTGCAGGGGGCGCTACTATCGCGTTGACCGCGGCTCAGCTCAACCGTCCCCGCCGAGCGATTGCTCAAACAGAAGAGATCAACCTTTATTCTTCTCGTCACTACAACACCGATGACGCGCTTTACGAGGGCTTTACCGAACAGACTGGTATCCGCGTCAACTTAATTGAGGGCAATGCAGACGAATTGCTCGAGCGCATTTTGAATGAAGGCGATAACAGTCCGGCTGACATTTTTATGACTGTTGATGCCGGTCGTTTGTGGCGGGCGGCACAGGCAGATATCTTCGCCCCCGTAACTTCATCTATTTTGACGGAGCGCATTCCCGCCAATTTGCGGGATCCCGATGGGTTGTGGTTTGGCTTTTCTAAGCGGGCTCGCGTCATCATGTACAACCGCGATCGCGTCAACCCTGCCGAGCTATCGGCCTATGAGGCATTGGCCGAACCCAAATGGAATGGACGCGTCTTAATTCGTTCATCGAGCAACATTTACAACCAGTCTTTGGTTGCCGGCATGATCGAAACGAATGGTTTAGAGGCGACTGAAACTTGGGCTGAGGGGCTCGTGAGCAACTTTGCGCGCTCTCCTGAAGGCAACGATACCGCTCAAATTAGGGGAGTAGCAGCGGGTCTAGGCGATGTTGCCATTGCTAATAGCTATTACCTAGCTCGCTTAGGCAAATCAGACGATCCGGCTGATCAACTCGTATTTGAGAAGGTTGGGGCTTTCTTCCCGAACCAGCGAGGTCGGGGCACCCACGTCAATATCAGCGGAGCAGGTCGACTGAGCACCGCGCCGAATCCAGAAGGGGCGATCGCCTTTTTGGAATATCTATCCACCCCACAAGCTCAGGCCTTTTTTGCGGAGGGTAATAACGAGTATCCCGTCGTTGAGGGGACTGAGATTGATCCAATCTTGGCTAGCTTTGGCGACTTTAAAGAAGACGAAGTGGATGTCGAAGCCTACGGCAGCAACGCCAGTGCAGCAGTGCAACTCATGGATCGAGCCGGTTGGGAATAAAGCCGACGCTTAGATAACCATTGCCAAAGTCAAGGCAGCTAGGGCAATTTTGTCCAGCTGCCTTCTGTGTTTATGGTCATTACAGATGACCGTCCGCTATAGCTGGATAGCGTGACAGCTGAGCGGCCATGCTCACCAGCCGTCTAACATTCGGTTTTATACTGTCAAAAGAATATCCAAACTCCCTGTTTCCCTGGACATCACCGTTTATGACTGTTCAACTAACGGCTCCCCAGAGCCTCGAAAAAAAATTCTGGAGTTGGCAAGGACATCAGATTTGCTACACCAGCCAAGGCAGCGGCCAGCCCCTCGTTCTGATTCACGGCTTTGGGGCCTCGATTGGTCACTGGCGCAAAAACATCCCCGTGCTGGCTGCAGCAGGCTATCAAGTTCATGCCCTTGACCTACTGGGGTTTGGTGCATCTGATAAGCCCCATCTGCCGTTTACTCTGGAGCTTTGGGAGTCTTTGCTCCAAGACTATTGGCGGGCTCACATCAATCAGCCGGCGGTCTTCGTCGGCAACTCCATTGGGGGGCTGCTGACCCTTATGTTGCTGGCTCACTCCCCTGAGATGGCCCAAGCTGGGGTCCTGCTGAACTGCGCAGGGGGTCTGAATCACCGTCCTGAGGAGTTGGCCCCACCACTCCGGTTAATTATGGGCACTTTTAGCAAAGTAGTTGGGTCAAAGTGGTTAGGCCCAATCGTTTTCAACGAAGTCCGGCGGAAATTTCGTATTCGCGGCTCACTCCAGCAGGTTTATCGCAACCGAGCCGCGATTACTGATGATTTAGTAGAGATGCTCTATCGACCTTCCTGTGATCCTGGAGCCCAAAAGGTGTTTGCCGCCATTCTCTCAGCCCCCCCCGGCCCCAAGCCCGAGGGTTTGCTACCTCAGATTAAACAGCCGCTCTTAGTGCTTTGGGGGGCAGATGATCCGTGGACGCCAATTCAAGGGTCTGCCATCTACCGCGAACTGAGTGAAACAGATGCGATCGCCCCGGCGGTCGAGTTTCACGCCATTCCCGATACGGGGCACTGTCCGCATGATGAGCGTCCTGAGGTTGTCAATCCGTTAATGATTGACTGGCTCCAGGCACTGTAGTAACCCTCAAGCGAATCTGGGGCTAGGTCGTCGGAGCCGCAACTGGAGAATCGTAAAGGTCAGTCAGGTCTAGTTTTGATTCGGGCTGATGTTGCAAAGCACGGCTCTGCGGTACCCCGCGATCGCTCCGACCACCCTCCCTTAATCGGGAATTAAACGCATCAATGACTTTTGTTAATCTTCCACACATCGACTTTCGCTATCCTGAGCCACAGGGCTTGGGGTGTGGAAGTCCCGTATCTGTTTCGCGCCCATCAAACTGCTCATTTGTTCCATTGCTTTTATTTGAGCTGCACCTATGACAACCGTATTTGATTTTTTGGCAAAAGGTGGCCCCGTCATGGTGCCGATTTTGGGTTGCTCAGTGCTGACGATTGCCACTGCCTTTGAGCGCACCTGGTTTTGGACAAGTCTGCTGCAGCGGGAAAGTCAAGTTGCTAACGATGTGTTGGAAGCAGCCCGGCATGACCTAGACGAAGCCGCAGCGATCGCGAGCGGTGCTAGTGACACTCCTATCGGGCGTTTTTTGCTAGCTCCTTTGCGGCTCAAACATCCCTCACCGGAGACCTTTCGGCTAGCCCTCGAAAACGCTGGTGATAAAGAGTTTGTCAAAATGCGACGGGGCGACAAGATTCTAGAAACGATCGTCGCCGTGGCCCCACTTCTGGGTTTGCTGGGTACCGTAACGGGTCTAATTGCGACCTTCAATAATTTAGACATCGGCAGCGGTGGGGGCACCGATACCTCCCAAGCAGCGGCCGGTATTGGTGAGGCCCTGATTACCACGGCGGCGGGCATGGTGGTTGCCATCATGGCGTTGTTAGTATTCCGGGTGATGGTGACCTTTCAGGGGCAGCAGATCGACTATTTTTCGGAAGCAGGCAACGAACTGGAGCTGATTTACCGACAATGTTGGTACGAGCCCGCTTTGTCCGCCATGGATGGCCATCCCGATCATTCTCCGGCCGAGCCGATCCCGGCGGAACGGTACTAACCCCATAGCCAGAGGTTGCCATGCGCTTTCGTGATACGAAAGATACTCCGCCCCCTCAGGTGGATTTGATTCCCATGTTGACGGTCATGATGGGGGTGCTGGCGTTTTTTGTCGTGGTCACCCTGACCCTTGGCAGCGAAGAGAAAATTGATATGAAGCTGCCCGCTGCTCAGTCTGAAGACCAGCCGGCACCCACCTCATCGACGCTCCCTTTCATTGTCGAAATGGAGGCTAACGGCGGCTTTCAGGTGAACAATGAACCTATTGATAAAGACACTCTAAAAGTGCGTATGGAAGCCTACCTCAACGCCGATGAGGATAACGTTGTCTATCTACTGCCCAATCGAGAGTTGCCCTACGAGCAGGTCATCCAGTTTTTGGGAGAAATGCGAGCGGTGGGGGGCGATCGCGTGACCTTAGCGATCGAAGAATAGGCCGATCGATAAGTCCCAATCAAATACCGTTTATTTAAGTCCAACTGCAGTCACTGCCATGCGCCGAAATCGACCCGCGTCTAAAATTCCCGAAGTCAACCTCGTTCCCATGATGGACGTGCTGATGACGGTGCTGACCTTTTTCATTATCATCTCTATGAGCCTGACCGGGCGACAACTGCTCGGCATCGACATTCCTAGTGAAGTGGAGGGAGTCGACGAACCGGTTGAAGAAGAAGAACAAACTGCCGCGCTAATTATCGGTTTAGACAGCGGTGGCGCGATTTTATTTGAAGACCAAAAGATCAGCTTTCAACAACTAACCCAAAGAATTCGCACCTATTTTTCGGAAAACCCTGACGGCACTTTAATCCTCAAGGCCGATAAGGAACTGCCCTACGACGAAGTTGCTAACTTTTTGACGGATTTACGGGATATCGGTGGCAATCGAGTTTCCCTCGCGGTGGAATAAATTGCCTGGCTGGACGCGATCGCACCCTGTTGTCAATAACTCGCAATACTGAACTTCCGGTGTCTCGCTCCGTTGGCTCCTCCGCGACCGTTTCAGCCGCGATCGTTGTTATACGCAGGGCCGCGAGGGTAGCCCGCAATAGGCTAGACCACTATAATTTTTATGGCAGTTATCAGGTATTCAGGAACATTTATGGACCTTGGCGCACTGGACCCCATCAAGCCCTATTTGAACTTTTTTCACCCCATTTTTATGTGGGCGTTGCTCGCACTCAGCATCTATGCCCTGTATTTAGGTCTCAAAATTCGCGAAACTCGCTCAGCCGAAGGCGATAAACGCAAGGAATTGATTAAGGGTAAATTCAACAGCCGCCATCACAATATGGGCTCGGCTCTGTTGGCCTTGATGGTGCTTGGCAGCATCGGAGGGATGGCGGTCACCTACATCAACAACGGCAAACTGTTTGTGGGTCCACATCTATTAGTGGGCTTGGGGATGACGGGCATCATTGCTACGTCTGCTTCCCTCGTTCCCTTTATGCAAAAGGGCAATGATATCGCTCGCTCGGCTCACATCACCCTCAATATCGTGTTGGTCGGGTTGTTTGGCTGGCAAGCGGTGACCGGGATGCAAATTGTGCAGCGGATCTTAGACAACTTCTAGAGCACAAGCGGAATTTTCTGCTTCGGAGCCAGGTTTTGTTTCTTCGCTTGCTGACAAGCTCGTTGACCAAGACCTGGCTTGGTTATCTTGGCTCTCGCGAAAGCTGCCCCCATTCCGTTGATTCTTTCATCGGTTTTTTAGGCGTGTTACTCCCTGTACAGTGACCAGATGAACCTTTCTACCTTTGGGGTAATGCTAGCGATCAGCGCGATCGCGTTTATCATCGGCGGGCTACCGATCATTGCTGGGTTGGTACAGGGGTTGACTCAGCAACGGCTCACCCAACTCGGCACCGGCAACATCAGCGTCTCGGCAGCGTTTTACCATGGGGGGACAAAGGTAGGGCTGCTGGCAGTGCTCTCGGAAGCGCTGAAAGGCATCGGTGTTGTCCTGCTGGCTCGCTGGTTGCTGCCAGACTTGAGCGCTGGCGAGATCGTTGCGCTGATTGCGCTGGTAGCTGGACGCTTCACCCTGGGGCGGGGGGCCGGCACGACCAACGTCGTTTGGGGCTATATTGCTCACGATTGGGTCATTGCGGCTAGCATCTTCGCCGTGTCGGGGATCTTGTTTATTCTGATGCGGCGGCGGCAAACAGCGCGTCTAGGAATATTGGTGCTGATACCGCTATTCGAAGCGCTGCGACGTCCTAATGAACCCGGCGCGATCGCTGCCGCCACTATTCTCAGCCTGCTGATTGCCTGGATTTACCAGCAACTGCCAGATGATTTGGCCCTGTCTCGTCAGCCCACCTCAACGAGCTCTCGCAAGATGTTTCAATTTTTGAAAGGATCTGAGGTAATTGGGTCACTCAACGACCCGCCCAATGCTGCCCAAATGGGACAAAAAGCCGCCACTTTAGCGCAGCTCAAACAAAGGGGTTACGTCGTACCCGAGGGTTGGGTGTTGCCCCCTGCAAGTTCTGTACCATCACTCATTGCGCACCTAGAGAAATCTAACGCTGACCCGTGGCAGCAGGCTTGGGTTGTTCGCTCCTCTGCAATCGGTGAGGACAGTCCAGACACTTCTGGGGCAGGGCAATATACCTCGATCGCTGGCGTCATGAGTGCGACTGTCATGGCAGCGGCGATCGCTGAGTGTCGAGCGGCTTACTTTCAGGCAGGGGCCGCCCAATATCGGCGCGATCAGGGGCTGGTAGACCAGGCGGGCCTCTCACTGCTAGTCCAGCAGCAAATTACGGGGCAGTTTTCAGGGGTAGCCTTTAGCCGCGACCCGGTCCAGCCGGATGATGCGGTGCTGGTCGAGGCCCTGGCTGGCGGCGCTGATCAAGTTGTTTCCGGCAGGGTTACCCCCCAGCAATATCGCATCACTGTCGATGAGACGGCGATCGCTTCGTGCTTACCCACTGACTTTGCTACGCTCACGCTGCCCTTGGAGCCTGAAACCACGGTCCCCCCCGCATTAATCGATCAGGTGGCAGCTCTGGCTCGGCATTTAGAGCTCTACTATCATGGCATTCCCCAGGATATCGAATGGAGCTATGACGGCAAAACGCTGTGGCTGCTCCAGGCTCGCCCCATCACGACCTTAACGCCGATTTGGACACGTAAAATCGCAGCGGAGGTCATCCCAGGAATGATCCGCCCGTTGACTTGGTCGATCAACCGACCACTCACCTGCGGTGTTTGGGGTCAACTGTTCACCATTGGTCTAGGCAAACGGGCGGCTGGCCTCAACTTCGAAGACACGGCCACACTGCATTATTCCCGTGCCTATTTCAACGCGACACTGCTGGGTCAACTGTTTCGTCGCATGGGGCTGCCACCCGAAAGCCTAGAGTTCCTCACCATGGGGACCAAATTCAGCCGACCGCCCTGGGCAAGCACCCTGGGCAATCTCCCAGGGCTGCTACGGTTGCTCAAGCGGATGTGGCAGCTACCCTCAGACTTTGAGCAGGACGATCACCAAACCTTGGCTCCAGCAATTCAATTTCTGCGTGAGCAGCCAGCGACAACGCTCACTGTGCCTGAGCTATTTGAGCGCATTGACTCAATTCTGACGCAGCTCAATAAAGCCACTTATTACAATATCTTGGCTCCCCTAAGCTTTGCCCTGCTTCGGGGCATTTTTAAAATTCCTGAAACGGCCCTCGACCCACAGCACCAGCCCGAGATCGCTTCGCTGCAGTTGGTGAAAGCACTGGCTCAGCGGGCACAGCAGCAGGCACCCGAGGTGATAGCCCGACTTAGGGATGCGGCGGCGTCTACGGCTCCGGCAGACCTCTGGCAAGGGTTGTTGCAGACGCCCGGGGGTCAAGCGATCGCGGCTGATCTAGCAGACATCATTCAGCAGTACGGCTACCTCAGCGAGGTAGGAACTGACATTGCCGTTCCCACTTGGCAGGAAGATCCCCAACCGGTTCAAACGTTGCTGATTCAATTTTTGCTCAATCCTCCACGGGCAGCGACCAGCGCCGAGTCAGACTCAGAAAGGCAGGCCAGTAATTGGCGCTATCGACAGGTACAGCAGCGATTTGACCTCAAGGGCAGAGTTGCCACGGTTTATCTCATCCTCCTAGCAGAATTGCGCTGGAGTTTGTTGGCCCTAGAGCAAACTGCGATCGCCCATCGTTTGCTGGACGAGCCTGGGGATGCTTTTTTCCTTACCGATGCCGAGCTGAAAACTTGCCTAACTAATCACGAAACCATGCAGGCCTTAGTGACTCAGCGGCGATCGCAGTTTGCACAGCACGGCGCTTTTGCCACTGTGCCGTTCGTGGTATATGGCAATACGCCCCCCCCGGATCTGCATCCAGGCAGCTCTGATCTGCCCCTTTCGGCCAAGTTCCAACAGGGAATTGGGGCTAGCCCTGGCCAAGTCGAGGGGACCGTAAGAGTTCTCACTTCACTCCAGCTATCAGAAAAATTAGCTCCCAATACGATTTTGGTGGTGCCATACACCGATGCCGGTTGGGCCCCCGTCCTCGCACAGGTAGCCGGGCTCATCGCCGAAGTAGGCGGTAAGCTATCCCATGGGGCGATCGTCGCTCGAGAATATCAGATTCCTGCGGTCATGAATATTGCGGATGCCACTCAACAATTTCATGACGGTCAGCGGATTCGCATCGATGGACGCTTCGGAACCGTTGAAATTCTCGATGAGATAACCACAACTTAGGAAATCTGAGGGCCTTTCTTTCGACTCTCTCCCTGCCACAACTCTGGCAGCCAACTTCCCTAAGTGCTTGAGCGCTCTCATGACGTCTTGAAGACTAATCATTGCTCTGGTTTGTCCATCGAGGGCGAGCCAAACCTGCTGTTTTGTCTTATGACAACCTGCTTGCCATAAGACACTCAAACTTTTATCCGGGCACAAAGTCTAGTTCAGCCGCTTTACAGCCGCAAAAAAAGCTCCAGGCAACTGCCCGAAGCTTAATAAATCTCAGACAGAATATCGTCTAAGGTATGCAATCGATGGCTCAAGCTTGGCCCTCAGAGCTTAGTAGCTGCGAGAAAAGCTGTCACGACGATTATTTTTATTTTCACGAGGCTTCGCCTTGTTGACTTTCAAGTCACGACCCATCCATTCAGCTCCATCGAGGGCATCGATAGCCTCGGTTTCATTCGCTTCGTCGCTGAGTTCGACAAACCCAAAACCTCTCATCCGACCTGTTTCGCGATCAACTGGTAGCTGAACTCGCTTGACTGAGCCATACTTCGAAAATACGGAATTTAAGTCGTCTTCCGTGACGTCATAGGACAGATTGCCAATATAAATAGACATATTAGTTGTCTCCAAAATTGAACTGGACTTGAGAAGAGAATTTCGGAGAGAACCGTGTCAAAAGAAAAATGCAATTGCTTTTTAATACTTGAAACAAACGCTACAACCGATACCTAACATCTTCACTTGCCTACCCTAACACTTGAAAGTCTTCATTGCAGGGTTTAGTCACAATTAAGTACACCAAACCGGTTAGCCACTATTGCAGCCGGATGGTGACCAGTTCAACAGAATTGCTCTAGCGCCCTGTCGAATTCCGCTTTGTTGCGATGCTTTGTTGCGATGCCTCTGGGAGGCTTACCAAAGCAGTAAGTGAACTGCAGTTAGAATTGGACGCTTTCATCGGTATTTAGCTGGCGATGGAGTTCGCCAGCGGCTCAGGGCATCCCACCACACTGAGCCGTATGGTAATACGACAAGCTATAAGCAGGCGATCACGCTGAACTGCTTCATACGCCTCCAGCGCAATTTATAGGAGAGACTTCTCCTGCCACCTGTATATCTCTGCGTTAGGACCCCTATGAACAGAGCCCTGAGATAGACTCAAAGACACGACGAATCAGGCATCTCTGCAGAAAGACAATCAACTAAAGCCAGTCTGACTTACGCTTCCGTCGATGCCAAAACCACAGAATCGCTAGCGGTAAACATGGCCACGGGACGAGTACGGAGCCCGCAAGTGCACCAGCGTATCTTGGTCCTATTTAGACCCTGTCTAGCGAAGGTGCTTGCTTAAAACGCCACTGAGCAATGATAAAACGGCCAACATAATCATCCCAAGGCCAGCTGCTCGAAGGGATTTATCAACACTAGCTTCTTTCTCAGGCTCGACGGTAAAACCGACTGACTACAGAGCCGCGACACCAAAAACTGCTAACTCCCTTTATTGCAGAGTTTTGTTTAACTAAATTGCTGCTAGCCCTTAGGTGCTGAGCTTCCCGAGGGCTGAAATCGCGCCCTCTACCACGACTACTGCTGTGACTCAATCGTCGGTAAACGCTTCAGCTCACGTACAGTTTGACCGCCCAGCTGCCAAAACTCAGTTTGCCCGTTGTTGAAGAGCAGCCGAACCTTCAAAGTCTGCTCTGGCAGTGCAGCAATTTCTGCTTGTACGGGAGTCAGATCAAATAGGACCGTGCCTGTACTGCACTCTACACCTGGAATGTAAGATGGCGGCGCGTAGGAGAACCCAACGGAAAACGGCGAATAGTAGAACGGATCGTAGAACGGGTCAAAGTAAAAGGAGGAGCTCACATTGCTGACCCGAGGCGGGCGAATTTCGTTTAGATAAGACGCGCGAGAGGTTACGACCTCATCAATCGTGGCTAAAGTTGCGTCACCGTCCATCAGCTGCATTTCCACAAGCTCGGCACCGGCAGCAGCCAACTGAGTGTCTTCAAAGCAGTACTTGACGGCAACACCCAAAGCGTCACGGGCTGGAACATTCCCCCACAATGTAAACAGGCCAAGGTCGGGTTCCGCTGGGTTATAGTCTTGGTCTTTGACGGCGTAGGCAGCATTGTCGCCGATGATAAACAGTTCGCTAAAAGGGGCTTCACGAATTTCGGCGAGGGCAGCGGGGGAAATCTTGAGTTGTGATCCTTCAGTTGAGTCACTTTGAGCGATCGCATCGGTTTGAGTGACTACCGCAACCGTGCTGGCAGCGATGGCAGTGGCCGCCAGTCCATAACCAACTTGACTCAATTGCCTCATCCTCTCGCCCATGACTTTCCCCACAGCAAAATATGTATGATTCGCTTACAGAATAGCGGAGAATTCTCGCAATATAAGCGTTGTCATCAAAATATTGACTGTTGGTAAAACGAGTGAATTACTTTATCGCCACTCTGACGGGTCGGGTCTTTGAAGGTGATTTTTCGCGCGATGGCTCTGTTGGTAAGCATAGAGGCTCGTCAGCGACCGTCAGGTAGGCGGTTGCTGGGCGGCGATCGCTCAAGACATCTCCGATCACCGCGACAAAGACCTTATCCCAGACGGGACCGACCTGGTCCATACTATCTTGCTCAACCTCAGGGACTAGCTGTCGAACTCGGGCAAAGATTTGCCCATGAAGTGCTTCCACCGTTAGCTCAGACCGCCGCATCTGCTCCTTAAGGGAGCGATCGCTCGACTGTGAGGGAGCCAAATATTTCAATCCGTCTTCGCTGATCACCGCTTGCATTCGCCACCACAGCACATTAGCCCATTCGAGCTGCTCCGAAGGGGGAAGGGCCGTAAAATCACCGCCACACCGAGTCACATAGTCAGCCACAACCTGATAAAACCAGTCAACATCGATATCGGAGGAAGCCAACAGATATTCCAGTTCCGAATCAATATCTTGAATCGGGGTGTCCAACAGCCCTTGTTTAAAAGCAACGAGCACATTTTGAGGGGCCGGTTCAGCATCCGCAACCTGGATACGACTCACCAAAAACCTGCCACCGACCGCCAATGAAACGGCTAGCAATGTGATCGCAATGCGAACGCTTTTGGGTTTGCCCATAGCGCTTTACCAGTTCAAATGTACTAAATTTAGCATTGTTTTTGATCTAAGTGCAATACCCTTGCAATTCTCCATCCTACCTAGGTCCCGATCTGACAGTCAAAAGCAGTTATTTCTCAGGTTTGGCGAAACGCTGTATGGATTTTGTATGGGCGATCGCGGCTTATCTACCGCTTGTGTAATACGACAGCCTAGATATAGTACATAATAACTATTTTGCGGTACGATTACGGGACGTGTATGTCAGGATTGATATGTCGGTCAAAAAGTCGATGAGCATTCGTTTGCCCGAGGGATTAGTAGATGACCTCAAGGCAAAGGCTTCGGAAGAGGGGGTCTCGGTGACAGAAATGATCAATCGCTTTACCCGCATGGGGCTCAAATTTACGGCTGATGATCGCCTGCCTCTTTATGTCGGCACCTTGGAGCACAATGGCACTGTGGCTCCAGGGGTGGCGCGCCCTGTCCAAGAACCTAGCAACGGCTATTTGTCCAGCCAGTTGCTCTATCAGCCTCCCCTCGATGAGGAAATGGCCTCTCCCAGCAGTAAGTCTGACAAACATGAAAGGCTATTAGAGGGCTTTGAAAAATTCATCGCCATTTTGGACCTTTCCATGAGCTATTTGGCCGATGATAGAAATCGCGAAAGCGTCTTAGAGACGATTGGTGAACTCGCCAAGTTGAAAACTCGATTGAAATTTGACCCCTGCTTTAAAGATTGAGATTGATCGCGGAGCACTCATCGGGGCAGAACCTATGCAAATACGGCAGGCGATCGTGGCAGATGTGCCTCAATTAGCGATTTTGTATTACGACACTGTGAGCCAGCACGGACCGACGTACTACACCGCTCATCAGACCCAGGCTTGGGCTAATTTCGTCACCGATGCGGAGTCGTTTCGACGGTTCATCCTCGATGTCAGGACTTATATCGCTGAAGAGTCGGGTATACGACTGGGCTTTGGGGGCATCAGCCCCGCCGGTCGGATTACTTCGCTCTACGTTCATCGGGCCCATCTTGGTGAAGGCATCGGGTCGCGACTCTTACAGCATTTGATCGCGCAAGCCGAAGGCGATCAAATGCCCCGTCTGTATGCCGAGGCCAGCCGATTTAGTCTTGGCCTATTTGAAAAGTTTGGCTTTCGTCAGTACGACATCGAAACGGTAGAACGCTCTGGTGTCCTGTTTGAACGCTATTTGGTCGAGAAGTGGTTGCACTAACGACCAAGATGTCTCGCCATAGCTCAGGTAGTTAGGCCAAACTCTTTAAGCGCGGGAAGAAAGTTGCGGTTTTCATGGCCTGGGCGGCTGAGCTTATACAGGGCAAAGCGCTGGAGGGGAGAGAGCCTCGCCCACTGGCTCAGGGTCATCGTGACGTCAAACTGAGCGGCTTGCTCTTGCACCGTTGGCGGCACCTGGTCAGCCTGTAGCCAAGGTGGTTGCGGGTCAATGGCCAAATCCTTGGGAGGGGCGTCAAAATGTTGCTGCACAAGATTTTGCAAAAGCTTACGGTAATCGGCGATCGCTGTTTTGCTATCGCAGGGGTGCGTCACCAGACGCTCGCGATCGCTAACCGAGAACTGATGCCAATGTTCTAGCTTCAGCTTGACGCCACAGGTATCTAGTTTGTATCGCACCTGCATTGGAATGCATCTTAGGGAATCGACAAAATCAGCCTCAAATTGGAAGAAAGTTAAATCTGAAGTAGCCATATTAGGGTTCTGCTCGGGTCAAAAGGTTGCTTCGTTGTCTCACGCTTGCCATAGTAGATAGGCCGGCCTAGGGATGTAATACGGCAGGTCTTTGCGACCTTTCCCAGGGAGTGCCGAGGGTTTGGAGATCGCGCGCCGCTTGCAGCATCTCTTCTGAAAGGGGAACGACCGCCACAGCGCTGGCCTTTAGCTCTGGCTGGAGTGAAATTGGGCAAACTGTCGGATGGGTCAAGGCATTACATTCTGCTGCATCGGCCCACAAAGCGCCCCAGTGCATGGGAATAAAGAGGACGCCTCGGCGCATGTATTGGGTGACGTGAACTTTTAGTCGAGCCATGCCCCGGCGCGATCGCACCTCGACCCAGTCGCCAGACTGGAGTTTGAGATGTTGAGCATCAATGGGGTTCATTTCTAGCAGGGGCTCAGGATGCATCTTGCGAATTTTGTCGATGCGCCCGGTGCGGCTCTGGGTGTGCCAGTGGCCATAAAGGCGACCATTGGTCAAAACAAAGGGGAAATTGGGATCGGGCGGTTCGGTCAACCCTTTTTCATGGAAGGCGGCAAAATTAGCCCGACCATTGGACGTTGGGAACAGATGGTCCGCATACAGCCGCTTATCATGCTTGGTCGACGCCGTAGCCTCAGTCTCAGTTTGCGGGCAGGGCCACTGAATAGGGCCTTCAGCCGCGAGCCGCCCATGGCTGAGCCCTGTCATATCGCAGACGCGGCCAGCGGTGAGTTGTATGAACTCGGCGTAGACTTCTGCGGCATCTTGAAAAGCAAATTGCTGTTCAAAGCCGAGCCGTCGCCCCACTGCGGCAAAAATTTCCCAGTCGGCGCGGGCTTCGCCGGGCCGAGATCGAAAGGCCGGGCAATAGGTGACCGTGCGCTCAGAGTTAGTCATAATGCCGGTCTTTTCGCCCCACTGGGCAGCGGGTAGCAGCACATGGGCATACTCAGCAGTTTCGGTGGGATAGTAGGCGTCTTGCAGCACCGTGAAGGGCGATCGCCGCAGCGCTTGTTTAGTGCGTTCAATATCGGGCATGCTGACGGCTGGGTTCGTCGCAGCCACCCATAAAACGCCCACTGCTCCTTGCTCGAGCCCTACCATCATGTCCCAAGCGGCGAGACCAGGAGTCGGAGAAATGCTGCCCTCTGGTAAGCCCCAGGCGGCTTCGACCGCACGGCGATGTTCGGGATTTTTGACTAAGCGATAACCCGGCAAAATGTGCGACAGCCCACCGGCTTCGCGACCGCCCATGGCGTTAGGTTGACCAGTCAAAGAAAATGGGCCGGAGCCGGGTCGACCAATTTGCCCAGTCATCAAATGTAGGTTGATCAGAGTCCGGGCTTTGGCCGTGCCGTCAGAAAACTGATTTAACCCCATTGACCAGAGAGACAGCACTCGCTTAGAGCGGCCCCAGTAACGGGCGGCGGTTTCCAGATCATCTACGGTGATGCCACAGACCGCGGCGACATGCTCCGGCGGATATTGATCAATGATCTGTACGTAGTCGGTAAAGCCTTTGGTGGCTTCATCAATAAAGAGCGCGTCAATCCAGCGCTGGCGCAACAAAATGTGCGCGATGCCGTGCATCAGCGTAATGTCGGTGCCGGGACGAATCGCTAGGTGCAGATCGGCTTCCTTCGCGGTTTCGGTGCGGCGCGGGTCAACCACGACGAGTTTGACTTTGCCTTTTTTCTTGCGGTGGTACTTGCGAAACCGGTTAAACACAATCGGATGACATTCGGCGGTATTTGTCCCGATCAAAAAGGCACAGTCGGTTTGCTCTAGATCGTCGTAGCAGGGTGGCGGACCGTCTGAGCCAAAACTTTGAATGTAAGCGGCTACTGCAGACGACATACAGAGCCGCGAGTTGGCGTCAAAATTATTGGTGCCCAGGCAGCCTTTCAACAGCTTTTGGGCCGTGTAGTAATCTTCGGTCTGTAACTGACCGGAGCCATACATGCAGACGGCTTCGGGCCCCTGGGTCTCGACCACTTGGCGAATCCGACCGGCGATCGCATCTAGCGCTTCTTCCCAGCTGACCTGACGAAAGGGCTGATCTAGGGAGTCGCGCAGCATGGGATACAGGAGCCGGTTTTTGTCCAAGGCATCTGCAATGGTGGCCCCTTTGACACAGACCATACCTTGGCTAGAGGGATGATCGCGATCGCCGCGCACAATATAGTTGTTGCTCGCTTCAACCGAGCGGCCAATGGGAGCCACATCGAGCCCGCAGCCGACTCCGCAATAGGGGCAAAGCGTCTTGATCGAAGTCATAACGGTCAACCTAACGGGGATAAACGAACGAAGCTCCGAATCGACTAGATGCCACGGAGCAGCGTCCTCACGGCGGGATTTAGACGCTGGCAATCAGTTCGACTCGGGTAAAAAGCTGTGGCCATGCCGCCAAGGGAAATGTTTCTGAGCAACAATAGCGGCAAAAAAGCCGGGAGAAGACTTCATCATTGCAATGATGTCCTTTTCCCCCGGCTACTGTCTGATCGTGAATGGGAACTCAATCAGGACTTCCCAAAGCGCGGACGTTTTACATCAAACGTGCCGACTGCTCATTGGGCAGAGCCGTAGGATGGAGCGCTGCATTAGGGTCTTCACCTTCATGGAACTCAGCAAAAGATCCCTTGGGCTCTTCCATAAAGAAGACACATAGAATGGCCACAATCAAACCGCCGATTCCCAAAACTTGGAAAAACTGAGCGTTGACGGTAGACATAACGGCGTTTCCAGCATTGGCGGCTGCCGACGCATCGACAAATAAGAGACGGGTTGTTAAGTAAGCCACCGCACCGACGTTACCGTAAGCGCCAACGTTACCCGCAATCTGACCGGTCACCTTACGCTTGACCAACGGCACCATGGCAAAGGTTGCCCCTTCGGAAGACTGTACGAAGAAAGAGCAAGCCATGGTCAACAAGACCGCCAGCGGTAGTGGCCAAGCACTGCTAACTGTGCTCATCATTAGATAGCCAATCCCCATACCGGCAGTTAAGATAACCATCGTCCACTTGCGGCTGCCCATCTTGTCAGAGATGAGGCCGCCACCCGGCCGGGAAGCTAAGTTCATAAAGGCGTAGCTGGCCGCAATCGTACCGGCAGTTGCTTTGTCCAGACCAAAGGTGCCTTCAAAGAACGCGGGGAGCATGGTGACCACAGCTAACTCCGAACCAAAGTTAACAATGTAAGTTAGCTCCAGCATAGCGACTTGCTTAAAGCGATAGCGCTCTTCGGGGGAGTAGGTCTTAGCACCCGAAAGCAAGTCTTTGTTCACTGCCCAGCAGTTGTAAGTTTGAAATGCGTACAGCCCCAGCAAACACGCCCAAGCAATATACATACCACCAATGGTGAGGAAGTTGACCTTGGTCAAGCGCCATGCCAACACCATCAAAATTGCGGTGAGGGGAATGTTCATGATCAGCAGGAACCAGAAGTCACGCACGGAGGTGACTTCAAGGCCACGAGCGCTTTTGGGACGCTGATACACCTTGCCAGGCGGCGTATCGGTCACATTGAAGTAGTAAAAGATACCGTATAAAGCACCAATGACACCAGTACCAGCGATCGCCGCGCGCCAGTTCAAAATGTCAGTCTGAAAGGGGGGAAACAGCAAAACGCGGAAGTTCTCAGCCTCAGGGAACTGGAAAGCACCGGGCAAGAAAGCCAGCGCCAAGCCAAACAGCACCATAGTGAAGGCAGAAAACGCGGAACCGAAGTTACCCCAACCGCCGTAGATCCCTTCAGCCGTGCCCACCTCCTTGGGAGGAAACCACTCGGCAGTCATCCGGATGCCGATAACGAAGCCAGCACCCACAATACCCATGAGCAAACGCCCCAGCACGAGCTGGTTAAAGCTTTGGGCGGTGGCAAAGATAAAGCAAGGAATGGCAGCGTAAACAAGCAAGACAGAGTAGGTCAAACGAGGTCCATACTTGTCCAGCAGCATCCCGATAATGATGCGAGCAGGGACAGTCAGGGCCACGTTACAGAGACCAATGGTGCCAACCTGAGCGGGCTCCAACCCAAAATCCTGAGCGATGGTGGTCGCAAAGGGGGGAAAGTTAAACCAGATTACAAACGTTAGGAAAAAGGCAAACCAGGTCAGGTGCAGGACTCTGTACCTTCCCTGAGTTGCTTTAGTAAACAACTCAACGAGCATTCGTGCTAATCTCCTAGTAAACCAAGAAACGACTCAAACCTTGTCGGGCTTATGCTCCCAAGGTTTTTTTCTTTTCACAGACACACTCCCCAGACGGGGATCTCGATGGGCAACGCCACAGTCGTCGCTGCCCAAAGCTTTATTCGGCGATCGTCACTTCGACTTGGCCGTTGCGGTCAGCCCTGCTATCTGCAGGTTGCGCGCCGAAGTGCTCAGTCAATAACCCGGTGAGCACTTCGGGCAAATCATCACAGGGCACCCCTTTTTGCACACAGGTCCCGAGGTGGGCATCCTTGCCTACTTTGCCGCCCATGTAAATATCAACGCCCTCTGCCGGCTTGCCATCCTTCCGTACTTTGGTACCCATGAGGCCAATATCGGCCACCTGCGGTTGGCCACAGGAGTTGGGACAGCCCGTCCAGTGAATGCGGACAGACTGGGGGAGGCTCAGGGTGGCATCCAGCTGTCGCGCAATGGCGATCGCCCGCTGCTTTGTCTCTACCAGGGCAAAGTTGCAAAACTGAGCCCCAGTGCAGGAAACCAGCGATCGCACCAGCGGGCTCGGAGCGGTAGAAAAACGCGACAGCAAAGACTCTCCCATCAACAGATCCAACCGGGTATCGGGAATGTAAGGAATGATGATGTTTTGCTCCACTGTCAGACGAATTTCACCTTCGCCATAAACATCCGCGATGCGCGCTACATCAAACATGTCTCGGGCCGACAGGCGACCCACAGGAACGTGTAGACCGACATAGCTCAGACCCGGCTGCTGCTGAGGATGAATGCCAACGTGATCACGCTTATCCCAATCAATTTCATCTTCGTCAGCGGCACTTAGTAGGGATTTGCCGTAGACCTTTTCGACTTCTGCGCGAAAAGTCTCCATACCCCACTCGTCAATCAGCCACAATAGCCGCGCCTTCTGACGATTGACCCGCAGGCCGTGATCGCGGTAGACCAGCAAAATTGCTCGAGACAATGCAACCACGTCTTCATTGGGCTCAACCCAGGCATTTAAAGGCACTGCGGCCTCACACCGGCGAGCGGAGAAAAACCCGCCAACCAATACATTGAAGCCAAGCTTGCCTTCGCGATAGGCCGGCACAAACGCGATGTCGTTGATTTCCGCATGAACCGCATTATCACGTCCGCCCTCAACCGCAATGTTGAACTTGCGAGGTAGATTGGTAAACTCCGGGTTGCCCTCACCGCGATCGGTGATCATATCCTGCAGTGCCCTTACTAAGCCGCGAGTATCAATCAGCTCATTAGCATCAATACCTGCCACTGGCGAACCGGTGATGTTGCGCACGTTGTCCATGCCAGACTGCATGGAAGTAAGACCCACCGCTTCAAACCGATGGAAAATATCAGGAATGTCCTCAAGGCGAATGCCCCGCAGCTGAAGATTTTGGCGGGTGGTAATATCCGCACTGCCGTCATCCCCATATCGCTGCACAACCTCAGCTAGCACCTTCATCTTCTGGCTTGATAAAATGCCGTTGGGCATTCGCAGCCGCAACATAAACTTGCCCGGCGTGACGGGTCTAAAGAAAATGCCAAGCCACTTCAACCGCTGGGTCAAATCAGTTTCATCAACGGATTCCCAACCAAGCTCCGCAAACTTCTCAAGCTCTGACTTGACGGCAAGACCGTCTTTCTCAGCCTTGAACTTCTCAAACTTGTTGAGTTTTCCGGTTGACTTTTGAGCTGCGCTTACCACAATATCTGGGCCCCTTTAGGCACAACATTTATCAAAACGAGCGTTACAAGAACGGTTGCCTGCCATGGTGAGCCAATCGCATCCACAAAAAAGTGCACACATAACATGTGCCACCTCAGGCGATTTTCACCAAGTTGAAGTTGCGCTCGCCGCTGATTTGCAAAAGATGAGGACGTCATCTGTCAGTTGGCTGACAAGTTTCAATCACATGGCACAAGTTAGGCGAGGAAAAACTGCTTTTTTGTATCGAGTGTTACGCTTCTTTTCGAGGGTTGCACTGAATGCATCGCATCTATGCGTTAAGCGCATAATGGAGTGTTGCGTGCTGTCCATGCATTCGGATGAAATGCCCAATAATTTTATAAATGCCGTTTGAGTGCCAGCAGAAAAGTCTGGTAGATAGCCTTTTAAGAGGCTACAGCGGGTCGTTAGTTGCTACCGCTGAAACTTCCGAAGCTGCAGGAAACTTCGACAAATTTCCAAGCAGGTTTTCCATTGGTAATAACGGGGTTTGGGATGAACGTCGGAACCAAATGGAGCTGATAAAACGCAATAGAACACAACTGTAGGCGATCGCTGGTGTCTGCCCCACTGAGCTAGCCAATAAATCATGCCGAGGGTAGAGCACCATGCCCCGAAGACTTTGGACATTATTCATTAGGAGAGTTGCTGATTCAGCGCGATCGCCCTAGCATTAAAACCACCAGACCCAATCAACGGAGTTCCTAGTGGGTCTGACATTCGCTACAGTGTTGCTTAACTATGCTCGATAAAACAGACTTAAAGCGCGAACTCGCGACGTTGACGCAGCGCCTGGGCACCGCTCAGGAGTATCTTTGACGTTGACGCCATCACTGCCAACATTCGAGATCTAGAACAGCAGGCCGCCCAACCGGAGTTATGGGACGACCAAGCTCGAGCTCAACAGATTTTGCAAGAGCTGAACGACAATAAGGCTCAGCTAGAACAGCTCAAAACCTGGCAAACTCGGCTCGATGATACCGAGGCCATCTTAGAGCTGCTGGAAGACGACGATGACGAAACCTTGCTGGCTGAGGCTCAAGCCACCCTGGACGAGATGTCTCGGGCACTGGATTTGTGGGAACTACAGCAGCTGCTCTCAGGTCCCTACGACAAGAATGGGGCCGTCTTGACGATCAATGCTGGGGCCGGTGGCACCGATGCCCAAGATTGGGCCGAGATGCTGCTCCGCATGTATACGCGCTGGGCCGAATCCCAGGGCTATAAGGCGGCGTTGCTGGAACTATCTGAGGGCGATGAGGCTGGACTCAAGTCAGCGACCCTGGAAATTTCTGGTCGCTATGCATTTGGCTATCTCAAAGCTGAAAAAGGTACCCATCGACTGGTGAGAATTTCACCCTTTAATGCCAACGGTAAGCGACAGACCAGTTTTGCGGGGGTCGAGGTGATGCCCATTTTAGACCAGTCAATCGAGCTCGAGATTCCCGAAAAAGACTTGGAAATCAAAACCTCGCGGTCTGGTGGTGCCGGTGGTCAAAACGTCAATAAGGTTGAAACTGCCGTTCGGGTGACTCACTTACCTACGGGAATCTCGGTGCGCTGTACCCAAGAGCGATCGCAGTTGCAAAACCGTGAAAAGGCGATGGCTCTCCTCAAAGCTAAGCTTTTGGTGATTGCCCAAGAGCAGCAGGCCCAGGCAGTTGCCGAGATTCGGGGCGATATTGTCGAAGCGGCCTGGGGCAATCAGATTCGCAACTATGTCTTTCACCCCTATCAAATGGTGAAAGATCTCCGCACTAATGAAGAAACCACAGCAGTCAGCGATGTTATGGATGGGGAGTTAGATCCATTCATTCAGGCCTATTTGCGACAAGATACGCAGATCGCCCCAACAGCAGAGGTCACAGCCTAAAGTCCCTGAGGGGAGGACATCTCTACCGGCTTTTACAAACTAAGCCGTCACATTCAGCTAAATTGATCAGAGTTAAGCTCCCCACCCCCAACGGATAAATGGTTACGTTCTTGATTTTCTTGGCTGCGGTTGCCCTCTTGGTTTGGGGCTTTGTGCGCGCCCGCCCCTACGGCAAAATCGGCATCCTGGCCTGGTTACAGTCAGTCGTCCTGATGTTGCCATGGCTGTTATTCTTTGGCCTATTTACCTTAGGAATTTATTTCAACTTAGCTGGGGTGTTGTTTTTAGTCTTGGCCTCGGCAGCCGTTTACATTTACTTAGGCAGACAGCTGCGGGCACTGGGCCAGGAGGAACTCGCTGCGCAGAAGCTCAAAAAACTGATGGCAGCTTCTGCCTCTGAGACCTCCGGGAAACTGGCCGACTCAGAGGATGACGAGATGGGCCCCAGCCTCCATTCGGAGCTATCCTCAAAAGGCACCGATTCAGAAGCCGCTGATGATGAACCCTTAGGCTCCCCCGATACCGAGGAGGAAATTCCCACCATTGCGGCGGCAGATCGGACCGCTCTAGAGGGCATTTTTGGGATCGATACGTTTTTTCGGACTGAGACTGTGCCCTATGACCAAGGGGCCATCTTTAAGGGCAATCTGCGGGGGGAGCCTGAAGCCACCATCACTAAGCTCACAGACTTGGCCGAAGCGCGCCTAGAGGGGCGCTATCGGCTGTATTTGCTGGCGGATCCCCAAGCTAAGCCAGTGGTTTTGGCCCTACCCAAAACCAGTGATCCTAAGCCCCTTACCCCTTTTCAAAAAGTGGCTGCGGTCGGATTGGCGATCGCAACCTTTTTGACCTGCTTAGAAGCCAGTGGAATTCTAATGGGATTTGATCTGCTGGTCACCCCGGAAAAATGGCGCAGCGCCTTGCCCTTTGCTGTGGGCACTGCCGCCGTTCTCTTGACCCACGAACTGGGGCACTGGCTAATGGCGCAGCGTTTAGACGTCCGCCTGAGCTGGCCCTTTTTTATTCCCACTTGGGAAATTGGCTCGTTTGGAGCCCTGACGCGCATTGAGTCGGTGTTGCCCCAGCGCTCAGCCCTGTTTGACATTGCGATCGCGGGACCTGCTGCCGGGGGCTTACTCTCCTTTGGTCTGTTGATCTTAGGCTTTGTGCTGTCTCAGCCGGGCAGTCAGTTTCAGCTACCGGGCGAGTTTTTTCAGGGGTCGGTATTGGTGGGCACCCTGGCCAAAGTTGTCTTGGGCGATGCCTTAACCCAGTCCCTGGTAGATATTCATCCATTGGTGTTAGTCGGTTGGCTGGGGCTCATCATCACCGCCTTGAACCTGTTGCCGGCAGGTCAACTCGACGGGGGGCGAATTGTGCAGTCGATTTATGGGCGCAAAATAGCCGGTCGAGCCACAGTGATTACGCTGATCATCCTAGCGATCGCGTCTTTGGCTAATCCCCTAGCGCTGTACTGGGCCGTGCTAATTCTCTTCCTGCAGCGCAATCAAGAGCGTCCCGCCACTAACGAACTGACCGAACCCGACGATGCTAGAGCGGCCTTGGGACTATTGGCATTATTTCTAACGCTGGCCACCTTGTTGCCGTTAACGCCCTCCCTGGCAGGACGGTTGGGCATTGGTTAGCCTGTATATAGGCCTCTCTAGTCCCTGAGCATGGTGAACTTTTTCCTGGGGCCGCGACGCTGCATCGCCTTGGTGACAGCGTATTTCCCTTAGGGAGCAGTCTCGGCTCGAGGTTTGATGGCGCAGTTTGTGGGTGTTCTCCAGTAATGGGTGAAACAACCACACAGCAGACGCTTGAGCCAAGAGTTTCCCGCGCTGGTTCGAGACCAGGGAGGCCAACTTCTTGAGTTGGTGCCAGGTGCGGCCGCAGCGGTGAGTAAGTAGGCTGCTTCATGGTTCTTTATGCTCGGTGCAAGTTGGGACTTCAGGTTTGATGAGAACATTGGAAGAATGCTCTATCGCTTGTTTGGTTCTAAGTAACCGCCACCCATAGCAAGGTGAATCGCTGAAATACTTTGCCCCCACTGCAGATAGCGTTCTATCTCAACTGCCAATTCTAATCTCAAGCTGATTTAGCCTGACTTGTTCCGTTTTTATATCAATAGTTTTTTATCTCAATGACAGATGCCCCTTCGCGGTCAAAAAGTCTTCCGCATTATTCCAGGATTCTTAAAGCACTTGAGGTGACTCACGCTCTGGCTCGCCAGACCAATTCCGCGCAGGTGGCCAGCCTATCTTTTGGGCTGCCGCCGATTGACCCATTGGCTGTGCTGCTGACGTTGCCTGAGGTAGAGCAACATCAATGCTACTTTGAGTCCCCGTCGCGGGGGGTGGCCATTGCCGCCTGGGATGCAGTGATGTGTGAGCAGTTCAGCGGGCGCGATCGCTTTCATCGGGCGCGCCAGGTCTTGACCCGCTGGCAAGCTCAGGTCTGCGCTTTTCCTCAACGTCGGGAAGGACCTTATTTTTTTTGCAGTTTTTCATTCTTTGAAACCCTGCAGCCTGCGATTGCGGGGTTTGCCCCGGCCACAATTCTGTTGACTCGCTGGCAAGTGGTGCGCCAGCACGGCCGCCACGCGCTGATAGCGAACGTTCTAGTGCAGCCGCACACCCGACTACATGCGCTGGCCCGAGAAGTTGCCCAGCAGGTGCACCAGTTAGCGTCCTTTGTCCCGAGTGCGCGAACTTTGGGCAGTCGCCACTGGGCCGCTGGGACACCCTGGCATCCGCGGTTAGCCGTGCAGGAAGGCGAAGTCTTTCAGCAGGGGGTACGAGATGCGTTAGCTGCCATTCGCGCCCGAACAATTGAAAAGCAAGTAGTTGCGCAGGTTTTTGATGTGACTCGGAGTTCTCCCTTTACCCGGACAACAGCGCTGCCGCGGCTGCGATCGCAGTATCCCGACTGCTATATATTTTCATTTTCCGGCAAAGGCGATCGCCATTTTATCGGAGCGAGCCCAGAGCGGTTGTTGAGCATCCATCAGGGACGCTTAGTCACGGATGCCCTGGCCGGTTCTGCCCCCCGGGGAAAGACTCCAGAGCGCGATCGGGCGATCGGTCAACGCTTGCTCAACACCCACAAAGAGCAGCAGGAACATCAGTTAGTGCTCGACTTTATCATCAAACGCTTGGAGGCAGAAGGGCTCACCCCTTGCTACAGTACCCCACCGGGACTGCTGCGCTTATCGAACATTCAGCATTTGCATACCCCTATTTGTGCTGAGGTGCCGAGTCACATCTCACCATTGACCCTGGTAGAGTCGCTGCATCCTACCCCAGCTGTTGCTGGAGTCCCTACCCAAGCCGCGTGCGAGCGTATCCGCCAGGTCGAGGCTGGCGATCGCGGCCTCTATGCGGCTCCCCTAGGCTGGATTGACCCCTACGGTAATAGTGAATTTATTGTCGGCATCCGGTCAGCCCTGATTCATCAAAATCATGCTCGGCTATACGCCGGGGCAGGCATTGTGGCTGAGTCTGAGCCAAGTCAGGAGCTAGCGGAAATTCAACTTAAACTCCAAGCGTTGGCCCAGTCTTTAGGATAGCTATGGACTTGGCGCTGCTGCTGCCTCGTCTTGGCGAATGTTTTACAAAACCTGTATTTCATTCAAGACATCGGCTGAGTCGTCTACAGTCAGACAAGGAAGCTGCTGCCAATTGAAACGTGACGTTCTGTCCTGCGAGATGGTCTCTACCTTAAAATTGGGCGCGCTGGTTGATAGTGGCTAATCATCAACGAGAGACGACCGAATTTATGGCCTGGAGCTGTCGTTGACACAATCGATACCACAGGCTGTGACGAACTAACGTCTAATTCCAGCAGCTACGGTTAATGTCCAGTGTCTGTTTTGGTTTTTGACTCAAATCCCGACTGATTGTCCTGTCGTCAAGCGCATACCCTCGCACTCATGACTCACACTACGACTCTCCAGCATCTCGAAACCAGTGTTGCTGACAATTGCAAATTACCCGTCATCAAAACCTCTGCCGATTATCAGGTTTACCGTATCAGTCCTGAAGATCGAAACCGGCTGGCGATTGTGTTTGATCCTAAAACGGCTGATGTTTCGCTTACCTACTGCGTTGAGATTTTTGAGGCGGGCGGACAAACCCCGGCTCATCGCCATAATGCCGCCGTCGAGATGTTTTACGTGCTCAAGGTTCAGGGTGAGGCGGTCTGCGACGGCAAGGTTGTCTCGCTACGAGCGGGTGACAGTATCTTAATTCCCAACAGCGGCACCCATCTGGTGCGCAATGTGGGGCGCGATCGCCTATACATGCTGTGCATTATGGTGCCTAATGAGGACTTTGCTGAGCTCATTCGCAATGGCATTCCCGATGAGCTCGATGAAGAGGATCTACGGGTGCTCAATCGCACCGATAGCTTCCTTCCGGGTTAGCCCTGGTCCCATCAAGATCAACATCAATGCCCCTGAGCTTCTGCATGTTGCACAATTTGTGCGGTGATTTGTAGGGCCGACGCGTCGACAGAAAGCCCCATAATCTTTTGTCGCACGGCCGCTTCAACTAAGTCTGGGTACCGGCTCGGAAATGCTCCGCATAAACAACAGTCGATATTCTCCCGTTGTGCAACTTGAATGAGCTGGCTAACTGCCGCTAGCACGGCGGGATGCGTCTCGTTGTAAGGATCTGTAAAGACTGCCTGATCGCGATCGACTCCCAGCAACAGTTGAGTCAAATCATGGGCCCCAATCGCGATGCCGCGAATGCCCGCTGCTGCATACTGCGGCAGCATAAACAGCACTGAGGGCACCTCTGCCATCATCCATAGGGCAAAGTCCGGATGACGACCCAGACCAGTGGCTTCGACCAACGCTCGACAGTCACTCACTTCTTCCACCGTGCGGACAAAAGGCAACAACAACTGTATATTGGTAAGCCCTTCGTCTTGGAGCTGCTTGAGCAAGCGAAGCTCAAGGTCAAAAAATTCCGGGTGGTGATAGTAGCTGTAAGCCCCGCGAACGCCGAGCATTGGATTTGACTCGACTGGGGGAGCCCCTTCTAAATCCGCAAACTCACTCGTGCGGATATCAAGGGTCCGGTAACGCACCGGACGCGGTGCAAAAGCCGACAATATCGGGCGGAGCAGCTTAACCAAGGCTGCGAGTAGCTGATCGCCACGGCCACTGGTGAGCCAATAGTAAGGGTGCTGTTGCTCGAGAACGGGCATCATCAGCCACTCCGAGCGCAAAATGCCGACACCCGCCACGGACAAATGGGAAATTGCCGTAGCTAGGTCCGGCTGACTAAGGTTGACCCAAATCTCAGTCCGCGTTGTCGCCAGTGGACCAGTAGGCCAGTGTGGTGTAGCCGTTGCTAGGTCAGTGATCTCCGGGAGGCGAGTAACCAAGCCGCGATCGCCATCGAGCTCTAACGCCTCACCGGGCTGAAATTGTTGAGTGGCATTGGCGACCCCAACGATTGCCGGTATCCCCAGTTCCCGCGCCATCACCGCCGCATGGCTCGTTAGCCCACCTCGCTCAGAGATAATGCCTCTAGCTGTTTTCAACAAGGGCAACCAAGCCGGCATGACTTCTTGGGCAATGATGATATGCAGCTCTGCCGCCTGGGGCAGGGGTTGATGCGCCGACAATACCAGTGCCCGGCCCTGGCATCGGCCAGGCGCGGCCCCTGCACCCTGGTAGATCAGGTCACCGGCCTGAGCGTCCTGTGGCACTGGTTGAACGACCCAAGGATGGAGCGGCCATCTGTCGGCTCGAATAATATGCAACTGGCTGTCGGTGTCGAGGCCCCAGTCAATATGTAGCGGTTGGCTTGCCCAAGCAGTGAGCCATTGAGCAAAGGTTTGTAAGGCTTGCTGGGCTGCTGTGGATAGGGTGAGGTCAGTGCTATCTCGACTTTCACCAATCAAGCAGGCTGCTAATATGTCCTTTGCCGGGTCGTCTTTAAGGGCATGGTGACGATAGCGTTGCTCTTGATATCCTGGCTGCCAGTGAAACGAAGGTGTCTCAGGCAGGCTTTTGCCGATGGTGGGGTAAGCCTCAGACATCGCCTGGGCCAGACCGTCTACCGCAGCGATCGCCACTTCTGATGGCCGTACAGTCATCGTGCCAGAGCAGGTCACGGCTTCTACGGCTTGCACCACAATTGCCAATTCGACCCGGGCCGGGGGCTCCCCAGTCGTTGGAGCGGTCAGCCAGTGCCCCCAGTAGGTCAAACTGCTGGCATCCACTGCCGCTAACCAGATTTGCTTGACGGCGATCGCCAACGCCTCTGAATCGGCCCAACAAAAGGGGGAGGGCAGCATCTGGCTCCAGGGAGCGGCAGCAGCACCGTTGCTAAGCCAAATTGAGGGCAATAGCCGCAGTACAGGTAGCTGAAATTGCTCGACCAAAGTTGAGCAATCCATGGGCAAAGGCAAGCGGCTGAGGGGACCGCTGAGTCGCTTGGCAAGATGCTGAACGGAATAGCCCGTTTCTGCCTGATGCTGCCAAAGCAGTCGCGGCCAATCACTGTAAATCGGATCCCGCGAAGTTAACTGCTGCAAAGCTTGGTGAAAACAGGTCGGCGAAATCACCCAGGTTGGAGGCACCCGCTGTCCTGCTTGCTGGAGTTGGCACAGATAAGCAGCAGTTTCCCCAGTCTGGCTGGGATCGACATCGATGAGTTGATTTAGGGAGAGAAATGGAGTCATGGAGACTGCCAAAAAATCGTCACGCACAAAACCAGAGAACCGGAAAACCGGGCTTTGGCTTGCTGTAAGGATAAACGAGTCGCCCAATTGCGCTAGAGACGAGCTGGACGGAGTGTCCGCAAAGGCACTTACCCAGGACGCCACTATGTTTGGCTAAACAACTTTGCCCTCGTGGGTTTCACGCTGGTCTGCCACCGTTGTCTGTTGAGAGAATAGCGCCAGTCAAGCGATCGTAAAGGCCCCAGTCAGGCGATCCGTTGGTCCGCTACGGTTCTATTAATTTCATCAAATATGTTGACTCAGTCGTTAAGAACGGTAACCAACCTGTTTCTAGCGCAATCTTGCCCTTTGTGTGAGCGCTCAACGGCGCAGACACTCTGTGCATCCTGTTGGCAACAACTAGAGAACTGTCAATGGGCTCACCCAGCACAAACAACGTCACCTAAGGGTCTACCGACCTTAGCCTGGGGACATTACCAAGGGGAACTCAAGCGGGCGATCACGACGATGAAATACAATCAATGCCCAGATTTGGCAAGACCCCTGGGACAAGCCCTCGGGGGCTGCTGGCAACACAGGCAGGCCGCTCGTCGTCCTCCATTAGTCGTCCCCATTCCGATGCATGCTCACAAACAGCGGCAGCGGGGCTTCAATCAAGCGGCTCTCATTGCTGAAGCTTTTTGTGCTCGCACAGGTTTGCCGCTCGCAAAAGCGGGACTTCTGCGGACTAAGGCCACAACGCCGCAGTTTGGCTTAGGGCTAGCCGAGCGCCAACACAATCTTTCAGGAGCCTTTGCCCTAGGACCCTACTTTCAACGTCAGCGCCCTACGCGCCCAGTTTTATTGCTTGACGATATCTACACCACCGGCACCACCATGCAGATGGCGGCTTTAGCGCTTCGCCGTAGCGGGGTTTCCGTTTGTGGGGCCGTCGTCGTTGCCCGCGCGACCCTTGAAACGCCCAATTAATAGACCGATCGCTCAGATGACCGCCAGTCTCAGGGGCGAGCTACGGGTTGAGAAAACGAGGTTTGGAACTGTTCATTACGCTCTGCTACTGTTTCTCGTCCTGGGGTCCATAGACTGGCGTAAAAGAAATAGGACACCCCGGCATACTCGCGATCGCGCACTGCCTGTAGCTGTTCGGTCAATAGTTCCGCATCGGTAGGGCGTCCTCGCAATCCGCTCAGCAAACCAATGCTCGTCGGTGTGCCGGTCCGGGCAGCGGCAGTAGCCGGTTTGTTCAGCTCCCAGACAAATCGCTCTAAATCATCTCGATAAATTTGCACGATCACTTCATCCAAGAGCTCGCCGGCTTCCCACGTCGGCCAATCCTGCAAATACTGTGCATAGGAAAAAGGATACGGATTAGGGGAAACGGACAGCAGAGCACCCGGTTGGCGGCGGTCAATCAGCCCTCGCACCTCCCGCATAAACTCGGTAATGTGGTCAGCCCGCCAGCGCATCCACTCAGCATCGCTGACATCATCCGGCGGTAGTTCACCATCGTGCTCCCGCTGGTAAAGGGCTACTGTAAACGGGTCATACCCCATATCCACCGGCAGCCCCAAATGATCATCCACTTGGATACCTTCCACATCGTAGTTGTCCAGCACCTCTGCCATCAGCTGTACCAACAGTCGCCGCGTTTGAGGATGAAAAGGATTCATCCAGGTAAAGACCTCCTCACCCATGGCGATTTCCTGGGTCCCGTCTTGTCGCTGGGTAAACCAGTCGGGATGCTCCGTCCGAATGCGGTAGTTAGCCGGGGCCATGAAGCCAAACTCAAACCAAGGAATCACTGCCAGACCTTCGGCATGAGCTAGGGTGATTAACTCTTGTAACATGTCGCGATCGCCCTGTTGCTGCTCAAAAGCCGAATTATCCCCCGGCCAGAGTCGCCGTGCTTGTCCTAAGTAACGCTCGGCCACAGCGCTGGGATATTGGGTATACCCCATGTTCCAGACCACGGGATAGAGAGTGTTGATATTCATCGCCTTGAGCCGCTGAATGCCCTCGGCTAGGTTTTCTTGGGAAAACAACACATCACTGTCAATGTTGGTCAGCCAAACCCCCCGGACTTCTGACCGGGGCTCGGCTTGTCTCGACAAAGTCGCAGGCACCGCCACCCACCCATCGGCAATGGTCGCCTGCAAGCGGGCATCAGGCACAGCTTGGCAAATGAGTGCGGCCACCTCGCCCCGAGTAATGGGCAAAAAGCTGTCGGCCTGTTGAGGTTGGTTGGGGTTGACTAACACCCGTGCGGCTAGGGCGGCCGCCACTCCTTCCCGGGCATAGGGGGGGACGCGATCGCCATCCGCCAGACTGTTGGCTAAGAGTTCGTTAGCTCGAGCCGTATAGGGCAAGGAGGCTTTAGCCGCTAGGGCGGTGATGGCCTCGGCTCGGGTAATCGTCCGCCCCGGTTGATAGTAGTCGGCTGGGTAGGTGTACAGCATATTTACGGGTGAAGGTAGCCCCAACGCTGTTTCCAGAGCCGATGCCCCACCATAGGCTTCCCCCGTTGGAAAACTCCGATTGAGCATCTCCGTGACCACTGCCCATGTCGCCGGTTCATTGGGATAAAACTGATTTGAGGTGAGGGAGTCGGGGAGCGCGGCGTCTAAGTCATTGAGCAGCACCGCACCTCGCCGGGCTAACCCCTGGATGCAGTCAGCAGCCCAGTAATCGTCCACATCACTAGGTAGCTGGACGATTGGCGGCGCAATTCCATCCCTGACCGGCGGGTCTGCGGTGGGTGCCTCTAGTTGCACCTGCGCGGTCAGATTATGGGTAACCCAGCTGGCAACCTGGGGTGCTGCCTGTGAGTCTGGCGTGTAAGCCAGCAGGGGAGTAAGCGCACCAACGGTCATGGTCACAATCAGCCCGAGCAAAACGCCCGTCATCAAACGCTGGGAAAGGGGAGTCAATCTCATGTTGGAAAAAGCGTTACTGAACGTTGTTTGTGTAAATATCGTTAGCCGCCGCTGCGTTTGGCGGTATATCCCGCTTTTTGTAGGGCTGCTAATACCGTATCGGCCTGATCGCCCTGAATTTCAATAGTGTTGTCCTTGGCCGTCCCGCCGGTGCCGCACTGAGCTTTGAGCTTTTTGGCCAGGGTCTTGAGGGTATCTGGGCGATGCTGAAAGCCGCTGATAACAGTAACGGTTTTGCCACCGCGCCCTTTGCGGCTCACCTCAACCTTGACGGTTTGCTGATTAGGGGGGAGATCGGCGACGCCTCGCTCGGTGGCAGCGGTGCGCTGCGTGGCAAACTCTGAGTAAACGGTGCGATTTTTATTTTGCGACGATCGCGATGATTTTTGTTTGCCCATATCTTTCAGCGGTGTCAGTACACAGTATCCAGCTGGTGTCAGCCCGGTCTGGTCAGTTCTTTACAATCTAGACTAAAACTGGCTATCAGACGTGACGACTTGTCGATGGCTCAGGTTGCCGAGCCGAACCAGTCTGTGAACAGCGGCTTCAACGACGGCGCTGTGAATCGTTTAGCGGTTGGCGATCGCTAGTGTTGACCATTACCCCCACCACTGCCATAGGCCATAGGCCAAAAAGCTACTGCCTAAGGGAACCGTGAGGTTATCAAATCCCCACCGCGAAAACGACTCCAAAACGGTTGCCGAAATGGCGGTAAGCAGGGCGATCGCCGCCATCGTCGGCACGAATCCATGGACGCTCCCCAAGACCAGCCCGCTTATGATCAAACTCACGAGCAGCATCGCGCTCGTGCCCTCCCAGCTTTTAGTCATCGTCCACACAGTGTAAGGATGACGACCCAGGGCTTGCCCCACGATCGCCGCCATGCCATCCCCCCAGGTCATGATCAAGATACCCAATACGGTAAACTCGGCCTGCCCTCGGGCCCAAAATGCCACCGTCAACACTCCGATGCTCACCGCATAAAAAAATGTGCCTAAGCTGGTGCGCCCCACGCTGTTAATACCAGGCAAAATCGGCAGCCAATACGAAGCCAGTGCCACTAAGCTAAATAAGATGGAGGCTGCAACCCCCATCCAGGCAGGGGTTTGCAGCCACCAAGCCAGCAAAATCACATTGCCAGCCCCGATATGCACAACTTTGCGCGTAATCTCTACTGAGACTGCCTTGGTCAAATATAGGCTCTCAGAAATGAGTCCTACCAGACCTAGCCAGATCCCCACTAGCCCGATCTGCAACACCGGCAGCGGCAAGCGCGTTAGGTCGACCAAAGTCTCTGAATCAATAAACAGCAGGCTCAACATGATGACAAGATACTATCGCGGGCCTGCTCGCTAATGAACGTCCCCTTTTGGGGGGCAGTGGTTTGAGTAAGCAGTGACTAAACCTTAGCGCCTTTGCCGTAGGGTAATGAAGAAGACCCTAGGAAGAACATGGACAATATGACCCGGGGATGTCGGCAATGCCGCCACGGCGACGGACCACTTACACGCATCGCTTGCCGTTGAAGAAGGGTCGATTTGTTTGTGATCGTGAGGGGGCGATCGCCATGATCATTACGGTTACCAGCTTTAAAGGCGGAGTGGGCAAAACCACCACAGCGATTCACCTGGCCACGTTTTTGCAAGGACAGGCCGAAACGCTGCTGATTGACGCTGACCCGAACCGTTCAGCCCACGGCTGGGCCAGTCGTGGGGAATTGCCCTTTCCGGTGATTGACGAGTGGCACCCCACCGCCCTCAATGCCGACTTTCGCCATATTGTGATTGATACCCAAGCACGCCCAACCCAGCAAGACCTGGCAACCCTGGCGACCAACTGTGACCTGCTAGTACTACCCACCACCCCCGATGTACTGGCGCTAGATGCCCTAGTGTTGATTGTGAACTATCTCAAAAGCGTGCCCTCAGCCCGCTATCGCATTTTGCTCACGTCGATGCCCCCTAAACCTACCAAAGCAGAACGAGAAGTGCGATCGCTCTTAGCTGAGACTCACCTGCCGGTCTTTCAGCAGGGCATTCGTCGTTACAGCGTCTTTCAAAAGGCGGCTCAAGCCGGCGTGCCTGTCTATAGTGCCAAAGATCCCAAAGCTGAAGCCGCCTGGCAAGACTATGAGGCCGTCGGACAAGAAATTCTTGATGAGCTTGCCGCTTGACAGGCTGGCTGGAGCAGCCGACGGCTTGCCCATCCCCCTTTGGCCCTAGGAAACATCAATGAACCCTAGCCGTATCGTTCGCAACAATTTTTAGGAGGCGGTCAAGCGACTGCGTGGTACTATCGCCCAGAGACAACCGCGTTGTTGTTTGCCTAGTGATTTTGATTGGAGGTGTCCGCATCATGGCAGAAAGTTTTAGCCCCAGCGAAAGAGCCTTTTTAGAAAAAGTGATGCAGCGGGCCAGCCTTCCGGACATTTATGACGCCAAGGATCTGACCACCGTGGTGTTTCGCACGATGCGCGATCTGATGAACACCGAAACCGATCAACAAACTGAGGCCGCCTTCAAAGACGCCGACATTGCTGCGATCTGGCGCGATGACAATCCAATTGTTTCCTTTTTAAGCCGCTTTCGGCCACCGTTAGACATCGACACCGAGCTTTTTTTGCGTCGCATCAAGCAGGAAGGGGGCGTGCCGAAAAACGTCACTGCAGAAGCCGTCGTTGTCGCCGTGTTTTCCACCGCGCGGGAAACTATTCCGCCGGAGCAGGCCCAAGAAATTTCCAAGACCCTACCGGATGGGCTGCGGGTCCTGTGGGAGCAGGTCTAGCCCAATGCTTCAAAGTCGGGCACCCTGCTAGCTCACGATAGCTCCTCTTTTACTTTCCCAAGCGTCCTGCGGGCAAACGTTCTGTGAAGATCAGGGCGGCGGATTCGTCTAGGTCAATGGGACTGGGAAAAAGCGAAATTTCCGCCAAGGGTATCTGCGCCAGCCCTATCCGACACTAACCATCGGGGAACTGCCAGCACGATATCGTCTCTACTCGATCGCTACCGCAGGCGCATCGCACTAGATGTTCAGAAGCTACCCATTCGCGATCGCAGTCACGGCAGTGGCAGAGTACATTATTATCATCGGCCTGTCGCAGGCCAAACTGCCAGCGATGCAGTTCCTCAGGGGTGAAATTGGACGGTGATTGACTCATGCACTTACCCTATCACTGCCCACTGAGAGGCGCTATTGCTCGCATATTGCCCGTTATGATTTAGAGAGCTTCGGAAAGCGCGGCCTCTGCCAGGCAGGTCTCGATGGTTGCCAACATTTCTCTGAGTCGAAACGGTTTACTTAAGTAAGCATCGGCCCCCGCCTGCAAGCACCGATCGCGATCGCCCTGCATGGCTAGGGCCGTTACCGCAATGATCGGCACCGCAGCCAGGTCCGGATCTGCGCGAATTTGCTGAATGGCTCCCCAACCATCGAGCTTAGGCATTTGAATATCCATCAACACAATATCTGGCAGCTCCACTCGCAGAAACCGTATCGCCTGCTCGCCATCGCACGCCAGATGAACCATGTGGCCATGTGCCCGGAGATAGTCCGCCAGCATTTCTATATTGTTGACATTATCTTCCACGATCAGGATGCGCCATGAGGGGTCACTCGCCTCCACTACAGCCTGTTCAATCGTCACCGGCACGAGTGCAGACTCTGTCATCGAGGAGGGCAAGACTCCTTCAGAGTTGGCCTGGGGATTAGCCGGCAGCTCAATCCAAAACCGACTCCCCACCCCAATTTGACTATCGACACCGATGTCGCCACCGTGCAGTTCTACCAGTCGCTTGCTGAGTGCTAGCCCCAGCCCCGTCCCCATATAGCGGCGATTCAACGCACTATCAATCTGACTAAACGGCTGGAAAAGCTTGGGCAGATCGGCCTGGCCAATGCCAATGCCTGTATCCTCCACTTCAAACCGGAGCCAGTCTTCGGCTGAGGCTGAGGGGGCGGGCTGCCGGGTAACCACCAACACCCGGATGTTGACGTCGTTGCCCTCCGCGCTGAATTTAATTGCGTTGTCAACCAGGTTAGACAACACCTGGAGAATTCGCCGAGTGTCCAGCCACCAACTGACTTCGCAAACCGATGGCGTCAGCGTTAGCGAGATCTGCCGAGCCTGCGCCCGACTCCGTAACAGCGTCAGCGCTGTGTCGAGCAAATTATCCACTGACGCCAAGGTCAAGTCGAGCTCTATGTGGCCCGCCTCGGCCTTGGCAAAGTCAAGAATGTCGTTAATCAGATTGAGTAAATGTTCGCCGCTGCGGTTGACGATTTGCACGGCTCTGAGCTGCTCGGCACCCAACTCACCAAACACATTTTCTTGGAGCGACTGCGACATGCCCAAAATGGCGTTTAGGGGTGTCCGCAATTCGTGGCTCATGGTGGCCACAAATTCATCTTTTGCCTGAATGGCAGCCAGGAGCGCTTCATTGCTGTTGGCGAGGGCGGCCTCCGACGCTTTGACTCGCTCATAGAGTATCGACTGCTGGATGGTGATGGCCAGCTGTATTGACAGTTGCTCCATCGCGCGCACATCGAGGGTGCTCCAACGCCGGAGACCGGAGCACTGCTGGGCTAGCATCACGCCCCAGAGGACCGATGTATCCGACGATTGCTCAAAAATGGGGGCAACCATTTGCCCTTGCACTTGATATTGATCGAGCAGCTTCGAGTCGGCACCCTCAAGTCCTGCTTCCTGGGTGTTGTCGATCGCCATAACCTTGCCGGGTATCAGATCGCCCACGCCATAGACCTGTAAACAGGCGGGGATGAATCCTCGTTGATGCCGACAAGAAAGAAAAGCGGAACTCACCGACTCAGCCGCGATCGCCTGGCTACCGTCAACCCTGTAGCGACAAATCAGCACTCGATCAGCAGACAAAAACTCCCGAATGTTTTTGACTGCACTGTCAAGGATTTGGCTTAGATCCAGCGTTTCCCGCACTTTGAGCGCAATGCTGGAGGTAAATGCTTGATGGCGAGACGAATAGATCAATTGACCAATGAGCTCTGCCCGCTCGAGGGTGCTGCGCACCGCATGGTTCAGGGTAGATTCATTAATATCGCTTTTGACTAGGTAGTCAGCGGCCCCTAGCTTCATCGCCTTGACGGAGACTTGTTCATTTCCGGCACCGGTAATTACCAGTGTGGTTAACGAGTCCCGATAGGAGCTTTGGGCCACCGCCCGCAACAGGTCCAAACCGGTGCCATCGGGTAGATTCATATCTAATAGCAGCAAATCAGGCTGTTGCTGCTGCCACAGTTGCAACCCTTCTGCTATTGTCGTCGCTTCGAGGAACTGATAGTGATATCCCCGCGACCGACTAAGATAGCGCTTGTAGGCATAGCGGTCTTCAGGGGAGTCTTCTACTACCAAAATGGTATAAGTATGGGCCGGTCCTGAGGCATCGACCACCTGCCGTAGCGAGTGATAAAGGCTAATCGGAGAAAAGCTACTTTTCTCAATGTAGGCGATCGTCTCTGGGTTAGCGCCATCAGCCAGCAGTCTCCCAGCATCTAGATCAGCCAAAGCAATGATTGACAACCCTGGTAGGGTAGGCGACTGAGCTATCTGCTGGATAAATCTCTGCCCCTCGTTGCCGGGCATGGCTAAGTCCACGATCGCCAAGTCTAGGTGAGCAGACTGGCTCAACTGCAGTCCCGCTGCCAAAGTGTCAGCCTCTAAAAGAACACCTCCAAACTGCAGCTTATTGAGGTAGTTAGCACAGGTCAACCGCTCTTCGTCAGACTGCGACAGCAACAAAATCTGAAAGTCATTGGGCAGATCTTGTATGGAGGGATAAAACTGGCGCAGAGCGGATAGATACGAGTGCAAAAAGTCCATACAGAGAGATGCTGAAGGGTTACAACTAGTCGCTTCTCAAAAAAACATTAATCGCGTTCATATTGCCGACGACTTCAAGCAAGCTGCTTTGTCCGCTTGCTTAAAAACAAATTTTTTTGAATCCTAGGTCAAGTTTACCCACGCTGGCAATTAATCTTTGAAACCGCAATGGATAATTACATGCTTGGCGATGGCTCAAACTCAGGACGGGTAGAGCTCATTAACCCGATTCTTACAGACTGAAGATTAGGGCCTTTTTTATGTCAGTATTTTTAGGCCAGTCATTGTTTTTGCCAATAACAAAATGTCCTGGCCTCAAGAACAAACTGATGCCAGAGCAATAAAATTAAATAAAGGCCATAAAGCCAACTATATGAGGTGATCGCTAAACCGCCGCTAGCTCAGGTCGAGCGATCGCCTCGCTGTCTGCCGTCGCCACCGGGCAATAGACCTCAGCCGAGTTGTTCGGGCTTTCGATTAATTTGACCTTGTGCAGCTGAGCCCCAGTTTGAGCAATGGGCTCACGCAGCAAGTCACGAATCCGCACGGCAATGTTTTCAGCCGTTGGCACTACCGTCTCAAAGTAAGGAATGTCTTTATTGAGAAAGGTGTGATCAAAGGGCTCAACTACGTGGTCATCGATTGCGGTTTGCAGTGCCTCTAAATCAGCAATCATGCCGGTGCGATCGTCAATTTCGCCTTTGACGGTCACTTCTAAATGATAGTTATGGCCATGCCCATTAGGCCGCGCACACTTGCCATAAATTTCAACATTTTCGTCAAAGCTCAGCGTTGGCAAAGCCAGACGATGTGCAGCGCTAAAGTGAGTGCTGATAGTAAGATAAGCTTCCATGTGATCACCAGTGTATTCGGCCCAAAGTTCAGGATGTTCAAACAGTTGAATTTTGACGAGCGGCAAATGGGGTGACAAGCGCTGCCACAGGACACGGGTCATATGCTCCGTTGTGGGCAGCGTCTGCTGAAATTCTGGCCACACGTCGTTGAGATAGGCAAAGTCAAGCTGATTGGTGACCTCTCGCTTGATCACCTGTTTGACATCTGACAAGTTGAGCACCATCCCATACTGGTCTAGCTCGCCCAACATGGATACATATAAAACGTAATTGTGACCATGCCCCGGAGCGCGACTACAGGCTCCAAACTGTGCTTGGTTTTCAGCCTCGCTGAGTTCTGGCAGCCAGTAGCGATGACTGGCCGAAAATTGAGCGCGACGATTAATAATGCATTCCATTGCGACTGGCAAACGGTTGATTGCGTTCTGTAAATGTCTCTCTACAGAATAGTCGATCGCCCTGCCCGCTGCGGTGACTATCAAGGATAGATCGAGCTCTGCCGCAATCAGCGATCGCAATGTGAATCAAGATTGCAATTGCTGCTCATAAATCCATCATTGGGTGTAGAGGTCTGGCTCTGCCAAGGTTTCAGCATGTAAACGGCATATTACCTTTAGTTTCATGAGTTGCTGACATAAAAGCCAAACAGTAAAATTGGATACAGATATTACAAAACTGTTCACCTCAGTTTGTTCGCCTTTGATTGTTAACAGCAGTTTGGTACCCCAAACGGGAGAATGCGGTCGATTCTGATCCGCCCCTGGCAACACCTTCTGTCGCGAACACCTGAGACGATTAATAAGCTTGGAGTCAGAAGATGAGACTTTGTTATCGCGGTGTCAAATACGACTACACACCTCCGGTTCTAGAGGTGTCAGAGAGTGAGATCCTGGGTCAATACCGCGGTCGGCAACATCATTTTGCCTATGTGAGGCACGTTCCGTTTCCGCAGCCCGAGGCAAATCTCAAGTTTCGCGGCGCGGCTTACCACACCACGCGCCAGGGCGAAGTAGAAACCGCTGAGTTTGACAACACCGCTCAGCAGTCAAATTTTACTCCTGTCTTTGACTCCATGGCTGCGGCCCGGCGCAGCTTACTACAGGAAGCCGCAGACATTCATAAGGCCAATATCAAGCGATCGCTGGAGCGGCGTATTCAAGTTGCTCAGTCCAAAGGCGACGAGCAGCTATTGCGCAAGTTAGAAAGCGAAATGCATGAGTATGCTTAATTGCTCCCTGTCTCAGGAGAGCGCTAAGTAAGCCGTGCAGAGTGATTAAGTTTTAGACGGTTTGACGGGGTATGGGCGGCGAGCACGTCCATACCCTTTTTGCGCTTCAGTCGAGCTGTTTAACCGCCAAGCTGGTGGCAGTTCATTGTGACCACCAGGGGACCTTTTGAGGTGTGGATAAAAAAACAGCCTGCTGAGGGGATTAAACAGTATTTTTTAGATAAAAATATTGCAGAATCAGAATCGCCATGAAATAATAGGAGATTGTGTCTCTCAATATAAAAGGCTGATCTAACTTGTCATGGCTAAAGGCGTTCGTTTAGTTATTACCCTCGAGTGCACCGAGTGTCGCACCAACAACGATAAGCGTTCAAACGGGGTTTCTCGTTACACCACCGAGAAAAATCGTCGCAACACTCCGAGCCGCATCGAACTGAAGAAGTTTTGTGCCCATTGCAATAAGCACACCGTGCATAAAGAAATTAAGTAATTCGTTTCCCATTTCGTCAACGTAAGAGGTAGGTAAGCTTCCCATGGCATATTTCCGTCGTCGTCTGTCTCCCATCAAGCCCGGAGACGCTATTGATTACAAAGATGTTGATTTGCTCCGCAAGTTCATTACTGAGCGCGGCAAGATTTTGCCCCGCCGGATCTCTGGACTGACTGCTAAGCAGCAGCGCGATCTCACTACGGCTATCAAGCGGGCCCGCATGCTGGCGTTACTGCCGTATGTCAATACCGAAGGCTAGGCCACAGCCCGCTTAGCAAGTGTGATTTTGGCAGTGCTGTAAATGTAAGTAAGGATATTAAGACGGTGCAAAAGGGGACCCTGGTTGAATTTCAGGTAAAAGGCAATCCCCGCTTAGGCGTGTTAGATCGGCCCGAGGGTAAGAAAAACTGGGTTGTCATTGATGACCAAAACCAGTCCCATACCGTCCATCCCCGTTCATTTACTTTTTTATTTGACAAGCGCGCGTTTGAGCCAGAGACGCTATCGGCATTATTAGCTGAAGCTGAAACCTATATAGACCCAAGCAGTTTGCAAGTTGCTTGGGAGCTATTAAGTGAGGCGGGGGAATCAACCGACCCCGCCTCACTGGCGTTCTTGCTGTTTTCGGCAGAGAGCGCTGCTTATTGCTATGCGGCCCATCGGCTGCTCTCTGTCGACAAGGTTTATTTCAAACAAAAGGGCGATCGCTACGAGCCGCGATCGACGGCTCAGGTCCAGGAACTGCTCCATCAGATCGAAAAAGAGGCCCAGCGCCAAGCCGAGTGGGAAGGTTTTCTATCGCGGGTGGGACGCTCTCTGGCGGGAGAATCTGTAGAATGGCAGAAAAGCGATCGTCCCCGGTTAGAACTCTTAGAAAAGCTAGCCCTTTTGGGCGATGACTCGAACCAAAAAGTGCCCGCCCAAGATATTTTGTTGGCACTCAATCGCGGCACTAGTCAAGCGGCAGCCTTTGACCTACTGGTGGATTTAGGCATTTGGCAGGTACATGAAAACCTAGAGCTGCGTCGAAGGCAAATCCCTGTGGACTTTTCTGAGGCTCTACTCACCATGGCGCAGCATCGCCTAAGCAATCCGCCACCGGATGCCGATCAAAACCGGCTGGATTTAACTCGCCTCAAAACTTACACCATTGACGACGAAAGCACCCGCGAAATTGATGACGCTCTGAGTGTGGAAACGATGGCAGACGGGCGGCAGTGCCTCTGGGTCCACATTGCCGACCCGACTCGGTGGCTGCTGCCGGGCGATGATTTAGACCTGGAAGCACGCCGTCGGTGCACGACGATTTATTTGCCCACGGGCATGGTGCCCATGTTTCCCTTGGAGTTGGCAACTGGCCCCATGAGTTTGATCCAAGGAGAGGTGCACTGTGCGCTGAGCTTTGGTGTTGTGCTGACGTCGGAGGGAGCCATTGCTGAATATCAAATCGCGGCAAGCCTCGTCAAACCGACCTATCGCCTCACCTACGAAGATGTCGATGAAATGCTCAACCTGGATTTGCAAGCTGAGCCCGAACTGTTGGCGATCGCCCATTGGGCTAAGGTCCGCGAACAATGGCGAGGTCAACAGGGGGCCATCAATATTCACATGCCAGAAACCTCCATTCAGGTTTCTCAAGATGACGAGACAGCCGCCATCGATATCAAGGTTTTGGACGATTCCCCCGCCCGCGAACTTGTTGCCGAGATGATGATTTTGGCGGGAGAGGTGGCGGCTCGCTATGGCCAAGACCATGCCCTTGCCATGCCGTTTCGGAGTCAGCCCCAGCCTGAGCTGCCTCCGGACGAAGAGCTCATGCAGTTGCCCTCGGCCCTGGTCCGCTACTCTGCCATCCGCCGCTGTATGCCCCGCAGTGAGATGGGGATTACCCCGGCTCGCCATGCCACCCTCGGCTTAGACGGCTACAGTCAGGTAACGTCGCCGATTCGCCGGTACACGGATTTACTCGCCCACTTTCAGATCAAGGCCCATTTGCGCGGGGAACCGCTGCCCTTTACCTCAGATGAAATCACGGAACTGACTCAGGGGGCAAGTTCCGGAGCTTATGAAGCGGTGCTAGTGGAGCGTCAGACTAAGCGCTATTGGGCGTTGGAATATCTGCGCCGCCGGTTTGAGCAAACTTGGTCGGTGATGTTGCTGCGGTGGCTGCGCGAGGGCGATCGCCTTGGCCTGGTCATATTTGAAGATTTGGGGCTAGAGCTACCCATGCGATTTGACCGCAAGGTTGAGCTTGGGGAGCGGTTGCTGATTCGGATGACTCAGGTTGATCCGCGCCAAGACATTGTACGGATGACCGAGGTCGACGCCTCGCTTCCAGAAGCGGATGCTTTGACCGAGATGTCAAATGCCGCTACCAACTAAGGTAGAACCGCTGCAGGCCATTCCATTTCCATAGGTAAGCTCGGCCTGTCTCAGCGCCAAAGTTCCAGTTGCCGATGAAGTCCAAGCGATCGCGAATCAGACCGTAATGAATTTCTGCCGACTCGATTGACCGGAGCTGAAAGGGCTCATATTGGGCATTTTGGCTCACATCAAGAACCTCTGCCCAATGGGTCTGGACCTCGGTGCGGTAAGCCAAAATGGGAGCCTTGTTCGCCGCTCGGTTGTAAATTAAAAGTTCGCCTTGGCGATAATCAAGCCGCTCACTCGCACTTTCGCCGGACACAATGCCGGTATAGGGAGTGCTATAAAACGGGCCATTATCAAACCCCTGCTCCAAAAACTTAAGCATCGAAGCCGTGGGCAACAGAATTATCAGCGCGACCAAACAGCCAGCTAAATACCCGTTGTAATAGGGCGGCAGCCAACGCCAGCGCACCATCATGACGATCAATCCATAGCCCACCAGCACTATGACAAATGGCAACACTGGATGAACCACGTTAAAAGGGAGCGCGATCGCAAAGCTGATAACCGCAATCAGCAATCCGGCGAAGCCCCCCTTACGGTCAATGGCTGAGGTCATGCGAAGATCTACCCAAGTAGAAACAAGCTCCGTCTAGTTTAATCAGAGCTGGTCACCGGGTTCCAACAAATTAAGTCAGTCAGTATAGCCGTCGCCCCCAGCGGGTAGCCCCTGGCCGTTATAAAACCGCTAACTCAAACACCGATAACATATTTTTTCCATTCTTCATGGGTGCCGCTTTTAACCTGGCGCGTCACTTCAAAATATAGACTACTGTGGGGACGACGAGGGGCATTGCGTAACGGCATCGACGCCTCTCGGGGAGTGCGATTGCCTTTTTTGACGTTGCAGCGGACACAAGCCGTCACCATATTATCCCAAGTATCGCCGCCCCCGCGCGATCGCGGCACGACATGGTCAAGGGTCAACCCATCTCCTGAATAACCACAATACTGGCAGGTATGATTGTCACGTTGCAAAATATTGCGGCGAGTCAGGGGAATCTCTTTGTAAGGCACTCGTACATAGTTCCTTAACCGAATTACAGTGGGCAGAGGGATGTCCGGATAAATGAACCTACCGTTGTGCTCAACCTGTTCGGCTTTTCCTTTAATGACTAGCACTATCGCTCGACGCCAGCTCGTGATGTTGAGCGGTTCGTATGAAGCATTAAGCACCAGAACCTTACTCATCGGTGATTGTTTGAAGAAGATTGCACTGATGGTAACACAGGTGTACTTTGCCGATGCTCGCGTCCCATTGGCCAGGCACAGGCTGCTACAGAGAATCTTCGCCACTGGCACGGTTGGAAAAAAGCGCCTTCATCGACTTACGCAGGTTTTGCCACACCATGATGCCGCCGGTCGCCAGCATCCACAGCAGTCCTAGCCCATTGAGCAACACATACAGCGGCTCCAAGGTTGAGCCTAGATATTCCCCCTCGTGGATCGTCATTAAGACATGTACCTGGTCGCGCGATAGACCAAACCAATCTTTAGCCAGCCGGTAGGTGACTCCAGTAAACACCGTCACCAGCAAAGGTAGTAAAACAAATGGAGCAAAGGTGCGGTGTAGCTTGCGAATCAGCAGCCGAAATCTCATAGCTCAAATACCGAATTTAGAAGGCTAAGTGTCCCCCAGGGGAACGGTGGAAGATGGTAAATTAGTGAGTCACAGTCGCCTAAGGTTGCGTAAGTCTATAGACTCGACGATATTGGGATGGGAGAGCTTTCATAATTCTCTCATTTTTGCAGGATAGTTGATTCGCTAAATGCTGGCTACCAACATTTAATCCCTTGCATCAGGAATAATGGCTCCTGCAGATAGCGGCGTCATGATTAACACCAGTCCTTGGCCCTATTTCTCAGACTTTATCTTTGATTCGACGGCATCGCTGATACCATTTAGCCCACACCGCCGTTCCGAATTTTTCATCCCGGCGAGTGCCCAATGATTGAAGAATCTGGAATTAAGACTTTGCTCAGTGGCTCCGACCAGCTCCAATATTTACTGATTAATGCTGCCATTGGTGTGGGCATTGCGGCTGATGCGGTCATTGCTACCATTGGCCGCTTTAAGCGGTTTGAAACGGTGGGCGATGCGATCGCCTGGGCAGCTGCCATTGGATTTACCCATACGGTGTTTCCCATGATTGGGCTGATTGGCCTCTGGTATGCGGCCAGTTCTTTTCCCTCGCTTAAGGCAGGTATTTATGGCGCGGGCTTTGTCGCGATGGTTTGGTTCATCCACGATGTCTTACAGGATATCGCCGGGCTATCCGATGATGCCGATGGCGAAACAGAGGACGAAAAGGATGCGTTATATCGGCTATTGTTCAAACATTCTCGGTTTTGGGCAGCGGTTTGGGCGGTATCGATCGATGCGCTGGTCACTGGCCCCGGCAAGACCGCGGCTACTGCTCACTGGAGTCAAGCCCAGGTTTTAGGCAGTTTTCCGTTGGACGGCATCGTGGTGTTTGGTCTGGTGATGTTGAGTGCCTGGCCGGCGATCGCGCTGCGTAAGTATTGGCAAGAGAAAAAGTTTAACGACCCTCGAGGATTAGCTCGTTTCACAGCTTTAGGGTCATGGGTGGAGCTCAGCATCTTTTTGTACTTCGCATATTTGGCGGTTTCGGAAATGATCTTGGCGCTGGGCGTGCAACCGGTGATGAATGAGTTTTTGATTGCGGGGATTTTTTCCACTGCGACCATGGCTGTGTTACTCATCACGCTGGGCGATCGCGTATGGGGTACCCAACTGCAAGAGGCCAAAGAACTGCTCGAGCAGTAGCGCGGCCATGACAGACCGATTTGATAGCGCTATCCTCAGTACAAACGCAGAGAGGGCTTGTCCATGAGTGATGCACTTTGGCAGCATTCAGCGATCGCCTCAGCCTTGGAAGATCATCAAATTGCCTGTGGGGTCGTGCGCCACCCTATCACGCACAACTGGCAGACTTGGTTTTCGCTTTACGGCACGGATATTACCTGCATCTTTGCTAGCAAGGATTATGATTTGGCCCACTCGGTGCGACAGATGTTTGTAGTGGAGCTGCGATCAGGGTGCTTAGTCGATGGTGATCGAGCCAAAACATTCATCGCTGAGCTACAAACCCTCACCGGCAGCGAACTGATTGATCCTTTGCCCCAGAGAGATTTAGAAACGCTAGCAAAGCAAATCCGCCGCCAACTCGTCACCGAAAACGACAGTTAGTTTTGAGATACGGACTGGGTAAAACATTACACACAATCTGAACCCAATTTACTTCCTGAGCAAATCCTTTGATTTGAGGTTAGACCCATCGCGGAGCTTACGTTGTCCTATCTGGATTGGGTCGCCTGGGTCAGGGCAGCACTTTTTGAACTCAAACATCTGCATGGAATGAATTATGCGATCGCCATTGCCCTGATTACACACCGGGTTGAGGAGGCTTGTTTCTATTGGGGCTATAAATGGGTGCAGCCTTTGCGATATGATGATCCCTGTTTAGATAGGAATTGTTACCTATTGAGTATTTCAGTGCACAGAGGGTAAAGCGCAGTGATTAGAGTAGCGATTAATGGTTTTGGACGTATCGGACGGAACTTTCTACGTTGTTGGTTGACCCGCGATGATAGTCAGCTTGAGGTCGTCGCTATCAATGACACGTCAGACCCCAATACAAATTCCCATTTGTTGAAGTATGACTCAATGTTGGGTCGTTTGGATGCCGATATTCAAGCGGGTGAGGACACCATTACTGTCAACGGTAAGACCATCAAGTGCTGCTCCGATCGCAACCCCAATAACCTGCCCTGGAAGGCTTGGGATATCGACTTAGTTATCGAATCAACAGGCGTTTTTCGGAGTGCTGAAGGGGCGTCTCGCCACATCGAAGCGGGTGCGAAAAAGGTCCTGATTACTGCGCCTGGTAAGGGCAGCGGCATTGGCACTTATGTCATCGGCGTTAACGACGACGAATATACGGGTGAAGATACTGTGGTCAGCAACGCTAGCTGCACCACTAACTGTCTAGCGCCTATCGTTAAGGCACTGCATGAGAGCTTTGGCATTGTCAAAGGGACAATGACCACTACCCACAGCTACACTGGTGACCAGCGTTTGCTAGATGCTAGCCACCGCGACCTGCGTCGGGCTCGGGCAGCTGCTCTCAACATCGTACCGACTACGACGGGTGCGGCTGAGGCGGTTGCCAAAGTGTATCCGGCGGTCGCTGGTAAGCTCAACGGTATTGCCCTGCGCGTACCGACGCCTAACGTGTCTGTGGTTGACTTTGTGGCTCAGGTAGAAAAGCCAGCGATCGCTCAGCAAATCAATGACGCCATGAAGGAAGCTTCTGGAGGCAAACTCAAGGGCATCTTGGGCTACAGTGAGCTTCCCTTGGTCTCCATTGACTACCGCAAGACCAACGAGTCCTCCATTGTTGACTCCAGCCTGACCATTGCATTGGGTGGCGATTTGGTGAAAATCGTGGCTTGGTACGACAACGAGTGGGGTTACAGCCAGCGCGTTGTTGACCTGGCAGAACTTGTTGCCCAGAAGTGGGGCTAAGAGTCTGTGCGACTAGCCTTGATAGAGACTGTCGAATAATGCGGCAGTAAATTAGAGAAAAGCCCGGAATCATTCGATTCCGGGCTTTTCGTCTGCTCAATCAAGGATGGGAGACGGTGACTGCATCCATCGCTGAAAAACCTGCTAGCTGACCCAGCATCGAGCAACTAGAATCTCTCCGAGGTTCCAGCCAGTCACTTTTTGATCATTCAGGACGATGGCTTTGCGTGCTGCATCTAGTTTGCCTTCGGCGATGAGGCGCTCAAGCAAAGGATTGTCAACCTTGGGTGGCTCGGAAAGGTTATCCGCAAACTCATCAAAGTCCGGTGATTCATACGTTGCAAAACGATAGCCGCTGGGAAATACATAGATAATTGTCTTGCCAGTCTCGTCTAAGAGGCGGACTTCATCGAGGTCAACGGCTGATGATGGGTTGAGCTCTGTATCAGAGTAACGCATTTAGAGAATGCTCCTTGTTCAGGAAAGGGTGTGTGAGCCACGCAGACGGCCAAGCGGCTACCGTGTAATTGACCCTTCGATTGTAAAAATCCTTTGATAAAGATAGAGCAACTCCTAGCCATATTTTGGTGAAAAAGTAGTAAAAGATACAGGCGTTTCCGGTGTTCTGGCAGATGACGTAGCGATACTGGCTCTGCCACCTCTGAGTAGATTCCACAACAATTGCTGGGCCCTGAATATTACGGGACGTTGCTAGGCGGTCTAAATTTGCCCTCGGCAGTGGTGCTGACGCAGTGGGTTGCAGTAAAAAGGACGTGAATAGGCTGCAGGAGCATAGAGCCATGAAAGTATGGAAACAGCTAAGCATCTACACTAGCGAAGGGAGTCGCTCTGGCACGCGCCCATTGCACACTGCCATCATTGCCACGGCACTAGAGCAGGGGCTTTACAGCGCGATCGCGGTCAAGGCGATGGAGGGCTTTGGTCCGCAAATGGCGATTCCGACCGCTAATCACATGGCACTAGACTCTGATCTGCCTATCGAGGTGAGGATTGTGGATGAGCCTGATCGCATCAACGATTTCCTGGCTAGCCAAAAAGACGTTTTGGGCCCCTGTGTCGTTGTCCTCAGGGATGTCGAAATCTTTTGGGCCCCTCAGTCATAACCCAGGCAGGGCAGATGCCCCCCTGCAAATACTTATCAACATTCCTCATTGCTGACGCTCATTAACCGAAATAACGCGGTATTTTGGCAAGATGGTGCGCGATCGCCCCGTCACTGTCGCTTAGCGTCCTGAATATTCTCTTTAGCCCCTCTAGAGCCTTATGTTTGAGCGATTTTGGGAACTTGTTGGCTACGTTTGTGCGCTGAATGCAGAGGCCTTTAGAATCTTGGCCGACCTGCCCCAGGGTCTACAGCTAGCCCTGTTTGTGGTTCTGCTGGCGGGGCTTTCCCGCAGTATCGGTCAGTGCGTTGTGCTGTTTTTCAACCAGCTCAAACCGATTCGTTTTGTGGCGAGTCTGCTCATTAGTGCGTTGCTATTTGTGGGCGGCTTTTTGGCCTTGGTAGGGGCGACTTGGCTGATTACCTTACTGCCCTGGTCGGTCCATGTTTCGTTGAGCGCTTTAGTCACTGTTTTAGGCATTTCCTATGCGCCACTGCTATTTAGCTTTTTGGGGGCCCTGCCCTACCTAGGCTTGCCGGTTTTAAACGTGCTTGCCGTTTGGAATCTATTGGCCATGGTCGTCGGCTTTGGAGCCTTGACCAACTCGAGCCTTCCCGAAGCGTTTGGCTACGTGGGCTTTGGCTGGATCTTGCTCCAGATCATTGAGCAAACCGTCGGTCGTCCTATCGCTGCTTTAGCCCGCTGGCTTGAAGATGCGGCGGCTGGGGTTGACTTGAAGACCGATCAGCAAGAGCTCGTCGAGCTGTTTCGCGAGCGGATTGACGAATCAACGAGCGAACTGAAAGCCGAAGTTGAGTCACGGCTGCAAGTCGTCAAGCAGGAATTACAAACCGCTATCCCAGTCACGCGCCCGTCGGGGGGGGGCAAACTCTGGTACCGGCAGGGGCGGGATTTGGCGAAGTGATCACTACTGCCACGGCTGAACCCACGGTGACCAAAGGCGCCGAGCGCGGCTATGGGACTTGGTTCAAAACGGGGCTAGGCTTACTCCTCATGGTGGCCCTAACGGTCATTGTGTTGGCCCTGTTGCGCCCGATTCGCGAATGGTGGTTTGGCTGGTTTGGTAATCTGCCAGGGTTGCTGCAGCTGGTGCTCAATTTGCTGTGGATTGCGATCGTGGCGGTGATTGTTGCCGGTTTGCTGGCGCCGCTGGAGACCCTCGGTTGGTGGGCCGGCTGGTATGAGGACGAGGTCAATACGACAGAAAATGCTGGAGAACTTGCGGAACCAGTAGAGGATATCAGCGACATTCAGCGGTACATCGTTTATCTAGACGGTATTGGCAAGTCGAACTTCGAGTATCTGCCTGATGTCGAAGAGTTTTTAGACACGCTGACCCCGCAGCTGCCGGAGGGGGTGGCGCTGGTGCGCGGCATCATGCCCTACTCGGTGATGAATAAGCCGCTAGATGAAGATCGGACCCTGTCTTTCTTTTGGCGATATGCGGACAAGCTACGGTTTGCTAATCCTGCTAGTTTGTTGGGGCTTATCGTCAATATTCGCAATGTGCTAATTGTCGGCGTGTCGGCGGACAAGCGCTACGGGCCACTTTATAACCAGGGCATCGCTCAAATCGTCTTTAGTGGCTTGCTGAAAAATGGCTATCGGCCTGGCAGCGGGACGCCCATTACCTTTATTGGCTACAGCGGCGGCGGCCAGATGTCTTGTGCCTGTGCGCCCTTCTTAAAGCGGGCGATCGCCGCCCCCATTGACGTCATTTCCCTCGGTGGCGTAATCAGTGCTAACAGCAATTTACTCAAGCTAGAGCAACTGCATCACCTAGTGGGGGCTAAAGATGATGTGGAGCGGCTAGGGCCAATTATGTTTCCCGGTCGATGGCAGCTGTTTCCTCTTTCCTTTTGGAACCGGGCCAAGCGCTTGGGCAAGATCACGATCATTCCTATGGGACCAGTGGGCCACAACGTACCAGGGGGCATTCTCGACCCCAAGGTGATTTTGGCCGATGGCCGCAGTTCGCTACAGCAGACCATCGACACTATCAACACGATTCTCAATGGCGAGTTAGAGTCAGTGCTGGACGCAGAGCCGGCCAAGCCCAGCAATTATACATATTACCGGCAGTCGCCACTATGTCAGCCCAGCTACTATCCCTTAATGCAGTCCCTTGATCGCATGCTGTTTCAGCCTGTGGGCCCGTGGGTCGGCCGGTTGATCTTACCGAGCAAGCAGGCGCGATTGCAGGTGCAAGGTGCACTGCTCGAAGTCCACCACGCGCCCCCTGACTATGCCCATTTGACGGGGCAAACCCTGCCGCTACGCTGGTGCCTGGAACGCCCCGAGGTAAAGCGCCTGGTCAAAGCGGTCACGCGCGATGTCAACTTTAGCGCCGACGCAGAGTACAGCAGCAAGTTTGGCGGCATGGTACTCCCAAATCGGATTAATCGGTGGCGGCAAGTCGATCCGTTGGAGTCTTTAGCCGCGGGGCATCCCGTTGATGACATTACGGTCATGCTAGGCAAGGTTGAGGTGCGCGGAGATCGCGACGGCAACCCTGCTCTTTACACCCATCATCAACCGGTGGAAGTCTCCGGCCGTTACTACGCCCTTGTCCAGTTCATCGCGCCGGTGGACACTGACCAATACCGCGTACGGCATTTTAATGCGGCGACTCGTCAGTTTGACGGACCTGAGGCTGTCTTTAGCACGCCGCTAGCGCTGTTGGCTAAGGACTACGGCAGCTATCCCTCGACCCTCAATCAGGTCGAAAACTCTCCCTGTAATGAACAAGGGTGGTATGTGTATGGCGCGCAGGACCATCAGGGGCAGTTTGTGGTGCAGGCGTGGATGCCCCGGTCGCTGGTGAGATTACAGCCTGATCGTGTCGTTTTTGGCGGAAAGCAAACCTATCGCTACATCCGTAAGGAAGCGTGGTCGGATATCGCCACCCAGAAGGGACAGGTTGCTTCGGTTTTGGGAACGCCTCGGGATAATGGCTCCACAGCGGCCATTCAAGCGGCGATCGCCGACTGGCAGGTGGGCGATCGCGCGCTGGTGCTGCACACCTACGGCGGCATTGGCGGTACCAAAAAGGAACCCGCTGCGGCTACGCCGATCTTCTTTGGCCATTTTGCCTTTGGGGTGGCGGAGGTAATTCAAGATCCCCTGGCGGATGAGCCCCGTTTTGACATCCGCTATTACCAGGTGTATACCCAAAATACCGATGGCTTAGTCGCCGGCACGCTGCACTGGTCACGCTATTTGGGGCATCGGCAACTCGGGTGGCTGGGCAACCGACCGACTTGTGACATTTTGCTCAAGCTGCCCTGTTTTACCGAAGACTACGATTTTGCCGGCGATCGCCGCTCTCCTCTGCGCCGCATGGAAGCCTTTTTGATGGCCATGACGGCTCGCTATCGCATCGGTGATGGCACCGGTGCTACCTATGTTGGTCCGGCCAATAACTGCTCCCAAGATTCCAACCAGGCGCTGTTTGCTGCCATTCAGCAAGTGGGACGAGCGATCGGTCGCGGCGATGTGCAGCTTCAACAACGGCAAAAATGGCAGCAAGAGCATCCCGAACAGGCGACTCGGTTCGCCCAACTGCAGCGTTTTGGCAAAGAGTTGAAGCAAACCCTACAGCCCTTTGGCAAGCCCCGAGCTGACTGGGAAACCAACGAATTCAACCTAGGCAGCACTTTGGAGGACAAGCCCCTGGAGAACTTGATGCTGGGCATTAGCAGTTGGCGAACGCTGCTGCCGCGCAAGGCCGGTGATACAGTCGCCAAGACGTTTTTGGACTATGGTGCCGCCGCGTGGGTGTTGCGCACTAATCAGGTCGGCGGTCACGACCCCGATATCGAACCCATCGCCCCGATGACGCTATAGCTCTTTAGGTGGGGAGCTACGGAACTGAGGCAGGGTGCCGGCGCGGGAACGCTGGCGGTGTTGGGCAGTGCGCCGCTGCCAGTGCCAGATTACGTAGGCGATCGCGCTTACCTGTAGAGGAAGGAGCAGCAAGGCTGGTTTCATCATCAGCGGCACATCAGCTTGGGCAATAACTCCCAAACAGGCGGCGCTAATGAGCACAATTGTGATTTTGACGGAGACTTTACGGTGCATGAATTAGGTTGAGAACGGTTGCCAAGATCGAAAAAAGAAAACGAATGCAGTGCAGCTATTAAATTTCTGGGAGTAGCGACTGAGCTTGGGTTTGCAGTTCCGGTGTCTCTATGAGTTGAACAATCTGCCGACACCGAGCCCAAACGTCAGATGCGAAGGGTGAAGACGCATCACGAAACGGATATTCATCCTTGTCGATATAGGTCGTAATCGGCTTTGCTTGTTGAATAATGGCAAGGAAAGCGCGATCGCGTGCCCTTCCCGATAGTCGGTCTTGAGCAATAAAAATCGTATTGAGCCAGCGTTCATATGCCAACTTCGGGCGACTCCTCAGTGATTCCAAGGCAGCTAGTCTTAAATGACCGAGGACTTGAGCGCTAGGTTGAGTCAAGCTATCAACAAGAGCCTTGTTCTCAGGCCTGACGGAGCTGATGATGCGCTTTTGAACGGCAACGCAGAGATGTTCGTAGGGAAATAGCCAGCCTCCCTGTTGAATCAAATCATACAGCACCCTCCAGGCGTTAGTATCCAGGTTGCATCCCAAAACCCGATGGCAGAAGTCGATTCGGCTGCAGTGGCGAAACCCAACCGAGTCGGTAAAAAAGTCATCAATCTGCATCCTCAGGATGCCTAAGCTTCCATAACTGGAGCCAAGGGCATCGGGGGTAAGGGGGGCATAGTGCTCCAGCGGCTGTAGAATATTCCACAGCTTTCCCCATAATTTTCCCGTAACTTGCTTGGTGGTTATACCAATCAAGGGCTGCAGCAGCTTTTTTTGTAAGGAAATAGCGTCACCTGAGTTCTGCCAGGAAGCGCTTGACCAGAAAGTATCGGTAATATCGAACAGGCTCTCAAAGACGTAAACCTCCGGTATTGGTAAATCCAAACACCAATAAGCCTTATTAATTGCGGATTGAATCGCCAATTCAGACGATAAATTGCCAGGAAAAGTCAGATTTTGCCACTTCTGTTGGTAGTCAGTCAGTTGACCTTCTTGGGCGAGCGTTAGCTGACTAATTGTCTGATTTTCTGTCATGGTAATGTCAAAAACTTAGAGCCAAAAGTTGTTACCTGCTTAGCTAATTCAGCAAGGTTTTGGCGCTCAAATACCAGTAGGCCCCTGGAAAAGTCAACAAACCAGATAAAGCTTGGTGTGCTGATCCATTCAAATAACATGGCAATTTTCTCGCTCATACTGCGAGAGACAGTATGCAATACCCGCCGCCACAGAGCTTCAAACCTCAATCAATCATTTCTAAAAAATTAAGTAAAAAGGACCACCTATGACATTACAGATCATCTTGTTAGGCTATAGCGCCATAGAGCCTGCCAAAAACTGCTGCCACATGGCCATATCTCCCCATCCCCACGGCAGCGTTGGGGGGGCGTATCGTACCCAAGGCCGCAGACCGTAATACACCATAAATAGCCCGATAAAAGCGAGCGTCAGTTGCGACTGCCACATTCGTACGTAGAAGTGGACCAGCGATCGCCGCGCTTGCACCACCCGTAGCTGTAGTCCTCTGTATTATCGATGCCCGCCTCATCGAGATAGACACAGTTGTGTGGCTCAAGTCGTTCCATCTCAACTAGAAACGCTTGACGCTTGTTGGCATCCCGTTCGTGGCAGGCG
>JBHJHA010000021.1:0-73160 GCA_050331235.1 Leptolyngbyaceae cyanobacterium
CACAGAGAAACGCTTCATGGTCTCTGAGGTTGTAAGTCGCCATCATGGCGGCCACCCACTGCCATGACTTATTTTTCATCCCGTCGATGGCAGCGATAATGTCGTTGTCTTCAGGAATGACCCGCTCGACATTACTCAACCTGTACTCTCCCTGCCGATCTTTAATAGTTGACGAGACGCCTGCGAAATCAGTCAGTCGCTGAAACTTCTGGCAGGCAATCTGACGACTGCGACTATTTGGTTTCCAGCGGTCTGCCACCTCATCCAGGAGTTGCGCCGTTAATTTTGCGTTCGGTGGCAGCCACTTAAACGCCGGGTACCAGAACTGTTCCCGCCAACGCAGAGAGATAGCCTCTTCCTCTCCCTCCTGCTGTTTCAGCCAGTCCTGCTTAAAGCGTTCTATCCAGGTCTCACAGGTGTCAGGCTTTTCGTTAGGATCGGCTTCAAGATCCCGCCAGTCGAAGCGCTTTTGGGCCAATAAGGCTCCCAGCCGATAGGCTTCAGCTTCGGCAAACTCAATACCGGCAGGGTTGGCATAAACCCCCAGGCGAATAAGCTGCTGACTGGGTCGATCCTTTTTACTGCCGGGTCGGGGGGGAAGAGTACCTCTCAGGGAGAGCTTTTCTCCCCGTTGAAAGAGCCGCAAACCCATTTGAGCCGCTTCCAGCCGCTGATTGGCGGCTTCAACCGTCAACGCCTTCCGCCCCATTTTGAACTAGCTCCCGATCTAGACTGATCTAAAAGTGATCTAAAAATCACTCCGTTTATTCTAGTTCAGTGCCATTCAGTCAGTTCTTGGATGACCAGGGCTAACCGGTTCAAAAGGGCTCAGGGCCTGTGTTTCTTGTATGGGCGATACTGGACTCGAACCAGTGACATCCTGCTTGTAAGGCAGGCGCTCTACCAACTGAGCTAATCGCCCCCACCGATTTAACACCATAGCAGATTCTCGTTTAGAATTCGTCTCTAGCCTGAAATTATCTGGCTATTGTCCGCTTCGTTATTTACCTAATGCCCTCCGGCAAAACCCACGATCGCATCACGATAGGCGCTACTCCCTGGTTGGGTCTCATCACCCAATTAGTGACTCAGCATTGGGGCTACACGGTATTGGTCATCGGGGGCTTTGTTTTTGCCGGTCTCATGTTTGGCCCAGATCTCGACATTCACTCTGTACAAAGCAAACGCTGGGGATGGCTGGCCTGGATTTGGCGGCCCTATCGCCGTAGCTTACGGCATCGCTCGTGGCTATCCCATGGGTTTTTAGCCGGTACGCTGGTGCGCTTGCTGTATTTGTCAGGTTGGATCTTGGTGGGCATTCTGTTGGTCTTAGAGGTCAGCAACACCGCCGGTCATACCAGCGTGACTTGGCGCGAGTTGGGCCAATCCATCGGTCAAATATTAGTCCGACACTGGCGGATCTGGGCCGCGATCGCCCTCGGCATTGAAATCGGCGCAATGAGTCATTCCCTGGCTGACTGGTCAACGTCCGCCTGGAAGCGGGAGCGAAAACGAACGCCAAAAAACCGGCGATCGCCGCGTCGGTAGCTCTGAACCGGCGATGAGCCAACCCACTGTGCGGCTGCCAATGGTGTGTCAGTCCAATGAGACAACCGTCACTCAGCGGGCACCGGTGCTGCCTCCCCGGTCTCGGCAGGGTCGAGGTCGGCCTCGGGGGCGGTCTCTGGTGCCGACGTCTCTGGAGTTGCTTCAGCTTCCGGGGTCGTGGGGGACTCCTCCTCAGTGCTGGGCAAGGGTCCCGGACGATTGCCTCGGGTCAAGACCAGATAGAGGTCATACCGGAGGCGCTGCTCATCCAACACCGTGGAGGTCACCCCCAACGCTTCAATCGCCTGTAGCAGGGGTTGATCTTCGAGCGGTAACTCGGGAATAAACAGCGCATTTTCGGTTTGGCTCAGCGCCTGTAGATTGGCGAAGAAATAGCCGTTGTTCGGATAGGGGGCATCCCCTGTTGTGAGCTGAAACAGCGGTGAATTAGCCAAGGAGCGACGGGGCCGGGGAACGATCGCCTCATCCGTACCGGTACCAACGGTCAAAAAGGCAATGCTGCTGTTGAGCCAGCCCCGGGACAGCATGGTGGATTGAAATGGGGAGGTCCACCGCACCAGCTCAATGTCACCTTCTGGCTCATCACTGATCGTAAAGCGGTAGCGATTTTCGACCACTTCATCCAACCGGGCAAAAGCCTGCTCAGCTTGGGGGCGATCGCTCACCTGTGCCAGTGTGACCAAACTAGGGTTCGGTAAGGCGACTTCCGCATCGGGGCTCGCTGCTGGCGGCACCAAAGCCAGGGCAAATTCTCCTTGCATCCAGGGCAGTAGGTCCTCTTCCAAAGTTAGGCCGGTGGTGCCTTGTAACGCTAGGGCCAGGTTGTCGGGATTTAAGGCAGTGAGAGCTCCCCAAGTCCGGCGATCGCTCAAGTCTTGCCAAAATTGCTGAAAGTTACCCCCCGAAGCAAATATCAGAGTATCGCGGGGTAAATAGTCCGGCAGTTGAGCGGGCACATTGGTGTCGACATAGGTGCGATCGCTGCTATCCCCAAACCAACTTGTGCTTTTCACTTGGATGCCTTGGGTTTCTACTGACAGGGTCGCTGCCATGCCGCGGCTTTCCTGAAAGGCTTCGATGATTCCAGGGGGGAGTTCTGGTTGGGACGTTTGGGCCAAAATTTGTGTAGCAGCCGGAATATTGACGTAAAGCTTGCCAAAGGCCTGAGTGACCCCAATATGTTCGAACGATCGCCGATAGCCCGCGACATCAGCCAGATTTTTGCCCCCCTTGTAAGCATCAATCGCTTGCTGGGCGACCGCCTCATCTTCAGCAATAAAGATTAATTGTGTCCCCAACAGACCGATAAAGACTGACTGAGTGGCGTCTCTGGTTTTGGGGATTAGTTGCCTCAGGGTAACCCCCCGATACTCAATGGCTTCGCCCTCTGTCGTTCCGAGTGGCAAGGTTTCGGCCGAGAGTTGTGCTGCTTCGGGGTCAGCAATGGGGAGCAGCAATAAGCGACGCTGATTCCCCACCGTGACCGTGCCCGACTCATTGTCAGATGTGGCGGAAGACTCTGGGATCCAAGCCAAGGTCACCTCGGGACCGACCCAAGGCGCAATGTCCTGGCTGAAGGCAAGGTCGTATTGCGTTAGCCAGCGATCGCGCCACTGGGCTAATTGCTGATCAAAGGAGGCCTGAGTCTCAGCGGTGCCAAACTGTCGTAATGTTTGCCACTGTTCGGGATCGGTGGAGAGGCTCGCCGCTGCCACGGCAGTCTGGGGTACGGCTCTTACCCCGACGGGCAAGCCACGGGCTTGCAACAGTCGCCAGCGTAATCCTAAATAGGTCAGTCCTCCGACCCCGACTAGTAGGCAAGCGGTTCCAATCGTGACGATAAGGGGCGGTTTCTTAGCAAATATCATGACTGCGATATCGCGTCTGAGGCAACTGTAAGGGGCACTGTGTCAGGGACAATAACTCTAAAATCGTTGGACACCTGATCAGGGGTAAGCGGAACTGGAAGTGTCCCGGACGATCGCTGCACGGTGCTAACTAGGCATGAGTGTTGGTAAGCCAGACAGCTTGGACCCGGGTAATCGGCCGGGTAAAGGTAAAGCCCTGACACTTTAGCAAACACTGTTCAGAATGAGGCACTCTCCATCAGCGAAGTTTGCCTAAAGATAATGACGTAGCGTGATGCCAACAAGTTGCTAATGCGCCAATTGGCAACCCAAATCGAGGAGAACGGCTCCTTGCGATCGCTGCTAAGTGAGCCCAAAACACACCTTAAGGATCTTTAAAGTTATCTTCTAAACTGTCACCTGTGGCTGATGGCACACGTTACCAGGCCGCCAATGCCCAGCGCTAGGGAGTCTCAGGGCCTCGTGGAATAGTCGTTGGTTTCGGTATTTATACATAAATATTGGCCGTTGATGGTGTATCCCTTTGCTTGGATTTCCGCGGTTAATGACTAGGCAGCGCTAGCTTGCCTGAGAACTTGTTAGAAACTTTATTCTTGTAACCCGTAGCTTCTGCTAATTTTTATGTCACCTGGGGGATACTACGACTACTGCGCGTCGGTACGCTTCCCACTATTCAGGAATCTGCCGTCTATTGGTTATTCGGAGCTTAGGGTCTATGGTCAGTAGCGCTTCTTTGGTCTCTTCTTCTACACGACCTTCCTTGCTGTTTGGCAATCGCAGACGGTCGCAATCAGGACAAGAGGTCGCAGCGTTGCATCGCGGACAGGTGCTCGTCGAGACAGCACCCCATGGCATGATGGGCGGCTCCGTCTCCGCAAAAATGTACGTCAAAGCGTCTCGGGCCGATATCTGGGCACAGCTGACGCAATATCGACGTTGGGTTGAGTTTTTTCCCAATATTAGCCGGAGTGAAGTGTTGAGCTCTGGTCAGTACGAGCATCGGGTCTATCAGGTGGGCCGTAAGTGTTTTCTGGCGATCGCCGCCGAGGTTGAGATTTACCTTAAGGTCTACGAAGACCCGTTTTACAGCATTCAGTTTCGCCTAGACAAAGGCACCTTTAAGGATTTTGGCGCTGACCTGACCCTCCAAGATTGGCAGAATGGGACCTTGCTGACCTATACCGTACAAGCAACCCCCCTCATCCCCGTACCGAGCTTTTTGATTGAGCAGGGCATGCGCCAAGACCTGCCCAGCAACATGGAGCACATGCGCCGGGTACTCTGCCGCTAGACCTACTGCCCTTCGTAGCGGCATTGGCTTTGTAAGTTGGAGACTGCTCTGCAGCGGCAGCGTTCGTCAGGCGGAGCGGTTGCGTTTAACCTCGATTTTTGATGGTCATCACCTGCACAATTTGCAGGGCGGTGTCCCCAGGGATTTCTAAAATACGGTACAGATCATCTAAAAATGCCTGCTCTTGGGAGGTGACCGTGCCATCTGACAGCACCAAGTCAGTGGCGATCGCAAAGGCAGTCTCTCTCAGGTCGGTGGGCAGTTGGGCCTTGGCCATGTCGATGAGCGTGCTGGGTCCCTGCAGCTTGAGCAGTGACAGGAGCTTGTCAAACATGCGGTGCATGACCTCATGGGAGTAGCTCTGAAAGAGAGACATGCGCTCTAGCATGTGGGTCATGTCGCGACCCTCTTGATCTGAGAGGTAACCATCGGCCGCGATCGCCACCAACGCGACCGCTGCAAAGGCTTCCTCTGGTTTGAGCTCTACCGGCTTGTCTGCCTGGTCCCCATTAAACACACTGTCAAATAAGCCCATGCGTCCTGCAAACCCTTGTATCATCGACCTCCCCATAATGGCCTAGTTTCCCAGTTGGCTCTCAGGTTTTTACGGAGTTGTTACAGGGTGAGGCGTCGGCTAAAACAACCGCGCGATCGCCACAATGAGGGGGCCGAGCAAAAGCGCTGGCAAAAAGGACGCAATGCGAATTTGGGTCACTTCTAGCAACCCTAACCCCAAGCCGATAATCATCATCCCACCAATGCCTGTTGTCAGCAGCACATGGGGATCCGTCGTGGGATCGCCAATCACCGTTGATAGCGTGCCGGCTAGCAGCGACAGGCCCCCTTGAATCAGTAAAACCGTCCCCGCAGAAAACCCCACCCCCATGCCGTAGCTGCCCGTCAGGGCGATCGCTGCCAACCCATCCATCGCCGCTTTGAGCGTCAGCAGGGTATTGTCTCCGGTGAGTCCGTTGTTGAGGCTACCGATGATAGTCATTGGTCCAATGCAAAACAGCAAGCTAGCGGCCACCAGTCCTTCCGTAAAGCGCCCTCCACCTTTGACCTGAGCCTTGAGGGCGTCGCCCATGGCCATCAAACTGGTTTCGAGCTGCCACCACTCTCCGAGCAGCCCCCCCGCCACTAGAGCCAGCAGACCCAAAATCACACCGTCGATGGGACCCGCATTGACCTCAAACAGGCTACGAGACATGGCAAACCCAATGACCAAGGTAAGCAGTCCCACTGCCTGGGTAATGACTTGCTGCATGGCCCTGGGCAAGCGATGGCGCAATAGCAAACCGAGACCCGAACCCATCAAAACGGTGGCGACATTGATCCACGTACCACTGGTACGAGCCCAGAAACTTAACATGTGTACCTAAAAAAAATGCCTTCCCTATTGTCACAGGGAAGGCATCACACGAAGAACACTGCAAAAGTAGAGCTCGTCAGATCGTTCAATCTTGACCAGTTATCTAGTTGACTAGCCGGCTGGACCGCTGCCACAGCTCTTCCCACCATTGGGTGTTGCCCGGTACCGGGTCAAATCTGACAAAGGGTAGCTCCCGGCGAATGTCGTTGATGTTCCAACCGGTTAAGCGAGCTAAGGTTTGCGCCTCTTGTTCAAACCGCTGGGGCAGCGATCGCCGATAGTCTTGCCCAGCTGGACAGGTGGCCTCGCCCAAGAATGGATGCTGCATAACGTAGCGTCCCTGGAAGAATTCTTGATTGTTCGTCTGCTGAAACATCAGGTCCTCGGGAAACTTGGCGCGGGTATAGCGCACATGTAGCCGAGTTACAAACACGTTGGACTCCCAAGGTGAGCTGTTGGGCGCTACCCAAAACACCCCGGCTTTGCGCAGTTCTTCCGCGTTCAATGGTTCTGCGGAGCAGGGGTCGCAGCCGGCCATGCTCCAGGCATATTCGAGAAAAGCGACTTCCTGATTTTCGCGTTCATAGCTGCGCTCAAACAGTGCGTTGTAAAACTCCCCAAACTGCTCTTCTACATAGGGTGGAATGATTTCATTTGACGGAATTTTGACCGTTCGATAATTGGTCAGCTCCACCTGGCCATCGGGCGACAGCAGATATACCAGTAGATCCTGCGCACTAGAGGCATTCATCATGCCCAGGCGAATTGGTAGCATGAAGCGCGGTGACTCGTAGGCAATTTGCAGGGGACGGAGGGTTTGGAACTCAGCGCGATCGAACTCCTCAAGATTGACCCGCGCGACAAAAAACTTCAGTCCCTGCCGGATATATGGCTGCAGCAGTGCATTAGCGCCCTGGGGAATGTTGTAGCCGTTTTGAATCAGCCAGGTTTCCAGACCGTTCGACTCTTCAGCGCTGAGAATGATAATGTCATACTCTCCCACCGCAAATGCGGCTTCGACGGTGACGCCTAGGGCCTCATTAGCAACCTCTCCCCGAGATGACATCATGGGGGCCGCTGGTAGCGCTCCGGCTTCATCAAGCATGATTTGTGGGGCACAGGGATCCGGGTCAAAGTATTCCACTAGCCGAGGGGCACTAAAGTCATCTAGGCGCTCGACGATCGCTGGGTCACCCACGTTTACCTGGCCCTCTTGCAGCACAGTAGGCACGGGTACCACCATGGCAAAGTCAGCGACCTCGCCTTGGTAGTCATTGGCCATGGTCAGCACCGTACGATCGCCATCCCGGGCAATGATCACCTGAGACGCTTCGTTGTACAGACTGGTATCAGCCTTGGCAACGTAAAAGCCACAAAAAGCGAGCGCTGCTGGCGTCAGAATCAAGAAGGCGGCGATCGCCCCAACTAGTCCGACCCAAAGTGAATGACGTTTATTCATCGGTTTACCCTTGGTGAAATGTTTACTGCAAAACCTGAATATTGATGGCCCAACCGCTAGTGGTCTGGCATTGAGAGGGCTGATGCACTGAATAAGCTTGTAATGGTTGGAACGCTTTCCCCTTCCTCCCCTTGAACGGTGGGAATTTTGGTCCTCCCGACAGTGGCTATTGACGCTAGGTCAGTCCTGATGGTGCTGGCGTGGTGTGTCTGCCCAGTTGACACACCACGCCGGTGCGCACTCAAAGAACACCCTCCAGACTGGGCGCGATCGCCCATCCCTAACAGACAGTCTGGCCAAATTACGATGCAGTCCTTGCAGTCTTCAGGAGCCCTGCCAATCGCAAGGACTGCAACTGCGGAGGTTGTGATTGTGCCGGGGGCTACTCGATGACAGAGGCCGCTGGTGTAAAGCGTTTCCAAGCAAAGCGGTCTGATTGCCACAGATAATCTAGGGCAATGGTCAGGGGCGACAATAGGAACAAAGCCCAAAAGACCGCAGTGGAGAGATAAAAGTAGTTCCGCAAAACAAAGGTGAGCCCAGCGATGCTCAACGCCCAAATTAGCCGCGCCGGACGCGCGTTGGGAATTGAGCGTGGGTCAGTCACCATGAAGAGAGCAAACAGCAACAATGACCCGCTTGACAAACGGTGTAACAGCACATCCCAAGTCCAACCGAGATACAGATTTCTCGCCGCTTCTAACAGCGCATAACTCCCTAAAAATGCTGCTGTGGTGTCCCAGCGGCCTACTCGCTTCAGCACCATGCCACCCGCCCCAATAAAGATCAGGGCGTACCAAACCTCTTCACCCCACTGTCCGGGAGAGACCCAGGCATCGTGAGTTAGGGTCAGCGCAGCAACAATGCCGAGGTTAGCGGGGTTAAAAAAATGCTTGCCGTTGATTTTACAAACGAACTTGCTCGCGATCGCGATCGCGGCTGCCAGGGCCATCGTGGGCCAATGATCCACCCTCAACAGCAAGCTCAATCCCAACGCCGTGATTAAAGGACTGCGCCAGTTGATGACGGAGCCGTGAAACCATTTAACCCCAAGGGCCCGCCACGGTAAATTGCCTGAAAATGCAACAGTCTGAGAGGGGCCGACACCGTTAAGATGCTGAGGGGAGAAAGCCCGGTAGCGACACCATTGTGAACAGACAGTTTGGGTCAGGAGGGCAGTGGCGATCGCAACACCCACCACCTCAAGTTTCAGCGTCCAATCCCGCGTTGAAAAACCTAACAATAAAAATAAGCATAAGAAGGCAATTTGATAATCGCGAGCATCTCTCAACACAGCCACTCTCCAGTCAGTGCAACAACTTGACCGTTAGTATGACGCCCTATCGGGAGCTGGAGTGCCACGGTTACAGCTTCTGTAACGCTTGACTCAAGGCGCGATATCCGACTGTGCGATAGACAAATTTTGTTGATAGCCAAGATCAACAATCGGTCAAAGTTGGAAAAAATCTACGCTGCATAAAGTTCCGAAGGGGGAAAGACTTCGTGAGGATTACGCGATCGCCCGCTTGGCCCAGGGCGAAACCATGACTGGCGATCGTGCTGGCTGGGATTTTGGCTGGCGCGCGATACTAATGTTCTCAACTTGCCAGCGTTCCGGTTGCCAAGTGCTGGTAATCCAGGTATCGGTGATGCTGTCGTAGATGCAGGCCTCGCCATCGCGGTAATTGAGGCTAAATTGAGAGCCCGTTTGCATGTCGGCACCGGACAAAATAACCTCAGAGTTGGTCATCCGAAACTGACCGAACACTTCGTCAAACCCCATCATGAGACTACCTTCGGGGCTGAGCACGATAGCCTTTAGCGCCTGCAGATTGAAAACAATGTCTGTCTGGTTGGCGTAGTGGTCACCGGCGACCGTCCCAATCAGCCTGTAACCTGAGTCAAACGTGTAAATAAATCGATATTGGCTAGTTCGTAGACACAAAATCATTGATGGAGACTCATTAGAAGACGAATAATCTGGTATGACAGCGACATTCATTGGTTTAACTCTGTGCAAATTGAGTCACTGCCAAAGGCTTTAATCCGGATCATTGCGTCATGGACAATTGATGGCGAACGTAATTTTTGAGTAATTACGCGGTAGCTCCACACCCGTATTAAGTAAAACTATAGGTTTTGAGGGAGACAGTCCGTGTTTTTTCTGATGCATTTTACAGAGGCTTGAAAAAATACTGTTGAACCTGAAGGAAGTGTGAACACCTCAGTGGTCAAACTGTGCTCAGACCCCTCAACATGTTGGCTGCAGCCTCCATTAATGGCCCTCGCACCGCGATACACCTGATATCCCTTTACAGGCATCTCATCCTCAATCCTGATTGTCGTTAGGGTTTCCTTATAGAAAGGGCGGTCAACTTTAAGGATGAGGGCGATCGCTATATTCATGATCAGCGGATTAATGAGCGGGACTCAGAAAACCTACGGATCAGCCTCAAAAATATCTGCTTTAACGTTGAGCGTATGGGCGATCGCCCTCGCATTCCTGTAATCCACTTCTTTTCCTCGGGGGACAGGCTGAGATTTCCGCGGCGATCCGAACGTTACAGGGCTTAACGCTGACAACGCGTTTGGTCAGGCAAAATCAGAGCACTTCCCTTAGTGCGAGGTCGCATATGTATCGAGTGGTGGTTAAAACGTTTGGTGGTGTGGAACAACTGTCGATTGTTGAGAGTCCCACCCCTGAGCCAGCCGCTGATGAAGTCTTAGTACGTCTGACCAGCATCGGGATGAATCATGCCGAACTGATGGCCCGACGGGGGGAATATCGTCTAGTCTCGGGGGCCCCGCCCTTTACGCCGGGCTTAGAAGGGGGCGGCTTTATTGAGGCTGTGGGGGCCGCGGTTGCGAATACTGACAATGCCTCAGCTCGGCGGCAAGTGGGGCAGCGCGTCATCCTTGGACTGGATGCCCCCGTCAGTCGCGGCCTCGGTCAGGGAACCTATCAATCACACTATGTGGTCAGCGCTGACAAAACCGTGTTAGCGCCGAAGATGATCGCAGATGAGTTGTTAGGGGCTTTATGGTTGCCGTTTCTCACCGCATGGGGCTGTTTGGTCTGGCGGCAGAATATGCAGCCCGGCGATCTCGTGTTGATTCCGGCGGCAAGCAGTAGTGTCGCGATCGCGGCGTCTCAAGTGGTGAAATACTACGGTGGCGTAGCCGTCGGCACTACTACCAGTCCAGCAAAGGTAGCCCAACTGACAGCGATGCCGGAGGCGCAATTTGGTCATTTGCTCGTGACGCGATCCCCTGACTGGTGGCGAGAAGCCAAAAAACTGGCTGAGGGTCGCGGCTACAACATCATTTTTGATCCCGTTGCTGCAGGAGTGTTTCTCAATCAGGAAATCCGCCTTTTAGCGCAGTATGGCACCCTCTGGATTTATGGACTGTTGGGAACGCCAGATGTGGTAGATGTCTCTCCCCTGATTCGTAAGATGGGCTCCATTCGAGGCTGGCTGCTGAATGAAATCGTCGCCAACGGCTCAGAGCAGGGCGCTTACCGCCACGTCTTGGAACAAGTTGCCAACGGAACGTATGCCTTACCCGTGGCTGGCAAGTTCTCCCTGCGGGACGTCCAGCAGGCTCACGCTGTAATGGAAGCGGGTGAACATATTGGCAAGCTAATTTTGGTACCTTGAAGCGATGCTTTGACGCGAAATGAGATGCATCCTATCTAACACGGGCGCGGGCAATCTGTGGTTCTGACCGCTCTGACGATAAATCCTTCGCGATTTGGGATATCGCTGGTGAGGCTTTTCCTGGTTGCCCTTCCCCTAGTAGGATCACAAGTGTTGAGTCAAGGGCCGACAGTTAGCATTATGAAACCTCTATCTATAAACGCGATCATGCGCCGAGTTGGGGTCAGCTTTTTACTGCTGTTCGCCGTGGTGGTGGTGGGTCTGACGCCTGCTTATGCCGACAGCTATGACCGCCAAAACTTACGGATGTCTGACTTTTCAGAGCGCGATCTACAGGGTGATGATTTTACCCGTGCGGACTTGGCCAATGCGGACCTCCATGGAGCTGATCTGCGTGGTGCCCGGTTATTTGACACAACGCTCAGTCAGGCCAATATGACTGATGTCAATATGACAGGGGCCACCTTAGACGGGGCTCGCTTCATTCGCACCGACTTAACCAATGCCATCCTAGAAGGGGCCTACGCCTTTGATACAGATTTTCGCGGTGCCCTGATTGATGGGGCTGACTTTACCGATGTGCTCCTCGATCCCAAGACCAATGCTCAACTCTGAGAAGTTGCCAAAGGAACCAAACCGGTCACTGGGCGCGACACTCGCGATACGCTTTACTGCCCTTAGGCCTCTACCGACAAGCGATAGACCGGAGCACAGGCAATCAGCAGTTTTTTAAAGTCTAGACAGGTCATGACGTTGCCCCTGGCGGTTCAGCATACTCGGGCTAAGGCCTCAGTGGCGGCAACGTGTCTGGTGCGCTGACCTCAGTTGGCGGCGGATAGTCCCGACAACTCAAGACACCCTCCTGTTGCGCATCTCGCTGCTGCGGTTCGCTGCCCATTGCGCGCAGCGCGATCCTCGGGGCAAATCCAGGATGGCAACGGACCAGCACCTGCTCACCAGCTTGGGTCATGTACAAGACGGGAACGGGGGCACTATGCAAGATTTCAGTCACTAGGACTGGCTGGCTGGGAGCAATCGCCAGCACAGGCTGCGAGGAAACTAAGGTCATGGAGGCATGACTAGGGGCAAGTCTCCCGATCATCAGAACGATGAGAACAGCGCCGATGATCAGGCCGATCGCGCGGAGCCGAGGTTGTATTCTCATGGTCGTACTTCTCGATAAGTCGTGCTTCTCAATAATTGGGGTTAACCAGAGGAGTCTAAGCGGTCGGCGCCGGAGCATAGCCTCCAGTGTCCATCTGGCTGTCTGCCCGAGTTTGCTCCATGACGGGGGAGACTTGCCCCACGGGCAAAGGCTTTTGTGCTTGACTCAGTTGATTAAGCCAAAACACGGTCTCAGTTCGCACGGCGTCAAAGCCGGCATAGCCCAACCAGGCATCCACGTTGCCCTGGCTGTAATCGCGAATGAAAGGCTCCTCAAACACCGTATTGAGCCAGTCAACTGCTCTCAAGGTTTGCTGATTACCGTCCAAAATCAGGATTTGTCCCCCCGCTCGGAGTAGGCGAAATCCTTCTTGGAGGATCATTTTGGCGATCGCCGGGGGCGTTTCGTGCAATAGCAGCGTGGCAGACACGACATCAAATGTTTCTGTATCTAGCCCTGTCGTGCTGGCATCACCGTGGCGAAACATGATGTCTAAACCGGCCTCTTGGGCTTTCTTGTGGGCAATGACGAGCATCTGGGGCGACAAATCCAAACCGACCACCTCTGCCTCGGGAAACCGTCGCTTGAGCATCAAGGTGGTTGTGCCCGTGCCGCAGCCGAGGTCAAGAATGCGCCGGGGGTTCCCCTGAATAGCCTTGACCAAACTTTCTCGAACCCAGGTCTCTCCGGGCGGCAGCACGTACTGGGTGATGGGGTCATACGTAATTGCCGCATCGATATTCAGGTAGCCGTTGTTGATGCCGTGAAAATTATTGCTCCGATAGTAATCGGGATAGCCCACTTGGGGGTTAGCGATCACCGCGGTTGCAGTATCCCAGTCAATGCTGTTGCGAAGTTTTAGCAAGGCTTCGCGGTCAATGAGTTGCCCAAAAACGGGCGCGAGGAACTGTTCAAACAGGCTTTTTGCTGGAGTTGCCATTGGCGGATGACTCGTAGGGGATGGGGGCGGGCGATCGCCTGTCTAAAATTTAGCTGCCACCAAAAAGAATCGCCACTAGCTGGCTAGGCCCCCGTGCCTGGGTAGCCTGCAGCCGCGATCGATCACCCCAAACTAAGTGGGCACAAGCTCACCAGGCCGTAGCTTCGACCATTTGCCCATTTCTTCAGCGAAGCTTTCACAGCCGACAACATCCCACTCCATCTCAATAATTTCGCCATCTTGGCGAATGTTGACGTTAATCGTTGGGTTGATGGCCTCAAAATCAGGCGACTCCGTCAGATGGGGCTGGTGATGTTGCGCCTCAACCGCGTTGTAGGTGCTGCAGCGATCAACATATTGGCAATTCACACAAATGCACATAGATCTTTTCCAGTGAAACAGCCTACTGTGTAACAAGGAAATGCTAAGTTTTTGCTAATCTAACGCAACTTACTCATCCGCTGCTTTCATCGAGCTCCGCAATGTTGCAAAATGAAAAGCCTTGGTTTCATCGCTGGTGTCTTACCAGCGCGAAAGCTGCTGTTGTCTACCCTGTCGATTTTAATTGCGCGCTGTTTCTCTCAATCAATTTTCCTTCGCTGCGACTGCTTTGTCCGTGGGCTCTGTTTTATCACCTCAGACCTGGCCATTTGAACTGTCTCTATTGCCGCAGTCGGCACATCTAGTAGGCGGCAGCGTGCGCGATGCCTTATTGGGGCGCAAGGCCGATTATTTAGATCTTGATTTTGTGGTGCCGGGCAACGCGATTGAAACGGCCAAAATCATTGCCCATCAATATGCTGCGGGCTTTGTGGTATTAGACCCTAGGAACCAAATTGCGCGGGTGGTCTTTGACCATGCCACGGTGGATTTTGCCCAGCAAGTGGGAGACAGCTTGGAGTCTGATCTGCATCGGCGTGATTTTACGGTCAACGCGATCGCCTATCATCCCCACACCGAGCAGATTTTTGATCCGCTTGGGGGCTGTGCTGATCTCGAGCAGCGCCGCTTACGGATGATTGCCGCTGATAATTTAGCCGACGATCCGCTGCGGCTTTTGCGGGCCTATCGGCAGGCAGCTCAGCTCGACTTTCGCCTAGATGAGCCGACGCGCTCAACGATCTATCAGCTGGCACCGCTGCTGGGCAAAGTGGCGGCCGAGCGGGTGCGGGGGGAGCTGGATAGCCTGCTGAGCAAAGCTGCGGGCACTCCCTTGATGAAGTTGGCTTGGACCGACGGGGTGCTGCGCAGTTGGCTACCGCATCTGTCGGCACCACAGATTGCCCAATTGGCCGCTGTTGATCAGGCGGCGATGCGGCTGCGCGAATACCATCCACAATTTGCCGATTTAACGACGAGCTGGTTAAAGGAGCAAACCCCTCCCGGCTTTCATCGCAGTTGGTTCAAAGCGGCCAAACTCAGCTGCATCCTATCGCCCAAGGTTGAAAAAGCTGAGACTGAGCTCCTTGGTTTCAAGTACAGCCGGGCCGAGCAGCAAGCCGTATTAGCTATTTTGAAAGGCTTGGAGATTTTACAGGCGATCGCTCAGGGAGCCGACTCCCGTCGCCAGCAGTATGAGCTGTTCAAAGTTTCAGGGCAGAGCTTCATTGGTCTGGTCTTGGTGGGGTTAGCGACGGAGGTTGAGTTTGCTACGCTGGTCCCGCTCATTGAGCGATTCTTAGATCCCCATGACCCCGTAGCCCATCCCTGTTCGCTGGTGAGTGGTCGCGACTTAATTCAGCAGTTGGCCATGCGGCCAGGCCCTCACATTGGGCAACTGTTGGCTGCGGCTGAACTAGCCCACGCGGAGGGACATGTTGTCACTCACCAAGAAGCGCTCGAGTGGATTCGCCGGGAGGCCAACCAACTGCCCTGATGGGAGTTGAAAGCGCTAGCGATTATCGCCGGTAGGGTAGGGGCGTTTACAGGGGCTCGGGATTGCCCACTAGGACAAAAGCCGCCCACGCCAGGGGATCTGGATAAATCGCCCGAGTGTGTAGCATGGCTTGGCGTAGTGCCTGGGCTTTGTTTTTGTCCTGTTGCAGTTCGGCGTAAAAGGCTTGCATCAAGATGGCTGTGGGTTCGTCGGGCACTGACCAGAGGGACACCACCGTACTTTTGGCACCGGCCGCCAGCAGCGATCGCGACAGCCCCACAACTCCGTCGCCGGTTACTTCGCCCAAACCCGTATCGCAGGCGCTCAGCACTACGAGCTGGGCCGAGAGCGAAAGGTTAGCGATTTCTCGGGCCGTGAGGAGACCATCGGCAGTCTCAGACGGGGCAAGGGCGATCGCCCCCGGTATGGGAATGCGATCCTGCGTATCTACATAATCTAGGAGGCCATGGGTCGCCAGGTGAATCAAGGATGCCTGCTCCATTTCCGCGGTGATTTTAGTCTCGGTGGCGTCGCTGCCGAGAATCGCCTGCGTTTGCAAGAGGGCCGCAATCTCCTCCGCTTCTACTTCCGCTCCGGGCAACGGGACTTACTCATCCGCTTCGGGCAGGGGGGGCATGGTGGGGTTGCCCACGACGAGGGGGGCGATCGCTGCAGACGTGGATGGTGTTTCCAGAGTGAGTTCTAACAGCTGAATCGAAGGAGCCGTCACCAGCGTATGGCGTTCGATCAGGGCTCGCCCGGTGGCATCGGTCAGGGCTGCAAAGGGTAAGTAAAACAGTGACTCATGGGGAATCAACACCACAAGATCATCGGGGTTGTCGGGCAAAACATCAGCAATGGGCGCGATCAGCTGCTGATAGATTTCCGAGAGCTCAGAATTATTGGCTGCCGGTTTATCCACGGGCCGTACCCCCACACTGCGGGTGCGCCCCAGGGCCCCTAAGGCTGACCGACTCGCCTGCACCTGCTGGTCTAAATCAATGTCGGTCAAGCCCACTTCTTCAAACCTGACGATGCCCTCCGGGGTAATCACCCAGATAAACACCCGCGCTGCCCGCCCCCGCTGCTGCCCGTGAATGACAAACTCGTCATCGGGAACGACGGCAAACTCGACCAGCGTGGCATTTGAGGTTTGAGCAATCTGCTTAAATTGCTCAAGGCTGGGGGGGGGAAGCTTGGCGCTAGATCCGGCCAACAGTTCCACAAAAGCCCTGGCTCTGCCTAACTCTGATGTTTCCAGAGCTGCTGCAAAATCGCCTTGGGCCACTTGGATTTGCATCAGCAGGTTGTATGTGTAAATCTGCGTATCGAAGACGTTGACTTTATCGGCATCGGCCAGCCCTTCCCGCAGCTCTGATAGTAGCGTGATCGACTCTTGGACGGCGGCTTCGGCATCTGTCAGATTGCCCAAACGAAACTGGGTGTTCGCCAGATTGTTCAGGACGTTAGCTAGCAGCCTCGGTTCTTCTAAAGCGCGGGTGATTTGCAGGCTGGCCCGGTGACTTTGCAAGGCTTCGTCGAGCCGCTCGAGCCCTTCGAGGGTGACGCCGATATTGGTCAGGGCGCTCGCCTGGAGGGCACGATTGTTGGTTTGACGCGCCAAGGCTAACCCATTACGAAATTGAGCCAAGGCATCATCGTACTGCTCGAGTTTTTGCAAGGTGCCTCCCAGATTGTTGAGGCCATAGGCGGCGGACCCGAGGTTACCGATCGCATGGGCCAGGTCAATGCCCGCTTCATAGGTTTCCACCGCCCGGTCATATTCCCCTTGCAGGCTGTACAGCCCGCCCAGATTCATCAGAGCTGTCGCCTCCTGGGTCAACGCCTCAGCCTCACGGGCGATCGCCAGACTCGTCTGCTGGGCCGCGATCGCCGAGTCGTAATCGCCCAAGGACTCATAGGTATTGCCCAATAATCCGTGAAGCTGGGCGATCGCGCCGGAGGCAGCTTGGCCTTGGAGGAGGGCGATCGCTTGCTCATAGGTTGAGATGGCGTCGTTGTATCGACCGTAGGCCTGGTAGGCAATGCCCAAGTTGCCCAAGGCCTGGGCTTCTAGCCCCCAACTCTCAAAGCGTTGGGCCAGCTCGACACTGGCCTGGGCATAGGCAATCGCCGCTTGGTAGCGTCCCAGGGAAATCGCCGCCGCCGCCAAAGCATTATTCGTTGTGGCGGCCTGTTGCTGATTACCAGCTGCTTCATACTGTGCCAGCGCTTGCTGCCAGGCGGCGATCGCCCCTTCATAGTCATTGGCTTGAAAGGCTGCCATCCCCGCTTGAAAGCTCTCCGCCGCGGTTGGTTGAGCTTGCGCGAGGTGAGCAAGTGCCGCCGCTACCCCAAACCTTGGGACCAAAGCCGGGAAATGAAATCTGTCCGTAGAAAACGTAGCCGCTAGCAAAAGGTCAAACATTGCACAGCGCTGCCAGACAACAACTTACCGTTCTATTCCGCCACACAGTTTGCATTGGTGACTTCAATGTCCTCCTCACAAACTTCCAACACTGCGTCAGTGTCACCCTCAACGTCAGCGGTGCGAGCACTGCCCCCACGGTCAATGTCGGAAATATTGGCAACGGTTTCGGGGGCCACGGCCGTTTCAGCCGTATCAGAGACAAACACAGGATTTTCCAGTGCTAGGGGGGCACCCGGGTTGATATCGCCTGCCTCTGGTGGCGGAGCAACGGTCGCGTCAAGGGTAAAGGCCTGATTTTCAAATCGAGTGACTAATACCCGGTCTGGACGAATGTGGAGGATTTCTTTGAACGTGCCGCTTTGCTCGACGGATAGTGCTGTGCCCACATCGGCAAAAAACGCTAAATCTGACTCCCCTAACGTCTCCAGCGCGTCGATCGCGATATGCACGCCCGGTGTAGCGTCTGGGGCGATCGCCGTGCCCCGTTGCACCGTAATGGGCACTTCGTTAATGCTCAACACTGGTGGATCACCACCGCCGATGGCCTCGCCAAACACTTGGTCTTGAATCGCCACAATAATGCTGGGCGTCACCACTTCATCATCGGCTCCGTCACCGTCCTGCTGATTTGTCCTGACAGGAAAGGTACCCGTCGCTTGGAACTGCCCAGCCGAGTTGACCACCACACCGCCGGCCCCCGCCAAAATGGCCTCGACCACAATGTCTCCAGAGGTGCTGGTGAGCGTCACGTTGCTGACGTTGCCAGCGCCCAACCCGGTGATGGCATTACTGACAGGAACACCCTCGACAGAAACCGGTGCTCCTAAGGGCGTGGCTGCCTGTAGCGCGTTCAAGACGCCCGCCGTCACCGTCACCCCAGTCAGACGAATGCTGCCATCCAGACTCTCTGAGATATCGACAGCGGTGCCATCCCGTAGCGTCGAGATGGTGCCAATGGTCACGTTTCCCCCTGCCTGAATGACGACATCGCGACCAGGGGCCACGATCGCATCATCCGTCGCCATGGCAAAATCCCCCCCCGCCTCAAACCGAATCGGGGCGGGGTCACTGGGCACCGTTGCAGGTAGCTCCGTCACCGGATTGTTGGCATTATCCAATAAGGGCAATCGCGCTTGAAACACCAATTCATTGTCCGCTAAGTCTTCTATGGTGATGCGGTTGCTGGCTCTGAGGGTTACGGCAGTGTCGCCACTCAAGCCTTCTAACTCTGACTCATAGATTTCAGTCGGTCCCACAGCCGCCAGGGGAATGCCGGGTTCGCTCAATAACGCCGGGAGACCATCGCTGTCATCGCCATCCGCTGCGCCATTGCGGATGACAATATCCACAGGGTCAATCAGCAGTTCGCCAGTCTGGCCCTGGGGGGCGGTGGTGACTACTTCGCCTCGAAAGACGAGCGACTCAGCCCCGGAGACTTCGACAAAGCCCCCATTACCGCTTTGGGCTCCGCCTTGGGCTGAGAGCCTGCCGCCAAATGCGGTAGCGCCATCGGACCAGAGAATGACGGTGCCGCCATCCCCATTGCCCCAACTATCGGCCGCGATCGCACTCTCAGCATCCATGTAGGTGAGGCTCGACCCCGGCAAGGTTGACTGCCCTTCGCGATCGCCCCCCACGCGCACCGTTCCTCCCCCGACCGTGCCACTGGCATTGATCTCAGTGCTGAGCAAGCTGACGCGATCACCTACCAGCGTGACCTGACCGCCCAATTCACCCCTGGTGTCGAGGGAGCCGCCAGCGATAATTGTGCTCTCTGGCCGCGCCGCGACGGTGGTATCCACCAGCGTGATTGTGCCATCGGCCTGGGGCATGATGCCTGTGGCGCTGCCAATATCGCCCCCGGTGAGCAACTCCGGCAGTGACGTCGGGGCAAATGGAAGACCCGCTATATCAGCCCCCGTCTGGGCTGCAATCTCTAGGCTCAGCACTAAGTTGGACTGGCTGATACGCACTAGCGCGCTATCGGAAACCGCCGCGATCGTAATATCTCCTCCAGGAGCCGTGAGCGTGCCAGTAGAAATCACCTGGTCGCCTATTAGAGTAATGGACTCACCTGGGGCCACGTTCAGATGTGCGGCATTGACAATAGCTCCAGCACCTTCAGCAAAGGCAAACCCTGTAGGCATCCCGGCGAACTGACTGAAATCGTCGCCATTTAAAACGTGGAAGATCGCATCATCAAACAGCACGCCGCTAGCGGTCGTGGCCGCAAATGAACCGGCCAAATCAAGTTGAGCATTGGGACCCAACAAAATACCGGCAGGGTTGATCAAATACAAATCGGCCGGGCTACCGGTCACCTGCAACAGGCCGTCGATATAAGATGCCTGACCGCCGGCAACGCTCCCCAAAATCGACTGGATCTCGGGCTGTGCTAAAAACGTTGCGGCCTGGGCCTGGGTCAAGCCAAAGGATTGAAAAGTATGAAACAGCGCTTGCCCATCCGCTGACGTGATTCCCCCGGTAATCTCAAACTGGTTACCCGACTGAGTAACAATAGTTGCATCGGCATCGGACACAACTGGGCTCGCGATCGCGGTGAGGCTACTCAGCCAATAGAGGCTACTCCCAGTCAGTGCAGTTGCCTGGTAAATCAGTTTCATCTGCATAGGTTGAGTTCCCGTGAGACGACAGAGGGTGCATTAAGCGACTCTCATCAAGCCGCGAAGAGAGGCGCGATCGCCGCCAATATGAAAAGAGTAGACACCTTTCTAATGAGCATCAAGCTGTATGAATCCTTTAATTCACCGAATAACATGGTTAGGCACCCATGTAGAAAAATTGGTCCCTCTGCTTCTGTTTTAAGCTTCAAGCTCAGTTTGTCAAGAAATATCCAAACTCGTCCTACCAAGAAAGTTAATGGTGCTGGTAAACAATGCCGAGGATCTTTAAGCGTCGATGCTTGAGTGACTCAGTTTGGAAGGGAGTCAGCCGCTTCTCAATCGTCCGCCTCTGCATCGTCCGCCGCAGAATCAGGACAGGTTGAGATAATCTCCACCTCGTTGGCGGATTGACGGCTGACTTCAGCTTCGCATGCTTCAATAGCTTCCTCGTCGTTAGATAACTCGATGTCGGTAGCAGCGGCTGTAGACCTCGAGTTGGGCTGCGCCGTTCTCTCCGCAGATAGATTTTCCAGGCTGGTCGTCGCCGCTGTCGCCCCTGCGATCTCCGGCTGTCCACTGCCCGGTTCAATTGCCGGGGTGGACGGATTGGTCGGGATCGGGGTTGTGCCCGGTCCGTCGTCAATCATTGGCACAAACGGTTGATTTTGAAACGAGGTCACTAGGGAAGAGTCGGTCGCGCGGCGCACAATCGCACCAGTGGCGCCACTTGCTTCTGTGGGAAACGTCCCGGCTGGGTACAGCGTCGAAAAATTGTCAAACACACCGTTAACGATATTGGTGCCGGGATTGGTGATGGTGATGTCGTGGTCGTTTTGCGGACCGACGACGAACTGGATATCAGGGAAGGCTCCTGTGCCCTGAATGAAGAGCTTGCCGTCATCGAGGCTCGTCGTCACTGCCTGCCCCCCGTGCACGATGCTGATGGGCGGAGCTTCTTCGCCCAATTGAGGTACGGTGAGTACGCTTGTAGGAATGAAAATGCGGGTTTGAAAGTTGTCCGGGTTGGGACCGTCGACCAAGCCAGCGTCGATCAAAAGATCCGGGTCACCCCGGGACAAAAACTCAATGAGGTCGCCATCGGTAGCCGCTTCGAGGCGAATACTGAGCAAATCAACATTACTGCCCACAGCCTGAAACCGTCGGGCCGCATTGATGCTAATGCCCCCAGTGCCCGCAGTCAGCGTGTTGACGACGGTATCAGTTGCGGTCGAGGTCAGCGTAATCGCGCCTGCGGTTTCTAAATTGCCGCTATCAATCGCGCCTGCGGTGATTGTGATATTGCGATCGCTAGCCTCAATTTCATCCTGACGATCTAGCATCTGGAATGTCCCGCCGGCCTCAAAGGTGATGCTCCCGGTCCCTGACTGGAACCTCAGCTCATTGTCCAGCAAATCATTGATAGTAATGCTGTTACTGGCCCGGAGGGCAATATTGGTGTTGCCGTTCAGCCCTTCCAGTTCCGATTCATAAATTTGACTAGGACCGAGATCAGCCGCCGCAATATCCGGGATGCTCAGCTCCGTCGGGCTAGCGCCAGGATCATCGCCATCATTGGCGGTGCCGTCCCCGACGCTACCGTTCAAAATCACGATATCTGTGGGGTCTAGCAGCAGCGTGCCTGTGGCCCCCTGGTTAGCGGTGGTATCGACTGTGCCACGAAAGGCCAGGTACTGCTCACCGGATACTTCAACCATCCCACCGTCACCGGAAACATTCCCCCCCGTGGCCGTAATCTGCCCGGAAAAAAGTGTGGCTCCGTCCGACCAGAGAATTACGTGACCGCCATCGCCCTGCCCCCCACCGTCGGCAGCGATCGCTGTAGTCCCATCTACATAGGTGAACTGTGAGCCTGGTAGCGCCTCGCCGCCCTGCAAGTCGCCCCCCAATCGCACACTGCCAGCGTCGCTTTCCCCCGAGACATTGATGGTGGCATTTAGCAACGCCACTTGATCGCCTACCACCGTGACTGCGCCCCCGCGATCGCCACTGGTATCAACGCTTCCCGTCACTGTTGCAGCGCCCGTGGCAGCCTCAACGGAGCCATTTGCGTGGATGAGCGCGATGGCCCCATCGGGCTGTACCGTCAGGCCCGTGGCGATCGCCTTAGGCGCACCGGTCAGCAGAGCCGGCAATGACAGCGCTGAACCATCAGCCACCCCTGATTCACTAACTGGTAGGGTGACCACTTCTAGATTGAGCACCATGTCTGGATGGCTAATTCTGACGAGGTTGCTGTTGGGAATGGCTGCGATCGTGATTTCCCCCCCCGGAGCCGTCAGGGAACCAACTGACAGGACTTGCCCCCCAATCAAGGTGATGGCTTCTCCTGGAGCAACCGTCAGATCAGCCACATTGACAATAGCCCCTGTGGCCTCGCCTGCAAACACGAACCCCGTTGGCGCACCCGAAAATTGGCCGACATCCTCAGTCCCCAAAACGTTAAACAGGGTCTCGTCGAAGAGCACGCCCGTTGCTGTGGTTGCCGCAAACGAACCACTCAAGTCCAATTGCGCCTGGGGTCCGAACAAAATCCCTGCGGGGTTAATCAAATAAAGGTCAGCGGGGCTGCCGGCGACGCGGAGCAAACCATTAATATATGAAGCGTCGCCACCGACCACGCTACCAAGGATGGCCTGAACTTCCGGCTGCGCCAGAAAAGTTGCGATCTGTCCCTGGGTGAGTCCCAATTGCTCAAAGGTTTGGAAGAGGGTCTGCCCGTCGCCGGAGGTCGCGCCACCGGTAATGACGAACTCATCGCCGGCTTGTTGGACTTGGGTCGATGTGCCTGCTTGGGGCACAATGGGGGCCTGGGCATTCACCAATCGCGGCAAGGCTCCCGTCATGATGCTGATGGCGATCGCTGCGACCCCCTGAGGGAACTTGATCATCAGTTACCAACGCCTAACTCATCAATCGCTGTCAGTCCGATTCACCCTGTTGTAGATTCACGCTGGCGGCCTGCAGTTCGGAAAACCACACTCGCCCCGCTGTTGTAGTTGCCCCCGGCAAAGCTCTAAATTGGCACTCGGAGCGTGAGAGTGCTAACCAGAGCAAATGATTGAGTTGTTCTTTGTTCTAGCCAAGCATATCTTCACCTCGGTGTTAGCGAATCTGGAGAATTTGTAATGGCAGCAATCACTTTGAGTGCATCCAGCGTGACCCCCCTTGGCGATCGCGTGTTGGTAAAGGTCAGCGAGTCTGAAGAAACCACTGCGGGTGGGATCTTATTGCCCGATACCGCTAAGGAAAAGCCCCAAGTCGGCGAAATTACTGCTGTTGGTCCTGGTAAGCGCAGTGAAGACGGTAGCCGTCAGGCCCCCGAAGTCAAGGCCGGCGACAAGGTTCTCTATTCTAAGTATGCCGGTACCGATATCAAACTCGGCGGCGACGAGTACGTGTTGCTTTCCGAGAAGGACATCCTCGCTACTTTGGGCTAAACCACAAGGCTTACAGAAGGTGCTAGGGGCAGACCGTTGATCACAGAGCTGCCTCAAAACCTAGAGCCCAAAACCTAGACCCTAAGAACCTCAGGTTTAATTCACTCACATCTCCTCGCAGGAAAGGATTCCCACAATGGCAAAGAAGATTATTTACAACGAAGATGCCCGTCGGGCGCTCGAGAAAGGCATGGATATGCTGGCTGAGGCAGTTGGCGTTACCCTTGGTCCCAAAGGTCGCAACGTCGTTCTCGAGAAGAAGTTTGGCGCGCCTCAGATTATCAACGACGGTGTCACCATCGCCAAAGAGATCGAACTCGAAGATAACGTTGAGAACACGGGTGTCTCCTTGATTCGTCAGGCCGCGTCTAAGACCAACGATGCCGCCGGCGACGGCACGACCACGGCAACCGTTTTGGCTCACGCAATGGTCAAAGAGGGTTTGCGCAACGTTGCCGCAGGTGCCAACGCGATCGCCCTGAAGCGTGGCGTTGACAAAGCAACTGCTTACTTGGTTGAGGAAATCGCTAAGCAGGCTCGCCCCGTAGAAGACTCCAGTGCCATTAGCCAAGTCGGGACCATCTCCGCCGGTAACGATGAAGAAGTCGGCGGCATGATTGCTGAAGCCATGGACAAGGTGGGCCGTGAAGGCGTCATCTCTTTGGAAGAAGGCAAGTCTATGACCACCGAGCTCGAAGTCACCGAAGGGATGCGCTTTGACAAAGGCTACATCTCCCCTTACTTCGCCACTGATACCGAGCGCATGGAAGCTGTGCTCGACGAGCCCTACATCCTGCTCACCGACAAGAAGATCACCTTGATTCAAGACTTGGTGCCCATTCTTGAGCAGGTGGCTCGCGCGGGTAAGCCTTTGATGATCATCGCTGAGGACATCGAGAAAGAAGCCCTCGCTACCCTCGTGGTCAATCGCTTACGCGGTGTGTTGAACGTGGCTGCCGTCAAGGCTCCTGGCTTTGGCGATCGCCGTAAAGCGATGCTCGAAGACATGGCTGTGCTCACCGGTGGTCAAGTGATCAGCGAAGACACTGGCCTTAAGCTCGAGAGCGCCAAGGTTGACATGCTCGGTCAGGCCCGCCGCATCACCATCACCAAAGACAACACCACCCTGGTTGCCGAAGGTAACGAAGCTGCGGTGAAGGCTCGCTGTGAGCAAATCCGTCGTCAAATTGAGGAAACTGAGTCTTCCTACGACAAAGAGAAGCTGCAAGAGCGTCTGGCAAAGCTCTCCGGTGGAGTTGCCGTCATCAAAGTCGGTGCAGCAACCGAAACTGAGATGAAGGATCGTAAGCTCCGCCTAGAAGATGCTATCAACGCGACCAAAGCCGCCGTTGAAGAGGGCAGCGTTCCCGGTGGTGGTACTACCCTGGCGCACCTTGCTCCCCAGCTCGACGAGTGGTCTAACAGCAGCCTCAGCGGCGAAGAGCTAATCGGCGCTCAAATTGTGACCCGCGCCCTGACTGCTCCGCTCAAGCGGATTGCAGAAAATGCCGGTCAAAATGGCGCCGTTATTGCGGAGCGCGTCAAAGAGAAGGAATTCAACGTGGGTTACAACGCGTCTAATGGCGAGTTTGTTGACATGTTGGATGCCGGTATCGTTGACCCCGCCAAGGTAACTCGCTCTGCACTGCAGAACGCTGCTTCTATCGCAGGCATGGTGCTCACTACTGAGTGCATCGTCGTTGACAAGCCGGAGCCTAAGGAAGGCGCGGGCGCGGGCGCCGGTATGGGCGGTGACTTCGACTACTAACTCTAGGTAGCGATACTGAACGTCTCGTTTTGAGGCGTTTGATATCTCAAGGACACTGCTTCTCGATAAAGAGAAGCAGTGTTTTTTATGCCTGAATTCATCCTTCAACGTTGCGACACCAGAGCACTGTTCGTCTGACCACAACTTATGAAGAAGCCGCTTTTTACATTGGCCGACTGAATCACCAACACAATCGAGTGATACATTTAACTGACCTTTACGCGGCTCCTATTGACGATGAGAGTGACCCAACAAACTGACACAGAGCTAGTAATTGAGAGCTTTGTCAATAAACAGCAACTGATTTTTCCTGGGGCTCTGTTGGGGTTGGGAATAGTAAGTCTAGGGCTTGCTGCGATTACGGGATTCCTTAACGGCGGGGTAGTCTTCATCTGCTTACTTGTAGGCGGCTTAGGGGGATGGATGCTCTTGGATGGGTGGAAGTCAGACATACTAATCCTAGATCAAGTCAACAACCAGATTCGGTACCATCGCAAAGCCCTCTTGGGCAGCCAACAGTGGGAAACACCCTTGTCGACCCTACAGGATGTCAGCATCGTTAATTTCAAACGCCGCCATAAAAAATCTGACGGCAGTAGCGGCGTTCAGTGGTTTTACACTGTCAAGCTAGTGGCCCGTGGAGCTGAACCCCAGACGATGCTCTACACTCGAAATCAGGACAGTGTCGATGTTGCTTACCACACGATCAAAACATTTTGGGGCGCTGCTGCTAACCGGTCTCCTGCCACGATGAATCGTCCTCAGGGCCGCGGGCTAGGGTTCGTAATCTCTCCAAGCTATGAGCAATGGCGCGAAACCACCTGGGCACTTGAACCCGCACAAGCCGGAGGCACCAGCGACGAGCCCGATCTCGTCTACGGCGTACTTATCGATGTGGGAATGTGGGACGCTCAGACATCACAGCTGTGGGCAATTTCAATGAGTGCTTTTCGCTCAGGGGATGCTTCATTTTTTCCCACGCCGGGCAGCGGCGTTGTTGGCCTGGGGCAAAAACCTGAAGTCGCAAAGGCGGCTGCCACCATTATTGACTTGGCACAAAACCTGCTAGCCAACGCCTCACCTTTGGCGGTTGATGCCTTGCCCGATCAGCCCGATTTAGTGCAGTTCGTCCTGCTGACACCCAATGGCGCTTATATTGTTGCCGACCACCTCAAGCAGCTATTACAAAACCGCAATCAGCCTCTTGGTCAAATGCTGGGCCAGTTTAGCCTAATTCGTCAAGCGGCTGAACAGCTCCTAGACCAGCGCTAGAGCAAAGTATCAGTACGAGTGCGATCGCCTATCGTCTTGGATTATGTAGAACAAAGGTGAAGCCCAACATCCCCAATACGAATTTTCCACTATTCCCACAGCTCAATTAACTGGGTCCACTCACCTTCAGCCTTATCTCGAATATTAAAAATCCTACTCAACAAAGGTAGTAAAAACTGGAATACAGCCACTCAATCGGAGTCATCACTAAGCCATGAATGATCAAATTGATGTGGATGTCATCAACATAATGCGCAACATCTTGCTCATCCCCACAATGGTCAGCGTTATCAACTACAAAGCAAAACCCAAAAAACCGAAATCCGGAAAGAATATCAAAAATCATCGAACTTTTATTGAAGAACTCATCTGCTCGAAGGACAGTCTTTTTTTATGAAGCTTCGAGCAACAACACAGTGTCTAACTGAAAACGATTTACTGCAGCTTCAAATTTCAGGAACCGAATGCAGGAAACAACATCTGTTCTATGTACTTTCCATGAATTTAACCTAAGTACGGTTCCGGATTGCCGTGACATTGACTACAAACAAATTGTCACCGAGATTTTTATCCCTCAGGAAATTCAATTAATTCAGGGAATCTGCTGAGATCGTCTTCGCAGCATCCGTATTTGCACGGAGCCATTGAGAAATTTTTACTTGTCTATACAAAGTCAAGATTGATGCCCTCAGGCAGTGGACGATGCTGTAAAACCTACCGTCAAAATCAACCATTAGGTAATGAGGAAAATATGAAGAACATGATGTTTAAAGCCGCGATCGCGGGCTCTGTAGCAATCAGCGCCACTCTTGCAGGAACTGCAGAAGCTCAGATTTCTTTCAACGGTGTGAGTTCAACTTGGAGCAACAGTCAGTGCTCGTCGTTTCTATGCAATGTTGATGAAAATGTCAATGTTTCCGGCTTCAATGCGATCCAGTACGGAACGAGCCCTGATTCGGCAATCGGATTTAGAGATGATGGTCCAAATACTGCAGGTTTTGGCGAATTCTTTCGAATTGGCACTCTGGGTTTCTTAAACACCGGAGACTTCACCAATATCCTGGATACTGCAGACCTCAACTTAACACTAGATTTCGCATCCCCAAGTGGTTTGTTGGCGGGCTTAGACTTTGTCGCCAATATTGCTCAAAATGGCTTGGCTCCCGATACCGTAGATATCACCCCTCAGTTTGACTCTTTGATCGCCACTGCTTCCGACGGTCAAAAATATAAAGTTAGCGTTGGCTTTGCGGGTGTTCCATTTGAAGGCAAATTCTTTGACCCAACAACAAGAGGCGTATTTGCCAAAGTTGAAACAGTCCCCGAGCCTGCTTTGATGCTGGGTCTGGGGACCGTGGCGGCGGCTGGCTTACTTGCCCAGAAGCGCTCTCGCAAAGAGACTTCTTAAGCGCAACAGCTACGCCCTTTTTTGATTAGGCACCTAAACCATAGCGGGAGTCTCAATTTGCGGGCTCTCGCTATGGTTTTCTCTATCAGCTCACTTGGTTTCTTGCTCAGTCGCATCCGCCCAGTCGGTAGGCAGATAGCCCGTCGCCTCATCCCAGCGATCGTCTTCTTCAGTTTCGATCGCCTGTGAGTCGACATCAAGGACCAGCTTGTCGTGCACGACAAGCGAGTCTGGGAGGGTTACTGGAATTTCCCGTAGGGCTGCCAGCACAGCCTGGGCAGATGCGTAGCGCTGAGAAAAGTCGTAGCGCACCATTTTAGTGATCACCTCACCCAAGGCCGGGTGCAAATCAGCCACGCGATATTGCCAAATTACCTCACCGCGATCGTCGTACTGCATCTTAAAGGGGGAAACGCCAGTCAGCGCCTCGATCGCCGTCATGCCCACCGCGTAAATATCGCTATTCATTCTTGGTAAGCCAGCCGACTGCTCACTAGGCATGTAGCCCTTGGTGCCAATGCCGATGGTTGACGTGACCTGCGGTTCATTTTCAGTAATCTGGTTAGAGATTTCTTTCACCGAGCCAAAGTCAATCAAAACCAGTCGACCATCGCCTGCCCGCCGAATCAGGTTAGACGGTTTGATATCCCGGTGAATCACCCCCTGGCTGTGAACGTATTCCACAACGGGGAGAATATCCAGTAAGAAGTTCATGACCCACGCCTGCGATTTGGGTTGGCGGGAGGTGAGCTCATCCTTGAGCATGTTTCCCTGGATCATTTCCTCCACCAGGTAAAAGGAAGCTGCTGTTTCAAAGTGAGCTAGCAGTCGGGGAATCTGATTGTGGTGGCCGAGCCGCTCTAGGGTTTGCGCTTCAGATACAAAAAGACGATGGGCCAGCTCGTGCGATCGCGGGTCGTCGCTCAAAATCCGCAGCCGCTTGACCACGCAAATAGGATTGCCCGGTCGATGGGTATCGACAGCGGTGTAGGTTTCGCTAAATCCACCCGCCCCTAGCACCGCCTGGACCTGATATCGCGCCGCGAGAATCGTGCCAACGACCTCAGCCTGACGAGCCTCGATCAAATCGTGGAAGTCCTCTTCTTGGCTGATGATCTCTTGCACGATGGGTGACGTGGCGTATTGGGCCAGCTTTTGCTTCAGTCGCTGTTTTTTAACGCGCTCGGCCAATAGTCCTGTGGCGGTGTAGCAGCCCCCGGTCAAGAGCAGGGCCATCGTCGTGCTGGCAACGGGTAAAAAGACATGAAAGCTGACAAAACTTGCATAGCTAACGAAGAGCCATCCCATGACTACGATCAACGTCCACCCCAAACGATGAATATTGCGCTTGCTGTAAGACAGCAAGACAATAAACCCTACGCCCACAACGGCAATTACCCCGGCCCGGCTCATGGGTGCTGGCAGCAGCGTTGCTATGGAGGTGCCAGCCCGCAGGGTGGCAATGTCATTGGCTAAAATCTCGACCCCTGGCATTGGCAAAGGGTAGGCCACGCTCCGGGCAAACGGCACGTCGTGAAAGTCTTGGTGCACGCTGGCGGTCGTCCCAATCAGCACAATCTTGTTTTGAAAAACCGCCCCGGACTGTAGATAGTTGGTCCAAGGGTCGGAATCCATTACATACCAAAAGGGCACATGCTCAAATGTGCGTACCGGGCCCAAAAAGTTGATGCCCTGACCGGAGCCAGATGCCGGCTCAATTTGGGCAGCATCTAGGGTGGCTTGGGCAAAACTCCGCTGCTCATCCCAGGCGTCGGCTTGGGTATTGACGTTCTCGGCGATCGCCGACTGGGCTAAATTCTCAAAGTAGGTATGACCATGCTGATGAATGCGACCATCGGCTTCTAATGGAAAGTTGATATTGCCGAGGTGAACGCCCCCTTGTTGAAACTGCGGCAGGGGAAAGGTCGGCTGTAGCATAGCGCCCTGACGCATGAGGTTATCTTCAAACCGCATGGCCAATGTGACGCGATCGCCATACCGCTGCAGCACCTCAGCTAAGCGCTCATCATCCATCGCGTCGTAGGCACTATCCGTCGCCAGCAGCAAATCGATTGATACGGCCTTAGCCCCGGCCTCCATTAACCGTTCGACCACAACGGCATAGGCTTCTCGCTGCCATGGCCATTGCTGAATGGGCTCTAAATCAGCATGCTTGCCTGGATCGCTACGGTAGTGTTCCGACTGCGCTAGCGATTCTTCATCAATTGCCAAAATAACGATGTCATCGGGAGCCGCTTGGGGACCTCGCAACTCAAACAACAGCGTTTGGACCTGGCGTTCCCACTGTTGTAAAAAGGGACTGTCAATACCGGTGAGGAGTGCAGCCACAGCCAAACAGCTACCTGCAATGAGTTTTTGCCAAGGCAAAACCAACGGCTTCTGTAACGCTTGGGTTTTAGATTGAGTTGCAGTAGCGGAATAAGGCATAGCGATCAGGTTGACGGCAACGCTTCGTCATTGTGTCTTCGCTGGGACAAAACTCAAAGCAAACGATCGAATAAATGCACTCACCCCTCACAATAACCTCTACACCGGCAAATAGCGGTAATTACTGACGGTATCCCAGCCACGTGCTCAAATTTATCTCCTTCTGGTCCCTACCCCGGAGGGTGGCTGGTGATTGCAGAAAAAAGCAGTAAACCAGTCAGGTGTTGCCTGCCGATCTACTGCTGAGTTTGCTTGCTAATGTCTCGTGTGGGTGCGCTTACTGCCCAGTCAACTCTTGAACTGCGTCTTTCGCTTTTTCGACGAGGCTCTCGTTATCTTCTTTGGGGTCAAACTTACCTTCCGCCTGGCGCTTTTCCTCTCGCAGTCCTGCTGCTTCGCTGATGCTATAGGCCCGATCCAGGCGTTCCTCGGGGGTGAGGGGAGCATCTTTAGATCGACCGGTGAGCTCTCGTAAGGTTTGCCCATGGGCCTCTTGGGAGTTGAAAGGGACCTGTGCGGCGCTAGGAGGAACGGCGATCGCGAGCACGCTGGTAAGGCTCAGCAAGGTGACAAAACCAACTACGAGAGAGCGCCGTACCCAATGGGCCAGACGATTAAAGCTGAAGTGAATCATTAGACTATACGTAATGTCGACATGGTTTGAGGGGGATTGCCCGACTGCCGATCATCAGCATATCGAGGGGATAGATATCTACCATTCCCCCTGCGGACACATGCTGGGTTGAACCACTGGATAGATTTCGATGCGATTTCCCCAAGAGCAATCATGGCTTTCAAAAAACGACTCTTATTGATTGGGCTGACCATTCTCTGCTGGTGGGGGCTCACGGTTGCTGTTGCGGCCCAGGGCACTAGTCTGAGGCTAGAGTCGCGCGTCGATCGCTTGGAGGCGGAACTGTCCCGCGTGCGATCGCGGCTCAATCAGGTCGAGGCCCGCAACAATATTCCCCCCAGTACGCCCAGCGCGACTCCAGGGCTTAACGAGCCCTCGTTAGAGGAGCAGTTTGATAACCTGGCTACCCTCGCTATTGAACTGAAGCAAGATGTCCGCCAGCTCGAAGTCCGCATTACCGAGTTAGAAAGCGAATGATGCGTGACACCCTGCCTAACGATACTTTTTCAGCAGTAGATCGAGCTTTTTGAGGGTGGCAGCTGGTGCTTGGTCCGAGGGCGTAATCACGGCGTATTTCAAGGCATCGTGGGCTTCCGAAGCGGGAAGAGTTTGCGCTAGCGATCGCACGGCATGGCGAATCACTGCTTGGGCATTCTCGGCGTTTTTTCGCAGGTTGCCGATGACCATTTCCACCGTGACGCTGTCATGATCAGGGTGCCAACAGTCGTAGTCCGTCACCAGGGCTAAAGTGGCGTAGGCAATTTCCGCCTCGCGGGCCAGCTTAGCTTCTGGCAGGTTTGTCATGCCAATAATCGTCGCGCCCCAACTGCGATAGAGATTGGACTCCGCCTTAGTGGAAAATGCTGGACCTTCCATACAGACGTAGGTGCCGCCCCGATGCACGGTGATATCCGGCAATTGCAAGCCCGTGGCGGCATCGGCCAACACTTTTGCCAACTCAGCACATATGGGGTCGCCAAAAGCGATATGTGCGACAATGCCCTCGCCAAAAAAGGTGGAGATGCGGTTTTTAGTGCGATCGATAAACTGATCGGGGACTACCATATCCAAGGGCTTGGCAGATGCCTGCAAAGACCCCACCGCCGACGCAGAAATCAAATACCTTACCCCGAGTTGCTTCATCGCGTAGATGTTGGCCCGAAAGGGCAGCTCCGAGGGAGTTAAAGTATGGTTGCGACCATGGCGGGCTAAAAAGGCGACTTGAGTCCCCTCCAAAGTGCCTACAATCAGCGCATCCGACGGTTTGCCAAAGGGGGTGTCTACTGGCACTTCTTGTACATCGGTCAGGGCTTCCATTTGGTAGAGACCGCTGCCGCCAATAATGCCAATTGTTGCCTGGGGTGCCATGGAAATGGGTAATTCGACGAGGATGATTGTAGCGAGTTCTCAGGGTGAACGGGAACTGACCATACATGCATACCTCTGGATGCGCTTTAGCAATTGGTTCGCTGCGGTGGTCTTGAATTCGCAGCCTAGGCTGCCTGCGATCGCTACTCGCCCGTCTGATTTCAAAATTATGGGCCTTGAACTCGCTGTTGAAGACTCCTAATCACTTAGCCTAGCTCGGTAGCATTGGCGATGAGTTTGAGGGAAGGGGTGGCGTGGTGTGTATCACACTGCCTGTGCATCGCACTGCCTGTGCTTTGAGAGAGGCAGAAACCGGTTTCGATAGTGTTTGAGCAGCCGTCGATTCAGGTCCCACGAGGCGCACACAGGTGCTCAATGTATGGTGACCTCTCAGCACAAAGCGCCTCAGCAAAAGCTGATATGGTTGGAAGAGGCTGCCTCTAGCTGAGCTATGGCGACTGAGGTGGCAGTATGGCGGTGTCTTTGGTCTGGGTGCAGGATTTGTAACTTAGGTCTAAACCCCTGGTTGAAACCGTGGACGAGCCAATGATTTTAGGACGCCGGTAGCCGCGCCCCACTGACAGCTTTGGGTCAGGAGCAAGTGAGTGTCATCCATTCAAACATTTTTGTATGCTCTCCATGAGCAATATCGAGGCCTAGACGAGGGACAGCTCGCTACCTATATTCCTGAATTGGCTAAGGCCGATCCAAATCAGTTTGGGATTAGCATTGCCACCCTGGATGGCCGGGTCTTTGAGGTCGGCGATACGGCGACTCCGTTTACTATCCAGTCAATTTCCAAGGTGTTTGTGTATGGTATGGCCCTAGAGGACTGGGGGCGCGATCACCTATTGGAGAAAGTAGGCGTTGAGCCCACGGGGGATCCCTTCAATTCCCTCATTCGTCTTGATGAAGCCTCCCACCGTCCGGACAATCCTATGGTGAATGCTGGAGCGATCGCGACCACCAGCTTAATTCGTGGCGAGAGCCCGACCGACCGACTCAATCGCCTCCTCAGCATGTTTCGCCGGTATGTGGGCAACGATGATGTCCATGTGGATCTGTCTACGTTTTTGTCAGAGCGAGCTACCGGTCACCGAAATCGAGCGATCGCCCACTTGATGCTTAACTTCGGTATGATCGACGACGATATCGAAGCAGCCCTTGATCTGTACTTCCAGCAGTGTGCGGTTTTAGTCACTTGCCGCGATTTGGCCCTCATGGCAGCGGCATTGGCCAACTATGGTAAGCATCCCATCACCCACGAGCAGGTCTTAAAACCAGAATATGTCCGGGATGTCCTCAGCGTGATGTATACCTGCGGGATGTATAACTTCGCCGGAGAGTGGGCATTTCGGGTAGGCATTCCGGCCATAAGTGGCGTTTCGGGGGGAGTGATTGCAGTCATTCCCAACCAGGCGGGTATTGCCGTCTTTTCACCGCGGCTAGACAGCAATGGTAATAGCGTTCGTGGTGTCCAAGTTTTTGAAGCCCTCTCACAACAATATGGCTTCCACCTCTTTGACCTATCGATGGGCCACTGTCGTTTTCAAAAGAGCCTAGAGCTGCCCTGACAGCCACCCACCCAATGATAGAACAGCCTCGATTCTCCACCGTTCAATGGCTAATACTCTTTCTGCGAATCACGACTACCCATAGAGTCTTCAAAGCCCCTTTTTCAAGGGGGCAGCGACAGCGGGGAATCTTCAAATCAGTAGCGCTATTGCAGAGAATCGGTGTAGGCTGCATAGCTGTTGGGGAAAATTGCGCAATAAAAAGGGACAAGCGCTAACTTGTCCCTCATATCTCTGACTGAAAGGTAAATACCTTGTCAACAGGAAGGCTGACACCTGCCAAGACCACTAGGGTCAGCCCTGATTTTGTCTTTAGACTTACATCAAGCCCAACTGAGCAAGGATGCCTTGGCCAGTGATGTACTCAGTTGCAATGCCAATTACGAATCCCAGCATTGCTAGGCGACCGTTCCAGTTCTCGGCAAATTCGGTAAAGCCAAACTTAGTTTGCTCTTCCATGTGTTAAAACCTCTATTGCTTCAAGGGGGGAGAGGCTTTTTGACCTCTTGTTTACAAATTTAAACCATTCTTCAGGGAAAGTGCAACAATTCTTCAACATATACCTCCCATGATAGAGAACGCTTGTTATGGCAGGGCTAGAGCCTTGCCGCCACCCCGTCTTTGGGGCTCGGCAACAGCTGTTATTAGGCCATTTGGGTTGACAAGAATGCCTGTCGCGGCCCCAATTTCGTCCGTGTAGGCCAGTTGGTGTCCCAGGGTCAATAGGGCCTCGCCGAGGTTGGTGTACTCAAATGCTCGCTCTAGGGATGTTGCCCCCGTATTGCGTTGGGAAAGCCGCGGCGCTGCGATCGCCGTCTCCAGATCCATGCCAAAGTCGATGATGTTGACGACGATGCCCAGCACCGTTGTGATGATGGTTGAGCCCCCCGGCGAACCAAAGGCCAAAACGCTACCGTCTGGGGCGATGGCGATGGTTGGGGCCATGCTGCTCCGGGGCCGCTTGCCGGGTTCAGGCACATTGGGATGAGGCGCTGTTGCGTTGAAGTCCGTCAGTTCATTGTTCAAAATAAAGCCGTAACCCGGTACAACGATCCCTGACCCACCTGTCGACTCCAGAGTCAGGGTGTATGACACAACCATGCCGTTGGCATCTACCACAGTAATGTGGGTCGTTGAGAGACCTTCTGGGTCCACTGTTGGCGTCACGGTGGGCATGGCTGTCAGGCTGGGGCTCGGGTCTTGTTGATAGGGCAACGGGTTGCCAGGGACTGCCCGATCAGTCGCGCCCGCCGCCGGTGCCGTTGGCGATAATTGGGCGCGACGGGCTTCTATATAGTCTGAAGACAGCAAACCCGCTAGGGGCACATCGACATATTCCGGGTCGCCTAGATAGGCATTGCGATCGCTAAACGCCAAACGCTGCGCTTCGATCAGCCAGTGCAGCGCTGTGCCCCGATCCATTTGGCTTAGGTCTAAGCCTTCAAGTAGCGCTAGGGTTTGTGCTACGGTGACTCCGCCGCTACTGGGCAATCCCATCCCAAATAGCCGATAGCCCCGATAGGTACTTGCCAAGGCTGGTCGCACCCGCACCTGATAGCGATCAAGGTCGGCAGTAGTTAGTCGCCCTGGCCACACTTTGAAAGGGGGCGACTCGACCACAGGGGGCTGCTGGACGGTATTGGCGATCGCTTCCGCAATTTCCCCTCGATAAAAATCGTTGATGCCAGCGGTGGCTAAACGACGGTAGGTTGCCGCCAAATAAGGATTGAGAAACAGACTTCCCACTGCCGGCACGTTGCCCCCCGGTAGGTAAAGGTCGCGGGTGCTGGTAAAGGCAGCAAACCGTTCCTGATTTTGCTCAATTTGTGCAGCAAAGGTCGCATCGACGGTGAAGCCTGACTCTGCCAGGATGATCGCCGGTTGCAATACCTCAGCCAGCGATCGCGTGCCATACCGCTGTAGGGCTGTGACCCAGTTGAGAGGTGTACCTGGCACACCCACTGCTAAGCCGCTGGTAATCCGATTGGGGTAAAACGGCAGCAGTTCACCTGGAGAGTTTTCAGGATCCTGAAACAAATCGGGTGTGGTTGCCGCTGGGGCTACTTCGCGCCCATCTAAGGTGATGACAGCATTCTTGTCAGGGTCGTAGATCACCATAAACCCACCGCCCCCAATACCCGCCGAAAACGGATCGGTTACCCCTACGGCGGCAGCGGTGGCGATCGCTGCATCCACGGCATTGCCCCCCGAGCGCAATACTCCCAAGCCGATTTGCGTAGCCTGCTCATCGACGCTAGCGACTGCGCCCCCGGTGCCCATAGCCACATGGGGAGGTGACGACGAAGAAACTGCTCTCGGCCAACTAATGCTTGCCCAAAGGCAAGTCGGGAGCACTATCCAAATCAACCAGCTTTTGAACCTAAAACGCCAATTCAAAGCAGTGATCTCCCTATGTGAATGTTGCCAAAAGCGTATCTCAGTTTAGGTATTTGATCAGAAAGGTTCAGAACAGTTTAAGAAGAAAAATCTTAAGCCATCGTGATCTCTTCTGACATATCTGACGATTTTCAGGTATGTCTGGACAGGACTTCACTAAGCAATAACTAACCTGCTCTTGACTGAATTGGGAGGTTCTACCAGCTGGGGCAAAATGTTCCTATCAATTTTTGGCAATAATTCTGATTATTGATGATTCCCTTTGATGTCGGACCGTTATTATTGCTGAGGCACGCTTAAGCGCATCACAAGCGATAGCTGAAATGATGGTTAAAGATGCTTTTAATTTTCACGGGAGAGAATGAAAGATGCCATTGAGTAAAAAGCTAATGGCCGAATTTATCGGCACGTTTTGGTTGGTATTCGGCGGCTGTGGGAGTGCCGTTTTTGCCGCCGCGGTGCTAGCGGACGACAATGTTTTTCCCCTGGGTATTGGCTTTGTCGGCGTTTCCCTGGCGTTCGGGTTGACTGTACTCACGATGGCCTACGCGGTCGGTCATATTTCCGGTGGCCACTTTAACCCCGCGGTTTCGTTTGGTCTCTGGGCTGGCGGTCGCTTCCCTAGTTCTGAACTGCTGCCCTACATCATTGCCCAGGTTGTTGGGGCGATCGTGGCAGCTGGTCTGATTTATCTCATCGCGATCGGCCAACCTGGTTTCGAGCTGACCGGTGCCAATCCCCTTGCTACCAATGGCTATGGCGAGCACTCGCCCGGCGGCTACAACCTACTTTCCTGCCTAGTAACAGAAGTTGTCCTCACCTTTGTCTTTTTGTTTGTGATTTTGGGAGCAACGGATCGCCGCGCTCCTGCAGGGTTTGGTCCCATTGCGATCGGTATGGCCCTGACGCTAATTCACTTGATCAGCATTCCAATTACCAATACGTCTGTGAATCCTGCCCGTAGTCTAGGGCCTGCTATTTTTGCCGGGGGGGCGCTCCTCGCGCAAGTGTGGCTCTTTTGGGTCGCACCGATTTTGGGGGCCGTGCTGGCAGGGTTCGCCTATTCCAGCCTGATGGAAGAACCCGCAGCGGCTAAAACTACAATGCCTGAATAATTTGACTGGATGAAGGACAGCGGAGGATTTCTGCTGGTTAGGTCACAATCAACCTAATCAGCAGAAATCCTGATCAATGATGTCAAGGATATAAAAAAGGACAGCCCAACGGGCTGCCCCTTTAATCTCGATGAACCTTGATGGCTACATTAAACCGAAGCAGTAGCGGGATAGACGCTGATCTTCTTACGATTTTTGCCTTTGCGTTCAAAGGTCACAATGCCATCAGCTAGAGCAAACAGGGTATCGTCGCTGCCGCGACCGACGTTGTTTCCAGGATGAAATTTGGTTCCCCGCTGACGGACGATAATGCTACCCGCAGTCACTGATTGTCCCCCATATCGCTTGACTCCCAATCGTTTGGCATTGGAGTCGCGGCCGTTACGAGTGCTGCCTGTTCCTTTTTTGTGAGCCATGGTGTTCTCCAGTTAGTACGAAAAAACTTGTCTATTCTTCTTCGGTAGCTGTTGTGTCAGCATCTGCGGCAACCTCTGCCACAGCCGGAACACTATCGTCAGCTACAACGACAGGCTCATCGATCGCTGCGACGGCCGCCTCGGCATCGGTTGCAGTTTCAGCTAGTGGTTCTGCTGTAGTGGTCTCGATATTTTCTGGAATGTCTTCCTCTTCAACCACTACGGTAGTGTCAACCGCAGCATCCTCATTTTGCGGGAGTTTGACCTGAGTTTCTAGATCTTCTGCCTTGCTACTTTCAGATTGTGACGATTCCGAAGGAGAGGTGGCGGAGCCAGCACTAGCGCTAGTAGTGCTAACACCAGTAGTCGTTGCCGCGCCTGCTAAAACTTCACCATTTAAGGAGATGGCATCAATCATGAGACGGGTGAGCTCTTGCCGATGTCCGCGCTTTTTGCGAGTCTTTTTCTTCGGCTTCATCTTATAGACAATGATTTTTTTGCCCCGCAGGTGACGCATCACTGTGCCAGAAACTGTGGCCCCCTCAACTAAGGGCTGCCCTACGAATGTTTCTCCATCGTGGGAGACAAACAAAACTTTATCAATATTGACGTTGCCGTCCTCTTCGACCGGTAGCCGATCAAAATCGTAGAACCGACCCGGCTCTACCCGAAACTGTTTGCCGCTAGCTTCAATAATTGCGTAAGTCATTTACTTTCCTTGAGAGTGCCGTACAGGCAACAGCAAAGCCGTTTTGACATGGGCCTGATCCGAGCAACCTAATACACACGAAATCCCATTATCCGTTATGGAAGATAGGGATGTCAACCAGTGGGTGATACTTTATGTAAGCGCGGTGGTTGTGAACTGGTAAGTCGGGTGGCGAAATTCTCCTAAGCTTCAGCGGAGCGCGGCTAGTGCCAGCGATCGCATTTTCTGTAGGAAACCTCTGTAATCCATCGAGGGGATGACGAATCTCAAACAGTTCGCAAAAATGTCCTGAATGCAGCCTCTGACACCTGTCAGAACAGACATGCTGCACAGGTATTTGTCATGGCTGCTGAAGTTTGCTTGTTGTTGATGCAATCTCTCACTGGAGACTGCGATGCCCAGCCATCGGCACCGATGGTGTCGCCACCGTCGGTTACCCAATCCGAGTCTGACGACTCGACCCCGGCAGCAGTAACCGTGGACACCGCGATCGCCCCTCGCAAATCAACTACGCCCCAATTTGGCAAACTCTGTGAGGGCGACTTAGGCAACCAGCTAGCAGTGTGTGCGGTGCCCTCCAAAGCGCGGGAACATTGGCCAGCCCCACACTCAGGGGTGGACCTGGATAAGTCACGGTCAAGTGCTACTGCTGTGTCACCACCTGTACCGGTCACGGCACCAGCGGCTCTAGATTTGCCTGCTGTGCAGCGGCCGGTAGCCACTCCCACCTTGCGCGCCCCGCAGTTCAGCGGGCCACCACCAGTTGTTGCGGCCAATCCATTGCCATCGGCGCGGGGAGCCGATGCGGTGCTCAGGCCGCGGTCGGGGTCGGAGTTGTTTTTGCAGCGACAGTTAGCCCTGCAGTCTGGCCAGTCATACACCCGGTTGTCTCCCAATACGTTTGCAGACCAGTGGCAACAGGTTAGTCGCCAGCCCACCTATGAAGACTGGCAAAGATTGCTTGCCCAAGAGGCCCGGGCCATCGCCGGGGGACAAGGCAATAACCGCCTCGAAATTATTGTGGGAGATTCCTTTGGTCTCTGGCTGCCCCCAGAACTGCTACCACGCGATCGCCTCTGGCTGAATCAAAGTATCTCTGGCGATACCACCGCCGGTATCTTGCGCCGGGTGAGTGCCTTTGCCCATACGCGGGCCACTACCATTCACCTCATGGCCGGAGCCAACGACTTGAAAAATGGCGTTTCGGAAAGCCGAATCGTCGGCAATCTCCAGCAAACGATTCACCTACTCCGGCAGCAGCACCCCCAAGCGAACATCGTCGTATATTCGGTGCTGCCCACCCGCCGAGCAGAGATTAGTAACGATCGCGTGCGATCGCTCAACCACCAGCTTGCGGCTATGACCCAGCAGCGCGGCGTAGAATTCCGCAATGTGCATGGGCGCTTTCAAGATGCATGGGGGCATCTCCGGCCAGACTTAACCACTGATGGCCTGCATCTGAATGCCCAGGGTTACCGACTGTGGCAGCAGGCCATCTTAGCGTGGGCTCAATAGCACCGTTGGTCAGCCATCATTGGTATCTCGCCGGGATGGAGCGACTCAGTGCGGGGGCAATTGTCCGCCCTGCAGACCTTGACTTAAGATTGAGCCAACCCGTGGATCTAAGCAGCGCTTGCCAGGGTGAATGGTTGAACAACAAGGAATGCGGGCATGGTCAACGCGATCGCCGATCGCATGGCGACGATGGCGGAAATCCGAGCCGGGTTAAGGGCAGGGCAGCGGGCCTTAGCCGATTGGTCAGGGGGGCCGCTAGCAGTGTCGGCGGTGCCTGGCGCGGGCAAGTCCACGGGAATGGCGGCGGGGGCGGCGATCGCCATTGTGCGCCATCAACTCAATGCCCGGCATCAGCTAGTGCTAGTCACCTTTACCCGATCAGCCGCAGCCAACCTCAAAGTCAAAGTGCAGCGGTACCTGCGATCGCTCCAATATCCCCTCAACAGTTTTGTGGTGTACACCCTGCACGGATTAGCGCTGACCATCGCGACGCGGAATCCTGACCTTTCGGGGATCAGTCTCGATACCCTGACGCTGCTGACCCCCACTCAAAACAATCGTCTGGTCCGGACCTGTGTCGAGCGTTGGTTAGTTGATAATCCGCACTTGTATCAGCGGCTAATTGAAGGGCGTCAGTTTGATGGCGAGGAAACGGAACGACTGCGCCGCCAGTCCACATTGCGAACGGAAATTTTGCCCCATTTGGCGACAACGGTCATTCATGAGGCCAAAAGTTCGGGGATGAAGGCGGCGCACCTCAGCCGCCTCGCCAAATCGGTCATGCGGACCCAGACCGATTTGGAGGACTATGACGTGCTCACGGTGGCGGCGGGGCTGTATGAGCAATACCAAGCCCTACTGGTACAGCGACATGTGATTGACTATGATGACATGATCTTGGCAGCTCTTCGGGTTTTAGAAGACGATCTAACCCGGCGATTTTGGCAAGGTCGGGCTTTTGCGGTTTTTGAAGACGAAGCCCAGGATTCGTCTCCTCTGCAGACCCAGCTATAGGAGACATTGGCGGCAGATCCAGATACGCATGACTTGCCGCTCAATCTGGTCCGGGTAGGCGATCCCAACCAGGCGATCAACTCGACATTTACCCCGGCGGACCCGGTCTTTTTTAATCAGTTTTGCGATCGCGCCCAAGGACAGCAGCGCCTAGTCGTGATGAACCAAGCTGGGCGGAGCAGTGCCCTCATCATGGCCGCTGCTAATACGCTATTGACATGGGTCAACCAGTCTGGACTCACAGGCAGCCAGACTCCCTTTCGGGCGCAAACGATTCACCCGGTGCCGGCGGACGATCCGCAGCCGAACGCCAATCCGGACCCGCTGGGCGGCGGTGTGGAGTATTATCGTCCCGCTACGGTCCAGGAGACAGTGCGGCTCCTCGCGCTGCGATCGCAGGCGCTGTTTGAAACCGACCCTTCCCTGAGTCAGGCAGTCTTGGTGCGTGAGCACCGTCAGGGCCGGTTCATTCACCAGCTCTTGCAAGAGCCCGACACGCTAGGGGTCGACCTGCTCAGCACTGGCCTACAAATCTATGACGTAGGGGAGCAAGAGCGCCAAACCCATGTCCCGTCGGAGATGCTGAGGGTGCTGCAATTTATCGAGCGTCCCCATTCTCCAGATCGACTCAAAGGGGTGTTGCGAGTATTGGTGGACCGTCAAAGAGTTCCCGCCCAAGACCTGAATGCGTTAGCCCATCAGCCCGAGCGCTTTCTCTATCCGGGACCGCTAGATGAGGCCCCACCGGCAGCAGCTGAGCAGGCGCGACGGCTGTGTCTGGGGCTGCTGCGATCGCGCTTTGAGTTGCCGCCTTATCATCTGATCCCCTTTGCCGGCTTGACCTTGGGTTATAACCAAAGCGAACTAGCCACGGCGGATAAGCTCGCGGCCCGGCTAGCCCAACAAACCCGAGAAGACAATACGCTGCGGACCATTTTGCAAGCCCTCCAAGAGATTGTCGGCACGGAGCGCTTTGAGGCAGTCGACACCGAAGACCGCGAAGACCGTTACACCCGCCCAGGGCAGCTCACGATTTTGACCATGCACAAAGCTAAAGGTTTGGATTGGGATGTCGTGTTTTTGCCGTTTTTACATGAGCGCACCATTCCCGGTAGTTTGTGGGTGCCGCCCCAGCAGACTTTTTTAGGGGACTTTAGCTTACCCGAGGTCGCCAGGGCTCAAATTCGCACCCAAACCCACGCGGAGCATCCCTTGGACAGCGTTCCGGACTTGTTGACCGCCTGGCAGCAAGCCCAGCAGCTCAAGACAGCTGAAGAGTTTCGCCTTTTATATGTAGCCATGACCCGCGCTAGGCGGCTGTTATGGCTCGCCGCTGCCCAGACCGCGCCCTTTACCTGGAGCAACCCAGACAATTTATCGGAGCTGCCTCCCTGTCCAGCGCTACCAGTAGTGATGGCTCACTTGGCTGAGGGACACCGATAACTCCCGCGCTGGGTCCGCTACTCTGGGAAAAGGCTCTTGTCATCTTCATGAGGCGCTGTATCCTATGGCCAATCAGCCACCGCTTGACGATCTCTATGCCGCAATTGCCGACCTCGTGATGTGTCACTCCCCCAGTGGCGCTGAGCAGGAAATCAACGCCTACCTCACGGCCCACCTTAGCGATCGCGGCATCGAACACTGGCAGGATGAAGCGGATAATATCGTTGCCTGTATTCGCGGCTCCGAGGCTGGCGAGATCGCCATTACGGCCCACAAAGACGAAATTGGCGGCATGGTCAAAACCATTGAGCCCGATGGTCGTATCCTAGTCCGGCGCTTAGGCGGTTCCTATCCTTGGATCTATGGCGAAGGCGTGGTGGATTTTTTGGGTGATCGCGCTACCCAATCCGGTATTTTGTCCTTTGGCTCCCGCCATGTCTCCCACGAGTCGCGTCAAAAAACTCAGCAGGAAGGCGACGCTGTAACCTGGGAAACCGCCTGGGTCGAAACCAAGCGTGAGCCTGAGGCTTTGGCCGCAGCGGGCATCCGCCCTGGCACTCGGATGGTGATTGGCAAACATCGCAAGCAGCCCTATCGGCTTGGGGACTATATCGCCAGCTACACCCTAGATAACAAGGCTTCAGTGGCGATCCTGTTGGCTCTGGCAACGCGGTTGACCGCACCTTGCAAGACCATATACCTCGTATTTTCTGCTAAAGAAGAGGTGGGAGCGGTGGGCGCGTTATATTTCAGCAATCGGCAGTCCCTCGAGGCGTTGATCGCCTTAGAAATTTGTCCCCTCTCTGAGGAATACCCCATTGCCGCCAATGATGCACCGGTCGTGTTGGCTCAAGACAAATATGGGCTATATGACGAGATGCTAACCCAACAATTAGTCCAAGCGGCTCACACCTGCAATCGCCCTATCCAGCAGGCAATCATCACTGGATTTGGCAGCGATGCTTCCATCGCAATGACCTTTGGCCATGTGCCCAAAGCCGCCTGTCTCAGCTTTCCAACCCATAACACCCACGGCTATGAAATTGCCCATCTAGGGGCGATCGCCCACTGTATCGATATTTTGGAGCAGTTCTGTAACGACCTATAACGGCCTGTGAGTTCCCTGGAATCTGGACTCTACAATAAATGTGAGCTTTGGCAGTCATGGCAAAGCTGGGGATCAGCCCCACCAGCAGGACCCTAGCCTCTGGTCTACCCAGTCCTTGGGTAGCTGAGTCAGAGTGCCCCTGTTGCTATCTGCGTCGCGACTGCCCCTAATCTGGGAGAAAGTCAGATGGCCAAAATGGTCGCCGATGTGATGACCCGTGACCTCTTCACCGTCACGCCAGAAACGCCTTTGCCAGAGGCTATTCAACTACTGGCCAAAAATCGGATCAGTGGCTTACCTGTGGTGACGACTACAGGGCAGCTGCAAGGGGTATTATCCGAATCTGATTTGATGTGGCAAGTCACCGGAGCACCACTACCGGCATACATTATGCTGCTCGATAGCGTGATTTATCTAGAAAACCCCGCTCGCTACAACGATGAAGTGCATAAGGCACTGGGCCAAACCGTTGCGGAAGTGATGGACCATGCCAAGGTCATTACGACCCATCCTGAGACGTCTCTCAAGGAGGCGGCCCAGCTTATGCACCACAAAAAAGTGACGCGATTGCCAGTCCTCGACGATGACGGTAGTCTAGTGGGCATTTTGACCCAAGGGGATATTGTCCGGGCGATGGCAGAGAGCTACCAGGAAGTAGCGGCTGACATGTCAGGATAGAAAAGGTTGTCGTCGATATCAAGGGCGATCGCTGTGTCAATGCTGTTTGTGACCGAGGAAAACGCCATGAGCCCTACCCCTGAGAGTGTGAAGCAACTGATCGACTCGTCTGATCTGGGGGAGCGACTGCGCGGTGTCAATCAGGCTAGGGAGCTTGAGCCAGCGATCGCTTATCCGCTAGTGGTCAAAGCCTGTCAAGACGAAAATGCTCGGGTGCGGTATTCAGCCGTGAGCCAGATGGATACCCTCGGGGATCAAGACCGACAGCAGACCGTGGAGCTGCTGCGGCAAGCCCTGCTAAACGATCCCGAGGCGGACGTTCAATCCGCCGCCGCCGATGCCCTAGGCGGCCTCAAAATGACCGAGGCCTACGAAGAGCTAAAGGCTACCTATGAAACTACCGACGAGTGGTTGTTGAAATTCAGCATCGTGGCGGCCATGGGTGAACTCGGCGATCCGCGCTCGTTTGATCTGCTGGCACAGGCCATCCAGTCAGACATTAGTTTAGTCTCGACTGCGGCCATCGGCTCCTTGGGCGAACTCGGCGACCCTAGGGCGATCCCGCTACTGTTACCCTATGTGCAAGCAGACGACTGGCAGGTACGTCACCGCGTCACCCAAGCTCTTGGGCAATTTGATAGCCCAGAGGTCGAAGCCGCTTTGCAAGAGCTGAGTCAGGACACCTCAGAGACCGTCGCTGAGGCAGCCAAGCGTAATTTGCCTCGTTAACTGCCGTCGGAGACACCGCTAGCCAAGATGACCATTGGACAATCAGTGATGAGGCTGATGAATCCATCCCATGGCTGCAGAGACCTGCCGTCAAATGAGCTACTGTCAATGACCGGTCCCGTGTGGCCAGTTCCTTCCTCGCAGCTTAGACTCGTCATCCTTCTACCTCTGCTATCGCATGATCTATGCTCTGGATGTTGCACTCTCAGGAGGAGGGATTAGTTACTACATCGCTGAATGGTCTGATTTGAGTAATCCTCTTGATATAATAGAGTTGAAAATAAAAGTTTTTATCTACCGATTGCTGTAAAAGTGCTGATTGCACTAACCTTTTGGGAGTTTTCGTCAACAATTTTTTGTTTTGCTGTTCAAAACCTTGATGACTTTCAAAAGCATCAGTCTTTTCCCAACGTAACGAATTGTTAGTTCTCTGGAGGACATCCAGTGGTAGCTCTTTTTCAGCCCTCCATTCAACCAAATTGGGGCAGTTTGAGCTTTGTTTCAACGCTTTATCTCTGCCCCGTGCTTGATCGGCTAATGGACAAAGTGCCTCAAAAATGGCACGCCGAGGTCCGTTTAGGGCTTCAGGAAGCGCTCGTTAACGCTGTCAAACACGGCAATCGTCTTGATCCCCGTAAAGTGATCTCGGTGCGCTACAAGACCTCGGGCAATCAATACTGGTGGATCATTGAAGATCAGGGCAGCGGTTTCGATTTTGAAAACTGCTGTTGTGCCGAGATTTGCGATGAGGAAGCCGAATTGTCTGCAGTGGGGGACTGTGGTCGAGGGCTGTATATTCTCAATCAGATCTTTGACGAAGTGCAGTGGACTCAAGACGGTAGGGAGTTACACCTGCGGAAGCGGATTCATCGCTGGTTTGGCTTACCGCTAGTGGGTTGACGGTGACTTTGGCCCATGGGTAGGGCAGGGAGGCGCAGTGAGGCTGCGATCTAGCCAGCCCGTTGCTTGCTGAAGTCGAATCAGGGCTTCTTCTGATTCTCCCTTGATTAAATAAACCAGGGCAGCGGCGGTTTGCTCTTGCGCACGTATGCGACGATCGCGATTGAGGCGGTGCCAATCATTCGGTTTGATCGCGAGACGTGCAGCGATCGCCTGAGCCAATTCCAAGTCACTGAGATTGGCAGCTTGGGAATGGGGAGTTTGAGAGTGCATAGTGAATCCGTAAGAATGTGGCTATGATAAGCGCGAACGCTTCTCTATTGTGCACATGAATCGCCCACAACGAGGATGGCGGCAGCGCCGAAAACGGCAGCGCCGGGAAATTCGTGGGATGTTTTCTCCCTTTTTGATCCCTGATGACCCGGCTGACTTTGCAGTTGCCCTCACCCAGCTCGAAGAGGCCATCGTTCAATTGCGACAGCGCTACGAAGCGGTGCAGTCCTTGCGCACTGAGCAGCAGCAGGTGGAGCAGCAGCTTCAGCTGCCGCCGCTGAGTCCCGACACTGTGACCGAACTCCAGCAGCGTTTACAAACGTTAGAAACGCAGTTGGAGAGCCAGCTATTTGATTGGCGATCGCTCCAGGAACCGTTTTGGCAGGCAGTACGCTTTGGTGGACTGGGGATCATCTTGGGGTGGCTGTTGCACAGTCTGGTGAGCCGCTAGCTGGAGCGGATGGAAAAATCGCTGTTCCTGGGCACAAAGACTGCGTTACGGTAGCCCTAGACTAGGAACGTTCATTCTATTCATTCTTTTTCAGACGCCATGACTGCTACTCGCATTTCCGATTTGCTGAAGTTAGGACAACCTGGCGAATCGGTCATCGTCCACGGTTGGGTGCGCACCAAGCGAGCCCAAAAGTCGTTGTGCTTTATCAATCTCAACGACGGTTCCTGTATGAGTGGTTTGCAGGTCGTGGCTGAGTCAGAACTTCCTGACTACGAGGCGCTAATAGGCCAGATTACTACTGGTACCTCCATCGAAATCAGCGGCACCTTGGTCGAGTCCCCAGCTAAAGGACAGCGCGTAGAGCTGAAAGCAGCGCAACTCACGGTCTTTGGTGGGGCGGATGAAACCTATCCCCTGCAAAAGAAGCGCCATAGTTTTGAGTTTTTGCGGACGCTCGGTCATTTGCGATCGCGCACCAACACCTTGGGAGCGGTATTTCGGGTGCGGAATGCCTGTGCCCAAGCGGTCCATGACTTTTTTCGGGAGCGGGGCTTTATATGGGTACATACCCCAATTTTGACCGCTAGCGATTGCGAAGGTGCGGGTGAGATGTTTACCGTCACTAGCTTGAACCTGAATCAGCCACCGCTGACTCAACAAAACGGCCTTGATATCGACCAAGACTTCTTTGGCAAGCCAGCCTACCTCACGGTGAGCGGGCAGCTAGAAGCGGAGATCATGGCCATGGCTTTTACAAATGTCTATACCTTTGGCCCGACCTTTCGGGCGGAAAATTCCAATACCTCTCGTCATTTGGCCGAGTTTTGGATGATTGAGCCCGAGATGGCGTTCTGCGATCTGGTTGGCAATATGGACCTCGCCGAGGACTTTCTCAAGTATGTTTTCCAGGCCGTGCTGAATCAGTGTGAAGATGACATGGCCTTTTTCAACCAGCGCATTGATGATTCGGTGCTTGCGACGGCGGAAAACATCACCAACAATGAATTTGCCCGGATTACCTACACCGAAGCCGTTGATTGGCTGCTCAAAGCCGATCAGTCTTTTGAGTTTCCGGTGGAATGGGGTATTGATTTGCAATCAGAACATGAACGCTACCTCGCCGAAGTGCTGTTCAAAAAGCCTGTGATTGTGACCGACTATCCAGCAGCGATCAAGGCATTTTACATGCGGCTAAACGAGGACCAAAAAACAGTCGCAGCCATGGACGTACTGGCTCCCAAGGTGGGCGAAATCATTGGAGGTTCCCAGCGGGAGGAACGGCTTGATGTCTTGGAAACCCGCATTGATGAGGCGGGGCTGCCCCGGGAAGCCTATTGGTGGTACCTGGACTTACGACGCTACGGCACGGTGCCCCATGCCGGATTTGGCCTCGGTTTTGAGCGACTGATTCAGTTCATGACTGGGATGGGGAATATTCGCGATGTCATTCCCTTCCCTCGCACGCCCGATAACATTGAATTCTAGCGGTTATGGATTCCCTACAAGGCGTCAGATCTCCGATTGCTCGAGCGGTGATCATAGCGTTAAGGCTGGATGCCCAACTGACTGATGCTTTGTAACAAACGCTCAGCTTGGGCTGGGTCAGATTGCCGATAGTGGGCAATGGCGGTTTGAAAGGCTTGGATACTTTCGGGTATCTTGCCCAGTTTGAAGAGAGCGACGCCGAGGTTTTGGTAAGCTGCCGCATAGGCGGGATTTAGCGCGATCGCCCGCTGATAGGCGTGGACTGCGCCGGCTAAATCGCCAGAAGCTCGTTTAGCGATTCCCAAGTTAAAGTGTGCCAGCGCCAACTCAGGGGCGGCAGCGACAGCAGCGGAAAAAGCGGCCAGTGCTCCCTGTCCATTGCCACTGGCTTGATAAAGGCTGCCTAGGTTGACATAGGCGCTGACTTTAAGTATGTCGGGAACGTCTTGAGCGAGGGCCTGTTGATAGTGGTCGATTGCAAGGGCCAACAATTCCTGATCGCGATAGGCCAACCCCAGGTGATAGTGGAGTTCATACCGAGTGGAGGGATCAGCAGGCTGTGCGGCCAAGCCCCGCTCTAACAGAGTTTGTCCCTTGTACCAATCACCGGCACTGCCGTAAAGGGCCCCCAGCTTGCTACAGATATAGGCATCCTTGGGATGCTCTGCTAGGTAAGCCGCCATGATCTTTTCGGCCCGGAGAAACTTATCGCGCTGGGCGATCGCTGCTTCCCCATAGCCGGTGTGGGTGATCGCGATCACCGGCCACCGTACAACTTGCCAGGCTGGTTCCGCCTGCTGCAACCGGATGACGCTGTCATCGATGGACTCATGGTAAGGGCGCTCAAATTGAATATCGGAGCGATTGCGAAAGATGCGCGTCAGCTCGGAATAGGGTGACTGGGCTGTCCCTTGTTCATGTCGTAGCAGGTTGACGGCGATGATGGACGCAAGCGGTATTGTCTCTAGGGCAGATTGCTCTCGTAGCTGCCGCAGTAGGGTTTGACCATCGTGGGTCAAGGCTTCGTCGGCATCGAGCACCAAAATCCAATCGCTGCTTGCGCGCGCTAATGACTGGTTGCGCGCCGTCGCAAAATCTTGCGTCCATGCCATCTCGGCCACTTGAGCGCCGTAGGATTGGGCGATCGCGATCGTGTCATCCTCAGACCCCGTATCAACAACCATGATTTCGTCTACAAAATCCCGCACGCTGTCGAGGCACTGTGGGAGATTATCGGCCTCATCTTTGACAATCATGCAGAGAGAAATAGTCATCGGCATCCGGGTAATCCAGCGAGGATGGTGGAACGGCAGCGGGTTGAGTGCCAACGTCAGTCACTATGGTTACGCTACCGCATCAGCCGCCGTTTGATAAATTAGCGAACTTATTGAGGCGCTCGCCGGTGATGACCCCAAGCTGCAGCTATGCGATGAGGCGCTGCTGGGCCTCGCTCAAAGCCAACCTGACCTGCTCAAACCCGGTGCCACCAAAACTATTGCGGGCGGCGACAACTTGCGGCGGTGCGATTGCCGCATAAATATCTGAGTCAAAGGTGGGATGCAGCGACTGCCACTCCTCCAGGGTTAAATCTTTGAGCAACTTGTTGCTAGCCAGGCAAGTGCGGACCACCTGCCCCACCAAGTTATAAGCTTCGCGAAACGGGACGCCTTTGCTAGCTAAATAGTCAGCGACGTCGGTGGCATTAGAAAAGTCTGTGGCGACAGTGGCGGCTAATCGCTCAGTTTGAAATGTGAGACCTTCTTGCAGCAATATCGTCATCGCCTCAAGGCAGCCCTGCACGGTTTTTACCGTATCAAACAGAGGTTCTTTGTCTTCTTGCAAATCCTTGTTGTAGGCCATGGGGAGGCCCTTCATCATGACCAATAGGCTTTGGAGATGCCCAAATACCCGACCTGTCTTACCTCGTACCAGTTCGGGCACGTCGGGATTTTTCTTTTGGGGCATAATGCTTGACCCAGTGGAGCAGGTGTCCGTCAGCTTGACAAAACCAAATTCTGCTGAGGCCCAGAGGATGATTTCTTCCGCCAACCGCGACAGATGCACGGCAATGAGACTCGCCGCCGCCGTGAATTCGATCGCAAAGTCGCGATCGCTAACGCCGTCTAAGCTATTGCGATAAATGCCTTCAAAACTCAGCAATTCCGCTGTGTAGGCTCGATCAATTGGGAAAGGCGTCCCCGCCAGAGCTCCGCATCCTAAGGGCGAAACGTTGATCCGCGATCGCACATCCCCTAGCCGTTCCCAGTCGCGCTGGGCCATCTCAAAATAAGCCAGTAGATGATGGGCGAGGCTCAAGGGCTGTGCCCGCTGCAGGTGAGTGTAGCCAGGAATAATGGTTTCGATATGCTGTTCGGCATGACTGAGCAAGGCAGTTTGAAAGGCGCGTAGATGCTCTTGAATGGCGTCTACCTGTTGTCTGAGATAGAGCCGGATATCGGTGCCGACCTGATCATTTCGTGAGCGCGCTGTGTGTAGCTTTTTGCCAACATCGCCGACGATGGCAATCAGGCGATGCTCGACGGCAAAATGCACGTCTTCTTCATCAATGCCAGGGCAAAACTTGCCGTCGCGATACTCTTGGCGGATTTGCTCTAACCCTTCGACCAGCGTTTCGGCTTCGGCAATGGTGATGATGCCAGATTTAGCCAACATTTTGGCATGGGCCTCAGAGCCGGTTAAGTCATGCTCAATCAGCTCAATATCAAACAAAATACTGGCATTAAAAGCCGCGATCGCCGGATTGAGGGCCGACTCAAACCGCTGACTCCAAGCCTTTTGATTAGGGGAACTCACAAGCAAATCTACCTTTGGAGACAATGCAAACCTTAAGTAATAACAGGGAGACTACCGATAGATGGTCACTCCCCGCTATACATATCCCAATACAAACCCGATGAGGAGTGCCCAAATCTGTCCCGATTCAATAAACGTGCTGATGGCATTACCGATATCTGAAACCACATCCTGTTCAAACTGCTGCGCCACAATGGGGACTGGTTTCGGCATTTGGGCCGTGAGCTCGATAGCTGGTTGGGGAGACAGCGTTTCGATCTGCATAAGCTGGATGCCACTCAGATGCTGGCTAGTCATGTCCAAAAGTTGGGGCTGCATAACACCACCTCACATAGCTTGATGCTATGAATTGAAGCACATCAAAGATAAAAAACTGTATTTTCCCAAGAATTGATGGCTACGTTGAGGGCTGGGCGATGCTCCCAAAACATCCAAGTTCTGTCTAATTGCTAGCCGACGCGGTAACCGCTAGTTCTGACTAAACAAATTGAGCTGAAGTTCAGGTTTGAGCCGCATGACAACTAATGTCACATCGTCATCGGTATGGCGATCGTGCCCCACAAAGCGCTGCAAAATGCCAAACAGATACTCCAAAATAGATTCCGCCGACTGATAATTCCGACAGGCCCACTTCAGCGCATTAACCAAATTTTCTTCGTCCATCCGCTCGCCTCGAGAGTTAGCGGCATCGGTAAAGCCATCGGTGTAGTACAGGATCGTGTCACCGGGCTGGAGCTCGATCTGTTCTTCGTAGTAATGGGTATCGATATCTAGGCCGAGCAGCATCCCTACAGTATCTAAGCGCGTCACCGTATTGGTGGCCGCTCGCCATAGCAGAGGCGGATTGTGAGCCGCGTTGCTGTAAGACAGAATGCGCGTTTGGGGATTGTATTCCCCATAAAATAGGGTGACAAACCGACTGGAATTCTCCAAATCGGTATGCATGACGTGATTCAGATGATGTAAAATCTGCGCCGCTGAAAAGCTGTGTAGGACCTCTGCCCGCAACATCCCCCTCAGCATAGTCATGATCAACCCAGCCGGCACCCCCTTACCCATCACATCACCAACGGCAAAGCTCCAAGGCGATATGGCCGACTGTTGGGCATCGGGATAGCGAATTTGATCGTAGGTCGTCGGAATGAAATCGTAATAGTCACCGCCGACCTTGTTGGCAGTGCGGCATTGGGCGGCTAAATCAATCCCATCGATCACTGGAAACGTACGTGGCAATAGCTGTAGTTGGATCTCGGCACCAATCTCCAGCTCCCGACCCAGGCGCTCTTTTTTGCGCAAGGCGACGGTTAGTTCTTCGTTTTCGATCGCTACTGCCGTTTGGTCAGCCACCAGGCGCACGAGCTTTTGCCGCGTTTCCGTCCAGGCATAATCAACCTCACGACTAAACACATAGAGCCGACCCCGTTCCACGTTCTTGACAATGATGGCGGTGCCAAAGACCTGAAAGTCTGCCCCTAAGTACCGATGTACATAGCGGTCTAGAGACAACATCGCCGTACGAGCAATTTCGATCGCGCTGCCCGATGGTGAAAACGAAGCTGTGACTTGCCGCGTTGCCGCCTCCAAGGCCATTTTGACATCTTGGCAATGGTCGTCACTTTGACAGTGGAGCCGTTCTAAACGTACCTGCCCATCGGGGCGAAACAGCACCAAAGCCCCGCCACTAGCATCTGTAACGCGGCTAGCGATCATCGGGATTAACTCTAAAAACTGATTCAGATTGTTCAGGCTGCGCAGGGCAAAGCCTAAAGAGCTGAGCAAATCTTGAATTTTATGTTGCTCGCGCTGGAGCCGAGTGACCAGCTCTTTCATGGCAAAAGCCGGTGTTGCATCAGGGGTCGAACTGGAACCTGACGCGTTTGAAGATGAACCTGGTGGCATAGGCAGAGCGGCCATGGAAACTCCGAGGGTGCAAGGGTTAAGCACCCACTCTTTTCGTCACAAAGACTTGTTGGGGATTAAGCATAGCACTCCTCATCAAAAGCGATCACCCCAATCTCGTCGCCCTAACCCTAGATAGATATCGTTGCTATTGGGCTAGCCCTTTTGAGTCTCTGGCAGGCCGTAAAACAATGAAACTGAGGCAATTTGGCCGCTGCCACAGATCCACTCGCCATTGCCATCGACAAACTCACCACACTCTCAGGTAACGTACCGCAAAGCAAATCTCACTGCCGTATCGAGACAGTCAGTTTGTTGTGGATACTGTACTGGTGGCCGCTCGATTTGTATGAGGCGGATGCCCAGTTGGGCAGCGATCGCCTGTTTGTGGTCTTGCCCGCCGGGGCTGCCAGACGCTTTGGCGATAACCTGAGTAATTTGCCATTGTTGCCACAGGGCAGTTTCTAAAGCGGGATTGAGGGGAGGCCGCAAGGCAATGAGGCGATCAGGGCTAAAGCCGCTTTCTAAGGCTGTTGTCAACGCTGGCAAGGACGGCAAGATGCGAGCATAGAGTTTGCCACTTTGCTGCTGCCACGCGGCAAACTGCGGTAACAGTCGATAGCCCAAAATGAGTAAGGTCGTTTCGCCCTCGAGGTAGCGATCGGTCAAGATGGCCTGCACCTGGGGCAGCCGCACAAGCCCGAGCCGTCCCTGACGATCGCGCCATGCTTGGGGGGGGCAGTCAGCTCGTTCGTAGCGTAAATAGGGAAGGTCATGGCGTCGAGCGATCGCGATCGCGAGCTCCGAAATTTCAGTGGCAAAGGGATGGGACACATCCAAAATGCTGCCAATCTGATATCGCGCAACAAATCGTTCGGCCATTGCAGCAGTTAATCGACCAACCCAAACCTGCCAGTTAGGCGAGGTAGGATAGAGCGATCGCGCTGCCGCAGTCGTCACGGTAATAATTGCCGCCCTGAGGGGTACTCGATCCCCACGCAGAATGTACACTTGCTCAATGATCTGCCGGCTTTCCTGGGTGCCCCCAATCAGCCAGAGCCGTTGACTCATGCAAAGGTCACCTTAAAGAGGTGAAAGAGTTCCCCAGGCTGCTCCTTTTGAATTTTGACGCCCACGGCCTTCAGCTGTTTTTTCCACTCTGCTAGAGGCATTAACTCCACATCAGCCCCCAAGTACATTTCAAGAATGGCCCAGTCTTCGGCCAGCGGTTGCTCAGGATCGACAACATCAAACACAAAGGAGCTGCCTGGTTTGAGCACTTTTTTAACGGCGGTGAGTACGATATCCCAATAGTCCCAATCGTAATAGCAACTCACCCCCGTGGCGATCGCCACATCAAATTGATGAGGTTCATAAACATCCAGCTGATGCGCTGCTGCCTGCCGCATCCCTTTATAAAGCTTCGAGTTCAGCTGTGAACCCCGGGCATTGACTAAATCACAAATCGCTGAGCTGATATCTTGGCCGTAAAACCGCGCGTCCCACTCCCGCCAACAGGGATAAAACAAAAAGCTCCCGCCGCATCCTAAGTCAAGGCAGTTGTGGAGCTTCTTCGGTTTGACAAACTCCCAGAAGGGCGATGCAATCCGGGAAGACAACTTACCCGATATCCATTCTTGAAAGATGGGCAGTGCTTCTACGGACTCTGGCACTTCAACGGCATCGCCCCGATATTCATGGTCATACCGTGCAGCGACGGCATCGAGGCGATCAGATAAACCAGGCGAAACCATAGAGACTGCCACTCTTTGAAGATGTGCGTCTCCACATCCTAGCCCTTCAGTGCTTTGTTGAAATTCTGACGGTAAGACTTGTTTGCAATGAAGTAGATTGGCCAAAGCAGCGTAAGGCTAACTTTGTTCTGGCTGAAGTTGGTTTTTTGAAAGCCATTCCAAAACCGCCAGGCCCCGGTGCCATAAGTAATCGATAGCGTTAGAAATACTAAAACTCCCATGGCCTTTATTCCCTCTTTTTGCTCCAGGAATCTATCTGACTATTCCAAAATAACAGTGAACTCGACAATTGGCGGGAAGGAGAAAATCGCCACGGGTTCACTCCATGGTTAAGCCTCACTACTGGAACGACGCTTTCAGCAGTTATCAACAAAACGGTGGGGAGTGCTCGTTTATGCTATTTGGTAGATGTGACTGTACTGATAAAGACTGATGATACAGCCATGGAAGGCTATCAGCCTGTACCTCTAGGTGCAGACTGAAATTATTAATGGCGGTCCACTGTCATACAGTCACCATCACCCTTTAAAGATAATTTTCTTTACGTCCGAGGAGGATCTAATGCGTGCAGTACTAATGGCCGGCGGTTCTGGAACTCGCTTGCGGCCCCTGACCTGCGACCTGCCCAAGCCGATGGTTCCTATCTTGAATCGTCCAATTGCTGAGCACATCATCAACCTCCTCAAGCGGAATGGTGTCGATGAGGTTATCGCCACTCTGTATTACTTGCCTGATGTCATGAGAGATTACTTTCAGGACGGCAGTGAGTTTGGGGTGCAAATGACCTATGCCGTCGAAGAAGACCAGCCCTTAGGGACCGCCGGGTGTGTCAAGAACATTGCTGAGCTCTTGGATGACACCTTTATCGTGATTAGTGGTGACGGCGTCACTGATTTTGATCTACAGGAGGCCGTCCGATTCCATAAAGAAAAAGGCTCGAAGGCGACTTTGGTGCTGGCTCGGGTGCCCAATCCGGTTGAGTTTGGCGTGGTCATTACAGACAGTGACGATCGCATCCAGCGCTTTTTAGAAAAGCCGTCAACCAGTGAGATCTTTTCTGACACCGTGAACACCGGCACCTATATTTTGGAGCCTGAGGTGCTGAACTATTTGCCAGAAAACCAGGAAACCGATTTTTCCAAGGATCTCTTTCCCCTGCTGTTAGCCAAAGGTGAGCCGATGTACGGCTATGTGGCGGAGGGGTACTGGTGCGATGTTGGCCACCTCGATGCCTATCGTGAGGCGCAGTACGATGCGCTGAAAGAGGCGGTGGAAATGTCCTTGGATTATTATCCCGAACAGTCGCCGGGCGTTCGGGTGGGGCAAAATACTGAAATCGACCCGTCGGCGCAGCTTGAGCCCCCTGTAATGATTGGCGATAACTGCCGAATTGGGGCCCGGGTTAAGCTCAAGTCTGGAACGATTATTGGCGATAACGTCACCATTGGTAACGATGCGCAGCTTGAGCGCTCAATTGTGTGGAATGGGGCCATCGTGGGAGAAGAGGCCTATCTCCAAGCCTGCATAATTTCTCGGGGTACGCGGGTTGATCGCCGTGCCCATGTGTTGGAAGGCGCCGTCATTGGCGCGCTATCGACAGTGGGTGAAGAAGCACAGATCAGCCCAAAGGTGAGAGTATGGCCTAATAAACAAATCGAGTCGGGAGCCACTTTGAATATCAATTTGATTTGGGGTAATACTGCTCAACGCAACTTATTTGGCCAGCGGGGCGTCTCCGGACTCGCAAATATCGATATTACGCCTGAGTTTGCGGTGAAGCTAGGGGCCGCCTATGGGTCAACGCTGAAGGCCGGCTCCAATGTTACAGTATCTCGCGATCAGCGTAGTATTTCTCGCATGGTGTCGCGATCGCTGATCTCTGGTTTGATGTCGGTGGGCATCAATATCCAAAACTTAGAGGCGACAGCGATTCCGCTGGCGCGGGCGGTGATGCCTTCCCTAGGTGTCAACGGGGGCATCCACGTCCGCTTACACCCCGATCGGCCTGATCATATCCTGATCGAGTTTTTCGACGAGAACGGCATTGATATCCCTAAAAGCAAGGAAAAGAAAATTGAAGGGGCTTACTTTAAGGAAGACCTCCGAAGGGCCCAGATCAACGAAATCGGCTCAGTGACTTACCCTAGTCGCGTGATTGAAGCCTACAGCCAAGCCTTTGAAGAACACCTCAACGTGGAAGCTGTCCGCAGCAGCAATTCCAAGGTGGTCATTGATTATGCCTATGCGGTCTCTGGGGCGGTGCTGCCGCGCTTGCTCGCCAAGTGTGATTGCGATGCCGTCGTGCTGAATGCGAGCTTGACTCAAAACGCCCCGACCGGCAGCGATCGCGAATCTATGCTGAGCCAGCTTGGACAGGTGGTGCAGGCACTACAGGCGACCTTTGGGGTTCAGGTCTCTGCCAACGGTGAGCAGTTTATCCTGGTGGATGAAGTCGGTACGCCGATTCGCGGTGAGACCCTCACGGCCTTAGTGACTCACATGGTGCTAACGGCTAACCCTCGGGGCACAGTAGTGGTGCCTGTCCACGCGACGGGCGCGATCGAGCACATTGCTCGCCGCCACGATGGCAACGTGATTCGCACCAAAGTTAACCCTACGGCGCTGATGGAAGCCTGCCAAGAAAACGAAAATGTCGTGTTGGGCGGCAGTAGCGATATGGGCTTTATCTTTCCGCAAATGCATCCGGGCTTTGATGCTATGTTTTGCATTGCTAAGATCATCGAGATGCTCACCGTACAAGAGCATACCCTGGGGCAAATCTGGAGCGAACTACCCCGGATTTCTCACCGGATTCAAACCCTCCGCTGCCCTTGGACTTCTAAGGGTGCCCTCATGCGCTATCTGGTAGAAACCCACCCCTCGGACCAGTTGGAACTCGTTGACGGGGTGAAGATTCTCGATCCAGATATCGACGGTTGGATTTTGGTGCTACCGGATGCGGGCGAACCCCTAGTGCATATCTATGCCAATAGCGAAGATCGTGAGTGGGTGGATGAAAATCTCAATCAGTATCGCCAGAAAGTTTTGGCATTTATTGAGCAAGACCAAGGTATCCACCAAGTTCCTCAGGAGACAGCATTATGAATCAATGCACGTTGATGGCTGAAATCATCTCAGCTCCCCAGCTGCGTTACACCCAAGACAACCAGACGGCGATCGCGGAGATGACGGTGGCGTTTCCGGGGCTCCGGGCCGATGATGGGGCGCAGCAGCTCAAAGTGATTGGCTGGGGCAACCTTGCGCAAGAACTGCAAGAGAAGTATCAGGCGGGCGATCGCGTCTTACTTGAAGGCCGATTATCGATGAACACCGTTGATCGTCCAGAGGGGTTTAAAGAAAAGCAAGCCGAAATGACTGCTCAGCGCGTTCATCGCCTGACTGACTTAGGCTCTATAGCGATCGGCCAGCCTACATCAGCACCCAGTGCTGGCGCTCCGGCTCCAGTCGCTGCGCCCAACCCATCGCCAGCGGCAGTTTCCCCTCAGCCCCAAGCCGTTCCGTCTGAACCAGACGTCGACTATGACGACATTCCGTTTTAGCCGTTGAACATCGGCTTCGGTCTGAGCCATCGCTATGCCAGCCAGTTAACAACCTTGAATCGATCGCTTGTAGGCTAGACCTGCGACAGTGGATTCAAGGTTGTCTGGCTATGGCGAGCGTAGTCAACCTTGAACAGGTTCAACTGCTGCGTCAATTGTGGCGAAGTCATCGCTTGCACTTTTCTCTCCATTACCATAATTTGCAGCACGGGGATTACTCCTGCCAAGCAGAGCCCCACTATCTCGGGGTAAATTAGTTTGTATACCTTGGCCCTCAATGAGAAGCCTACCCATCAAATTGGACAGAAAGACTTGAGGGAAAACTCCAATTACCCTAAATCTCTGCGCTGACGCTCTGCTGAAGGGCAACTGGTTTAGTCAAAATGGAGAGGTGAAATCCGACTATCGGCAACGGGGGGGCGAGGCGCAGCTTTCCCAAAGAGGCTAGAAAAAGCCCATATCAGCGTATCTGTAGCGGTAGCAAACGCTAATGTGAAGCCCTTAGTGATGAGCGCGGCTAGCGAGTAGCTGCTCTTCCAGTGCGGCGATACGGTTATAAGCAGCGGTTAATTGGGCAGTCAATCGCTGAATCTGAATTTCGGGAGAAAGGCTAGCTTCCTCGGTTGTGCTGTCAGACTCCATATAAACTGAATCCATCAGAATGTCTTTGTGAACTAACAGTGCCTCACCTCGATGGAAGGGAGTCGTCCCGACCATCGCCGATGAGTTATCGTCCAACAAAACATCCGCATCAGCATGGGACTGAGAGGAAGACAGAATCTCAGTAACCCGATGATTGACTTGATCAATTAGGGTGTGGAGTGCGTCAACTTTCTCGGTCAATAAGGTGACCTGTGACTCAATAGGTTGCATATGACGCTAACGCTCTGAATAGAATTAATTACATCCTATAGCTAGGTTTTTTTTATGTCCCAGATCTGTAGAGTGATTTAAAGTTTGTTGATATTTTATGTTGCTGGAGAATGAAGGTCCGCGATCGCAATTTTCAAGGAAATGGCGGGCCTAAAACAGATGCGCAAAATTTTAGTTACTGCAAAAATGAAATGCTCGTCATGACCTGCTAGCAGCGATACATAACTTTGTAATATCCGGCTCGAGCGTAGAGTTTTCTGTTGAAACTGCTCGAGCCAATGCTCTGGCAGTATTGCTGACCATCATCGATGCCCCTACTGCCACGAGCGATACAGTCACTGGATGTCTAAATGCAGCGGCACGAACAATACTTTGGCCAAATTATAAGATGCGAAAATTCTGTTGAGTCGAGCTGTATCTTTCTAGGAGTAAGGGTTGTAGCGGTTTCGGTTGGCAGCTAGGTGGACCAGCTACATTGACTATTTTATTTAGCTCCTATCAATTCCTGTTGATGGGAGCTAGGCTGTCGAGTAGCTGTAAAAGGCATCGAATAGATACTGTTGATGTCAAGTTTGGCCGTAGTGAGATGAGGTCATAAACCGGATTGTGGCTCGTTTGAACGACTAGCTCTCTGTTAAATGAAAGGGATATCTTTCAACTGATCTACGGACAAAAATCTTTGATGGCAGCTAAGCTAATTTAGGGCGTCGCGATTCCATTCCTCTGTGTCCAAAACTCCATGTCGGGGCAACCCTGGCGACTAAGCTATCAACTAATTTTTAATATTGAAAGTGATATATTTGAAAGCCTTGCAGGGGCCTAATTTTTGTTGTTACACCTTGGGTAAAAAAATATTGAAGCACGAAAAATCTGGCTTTGAAGAATCTGTGGGGATAGATTTTGGGGTTGGTCCTGGTGAAAATGTTGCAGCGGGTCTCGATAAGAGCGTTATCTCTGGTGCCTTTGTGCCGATATCGGTATGTCCCCTGTGAGAACCCCGAGCCAGTTCTGTAAACTTGGCTCAATACGATTAACTATCCGACGTGTGATTGATATTGGCTCCCATGGACCGACGATCTTTACTTTTAGGGCTGGCAGCGTTGGCTGTGGCGCAGACTGCTTGCGGACGTAGTCATGCTGGTGCCCTAGCGATTACGACGCTAAAAGATGCACTGCCGCCGCAGTTACTGAGCGACTTTAAAGATAGCTTGACGGATCCCGCGCCCCTCAAGGTTCGGACGCAAAAGTCTTGGGTCTCGCTGTGGCAAACGCTGCAAGAATGGCACCAAGCCAATGCTGAAGACTCCCTTCCCAGCCCGGTCGCGGACTGGGTCTGTGTGAGCGATTACTGGTTGTTTGCTGCCATCCAACAACAGTTGATTTTGCCGCTGAGTGAAGTACGAACGGTGCCTGGCTGGGAAAATTTGCCTGAATCCTGGTCCACGCTGTTGCAGCGTAATTCTCAGGGCTTTGTGTCAGAAACTGGGACAGTGTGGGCGTCGCCCTATCGGTGGGGAAGTTTGGTGATGGTGTATGACAGCCGGCCCTTTGCCAAGTGGGGGTGGCAGCCGACTGCCTGGTCAGATTTGCTTAGACCTGAGCTGCGTCAACGTTTGGCATTGCCCAATCATCCCCGTATCGTGTTGGGCCTCTTGCTGAAGTCTTTAGGATACTCGGTCAATGATCTTGACCCAGAAACCCATGGCGATTTGAGATCTATGCTCGATGCGTTGGTCCCACAGGTCCGCGTATATGCAACGTCTTCCTATCTGGAATCTTTGATTGTTGGAGACGTGGCGTTGGCCGTTGGTTGGTCAGCAGAAATTCAACCCGTGTTGTCACGTTATCGATATTTAAAGGCGATCGCTCCAGATCCCGGTACGTTGCTGTCAGCAGATGTTTGGGTTAAACCCAATCCTACAATGGGCCAGCCCCAGGAAACATCTCCCTCACCCATTGATCAAAAATGGCTTAGCTACTGGTGGAGTCCAAAGGTCGTGACCCCTTTGAGTTTATTTGCTCGAGGGCTCTCACCGCTGTTGTTATCCCCCGATAGCATTCAGGTGGCTGTGACCACCGCTGAGACCGCGATCGCCCCAACGTCTGAGCAGCTAGCCCAAAGCGAGTTTATTTTGCCATTGGAGGCCGCTGCGATCGCCCGTTATGAAGCGCTGTGGCGGCAACTAAGGGGGCGCAAATAGGTCATCGTTTAACTCGGGGCTAACATAGTCGATGAATGGGCCAATGGATGCGGTGCAGTTGACTTGCGAGAGGTCAGCAAGTCCATCAATTTGCCCCTCCGGCGACTCAGCAGTGTCTCGAATACTGCTGAAATCACAGCTATGCACTCCCACCAGGCTAATGGAGTTGTAAATTCTGACATGGTAGCCGTAGATCATGCCCGCACCGCCAAAACGGCGTAGGATGGCATACTGCTGAAAATAGTTCAAGCGATTCCAATATTGCGGGTCAACCTGAACATCGATGACCGCCGTCTCAGCCGAATTGCTGTAAAAGGCCGTCCAGTCTCGCACCAAGCGATACCCCTCAACCCGTACGGTGGAGTTGGGGGCAACTCGCCATAGGGTCGGTAGCTGATCACGGCTCCACCAGAGGCTAGGGAGCGTTGCCGAATAAAGGGAAACGGTCTCAGGGGTAATGATCGGCCAATCTTCAGCCGCCTCGGATAAAAAACCTGGCCCGCCTGCATAGTTGGAGGGCACCGTGAGCAACTGCTCATACATACGGTCTTCCACCGTTCGCTCGCTGTCGCTGGGAGTCGGGGTTTGGGCCAGAGCGATCGCGCTGCTAAACAGCCCCATCAAGGTGGCACAACTAACTGAAACTAATCGCAGCGATTGCTGCACCATAACGGTTAAACGTTGAGAGGATACGCTCATAGGCTTTGACACTGGTTCGCAGTTGATAAGCTAAGTCGTTATGGGCGATCGCTGGCGGCTAGAAGCAGCATCGGCGCTCAAAATCAAACTCAGGCGATGCGTGTGTAGCAGGCGCAAGGGACGCTGTAAGGCCTGCTCTAGCATGTAGCTCACGTGCTCTGGTCGCAGGAGGGTGCCGTCGTTTTTGCAACTACCCCTGTAGTGAATGATAGCTTGACCCCCAAAATTGTTTCCCTGTAGCGATGGCGGCAGCATCTGCAGATCGTTGGCGGCAGCCCAATCCAGGCTATAGAGACGTTCCCGTAAGTTAACCTGCTTCTTCTTACCTGACTTGGTAGTGTGCTCCCAGGTCATCGTCTCAGCCTGTAGAACGCTAGCGATCGCGGCTTGCCAGTCGGCTGGAGTCAGGGGAGCTTCGGGCACTGCTCCAGTGAGCACTAGCAAATACTCAGCCTGCTCCAGCGATTTCGTGGCCGAGGGATGATTGAGGGGAATATCGGCAACCTGATAAATCGGCATGTCCACCGGGAGCTGCTCCGCCAATCGCCGCTCAAATTCATCAATATCTAGGGATGCCGTGAGTTCAAAGTCGACGATTTCGCCCGAACTAGTAGCCCCCAGGGGTAAGGCATTTGCCGGCGAGATGCGTGGCCCTGGATGGTAACCGCCAGTAAAGGCAACGGGCAAGGCCGCCCGCCGCACAGCCCGGTCAAACAGCCGCACTAAATCAAGATGGCCCAACAGCGCTAGTTCCTGTTGCTTACCCAGCCACACCCGAAGTCGCTGCACCCGAGTTTGATTAGGCTGAAAATGGCCGGTGAACTCTGGAATGGGAGGCGGTGGTACCACTACGTTGTGACCAAAGTCAGGCCCACAGATGCCACAGTGCGAGCACCCTTCAAAGGAACAATCGGGGACGATCGCGGCGACTAGAGCCCGCTGCAAATCGTCTTTGAGCCACTGCTTACTGATGCCCGTATCCAAATGATCCCAAGGGAGCGGATTATCTAAATGGCTGGCTTGCTCGGCGTGGTGAGTATCCATGACGTTCCACTCGCCAGTCTCTACCTGCCGATATTTCCAAGATAGATCGGCCTCATCAATGGCCTGAGTCCAAGCATTAAAGGCTCGATCCAAGCTTTCCCACCAAGAGTCCATACCGGCACCGAGCTCCCACGCTCGGCGCACCACGGCGGCTAATCGGCGATCGCCTCGGCCTACAAAATCTTCCATCGCAGAAATGCGGACATCGGTGAAATTAGCCTTGATGCCCCGCATTTTTTGAAATTCTGCACCCAACAGTGCCTGCTTACGCAAAAACTCACTGGTGGAAACGCTGTGCCACTGAAATGGCGTGTGAGGTTTGGGGGTGAAGTTAGAAATAGTCAAATTCACTTTGAGCGGTTTCCGGCCCTTTTGCCGACATTCCTGCTGCAGCCAGCGCACTGTCTCAGCGATGCCCAAAACATCAGTATCGGTCTCCCCCGGCAGACCAATCATGAAATATAGCTTGACGCGCTCCCAACCCTGCTCGTAGGCAGTTTTAACGCCGCGTAGCAACTCTTCGTTAGTTAACCCTTTGTTGATGATGTCTCGCAGGCGCTGGGTGCCAGCTTCGGGTGCAAAGGTCAAGCCGGTTTGCCGGGTGCCACCGAGAATATTGGCAATATTTTCATCGAAGCGATCGACTCGCTGGCTCGGCAGCGATAGCGAAATGTTGTCGTTTTTAAGGCGATTTTTGACCTCGACCCCAACCGCTGGCAGTGCCAGATAATCGGAACAGCTTAGAGACAATAGCGAGAATTCGTTGTAGCCGGTGGCCCGCATCCCCTTTTCAATCGCGTCCACCACTTCGGTCGTATCTACATCACGAGCTGGACGGGTTAGCATCCCTGGTTGGCAAAAGCGGCAGCCCCGGGTACAACCGCGACGAATTTCCACCGTGAGGCGATCATGAACGGTTTCCACATAGGGCACCAGACCAATGGCGTAATGGGGCATGGGCGACGCGACGCGACGCAGCACTCGGAGAGGTACGTCTGGTCGATTGGGATGCACGGAGCCGTCTGCCGCCATGTCGTAAAAGCGGGGCACGTACACGCCAGGCACCTGAGCCAAATCTAGGAGCAGTTCTTCACGGGTGAGGCCAGCCGCTTTGCTTTCTTCAATTACGAGACCAATTTCCGGCAGCAGCTCTTCCCCATCACCCAGGGCGACGAAATCTAAAAATTCGGCGTAGGGTTCTGGATTTGAGGTTGCGGTTTGCCCGCCGGCAAAAACCAAGGGCCAGCTTCCAGCTTCCACGTTCCAGGGACCGTCTGTCTCTCGCTCCCGGGCCGTTAAGGGGACATGGGCTAGGGTCAGCATCTCCAAAATATTGGTAGCACCCATTTCATAGGCGAGGCTAAAGCCCAAAATAACGAAATCGGGGAGCGTTCGCCGCGACTCCACGGCAAAGAGGGGCGTATCGGTGGCTTTGAGCCGAGTCGCCAGATCCGCTGCGGGTAGGTAAGCGCGATCGCACAGTTGGCGCGGTTGCGCGTTCAAGATGCTGTAAAGAATGATGTGCCCCAGATTCGAAGCGCCCACTTCATACACTTCGGGATAGGTCAGCACCCAGCGGATCTGAGCATCCGTCCACGGCTTGTGAATAGCGCCTAGCTCATTGCCAAGGTAACGAGCAGGCTTATTGATATCAGTGTTGAGCAGCGATTCTACGGTGACGACCACGGCAATACCTTGGAAAACATGCTAGCTAATGCATGAATCACTATAGCGAAAAGCTCCTGACTCATTTGGAAGACTGTCGTTTAGGACAGGTGCTTGCTAGCGCTCTCATGCAATCTGCTATTTGGATGACCATCTCTCAGGATTAGCCTGCATCCGTCCAAAGCAGTCGCGATATCAAACTTAGAGACTCAGTAATACAACCCTTCCGACATTCCGACCCTTGACGCGTTCTGACCGTTGGGTTTTGCTGCGCCCAAGGGATTGATACCGCTACGAGCACGGCCCCAATGTCAGCAGAGGCATAGGGATGAGGCATCGTCCGCCAACAGGGTGACTCTCAGGTGCCAGATTCGGGCGCTATCTACTCCTAATTGTGTACCCTACTCGACTTAACTCTGCCTAAGAGGAAACCTACTACATCCCACCCCAGTGACAGTCACAATCGTGACCGGGAAGCTGATGACCGAGACTAAACACAACAATCTATAGTCAAGCTTTCTAGGCATGTAAATCTTTGACAAGGCTATCGAATAACTGAGACTTCAAGGATTTTAAGGGTATCGCGATCAAAAGGAGCCTTTTTGCTAAAGCGGCACCGGTAAAAATATTACTCCGGGCTGAGGTCGCATTACTTAATCGGCTGGTCAAAAACAATACCAGGTCCGACACGTGCTTCATTAATGTTGAAGTTAAGAATCCGGAAAAGCAGAGTGAATTTTTGTAGTTTGCAGATTTTAGAAAAGTTCAGTTTGAGCCTAAAAGATACTCTCAAAAATGGCACTTTCTCTGCTGGTCCCAGTGTTTGCCCTGAAAGAGTACCATCAATGACAAGAGTACCCCTTTCAGGCCATTCTCAAATCTTTGAAAGCATTGCCATGATGCATTTAGGCAATCAAAAAGCCTGCTTAAACACGGAAAAGCCTCAGATTGTCTGGCTTTTCTAGTTTCAATTATGACCCCTTAAGAGGACACAATCATGCCTACAGACTCCGAAAACATTATTGCTCTAGGCCCTATCAGCGTTGCCCTATCTAATTTTAAAATTAGTGATACGGCGGTGCCTGCCGGTTCCCAGAGCATCATCCAGAAACCTAACAATCTGGAACTGAGCGTAGAAGTTGAGTTTTCTCCTTGCCCTAGTCCATTTACTAACTTTTTGTTGGGATTAGGGCTGGAAATTGAGGTTCTGTTCCACGTTGAAGGATTTGGCCCTGCTCCGGAAGTGGATCTAGGTCCGGCTACGGTCACTACTAATGGGACCGATTGTAGCTATACCGTTTCCCTGAATTCACCTAGCACTAGCCTGACTGCTGGTGTTTATAAAGCAGCCGCAGTTGTAACCGTTAAAGGGGGTGGTGTGCCCTTTGCGACTGGTTACATCAGTGACATCGTTTTCCAGGTTTACTAAGTTGTTCCTGGCATCATCTCAGGTTTAAATCCCTTTTCCGATAGTTCTGCTTCGAAGGACTGGGGACGATAACAATGCTCTCCTTTTGTCTTAAGAAGGAGAGTACTATGCCTCCATGGCGATCGCAAATATGAGATGAACTTGCCATTATCACTTCTGCTTGGAAAACCGACTGAGAGTGTTCCAATGAATAACTTGCCCCAGAATTTGCTGGGATGGTCTGATCCCCTGGCTCTTACACCAAACTGAGCTTGCAGATTCAAGATGATTATTTAGATGGAAACCTCTGAGTAAGCGTGAAATTAGTTGCACATTATCGAGCCAAACCGCTAAGGCCGGTGGGCTATCCATCGGCCTTATTGTTACTAGGCACGCATCCATCCATTGCTCTCAGAACTTAAGTCTGAGCGATCCGCTAATTGCAAACTCCTGCATCTTCTCAATGGAGAAACACATGGCTACCACGTCAGGTTCGCAGGGACCTAATCCTGCCGAATATCCCGACGAATTAACAAGTATTTCCAGCATTGATATAACCATTGCCCAAAAGTTGGCGACCATAGACATTACTCAGCCTGCCGAACTGGCCGCTGCCGATGCGACAAACCTGGCCCAGCAACTGAACACCGACGAAGACCCGGTTACGCCAGACATGACAGCTCAATGGGTGACCGCTGCTCAACGCCATTGTGAGGCGGTCTCGGCGGCGGCTCCCTCTGAGGTAACGTCAGAGCCGAAAACCGTTGCCGCTGCCGCCCCAGAGTCTCCTTCTTCTGAGGGCGAGCCAGCTGAGGCGGACCCGACAACGGTGGCTTCAGAGGCGATTGACCCGACAGAGTCAGCCCCAGAGGGGATTACTGTAGGCAGATTTGAAATAACGATACAAAGCCTACCCGAAACTGCAGCGCCCACTTATCAAACAACTATTCAGAATTTAGAAACAGATGCGCAATGCATGTTTGAAGGTTTGCTGAGCGATCGCCTTCAAACTTGGATTCAAGGACAGCTCACGACAGAACATCAGGAGACGGCTCCGGCTGCACCCGAGATACCGCCGTCGGTCTTGAAAGTCACTGCAGTTAGCCTCTTGCAAAACAATAATCCCAATAGTCCAATTTCCGTAGATATTCCACATCAAAGCATTCCTCCAGCCCTTAGCAGCCGGTTACCGATGGTTTTGGAAGTGAGCTTTGATCTGACTTCCTGGGGACAGTGGCAACTGCGTCAATCGAGCTCTGAGTCTCCAACTTGTCAGGTACAAATCTTTGCAAAACCGCTGAGTCCTATTCGCAGTCGCAAGCACTGGTTAGAAGCAGCCAACCCCTTATTACTAACGGCAACCCAGACGACATATACCACGCGTTTTCAGCCCACCTTGTTAGAAGCAGGGATGTACTCATTGCAGATATTACTGCTGAGCGAAATATCCTCATTTCCAGTCTTTTTAGAGGTTCCCGTTTTCCAGGTCCGCTAAGTCGGCCACTGCGAGGAGTTTACTTGCCTGGTAAACGACCCTGATACAGTCTTAGAAATGTTCTTGGAATGCGCGTAATTTCGAATTAGTCCAAAAACACGGCTAAGCTCTTTATGCCATCTGAGAAGTTGAATTTATGGCAGGTTGTATCGATTGTCGATATAGAGAAAAATGAAAATTTTGAGTAGTCTTTTAGCGATTAAGAAATGGGACTGATGTTTTTAGTGTTTCCTTAAAAGAAAAAGACAAAAGTTGAAGTTTGTGATGAATATACTGGAATCGAGCTTTAAGAATTTCTTTTGGCCCTGGATTGGAGGCCTAAGTGTTGCTCTTAGTCCTTGAGAATGTTCCTGTTGACTGTGTTTTCTTACTGATAGTGGCTGACGTTTGACTGGAACTTGCATTGATTAATTGAAGCTGTATAGGTCACAGCATTTTCTTTCCTGATGAGATTCGCCCAGTTTTTAGGCTCCTGGTAAGCTGGAAAATGAGCCTCACTAGATGTAGCAATGCTGTATGGCAGCAACCTTGCCTTTCAGTATCTCAACTATCGATCTTGACAATTTGACTGTAGTGATGGGCATTTGCAGTACTCAGGGACACTAACCATGACACTATCTTCTATTCGCCCCCAACTTTCTTTCTCCAGAAACTATTCTGAATTATTAACGCAGAGTGAGCATTCTTTAGCTCACTCCAAAATCTCGAAAATCAGCGAGACCTCTCTCGAGAATCATATCGGTAGTGTACTGGTGCTGACTGAGGATAAAAAAATTCTGTATGCCACGGAGAGTCTCAAAAATCTCCTTCAGGAGTCGCCAGAAGATGGAACGAGCAAAGTGGTTGCTACTCAAGAAATTGGCGTTATTACCGATATTCTCAAACAATGCCGTGATGCATTTCCTCAACAGAATTGGGCGATCGATTTTGATATTTTTACTAAAGACTCAATCACTCTCCGCATTCGTAGCCGCTGGATTAAATTAGAGGGATTGGACTCCTCGTGCATTTTGCTCATCGTAGAAGACCGTCAACAGTTAGTAAAAGATATCGTGCTCAATGAGGCACAGCAATGGGGACTCACCACTCGAGAACAGGAAATTTGGTTACTGCACCAGCAAGGGTATAGCTATCGCGAAATTGCCGAGAAACTTTTCATCTGCATCAGTACTGTCAAAAAACATATGCGCAGTGTTCACGCGAAACGGCGTGCTCAAGACGAGGTCTGACCAGTTGATTGACAAACTCAGACGGTATCAGAACCTGCACCTTTAAGCCGTTCGAATCCTATGGAAAACTGTCAGAGAAGAGCGCATTTTCTTTTCCGGCACGACTGATTTAATTGGTTGATAAGTTTGTGAGACTCGCGATCGGTATAGTAAGGAGCCAACGCTGTTAACGTTGTCCAAATCAATTACCGGCGAAAGGCGATCGCGGCATTTTGCCCACCAAATCCAAAACTCAGGCAAAGCGCTGTTGATAGTTTTGCTGGTTGAGCGGTACGAACCAGATTTAAATCAAAATCGGGTACCTGTAAGCCAGTGCAAGGGGGCAAGTTTTGGGTCTGGAGTGCCAATAAGCAAAAAGCGGCGCCAATGGCTCCAGAAGCCCCTAAAGTGTGGCCTGTGGCCCCCTTAGTGGCAGTCACGTTAACGCTGCTGGAAAACACCGTTTGAATCAAGGCAGCCTCATAAGCATCGTTAAGCCGGGTGCTGGTTCCATGGGCGTGAATCAGCCCCACGCTTGCCGGTGCTAAATGACTGTGCTGCAGGCAAGTTTGAATTGCCGTGAGCCCACCTTGATGACTCGTGGAATCTGGGGCGCTGATATGATTAGCATCTGCAGTCAAGCCAGCTCCTAACACGTAGCCGTAAATGCGAGCACTCCGCCTGTGAGCTAGTTTTGCCGACTCCAAGACCAAGATAGCCGCACCCTCTCCGAGTACTAACCCTTCCCGTCGCTGGTCAAAGGGATAGCAACCAGTCTTTGCCAGGGCGCGCATCTGCTGAAACCCTGTTAGTGTCAAGGGCGTAATAGCCGCTTCTCCGGCGCCTACCAGGACGCGATCGCATTGTCCAGACCGAATCAAATCTGTCCCTTGGGCGATCGCCCATAGGCCTGTGGCACAGGCGGTCATCGGAGCCAAGACCGGCCCTTGGCTGCCGATTGCCCGGGCAACTGCGATCGCAGCCATATGAGGCAAACTCTCCAACCATCCGTCGGCTTGGCCGCCAGTCAAAAACCACTCCCATTGTGCTTGATGGCCGCGGCTGCTGCCAATGACAACACCACAAGCCTCTAGCGACTCAGATAAATGGGCATCTGTAAGGGCCGCCTTGGTCGCTGCCAGCAGCAAATCTTCCAAACGACTGGGATATTTGCCCACCATAGCAATCGGCAAAGGGGGAAGCGTAACGACTGGTTGTCGCAAGGTGATGGCACTATGGCCCTTCAGCAAATTTTGCCAGGTAGTCTCAGTGTTACGACCCAGCGCTGTAACTAATGCGATGCCAGTGACCGCCACTGCCATGCCAGCTTTACTCAGGCTGTTGCAAATTATCTAACCCAGATGTGACAGTTGCCGACTCGATGACATCGCCTTGCTCAATATCACTGACAAGTTCCATCCCTTGAGTGACGTAGCCAAAGACCGCATAGCTGCCATCTAAAAATGGCAAATCCGCCAGCGCAATATAAAACTGGGCAGATGCAGAGTCAGGGAGTTGCGATCGCGCCATCGCCACGGCTCCCCGACTATGATTTAGTGCCGGAGCAGCCGTAACTCTTGCGGCATCAAGGGTTTGACCGTAAACAGGAGCGTCAGCTCCCTCCGGTTGAATTTCGAGGGGAATATAGCGGGGCTCATTGGTCTCCGGATCATTAAAGCTGCCAGTTCCCAAGAGTTGGGGCGACACAGCCGGATCTTTGCTCTGGGGGTCGCCGCCCTGCACAACAAATGGTTCCGGTGATTTGACCACCCGGTGAAAGGAAGTACCGTCGTAAACCCCCCGCTGCACCAAGTCAACAAAATTTCCTGCAGTTACCGGCGCCTTCTCTCCGTCCAGCTCCATTACTACAGTGCCACCGTTGACCTGGAGTTCGACCGTTGCTGGGCCTGTTAATACAGGTAGACCTGCTGTCTGAGCCGTACTGGGTCGGTTGTCGGTTGCTCCAGTTTCAGACACTTGGGAATCCGCGGGAGCATTTTCCAGAGCCGTTTCCTCGCCAGGCTCCGATGAGAGATTGGTCGTTTCACTACTTGTGCAAGCGGTAAGACCTGCCAGGGCAATGACGACACACAGTATCAAACTCCATTTCCGCAGTCGCATTAATTTGAACCTTATTCACGTTTACAGACGACAAGTTAGACGTTTTGGTCGGTTGGCTCAGCTGCGAGGGCTATGATCACAGTCTAATGTTGAGAGAAAAAACCCACTGAGTGCTCCGCCGCAAAGGTAGGGCGACTAACACAGCAACTGATTCCCCTAGCTTTACAGACCCTCTAAGGGAACCTGCAGAAACCGAGCGAGCTCAGCCCCTTGATTCTCTAGCTCCGAGAGGGGCAACGGTTGACCGACACGGGTCAAGGGAATATCGGGGCGACCTTTGATGCGTAGATAAAGGGCCCGTTTGGGGTTGAGTCCCTCGCGTATATCCACCCGCACCGCCTGTACCTTATCAAGCGGGTGCTCGATCTCAATCCTGCGATTTTTGCCCAAAAAGCCTGTCCTCAAGATTCGAATCTTATCAGATTCTTTATTGAATTCATTGAAACCACCCCCGACATCAAGGCCGATGATGAGCCATAAGTAGGTAGCTAGTAATATCCCTGCTACTCCATAAAATCCCATGGCAATGCCTTGAGGAATGAAAATAAGACTGGTTGGGTCGGCAAATGGCAACAGGTTGACCAGCAAATAGCTAGACAGACCAGCTAGGAAAAAGCCAGTGGCACCAAGGGATACAACCGTCGCCCACCAATAATTGCTAAGTCGTCGAGCGCCGAGCACCGGATACTTCAAAATTTTGTTCTTCGAGGTCTGAGTGGATGCGGTCATTATCTGAGAATGTAAGTATCAGATTGTAAAATTCTTGATCTCTACCTATCATAATTAGAAACCTGCATTCTCTAAAGTTGTCACCTTTGTGACCTTTATGAGAGGCATTGATAGATAGGCGTTCTCATTACATAGGGTACAGTGATCTATCAGTGTGATCGCAGCTTTGCAATAAACATGCAAAGTCTTGCATGCTAGACATGCTGGATTTCTAGCTATAGATAAGAGGGTTTGAAATGACCATAGCAATGGGACGAGCGCAAGCCCAGCGAGGATGGTTCGACATTCTCGATGACTGGCTAAAGCGCGACCGATTCGTCTTTGTTGGCTGGTCCGGTCTGTTGCTATTTCCCTGCGCCTACATGGCGATTGGGGGATGGCTGACCGGCACCACCTTCGTAACATCTTGGTACACCCACGGTTTAGCCTCTTCCTACCTGGAAGGCTGTAACTTTCTCACCGTGGCTGTATCCACTCCCGCCGCCAGCATGGGGCATTCCCTGCTGCTGCTGTGGGGCCCCGAAGCCCAGGGCGACTTTGTTCGCTGGTGCCAGATTGGAGGGTTGTGGAGCTTCGTCGCTCTGCACGGTGCCTTCGCTCTAATTGGCTTCATGCTGCGTCAGTTTGAAGTTGCCCGCCTAGTCGGTTTGCGGCCCTACAACGCGATTGCGTTTTCCGCGCCGATTGCGGTATTTGTCTCTGTCTTCTTAATGTATCCCTTGGGTCAGAGCAGCTGGTTTTTTGCTCCGAGCTTCGGGGTGGCGGCCATTTTCCGCTTCCTGCTGTTTTTCCAAGGCTTCCACAACTGGACCCTGAACCCGTTCCATATGATGGGGGTAGCAGGCGTCTTAGGTGGTGCCCTGCTCTGTGCGATTCACGGAGCGACGGTGGAGAACACGCTGTTTGATGATGGCGACGGTTCCAACACCTTCCGTGCATTTGAGCCGACCCAGGCAGAAGAGACTTACTCGATGGTGACCGCCAACCGGTTTTGGTCACAGATTTTCGGGATTGCGTTCTCGAACAAGCGCTGGCTGCACTTCTTCATGTTGTTTGTGCCGGTGACGGGTTTGTGGATGGCCTCTGTGGGTGTTGTGGGTCTCGGCTTGAACCTACGCGCCTATGACTTCGTGTCTCAGGAAATCCGTGCAGCGGAGGACCCTGAGTTTGAGACCTTCTACACGAAGAACATTTTGCTGAATGAAGGTATCCGGGCTTGGATGGCACCGACTGACCAGCCCCATGAGAAGTTTGTATTCCCTGAGGAGGT
>JBHJHA010000022.1:0-36934 GCA_050331235.1 Leptolyngbyaceae cyanobacterium
TGTCGTTCTCCAAGAAACTAGAGAATCATATGGGTGCGATTTGGATGTTCATTCACGAATACAATCGCTTGATCAGGGAGCGGCTCATTAAGTCTGCCCATCCTGCTATTTCCTCTGTCCTTTACTAAATATCACTACCTAACTATGGATTGAAAAAAGCTAGCTGTTAGCCTGAAAAGACGAAAAGCGACTTTTGACAAGCGATTATAGGCGTCTTTTTATCGTCTTAAAATAATAAGCAATATTTGAGTTCAACAGGGAAGCGATTTTCACTGATCTCAATCGCTAACTTTTTGATAATTCAATGAGTGTCTCAAGACACCTTTCTTCAGTAGAAACTGTATGCATTTACTCCAAACTGGTATGGGATCGCAGAAAAACGGTCTGATATTTACCAAAAAGGCTTGATTATAAAATCTTTCCAAAGGAATGCTATTGCTTGTCTAATTTGAAGTGGTCGAAAGCTTGATCGATGTTTAGGACTCCCAAAAGCTCAACTCGTTGAGGGATGCGATTTTACGAGCTTTGGCATCAAGAATGTTGCAGACTGTTGAGTTTTATACAAACCGCTAAAGCTAATGGGATCAATGGTAGTCGCGTTTACAGCCGTTTCCTATGCATCAGTGTTACTTTACAGTAAGTCATCAATTGCAAACTTCTTTTGAATACTCATGTCTCAGATTATCGATCATCTCCCCTCTGACCAGTCCGGTGCCGTTCTTTGTTGCTATGTGAATGCTACTAGCAAGATGCAAATTGTGCGGATTACGAATGTTCGCGATTGGTATTTTGAACGAGTTGTTTTTCCTGGTCAGCGATTGATGTTTGAGGCGCTTCCTCAGGCCCAGTTAGAGATTCATACGGGAATGATGGCCAGTGCCATCTTGTCAGACACGATTCCGTGCGATCGTTTAGCGATTGATCCCGAAGAGAATGAGCCCTGGGAAAAGAATGTTACCTCACGGATGGATGCCACCGAACCGGCGGCGACCGTAACGGTGGCTGGCTGACTTAGCCTTGTTTGCACATCGTGAGATTGATGGGCGCTAGCTTCAGCCTTGACCGCACTGCAGTTTGTTTAAAGATTTGCTCCCTGGCCGATGACGATAATGTCATCGGCTTTTTTTTGACTATCCGGAGTCTTAGGTTGGCGTGATGAAAACCTTTGGCGATCTCTAAGTCGATTGGGTGTAGACGATCAGAGGGGTGGCGGCCAGGCACAACATGCTGGGGCAAATGTCTTTTCTCGCTCTGCAAAGTGCGATCGCGGGTCGCCGCCAGGTTTAGACAATTTCGATTAGAACCGAGAGCCATGCTGCTGAAGAAAGATGCTCTCTTGGGGGGTGCTGGCCCGGCCTAAACAGGCATTGCGGTGAGGAAACCGACCAAACCGAGCAATCACATCGCGATGGCGATAGGCATAGTCTAGGCTGGACCGCAGTTCAGGGGCGGTCTGAACTAAGACCTCAAACAGAGCGATCGCCTGATCTTGATGAGCCAAATTCTCACTGTGTTCATACGGCAGGTAAAAGAATAGGCGCTCTACCGGCAATACTTGTTGGTCATGATGGCGGGCAACAGCTGTTTGGGCTACCTGCAAAGCTTGGGGATCAGCCTCAAAGCTGCGTGCCGTATTGCGAAACATGTTGCGAGGGAACTGATCCAACAATACAACTAGGGCCAGTGCAGACCGAGGTTGATCCATCCAATGGGCGTAAGTTCCTCGGAGGGCATTTTCATAGGCGGCCAAAAACCTCTCGCGAATCGCTTGATCAAAGACGGGAGATTTCTCAAACCAAATTTTGCGCTCTTTGCCATATTCCCCGGCCGACTCCCGCGGCTCGCCAAACCAAAAGTTAAGAATGTGGTGAGCGGTATCCATTGTTCGTCAGGGCAAACGGGACTAAGGACAAAGCGAAGCAGGATTTCACACCACAGCCCGGCAAAGCCAATAACGACAATCTTGCCAGACTGTGATGGGATTTTCTGCCGTCAACTCAGCGATCGCTGCCGGTTAAGCCCCGACTGCTTCTTTGGCGGCGTACATTACCTCAACGCTGATCTCTGCATGACCAGCCTCGCGGGCAAACTTTTCGGTGTTGCGCTTCACCTTGCCCCGTACAAAGCCTGGAACGCGCTTAAGCTCGGTCATAGCGTCAGCCGTCCATGACAGGTCAGACTCCGCTGACATGGTTTTGGTGATAACTTCCTTGGTGTCATGCCCCCCAAAGATTTCGAGCAGATGATCTTCCATGCCCAGGGTAAATGAGTTGTAAATCAGGTCGACCAGCTGATTTGACCCCTCATAACCCAGGAAGGGTCGATAGCCTACGGGAAAGTTTTGAATATGGATTGGGGCTGCAATGACACCACAGGGAATATCCAACCGCTTGCCCACGTGGCGCTCCATTTGGGTGCCGAAGATGGCCGCAGGCTCTAGGGTCGCGATTTTGTCAGCGATCGCACCATTATCTTCGCTGATCAAAATCTCGTCGCAATATTCGCCCACCTGCTGTCGGAACCACGCCTCATCGTATCGGCAGTAAGTGCCTGCCAGCACCACCCGAATGCCCATTTCCCGGGCCAGGATTTTGGTCATCGCCGCGGCGTGGGTACTGTCACCAAAGACTACGGCCTTCTTGCCTGTGAGGTTTTGACAGTCAATCGACCGTGAAAACCAAGCTGCGTTGGAGACAAACCGAGTTTGCTCGTCGATAAAGGCGTTGTAATCAACGGCAGCGCCCTGCTCATTGAGGATTTTTTGGATCGCCCGAATGCAGCGGGCTGTTTCCACAATGCCCATCGGCGTAATATCTACAAAGGGCTGGTCAAAGGTTTCCTGGAGATAGGTAGCCGTGGCCGGTCCCACTTCGCGATAGGGCACCAGATTAAACCAAGCGCGGGGCAAGGTTTTGAGCTGTTCCACTGAGGCTTTGTCCGGCAGTACGAGATTGACCTCGATGCCGAGCTCGCCCATGAGTTTGACGAGTTCGGTGCGATCGTGGTTGTTGTGAAAGCCTAAGGTTGTCATCCCAATGATGTTGACGGACGGCTTTTCCGTCTTGTTGGTGATGAGCTGCCCTTTTTTCTCAGCCCGCTCTAAATAGAACTGGGTGATTTGCTGCAGTGTGCGATCGGCAGCCTGTAACTCATTGACCCGGTAGTGGTTGACATCAGCCAGTAGCACATCACACTGCGCATCAAGGCTAGCCCGCTCAACAAAGTTTTGCAGGTCCTCTTGCAAAATGCTAGATGTGCAGGTGGGCGTCAACACAATCAAATCAGGGGTTTCTTCCTGATCCTTGCGGACAATGTTGTCAACGACTTTTTCCTGTGATCCCTGGGCCAGTACGTGGCGATCAACAATGCTCGCTGTAACTGGCGTAAAGTCACGCTCCCGCTCCAACATCGAGCGCATCACATTAAAATAGTCATCCCCTAAGGGCGCATGCATAATCGCATGCACATTTTTGAAAGAGCTTGCAATCCTGAGGGTGCCAATATGCGCAGGACCGGCGTACATCCAGTAGGCCAGTTTCATAGGTGAGTCTCCTGTTGTGAGGTTCGATCTGCTTATGAGGTTTTTGCCGAAAACCCTCGCATCGCTTCACCCAGGCTTGACTCCAAACTGTCGGGTATTGAAATCGCTGTAGTCTAGGTTGTCAAATTCACTATAGTCAGCGACCGGGTGGCTTTCTCAAATGTGCCGCGAGCATTCACATACCGAAAAATTACGCAATATTTTGACTTGAGACGGGATGACCTGAATGAGGCGGAATTGAACTCGCACTCAACAACTTTTGTTGCTGCATGAAAGTAACTGATCGCTGGATCTATATCCCCTGGGGGTGTTTATATACCGACTGTTGACAAACGATAAAGTATGAAACAATTGACAACGCACTATGGCTGAAAATTCTGCTCACATTTTTGTGGTAGACGACTCTGCCGATAATCGTTTTTTGCTACAGGCCCTACTGGAAGATGAGGGCTATCAAATCACGACCCTCGAAGGTGGCCATGAGCTGTTAGAGCAGGTGGGAGAGGCGCTGCCAGATCTCATTTTGCTTGACATCATGATGCCAGAGATGAATGGCTATGAGGCGACTCGCAGGATCCGTAGCCTTGAGCACTTGCCCTTTATCCCAATTTTGTTAGTTACGGCCCACGAGCGCTCAAATGTGGTGGAAGGACTCGACACGGGGGCCGATGACTTTATTCGCAAGCCTTTTAACGCTGATGAACTCCTGGCTCGCGTGAGGGCTCTGCTACGCCTCAAGCGCAGTGTGGATGCTGAACGGGAAATCACGCAGCAGCGAGACGATTTTGTATCGCGCCTAACCCATGATTTGCGGACTCCCCTAGTGGCGGCCAACCGAATGTTGACGTTGGTTACGGAAGACGCCTTTGGCGATATCCCACCAGATGCCAAAGAGGCGCTGACACAGACAATTCGGAACAATGACAACCTGCTGGCAATGGTCAATACGCTGCTGGAGGTTTACCGTTACGAAGCCGGTCGTAAAGAGGCGATGATTTCGCCTTTTAATCTCAAGCGTTTGCTAGAAGAGGTGGCGTCTGAGCTGAGACCGTTGGCCCAGGAGAAGCACCTCGAACTAAAGCTGGACGATCGCGTTGAGGCGCATGGGGATGAGCGACGCTATACCCTAATGGGCGATCGCTTAGAGCTGCGTCGGGTGATGGTTAATTTGATCGGCAATGCGCTGAAATTTACCGATGCGGGCTTTGTGCAAGTGAGCTATGGCAAGGTTCCTGTGGATGAGCCTACCCATTGGAGTATCAAAGTTCGGGATACAGGGGCTGGAATTTCTGCCACTGACCAAGCCGAAATTTTTGCGTGGTTTCGCCCTGGCAAACATCGCCGCTCAGATAGCGGATTAGGGCTGCATTTATCTCAACGCATTGTCAAAGCCCATGGGGGGTGTCTAGGTCTCCAGTCACAGGTAGGTAAGGGCAGCACCTTTGAGGTCAAGATTCCGCTAGAGCCGCCTACCCCATCGTCTGAAGCGGAGTCATAGCAGTAGCGATAGGGCGATCGCGGGAGCGATAATCCAAAAAAATACCATTTGCAAGACTAAGCGTCCTTGAGTTCGTCTGGTTACCATAGGCTCTCACTCCTGCTCAAAACAGAGCTTTATTCGTAGCCGGGTCGTCATGTTTGGACTCAAAACAGTAAACCTTGGTCAGGCTTAGAACAGGCTGCCCACTTTCCCGCAGGTTGCGATCGCAGGCGGCCAAAATTCGAGATATTCACTGAGTGATCAAGCCAGTGTCGAAAGAAACGGAGCCAATGCAGCTTGACACTTACCTCAGATTGCAAAGAGCACCTGGTGGGGCCAGTCAGTCAATCGTGGAGGCCCGCGAGACGGTCAGAGTAATTGGGGCTACCGCTGCTTCACGAGCTGAGCACTAAACTTAGCACTATTCAGCGGAAGTGGTTGCGGATGAACCAAATTGAGCCTCGTGCTGTGTAGTCCTGCTCAGTGATAGCCTACGGTCTGTGGTGCAATCTAAACCCACAGATTTTCTTTGGGATCGACGTTATTCTTGTTCACGGTTAGAACCTGCGGCGGCAGAAGATGCCTGACTTTCTGCCTCGGGTGCCGTGCGACCCTCAGTTTGGGTGCCAAACCGCCACAGCACGGCGGCGGCTTCAGCCCGAGTCACTGGCTTCTCAGGGCGAAACAGCGTGGTGTAACCAAAGGCTCGGCTAAAGTTGGCGAAGTCGCCGAGTTGATAGTCCGCCGCGATCGCTCTCAACGCAAGTGGGTCAATTGTTGCTGTATCTTGAAAGCCCCACGCCTCGGCAACGGCCTCTGGGGTTGTCGTTGGTAACACCGATTGAACGTCTAGGGGCACCTTCCACAAAATCAGCGCTGCGCGTCCTAAGGGGGCGTCAGGGCGAAAATTAACGTCGGTGCTGCTGCCGGAAAAGGCGCTGGGAATGATCCCCGCCTCGGCTAAGCCTTGAATGGCCGCAAAATCCGGATCGCTAGCAGCTACATCTTTGAATGCTGGGGTATCGCTGCTGGTACCCGCTCGGAGGCGATCGCCCGGTTCATCGGCATAAATTGTGTTGTAGCTCTCAAACAGCCAGCGGGCATACTCGCGCCGCGTGATGGGTTGGGCAAAGAGCGATGTTGCTGAGTCGCTCGCTGCGTCCGCTGCGCCTGTAGCTTTTGGCGCTGGGTCCACCGTGAGCAACCCGAGCGCCTGCAAGTCGACAATGTAGGTTTGCAAATCGGCTGCCACGCCAGCAAATTCGGCCTCATTCGCGATTTGCTCTGAGGCTATCGAGGGGGCATTTGTCGCTGCGGTTGCCGCCCAAACTGGACCGATGAAGTCCGGCTCTCCCGGCTCGGGGGCTGTCGAGGACTGAGCTGAACTGGCATCGCTGGAAGGCGACTCATCTTGACCTGATGGGGGGCTAGTTGCAGGGTCGTTGCCGCCGGAAGATGGCGCCTCACTCGGTGGGGTGTCGAGACCGGGAGCAGTTTTCTCTTCAGGCTCCTCAGTGTCCGCTTGGGATGCAGACTCGAACGGAGGTGCCTCCTCTAATTGCGGATCCGCTTCTAGCGACTGTTGCACCGAGTTGCCAACGGAGCTGCCGGCACATCCCATTAGAAAGCTCAGGACTAGGGTGCTGGCGATCGCCTGACCTCGGTGGCTGTAAATAATCCGTCTCATCTCTCCATCGAAAGCCGTTATGCTAGCCCTAACGTCGCTTATCACGCTAGCGCAGGATGACCCCTCTGGGAGATTTAAGTCATGGTTGCTCAGCCACTCATTATTGACTGTGACCCTGGGGTAGACGATGCGATCGCCCTGATGCTGGCCCTGCGATCCCCGGAGTTATCGGTGCAGGCGATCACTGTGGTCGCGGGCAATGTACCTTTGCCGCTGACCCAGCGCAATGCCCGTCAGATTTGTGAGTTACTACAGCGGGACGACGTACCAGTTTATGCGGGCTGCCCGCGACCGCTTATGCGATCGCTCATTACCGCCGAGGACATTCATGGCAAAACTGGTTTAGACGGCGCTGACCTGCCGGAGCCCAATCTGCCTTTACAGCCCGACCATGCTGTTCAGTTTTTGGTCGAAACCCTCCAGGTAGCCTCCCGACCTATCACCATTGCCACCTTAGGCCCTTTGACCAATATTGCCGTGGCGTTAATTCAAACGCCGACCATTGCTGAAAAAATTGACCATCTTGTCATGATGGGGGGCGGGATTACCCATGGCAATATCACGCCCGTAGCGGAATTCAATATTTACGTGGATCCCCACGCGGCCAAAGTTGTGTTTGAGTCCGGCGTACCCATTACTTTGATCAGCCTTGATGTCACCCATCAGGTGTTGACCACGCCAGCTCGCCTCGATGCGATTCGGGCTGTGGGTAACCCCGTGAGTGATATTGCTGCGTCAGTGCTCAGTCACTACGGTAAAGCTGACGAAGCTAAGTTAGGCACTAGCGGAGCCCCGTTGCATGATCCCTGTGTAGTGGCTTACCTACTGCGTCCTGATTTGTTCACGACTTATACGGGGAGCGTCCAAGTTGAGACCCAAGGCGAACTCACGCTCGGGCAAACCGTGATCGGTCTCCCCCGAGCATCGCTTTCCGCTGTCGAAATCGTGAATAGCGTTCAGGCCAATGGCGTTTATGACTTATTGGTAAGTCGGTTAGCTTAGCCAGGAACAAGTCGCGATCTCTGACCGCCGATTGTGTAAGGTGCAGACTGATAGCTGTAGGGTTAGAGCCGATGGCGTGATGGCTGCACCTTTGTGGAGGTGGAGGACAGCGTTATACTCAAGCGATCGCGACCTAGCCCCTTGGCCCGGTACAGAGCATTATCAGCCTCACCCACGAGTCTATCAGCACTTTTGCTCGGAATTGGAACGGTGCTGGCAATGCCCATACTAACCGTCACAATGTCGCTCACTGGGGAATCAGCATGGGCGATCGCTAAGGTTTCGATTGCCGTTTGGATTCGTTCGCCCATCAAAACCGCTCCTGCCAAATCTACTCCAGGTAAGATAACCGCAAATTCTTCACCGCCATAGCGAGCGATCAGATCGGACGCTCTTTGCAGGACGCTCTTAGCCGCTTGCGCCACCTGTATTAGACAATCGTCACCCTGTTGATGCCCATAGCGATCGTTAAAGCGCTTGAAGTAATCAAGATCAAGCAAAATTAACGCGATGGGCTCTTGCTGCCGTACCAACATATTCCAGACGTCGCCTAGGTATTCATCAAATTTGCGACGATTGGCCACCTGGGTCAGTCCGTCCAAATTCACCAAAGCTTCCAACTGATGGTTGGCCTGCTGCAAAGACTGCTCAAGCTGGCGACGGTCAGTGACATCAAAAAAGACTAAAAAGTAGCCAACCACGGCTCCGTTTTCCCAGTCTGGCGTGAGCATGGCATTAATCGTGCGAGTAGTGCCATCAATCTGGTCAGTCTCGTAATCAAAATTTTGGGGAATACCCGTCAAAACGGCGTCAATGTAGACTTTGACCGTTTGATAGGCTATGTCGCCAATAATTTCCCAAACATATTTTCCAATGATTTCATCGGTGGTGATGGCACATCGCTCTTCGTAGGCTTGATTGACAAATCGATAGCGACGATCGCGATCGACATGGGCTATGCCAGCTGAAATCGAATCGGTGATTTTTCGGAGCTGTGCCTGGCTTTGCTGCAAGGCTTGAGTAACGCGTCGCTTTTCGACCATTTCTTGTCGGAGTTGCGCGTTAATACTGACTAATACAGCCGTCTGGTGCTTAACTTCATCCTCGAGTTCTTGAGAGTAGTTCTTCAAGATTTGCGCCGACCTTTGGCGCTGAGAAATATCTTGAAAGGACATCAAAGCATATTCAACCTGGCCTTGTTCATCAAAGATGGGGGTACCCATCACCTCACAGGGAATCACCGTTTCATCTTGATGAATTTCCAAGTCCTCAGCCTTCGCACAGCTTCCCCGTAAAGCTTGGTTCACAGGCAGCTCTGCCTCGGGATAAAGTTTCCCCGTCCCTGACCGATATATCTGATAGGTGGCCGCAATGCCCGCCTCCCCTAGATCCCTGATGACATGACCGTTTAAGAGCTGCTCGGCTTGATGGTTGAAATAGAAAATCGTTTTGTCAGGGTTATACACCACAACAGCAACGGGTAAGGCATCTAAGAACTGAGCTAGCTGTTGCTCGTGGGTCACGGTCAGCTGAATGGCTGCGGCCTCAAGCTGGTGCACTTGCCGGTAAGTCCGAATGCGTGCGAGCAGAGCGTCTCGGGTAAAGGGCTTGGCCAAGTAGTCATTCGCTCCTAGTTCTAACCCGAGGGCGATCGCTTGTGGCTGATTCAGGTTGCTCAGTAGGAGGATTGGCAACTGTTGGAGGTCATAGTCCTGCCGCAGGGTCTGAATCACCTCAAACCCAGTCATGCCAGGCATCATAACGTCCAGCAAAATCAAATCAGGAGTCAGACCCTGCTCTAGGTATGCCAAAGCCGTGGGACCATCTGCGGCAACGGTCAGCTGATATCCAGCAAATTTGAGGAAATTTTGCAATACCCGTACATTGACGGGATCATCATCCACGATCAGAATGTGGGCGCGATCTAGATGATCCATTCGTGGGGAAGCAACCTCGGCAAGCTGCGCTGGGTGAGTCTCTACTCCAGGTAAATTGCCTGCGTCCGGAAAAATGTCGGTTGTTGTCGGGGGTGGGTCTGTCGCGCCTACGAATGTGGCAATGGTCTCTGGTTGAACGAGGGGCAGAGTGACCGTAAACACCGAGCCCTGATTCACTTGAGACGTCACTTCGAGGGATCCATTTTGTAACGCTGCTAATTGATGGGCGATCGCCAGGCCCAATCCGGTTCCCTCAGGGCGCTGGTGGGACCGATGCCCCAATTGCTCAAAGGCCTTAAAGATACTGGCTTGTTTATTGAGGGGAATGCCGATGCCAGTATCGGCTACCGAGATGGCGATCGTCAGTGGGTCCGCCTCAATTTGCTGGGCTGAGACCTCAACGATGCCCTCGGGGGTGAATTTGACCGCGTTATTGACTAGGTTGTGAATAATCTGCTGCAGCCGGTGCTCATCGACATATAGCAGGGGCATATCAGCTGGTACGCGATTGCGTAACTGCAGCGGTTTAGCGGCGACAGTTCGCTGTTCTAACTGCAGCACCATCGCGACCACCTCTCTGACACTGACCCATTGCGGATAAAGCTGGAGTTTTTGATACTTGAGCCTAGAACAATCTAGAATATCGTTCACCTGGTTGAGCAGCCGGTGGCCACTGTGGGCAATCAGGTGTAAATTTTGCTGCTGCTCCTGAGTCATGTTGCCCGTCGCCCCCGATAGCATTGACTCAGCAAGGCCAATCATGCCGTTAAGAGGCGTTTTTAGCTCATGGGAGGTATTGGCCAAAAAATCATCCTTTAAGGCGTCCAACCTCTGTAATTCAGCATTTTTTGCTTCTAATTCCGAAAAAGAAATTTTGAGCTGAGATGCCATCAAATTAAACGCATTAGCCAACCGATTCGTTTCGGTGATCATACTTGGCTGTACGCGCTGGTCGAGTTTGCCGAGGGCGAGGTCTTCGGCAGCTTTTGACAGGCGTGAAATGGTCCGCCGGATACCATATGTGGTGACGGCCCCTGCGAGGATGGCCACCCCCAGAGACAATAGGCAGAGGGCAATGGTAGTACGTTTATTGGCGTTGATTTGGGCAATGAAGTCGACTTCCGGAATGACGGTGACAACTAACCAATGGATGCCACGGTCATCGTTGAACGGGTGGATCTGTAAATAGTGGTAAGCGTCGTCAATCTGGAAGCGAGTTTGGAATGGTTGGGTAATGGATGAATAGGGCCCTACGTGCTGCTGGATGTATTGACTGGTAAGTCGAGTTATCCGATTTTGGCTGTTGCTAGCCGATAGCCGTTTACCCATGGCTTGCGCTGCTATCGCTGGTTTGGCTCCAACTATAGTTTCCGCCGTGGAGGTTGCAACTAACAAACCCGTGGGCTCGACGATAAAACTTTGCCCTACTTTGCCGGCTTTGCTGACCTTGAGATAGTCGCTGATTTCAGCTAGATGCACCAAGCTATATAGGACGGCCGTTAACCGATTCTCCTCGGTGTAGATCGGGTAAACCGCACTGATGGTGAGGCTGGGGTGGGAGATGCGGGCAAAAATATCCGACCAAGCCTGCTTTTTTGTGGCGATCGCCCGTTGATACCAGGGGCGACCAGTCGGGTCAAAGTGGGACGTAGTCTTGAGTAAATCGAGGGGTTGTCCTGCCGCATCCACTTCGTAGGTGTGCATGTGGTAGCCGGTTTGCTCGTTGACGATTCGAACGACGCCGGTCGAATTTTCGACGGAGCTTACGGCCAAGACCTCCCCTTGGGGATTGCCTAACCCGAGATCGGTCACCGTCGGGCTGAGGTTTACCTGTGCCCAAAAATAATCCCTCAGGCCATCTAAATCGCGAACGTTGATATGGCCCAACTTGAGCGCAATTTCCGTCCGTTGGTGAATAGCGTGAGGGGCATCTAAAAAGGTGTGAAGTTCTTGATCAATGCGATCGCTAATTTCCTCACCCAGCTGAAAAGCCACATTATGAACGGCTTGCTTGCCATTTCGATAGGAAAGATATCCCACTAGCCCTACGGCAACGGCAATCTGCACTACAAAAGGCACAATCAGTACTGCCTTTAAGGAAATCTTGGGTGGCCATTGGTTTTGTAGCAGCGCTGCTAGCCTGTTGCACATGGGGCAGTCAGCTTTTCAGTAAGGTAAGTTGATGTGACGAAGATAGTTCTAGCATGCCCCCTGACTTCAGTTTATTTAAGGTTGTTTTCCTTTTTTAAGGAGAAATGAAAGTGGCAGGCTAGAGCCAAAGAAATCGATTTTTCTTTACAAATGTTCAGTATTCTTGAAGAAGGGATTTCTGATGTGGGTTGCCGTTTTTTAGGGCAACCCCAGGTTCAAAAGCATATCGGTGAGGGGAGAAAAATGTTCAAAAAAGTCTTGATTGGCTGCTTGGCGATCGTCTGCATATTAGGCCTGACCACATGGCAAGCCCAGGCCAGCATCGTGACTGAGTCAGTAACGTATGACATTGACGGTCAACCCTTTGAAGGCTACTTTGCGATGAATGAAGGCTTTGGCGATAGCCAACCCGTGGTCCTCATTGTCCATGATTGGAATGGCCTTGGTGACTACGAAAAACGGCGAGCGCAAATGCTGGCCGAGCGCGGCTATGCGGCCTTTGCTGTTGACCTCTACGGGCAAGGAGTCCGCCCGACCAATACGGAAGAATCACGGGCAGAGAGTGGCAAACTGTATAGCGATCGCCCCACCATGCGCCAGCGGCTTCAAGCTGGTTTAGCGCAAGCTCAAACCATGGCCGGCGTTGACCCTGGCCGGGTAGTTGCCATGGGATACTGCTTTGGCGGTGCCGCCGTTCTCGAAATGGCCCGTGCAGGTACTGACATTGATGGGTTTGTCAGTTTTCACGGTGGGCTGGCAACTCCGGAAGGCCAAAGCTATGAGTCCACTGCTGCTCCTATATTAGTTTTGCATGGAGGCAACGACCCCGTTGCGCCCATGTCTGAAGTTGCAGCGCTCGCTGATGAGCTCAATGCGGCAAGTGTTGACTACGATATGGAAATTTATGGCGGGGTGCTGCATTCCTTTACGGTTTGGGGAGCCGACAGCGACTCCAGTCGGTATAATCCCCAGGCGGATACCCAATCCTGGGATTCACTGCTGGCCTTTTTAGAGCGTGAAGTCCGGTAAAGGAAACGCGATGGCAGGGGCTTGGTGACATGTACGCGATTCGGCCGCATCAATCTACCGTGAGCCGTAGTCAGGTTGGGCACTTTCAATTGTTGCAGTGCTGGGTCCAAGGGGTCGGAAAGAACCTTGGACCCAGCACCTTATGCCTCTCTGCCATCGCTGCTTTTCTCAATGGCAGTCATGGACAGTTATAGGCAATTGCTTCCAGCCCTATCTCAGATGCAGCCGCTGCTCATACCCGAACCCCGGATACAACTCGGTAGCCAGGCCAGGGTTGATGGTCTGTTCCTGCGCTCGTCCCGTTAGACGGTCATAATGTCCTTTTCTTTCGCTTTCAGGGCTTCGTCAATTTGAGTTGTGTACTTGTCCGTCAAGGACTGCACTTGGTCTTGCAGGTCGCGAAATTCATCTTCTGAGATTTCACTGTCCTTTTCCTGCTTGCGGAATAGGTCGATGCCGTCACGGCGCACATTTCTGACTGAGACCCGGCCTTCCTCGGCGTATTTGCTAGCCACTTTGACAAACTCTTGACGACGCTCATTAGTCAATGGCGGAATATTTAATCGAATGACTTTGCCGTCATTGTTGGGAACCAGCCCAATATCAGACATGGAAATTGACCGCTCAATACCGCTCAGAGAGCTCGGGTCAAAGGGCTGAATCATCAGTGTGCTGGAATCAGGTGTACTGATGTTGGCCAGCGATTTGAGGGGCGTTGGGCTCCCGTAATAGTCCACCATGACTTTATCTAGCAAAGAGGCACTGGCCCGCCCCGTGCGGATGGTGTTGAATGCGCGTTTGGTGGCATCCACCGCATTTTGCATGGCCAGTTCGATATCACTTAAGTCAGCTAACTTCACAGGACTCTCCCACAATTGTGCCGATTGATTCTCCCATCACAGCCCGGCGAATGTTACCCGGCACGGATAGGTCAAATACCATAATAGGAATATTGTTATCTTTGCACAGGGCGATCGCCGTGCCATCCATCACTTTGAGGTCATGGGCAAGGACGTGGCCATAGGTGAGACTCTGAAACCGTTTAGCATTTGGATTGGTCTTGGGGTCAGCATCATAGACCCCATCCACCTTGGTTCCCTTAAAGACGACATCAGCGCCGATCTCTGCGGCTCTCAAAGCCGCTGTGGTGTCTGTGGTAAAAAAGGGATTACCTGAGCCGGCTCCAAAAATGACGACCCGTTTCTTTTCCAGATGACGGATGGCCCGTCGGCGAATATAAGGTTCCGCCACCTCTTGCATCGTAATGGCTGTTTGTACTCGGGTAGGTATGCCGTTGCGCTCGATCGCATCCTGCAGGGTCATGGCATTCATTACTGTCGCCAGCATGCCGATGTAATCGGCGGTGGCTCGGTCCATCCCGGCAGCCGAACCTTTTATCCCTCTAAAAATATTGCCACCGCCGACGACGATGGCAATTTGAATTCCGTTATTGACGACCGTGGTAATTTCTTCGGCAATGGATTGAACGATATTCGGATCGATGCCATAGGTGAGCTGCCCCATCAGGGCCTCCCCGCTGAGCTTTAGTAATACGCGCTGATAAGTATTGCCCATTTAGTGTGTACCCAGTTCACATCACCAGGATTCCCCATACATCTAATCATATTTGGGCAAGATTGGGCCGATGTTTTATGCAGAAATCACGATCGCGGTTCAGCCGTTGGCTATGAAGAGCGACCTCAGGCAAAATTTTGAATTTTGTCCTTTAAATGTGATAAGTCAACATAAATAGCCGTCAAAAATTTATACTTTCTCGACATCAATGTCGATATCAATGGGTGATTAATGTGGTTGCAGAGATGTGGCCGCCCATTAGCTTAGTCAGATGAAACCTATGGATCAACAGCATCGACCAGTAATGAGTAGGGTCAGGCAAAAAGAGCGATCGCAGCCAGGGGCAATAGGTTTCTACAGCACTAAATCTTGATGGCGGCGACTGCCATATAGGTGAGCATAGATGTATGACATCACGCACCCCAAGAAAAAAACTTGACAGGTTAAGTAAATCCAAAGCAGCAAAATCATCACTCCACCAATTGCACCATAGGATTGATATTGCCCACCGATATGAACCACATTGCGACTGACTAATTGCTGCAAACCGATTAGCAAAGCGGTAGTGAATAAAGTGCCCAGCCAAAGATCCTTCCAAGGCGTCACTGTAGACGGTAAAAATCGGAAAAGTAACAAAACTGCCACGGCTACTAATAAGAAAGAGGAGCCAATTTGTAGGGTCTTAGCAATTAAAAGACTATCGACTTGGACAAACGTTATCGTTCGATCCATGTTTTCGATGACACCAATCACCGTGCGGATGGCAAGATTGGCCAACAGAGACAGCAGTAACAGCATGGAGGTACTCATAACCAGGGCAAATGCCACGAGTTTTTTGAGCAAGATTGATGCGGTGCTGGACATGAGAGACGTCGATTCAGAATCTGTAACTTCAGCTTTCCAAATGCGGTCGACTGAGCGATCAAGAGCGCTAAATACGCTGCTTGCTGCAAAAAAGGAAAGCCCAAAGCCAATGATTCCGGCCCCGATGCTTTGCTGATTAAGATTGAGCAGGGTGTCTTGAACAATGCCAAAGGCTTCAGGGGGAAAAGAATCCTGCGTAAAGTTCAAAATCTTTTGAGCCACGTCAGTTTCGGGCCCGAGTAGAAATCCTAAAACACTCGCAATCACTAGAGCGATGGGAAATAGAGAGAACAGCGCGTAGTAAGACAGCGCTGCTCCCATTTCTAAGCACTTGTCTTTTTGCCACTTAAGCCCCGTTTTGACTAAGAGCTGTACTCCCTTATGGGGCAATACCTTCGAATTAAAAAAAGACCACATTGTCAGTTTTGAATCTCTCGAAATCGCCTTTATAGTATCGCTGGCAGCTTTGCCTAACGGAAAGAAAATCTGCGGCAAAAGCTGTCCGGCAACTAACTCAGGGAGTTCGGGTCGTCCTAGCCAGAGAAAAACGAAAACATCTCAGCAAGGACCCGGAACTTAGAGTTTTGGTTGTTGGTCTTGGGGCGATGGCAGAGACAGATCCGTTGTCAATACCGACTCAGCCATCAAGCGGGGATAAATCAGGATGAAAAAGCCCATCCACGCGGTAATGGGCAGGGCTATGAGGCCAGTCAACCAATAGCGGTGAAACAGGAGCCAACTGCCGCTGATAACGGTGATTCCGGTTAGCAAAATTGACCAAGGCTGACACCACCGAGGCTTATGCTGCCAAACGGAAAATTGAGAAGATTGCGGCATGATGGAGGCGATCTCGGAACATCGTTATTGTAAGCAATCGATGGGCTAAATCCCCTTGTAAATTATTTTTTCGCTCATTTGCACAGGCGATGGGGGTGGGGGCGGCGGTGTCGCCTGAGTCAGCTTTCGCACCCCAATTTGGTTAAATATAATGCCTACGACAATCACCGCACCGCCAACATACTGAGCGCGGGTGGGCACCTCTCCCAAAATCAGGAAGGCTGCCAGCACCCCAGCAATGGGCGTAAATGCCGTCGCCAATGAAATTTCGCTAGCGCTGCTTTGCTTGAGGCCGGTAAACCAGGCGAGCTGACCGCCAACAACGATGACAGCGCTGTACAGCAACATCCAGCGCCAGAGAAAGGGGGAGGTGACATCCATAAAGTGGCTGAAATCAAGCAGGATCACCGTGGCTACAAAAAAGACCACCGTACCCACCAGCATTCGATAGACGTTAAAAATGCCTAGCGGGATTGCTTGCAGGCTCACTTTACTGATGAGGTTAGATATCGCTTTGAAAACTGCTGCTAATAGAGTTAAAAACTCGCCGCGGCCAATTTGCAGCCCGGCCCCCATGCTCACCACGTCGGCGCCGGGAGACGGCAGCAGCACCGTGAGCGCGACCCCCATGAAGGAGATGACGGCGCCCGCCACGACCCAAGCGTTGACGCGATCGCCCAGTAGCAAAACCGATAGAGCCAGCACCAGTGGTGTGTCAATCTGTCCCACCAAAATGACATTATTGACTGAGGTGATCGTTAGTGCTGTAAAAATCAGCATCGGTACAATGGCAGCGCTCAAGACAGCAATTAGCGTTACGATGCCCCACTGTCTCGCAGAGATCTTGTTGAGCCTGGCTGGGCGTAGCTGCTGCTGATATATCGCCAGTAACAGACCGAGGGCACACACATTGCCTACAAACAAGACATTGCAAAAAGAAACGGGATTGTGCCCATCGACAAAGTTGGCTGCCCCCAAGTCGGTGAGGCGGCGAGTCACTGAATTAGCTGCACCAAAAATGAGAATGGCGATCATCAGATACGCCCGCCCCGACAGTGGTAACGCTTTTCTGCGGCTTCCCATATTCAAATAACTCTAGGGTAATGCAACACGGGCTTGGAGCGATCGCTCCAAGCTCATCCCGACCATACTCATTGCGAGCAATTTGTTGATGAAAGCTTTGTGAGAATTTAGCCTTTCACGTCAGTAAACACCTATGCGGCATACGCTTAGAAATTGAACGGCTTAGTCGACCCAGCCAATTTCTTCATCCGAAAGCATTTTGTTTTTTTGGCCACCGTGGTCGATGGCATAGTCCGGAATGTTTTTGTGGGCAGGCAATCGACGACCGCGATAGATATCACCCGTGTTGGATTTGCGGACTGGGAGACGTTGCCCGCGATAGATGTCACCGCCGCCAGGCGGTAGCTTAACGGTCAGAGCTGGCTTTTCTTCCAGCTCAGGAGCGCCTGTCGAGGCGGGGGGCGGGGGTGTTTCTGTTGCAGGGGCAGACTCAGATGCAGGGGTCGGCTCTGCGGTTTCGGCCATTTTAAGGATGACAGCCTTAGCGTCGTCGAGCTCTTGGGTGACTTTTTGCAGCTTGTTGTTGTCCGCTTTGGCCGCCTTTTGGGCTTTCTCTAGACTATCCTTGAGCTCAAAAATGCGATCTTGTTGCTTGGTGAGGTCCTCTTGTAGCCCTTGAACTTTTTTTTCCAGAGTAGCTTCTTTTTTATGTGCGGTTTCGAGGTTTGCCTTGAGTTCGCCAACCTGGGCTTCAAGATCGGCCTTAGTCACGTTGCGACGACTGGGGGATCGCTTGGTTGACGTTGCCGCAGAGGTTGATTTGCGGGTCCCTCTCGCTTTGGTTGATTGAGTAGCCGTCTTGCTTGCCGCGGTTGACTTTTGGGTCCGCGAAGTCTGACTGGAGGAAGGTTGAGCGGTTGAGGCGGATGATGTCACTGCCGTTGCCTCGTCGGCTTTGGTTGACTCTGCCGGCTCCTGGGGACCGTTGGCCTCTGCTTTCAGCAAGTCAGATAGATTTTTCTTAGTCATGATGGGCTCCAGTCTTGCTGTATTTCTTCGGCAACACGGTAGTAGTCAGCTTTGGCTTCTTGGACATTGGCTCCACGCCACTGGCTGATGGGTACTCCCTCGAGGGCTGCCCGCTCATGGGCCTTATAGGTACGGATGACTGCTTCGCAAGCAGGAATTTCGAGGGCATTAAGGGTCTGCTGAGCTTCGATCGCCTCGGCCATGCTGCGAGAATCTACCTTGGTGAGCAAAACTCGATGGGACACCCCAGCCGGTGCGATCGCGGTCTTGATTGTGTTGATCAGTGCTGCGAGATCTATGGGGGCTGGCGGTGTTGGCAACAAGATATAGTCAGCCACGGGAATGACCGCTGCTAACGCGTCTGAATTCAAGGCTGGAGGGGTATCCACCACGATGAGAGAATAATCGTCTACCTTCTTTAGTTTGCCTAGAAGGGTCGCATCTGTCTCCTGTGTGATATCAAACGTCATGGGCTGAGCCGCATGAGTGACCCACCAGCTAGCCGAGGCTTGGGGGTCAGCGTCGACCAATAGTACCGGTCGAGACTCAGATAAAATGGCCGCCATATTGACCGCAGTGGTCGTTTTGCCGACGCCACCCTTGCCATTGAGAATGGCTAATACCTGGGGAGATGAGCCCTTGCGTCTCGCTGCCAAGGCAATACTCCTTACTTTTGGGGATGCGGGAGCACTGACCTGTGGTGAGCAGTATCAGACTCAGAACAGCATGACTATATCGTATTCGCGAAAATATCGGTCAAACTTGCCACAACTATTGAAACTTGGGATCCATAGCAGCGACTTGTGGAGCCGTTATTCGCAGGGGGCTGTGGTCATTCAGCATCGTATGCTCTCAGACTCGATCAATGCAGGGCGATCGCCCAACTTTGGCAAGCTTTCGCGACCGCCCTGCACAGCGATCTTATCTAGCCGTGGGTGCACTACTGGGCTAAATGTGAATCCAGCCAAACCAAGACAGCACTATGCTCAATAGGATCAAACTCGTCAGAGCGGCTCCGGTCACCGCTACGCCACCCGCAATGCGGCGAGCCAAAGGCGGATAGGGTGGCTTTTGCCACTGCCAGCGCGTCGGTGCTGGCTGCGACGACCAGCGATAGCCTCCGGGTACCTGACTCCGCTCAAAGTCATTGCCGATCGCCTTGAGCTGCTGGAGGTGATCTTCGGCATAACGCGGCATGTGGGCAAAGGTGACGGCACCTTGGTCCCGCTGGGGCAAAATCCGGCGACGCTGATAAGGCACCGTCATTTCGCCAAACGTCTCTAGATATTCATCGCTATCGAGCAGCTCATCCACAAAGCCACTCAGACCTTGGGTGCCAATCACGATGGACCGAGAGATCACCTCGCGATCGTTATAAGGTTCGCGACCGAGTACGCGCTGAATGCACATACGAGCAAAGCGATAATTATTGTTTGTATCGAAGTTGCGCTCACGAAAGGTGTTAGATAAGAGCAGCCCCCGAATAAAGTCTTTGACTGTAATTTGTCCGCGTTTTAGCTGTGATTCCTGGTCCCGAAGCCGGTTGCTTGCCAACAATTGCTGCTCATTAAAAATTTGTCGGTAAGCGGCTTGAATCAAATCATCTAAGTCGCTTCGGTCAAGGGCGTTTTCCGTTGAAAAAATGAAGGGCTGTTCATCTCCAGGAATTTCGAATCCGTTAACGCGATGATTTTGACTGCTCAACCCATAGTTCAACTGCTGAAGAACCACTGAAACCTCCTAATTGAAAATTTTATTTTATAACCCTGCTGAACGCTTTCTCTCAGCTAAAATCTAGCCTTTTCAAGCGCGATCGCCAGCTATCTCAGTTCGCTAAGATGGCCTTAAATAAGCAATTTTGCAAATACAAAATCACAAAAAAAGCATCTTTTAACTCGTTTAAGATAGGCAATCGTCTATAGGATGAATTGTCTTTCTAGGACCGTTCACAGGCCGACTGCTGCCTATAAACGATAAGTTTTGGCCGCCACTTTTTGAAAGTTTTGTTCATAAACGCAAAACATAAGTTCAACTATGTTTATCTTTTGCGAAATAATTTTCATCCTCAATTCATGTCATAGAAATTGCTGTATTGATCAGGGGCTGTCTGAGGGAGCCGGCCAACGATTGACAGTGTGCAAGCCTGGCCGCAGTTCGCTATATCTGCGATCGCGGCATATGGTGTGGGGTGATGTCCCAGCGCTGTTCTTTGCCGGTCTAGAGTGAGGGCAGAGCGGGTCTGTCAATGTATCAGTCCCTCGGGTGGTTGCCAGGCTGCGCTGCCGTTTGGTGGGCTGGTCTAGGCGAATTGGAGAAGCGTAAAATCGGTATTAGGTCAGAAAGTCCAACGCTATATTCTTCAGTAATTACAAACCTGTATCACCATGCGTTTATCCCTCGTTGTGGGTCTTGTCGTCGTGCCAGCGGTCTGCTGGCCGCTATGGACCCTGCCCACCGTGCCCGCGATCGCGGCGACTGAGGCGGCCGCGACCACTGCTGACGCCCTTTACCAAACCGGTGAGCAGCTGTTTTATCGTGGTCAATATGCGGCTGCTCTAGAGAAGTTGACCGCCGCCGCTCGCCAGGCCCAGGCTGTCGGTAATTTATCGATCGAGGCGGCTGCCTGGACGACCATCGCCCTCCTGCATGTCACTTTGGGGGAGTCGGACCTCAGTCGTCAGGCCATTGACCAGGCCATGGCTTTACATGACCGCTTTGACGACCCCCTAGGCCGCGCCGAAACTTTGCGGGTGTTGGTAAATGTAGATTTAGACGTTGCTCCTGATGAGGACGTGATCGCGATGGCCGAAACAGCCCTCGCGATCGCCCGTGAACAAGGTGATCTGCTGCTGGAGGGAATCTTGCTTGCAGACTTGGGCGCGCTGGAAATGCAGCGATCTCGCTACGAGTCTGGTCGGGAATTGTTGAGCCAGAGTGAGCAGGCACTCTCCGCGGCGGCAGCGACAGGCGATGACCCCCTTGTGACTGAAAATTACCGAGGACTCAATCTGTTTTGGCAGGGGTTGGGGGCAGCTTGGGCCTCAGAGTTTGAGACCGGTCAGGCCGCAGTTGCCCAGATGCTCGCCATTGCTCAGGCTAACGACCTTTACCCGATCGAGGGTCTAGCCTGGTATCTCGGCGGAATTGTTCATCAAAATCAAGAAAACTATGTACTAGCGCGGTCCAGCCATCGCAAGGCTGTGGATATATTTGACCGGATTGAGGCGCACAACCTTTTGCAGTTTGCTCTGGTCAGCCTAGGAGAGATCGAGATCATTGAAGCGATCGCCCAAGAAAGATCCGATTTAGCTCGAGCTCAGCAAGGCTATGAACAGGGTATTAGCCATTTCCAAAGGGCGCTGGCGCTGGCGGAAGAACGCGAAGCCCGAACTCAGGTAGAACAGTATCGGCAGCTTTTGACGGAAGCGTATATCTTGCTGACTTCAGTGCATAGTGACTTTGCCGATCAGTATTTAAATCTCGGCCAGGATCAAGTGTTAGCCGGGGAGTTTGAGGTTGCCCTAGAGTCACTCCAACAATCTGAAGCTGCAGCGCAGCAGGCCATAGAAACGATTCTGCTGGCGGAAGTGACACCCGATAATAAAGCCAAAATTGACCAGTGGCAGTATTTTGCTCACAACGCTCTGGTCAGTGCCTACCTCTGGCAGGGATGGAGTTTGCAATCGCTGTCTCAGTTTGAACAGCGGTTGCAAATCGCCCAACGCTCAGCCGCAGTCTCTGAAACCGCGTTATCTTACGCGATCGCCAGCGGCAACGCTGAGATCATCCTCTATGCCTATGCAAATATCATCACAGTCTATGACTCCCTGGGACTCGCCGAAAAAGATCTAGCACAGTTTGCGGCCAGCGAGTCAGCCTACGAAACGGGTCTTGCCTACGCGCGTCAAGCACAGGATCCAGAGCAAGAACGCAGTTCGCTAGAGCGGTTGCAATGGCTTCACGCCGATTGGGGTCGCCATTTACGGGCTGCTGGCGAGTATGAGCAAGCGCTACATATCTCCCAAATTGGACTTCAGCTGGGGGAAGAACTGCTGGCCTTAGCCGACGATTCGACTACCCCTGACGAAGAGTGGTTTCAAGATGCCTTGCGGGGACAATCCTTACTGCACAGCAACATTGCCCTGATTTATGCTGATTTAGGAGAGCCGCTACAAGAGCTGGCGGCTTATCAGCGAGGGCTGGCCCTGGCAGAGCAACTGACCACGTCATTTGAGCGGCTGACCTATTTGAAATCCGTTGCCGTGACCTATTACGAGCTCACGCGCTATCAAGAGTCCCTCGAGCTGTGGCAGCAGCTGCTCGCCCTTGATCAAGTGCAAAGCAACCCAGTGCTGAAGGGGGAGGCGCTGATCTTTATAGCGCTAATTTATGATGGCTTTGGCCGCTACGACGGCGCGATCGCTACTTATGAGCAAGCCCTTACCATTGCCCGAGCTGAGGGCGATTTGGAGCAGGAGCACAGCATTTTAAACAATCTGGCGACGATTCACGATGCCAAGGGTGAATATGATCAGGCCCTAGAATGGCTGGAGCAAGGGCTACAACTCACTCGCCGCCGTCGCGCCCAAATTGCCGCCACGACTACTTCTGATGAGCTCGCACAAGTTTGCCTTACTGGAACTTTTCAAGATGACTTTGTCACTGATGCAGGTGAATATCAAGTCTTTCGAGACAGCTATACCGCAGCATTGAACGCCCAAAGTTTCGCAGAAGACCGCCAAGACTGCCTCAATATCACCTGGAGCAGTGAGGCGACTACCTTCAACAATATTGCCGTGATTTACGATGACCAGGGACGCTATGAGGAGGCGTTGGCACTCTATGAAACATCCTTGGAAATTACTCGGAGTCGCTTGCGCGATCGCGCAAGCGAGGCCACGACCCTGAGCAACATTGCCTTAGTCTATTTCAACCAGGGTGATTATCAGAAGGCTGCTGAGCTTGTGCAACAGGTCTTGACTATGCGGCAAGCCCTGGGTGACCAGTATGGGGAAACCCTTTCGCTCAATGACGTCGGGATGATCTACGAGGCCCAAGGTCGATATGATCAGGCTCAAACCTATGTGGAGCAAGCCTTAACCCAGGCTCAGTCATTAGGTATCAAGCCCGTTGAGCCGACCCTTCGGAATAATCTGGCGCTCATTTATCGTAAGCAGGCGCAGTACGATGTGGCGGAGCGTTACCACACCGAGGCGATCACCCTCAGTCGTGAGCTGGGCCTGACGCCAGATGAAGCGCTGAGTCTCAGTGGCTTGGGGCATCTCAGGGCGGCTCAGGGACAATATGCCCAAGCGGTCGATTACTTGGGCCAAGCCCTGGCCATCTTTGACGAAAGCGGCAGCCGTAAAAATGAAAGCATCGCTCGCGTTAGCTTGGGCGCTTATTTAGACGCCCAAGGTTACTATGCCGAAGCCCTAGACCAGAAGCAGCAGGCGTTAGCCATTGCGGAGGCGATTGGGGCCCTCAACATCGAAGGGTATGCACTGGAAGCACTGGGTACGACCTATCGTAGCTTGGGGCAGTTGGATAAAGCACTGGAGTATTCGCAAGCGGCGATCGCGATCTATCGCGATATTGGCGATCGGGCCAGCGAGGCCGACACCTTGGTCGATCTAGGCTTGGTTTACGACAGACAAACCCAACCTGACCGGGCCCTCAACACCTACCAACAAGCCTTAGCGATCTACCGTGACATTGGCAGCGTGCAAGGGGAAAGCACTACCCTGGCCAATATGGGGTTCATCCACATGCAGCTAGCGGACCATAGCACGGCGGAAACGTTGTTTGCCCAGGCTCTAGACATTCAGCAGGCGATTGGCGCTCGGGGACGGGAGAGCATTACCCTCAACGGGCTGGCGCTTGCCCAAGCCGGGCAAAACCAAGCTGAAAAAGCCCTTAACCTGCTACAGCAGTCTCTAGCGCTGCATCGGGAGCTGGGCGATCGCCCCAACGAAGCCCGAGTGCTCAGTGACATCGGCAAAGTACTGGCACAACAGGGGCAGTCAGAAACGGCCATTATCTTTCTCAAGGCTGCCGTCAAGCTGACGGAAGACCTGCGCGGCAATATCCAAGGTCTTGCGCTGGAAGATCAAGTGGCCTACGCCGACAGCGTTAGCGATCGCTATCGGCAACTCGCCGATTTGCTCCTAGAGCAGGGCAACATTCCAGAGGCGCAGCAGGTACTGGATCTGCTGAAACTGGAAGAACTGCGGGAGTTTAACGACCCGACCCGGGCCACCTGGACGGGCACAGAGCTGGTGTACACCGACCCAGAGCAGGCGGTGATCGATGCCCACGACAGTCTGATTGCTCTGGGCACCGCCCGCGTCAACTGTGTGGAGGCGGCTGACTGCGATCAGCTCGATGATCAGCTGCAGGCGCTAAAAGCTCAATACGATGCTCAGGTTGCTGAGTTTGAGGCGACCATTCGCGCTAACCGTCAGGCTGATGATGAGTTTGTCGACCCAGACAATATTAGCGGTGATGCCAAAGACCTGTTGGATGCCTACGCCGCAGCTGGGCAAAATGCCCTGCTGATTTACCCCTTTGTGCTCGAAGATAAGCTGTGGCTAGTGTGGGCGGCAGCCGGACGCGCGATCGGCAGTGTTGAAGTTCCCGTTGAACAGGGGGAACTCGCCGCTACAGTGCAGCGCCTGGGTGAGTTGCTGACCACCCCCACCGGGGGCAACGAGCTGCAGGCGACGAGTCAGCAGCTCTATGACTGGCTGATTCGGCCCTTGGAAACCGAGCTGACGCAAAACGAAGTTGACCACCTCATATTTGTGAGCGATCGCGTCACTCGCTATATTCCGATGGCGGTCTTATCCGATGGTGAGCACTACCTCCTAGAGCGCTACACCATTTCTTCGGTGCTGGCCCCTGGCTTGACCGATACTGACACCCGCCTCACCGCCGCTGACTCGTTTCAAGTGTTGGGGTTAGGACTGACCCAAGCCGTTTCTGACTTTCCACCGCTGCCCGCCGTCTCCGAAGAGTTAGACGGTATCATTCTCAGCGATGGTAGCGACGCCGCCGGAGTTTACCCTGGTCGAGTGCTGCTCGATGAAGCGTTTACCCTCGACAGTTTGGAAGACAATGTCAGACGGCATCAGGTGCTACATATGGCCACCCATGCTGCCTTTGTGCCAGGGCGGGCGGAGCAGTCCTACATCATGTTGGGGGATGGCGGCCAGCTCACTATTCCAGATATTGAGGCCATGGAACATCGCCTGGAGGACTTGCACTTAGTTGTCCTCTCGGCCTGCCAAACTGCCCTCGGGGGCACCGCCGGTGACGGCACCGAAATTGCCGGCATCAGCTCTTATTTTTTGGAAAAGGGCCGCGCCGAAACAGTGGTCGCCTCCCTGTGGCAGGTGAATGACAATAGCACCAGTTTGCTGATGCAGCGCTTTTACGAGTTCCTCGCCTCGGGTGAACTGACGAAGGCCGAAGCTCTGCGCCAGGCCCAGCTCAGCCTGCTCTATGGCGAAGATACCGCAACTCGTTTGGCCGCGGCGCGAGGCTCTATTGCCATTGAGCCCTTGGCTGGGCGATCACTCGCCACCACGGGACTTGCACATCCTTACCACTGGGCACCCTTTATCTTGATTGGCAATGGACTATAAAGTTGCAGTGATCTGTGACCGGCCCCTACATTGACACAACGAGCTGTGAGCCATCGAGGGTCTTGGCCACGTCGATGCGTGTTTCAAAGGCTTCGCGAAAGTGCGGGATATGGGTCACGGCAAGAATGCAGGCAAAGTCAGCCGCGATCGCGTTGATGGCCCCAACTAGGCGATCGCAGCCCTCTCGATCTTGGGTGCCAAATCCCTCATCGATAATCAGGGTTTGCAGAGGGGTGCCTGAGCGCTGGGCCAATAGGCGGGCTAGCGCTAGCCGAATGGCAAAATTCACCCGAAAAGCTTCCCCCCCGGAATAAGTTTCATAGGGCCGAGTCCCCTGGGCATCGGCGATCACAATATCCAACGTGTCGATGAGCTTGCCCTGACGGCCGCGCCCGGCCCGCTGAGTGACAAACTGCACGTGAAGCTGATGGGCGCTCAACCGCCCCAAGAGATGATTGGTCTCCGCTTCCAGCTGGGGCAGCAAGTGTTCGATCAGGAGCGCTTGCAAACCGTTGCGCCCAAACGCTGTGGCCAACTCTTGATGAACCCGCCCCCGCCGCTGGGCTTGATAGTAGTCCTGCTGCTGTTGAGTAAGCTGAGCCTGGAGCTGGTCAAAATGTAGAAGCTGCTGGTGGAGGGCGCCCTGCCGTGAAAGAATCTCTTCTCGCTGGTGCTGGCGATCGCGTAGTTGCTGCTCTAGGCGGTCAACTTCAGCCTGGACATCGGGCTGGTAGGCCAATTGCGCCTCCAGCGATTGGGCTTGCTCGACCAGGGCTTGGGACTCCTGCTGGCACCGTTCCTGCTGTTGAGCAAGCTGGACACGCCGCTGCTCAAGCTGGGGCAACTCCTGTTGGGCCTGCTGCAGTTTTTGCTGCTGTAGCCGCCAGCTTTGGGCTGCCTTGAGCTGTGTCCGCACCTGTTGATGGGTTTCTAGGCTGTACCCTAGTTGGGTCAACTGCTGGTCCAAATCCACTAAGATTCGCACGACATCTGACTGCGCGACCGCGGCTATTTCGGCCTCTGAGGTCGCGATCGCCTGCTCGAGTTGGGGCCGCTGCTGGCGTAGCTGCGTTTGCTGTCGCTCTGCCTGTCGCACTTCCGCCTGTCGCACTTCTGCCCAGCGGAGTCGATCAACTTGGCCCCGGGCCAGCGCATGGTCCCGCTCATCGTAGGCCAGGTGAGCTAGTTCGACCTCGATCTGGCACAGTTCCCCTTGCAAATCAGGCGCATATTCACGATTGGCTAAGCAGCGCTGTAGATGCGATCGCTCCTCCGCCAGAGACGCCAATTGTTGAGCCACCGACTCACTCGAGTTGAGCTTCGCCATCAAGCTGCCCCGTTGTTCCAACATGGGGCCATAGCCTGCGAGCTGATCTTCAAGCTCTCGATACTCTTGGCGCAGCACCTGAATCTCCCGCTCTGAGACGGCCAACTGCTCCCGAATTACCCAAATTTCTCGCTGCAGGTCTTCGCGTTCAGCTTGGTGCTTTTGCAAGACGTCCTGCCAATTGTGCTGCTCGAGGGGGCGATCGCAAACTGGGCAGGCAGCATTGGGCTGCTGCAGCAACTGAAGTTTTTGTTCAATCTGCCCAAGCTGCATTTCATAGGTACGTTGTTCTGCTTGTAGCCGCTCCATAAAATGTCGCCGTTCCACCCCTTTTTCCCGCACCTGTTCCTGGTAAGTGCGTTTCGCGGTTAGCGCCTCTAAGGTGTGGCCGACCTCTAAAACGGCCTGCTGGAGCTGAGGTTTTTGTGCTTGTTGCTGCTGGAGCTGAGCAGCTGAATTGGTCAACGCCGTGAGGCGCGCCGTAAGGTCAGCCTGGGTCTGATCTAACTGCCGCTGGAGGCGCTGCTGCTGTTCCTGGAGGGGGCTGACCTGTAGCTGCAGCTGATCGAGATGGGCTAGGCGCTGACGGGCGGCCGTCAGCGCCGCCAGCCCCGTAGCCACAGCTTCACGTTTTTGCAAAATTGGGGTTAACTCCGCAAGTTGCTGATCCAGGGTATTGAGTTCATGCTGTCGCTGCTGCCGCTGGACTTCGAGCGCCTGCACCTCCTTTTGGTGGGCTTGGTAATGGCGATCGCGGGTGGCCCGTAGGGCCTGCTGCTGTTGAAACTGAGCGGCTAAGGCTTCATCTTTTGCCTCTAGCTGCGCCAAGACTGCCATTCCCGCAGCAATTTCATCAGCTTGCTGGAGGGTTGCCGTGAGCGTGTCATACCGCTGAGTCAGAGTTTGATATTCAGCCGTCAACCGCTGGGCTTCATCGGTGAAATGTTGTCGCTGCTGCTGGTAGAGAGTTAGGGTCTGGCTCAGTTGTTGCCGCTGTTGCTGCCGCTGGGTCAACTGCTGCAACTCCTGGCGATCTTGGCTGTCTTGAATCTGATAGCGGCTCAGACGATCATCAAGCGCCTGAGCCGCCTGGGCGATCGCGCTACGCTGCTGGACCTGTTCTTCCAGCTGGGCAACGGCCGTTTCCAGAAAGGTGACCTGGGCCTTGGCCTCCCGGGCTCTCTCTTTGGCCCTATCGGCGAGTTCGTCATATTGCCCCAGTTTCAACAAATCCGCCAAAATTTGCTTGCGCTCGCTGGGTCGCTTGAGCATAAATTCATCTGCTCGTCCCTGGCGCAAATAAGCTGAATTGACAAAAGTTTCGTAATCCAACCGTAGGGTTTCACAGATCAACTGCTGTGTCGCTCGCATCCCCCGCTGCGTCAAGGGCCGAAACCCTTTCTCAGTTTGTACCTGAAATTCCAAAGTGCCGCCTTGGTTGCGGCGGCGCGATCGCACCACGCGAAACAGCTGTTGTTGATGCTCAAAGGTAAAACTGACCTGGGCCTCAATCGTCCCCAGGTGCACTACATCATCTTCGGTCACAGTGCGGCTGTGGCCCCATACCGCCCAGGCAATCGCCTCCAGAAGTGAAGATTTGCCCGACCCATTAGGACCCGAAACGCAAGCGACGTGAAGCCCCTCAAAATTAAGGGTCGCTGCCCGATAACTCAGAAAGTTGCGGAGCGTTAGCTGCTTCGGAATCATGCACGCAACCAATCAACGGTCTTTCTAAAATAACAGTACGGGCGATCTTCAGTACAGACGATCTTGAGAATATTTGATCTTCTGAAACATTTGCAAAACGACTGCATCAAGCACTCATTCCGGAAAACATTCTTGCCTGACTCGTTCTTACTGATCAATTTCGTTGACTACGGAGCAGCAGTCGCTGATCTAGCCAATATTCGAGAGTTCTAGCAGTTCCCAAAAGTCACAATTTAGTTGAGAAACGCATCCCCTTTGAGGAATGATGGGCATGGTCAACTCCCCTCGACGGGTTAGCGATCACCGCTCACATCACCCAAACATTTATCAAAGGGAACTGTAAATATTGGGTCAAAATCCGACCCAATCCTGTGGACAAATTGCTGGCGCAATGGGCTGTCATCGGTTCATTGCACCCAACCATAGCGAGCCTGGGTCTGTCAGTAAAACCATTAGATGAATCCAAATTCAGCTGTGCTCCGTAATAAGAACAAGCAATCGCAGTAGGGACTTCTGAGCTCGCTGCCGCAGACTCAAACAACAAGCAGGGGGATTGAATTGGATGCAGTCAAGGGGAGCAATCTATGGATGATGCTTGGCCAGTAATCGCTGGTAATGGCAAACAGCAAGATTTGCGATCGCCCCTATCCTTTGAGGAATAGGGACGCAGAGCAGCTAAATCGATTGAACCCTGGCGGCATCAATTTGGGGAAGCATCCTACTAAAGCGCAATTAAAAGATGTCCCGGCCAGCGATACTATATGGCATCAAAGCTTTTAGACATCTGGAGCATATGGATTCAGAGACATCTTTTACCGAAGATGGGCAACTGTGGGACCAGATTATGGCTGGCGATATAGAGGCCATGGCTGTACTCTACGATCGCCACGCCGGATTGGTTTACGGGATTGCGCTAAAAGTACTGCATGATCCTCAAGAAGCAGAAGATCTTGTGCAAGATATCTTTGTGCAGCTAGTCAAGCGATCTACCTACGATCCTCGACGCGGTAGTCTCAGAACTTATCTATCCATCATGACTCGTTCTAGAGCGATTGATCGATTGCGGTCACGACAGTCGACGCAGCGTTCTGTCAATCGCTTAACAGCGGAGCAGCCTACAGTGACTGATGACACGCCTACAGATATCGTCTCTCGTGAGGAAGAAAACCAGGCTGTCCGGGATGCGTTGGCTCAGCTATCAGAAAGTCAAAAGCAGGTTTTGCGACTGGCCTACTATGAGGGTTTACCCCAGACCCAAATTGCCAAACGGTTAAAGACGCCCTTGGGCACGGTCAAAACCCGAGCCCGCCAGGGATTGATAAAATTGCGGCAAATTTTGACCCGTCAGCATCGGTAGAGAGTTTCACGGCAGGAACACGGCAAGGTATGACGACCCCCTCCTTTTCTCCAGAAGAGCGCCAGCGCTTGATTGCTGACTACGTGCTTTATAACCTGACGCCAGAAGACGCCGCCCGCCTTGAACAATGTGCAGCGACTGATCCGACGATCGCCGCCGAGATGGCCCAAGCCCTAGAAGAGATGCAGCGATCGCTAGAAGTCGCCTTTGCCACAACGGAGGTCGCCCCGCCGGCGTATCTACGGGCAGCAGTGCTTAATCAAATTCGCTCAGAGTTGGCGGATACCGCTACGCCTCCCGAGAATCTAGTCATTCCAACGCACTGGAGCAACCGCTGGCTACTGATCGGGGCGAGTGCAATCGCGGCCGCCATCATGGTTGGGCTGGGCATCAACAATGTGATGCTACGACGATCGCTGCAGCTGGCTCGCTCTCAATCAGGCCAAACTGTGCCCGCTGCGACCCAACAGATTTCACTGGCGCCTACCGCTACCAGCACCGTCAGCAGCGAGGTCAACTTTACAGTTGAAGTGGATACTGACAACCTGCAGGCGACCATCCAGGCTGAAAACCTCGACCCACTGCCGCCTGAGCAGGTATATGTGCTGTGGACCGTGCTACAGGCAGACGCTCCTTTTACTACCGATGATCAAAACGCGATCTTGACCCACGTGTTTAACGTGGATGACCAAGGCAACCTGATGCCCCAGTTGGTGGCACTTCCCAGTGTGTATCAGGAAGCCGCTTGGGTGAAAGCCGTGGCCGTCACCATTGAGGATGCCGATGCTCCGCAGAGTCATCAATCTGCCCCAATTTTGATCGATATGTTGTAATCTCTCTTCAGCGTCAGCGGACTCACTATGGATAGGGATAGATATACGCTTGCTGCATAGTGCTGGCTCGGTAGATCAACACTGTCTCGGTTGGCACCCCACCGCGCGTCAGCGGGATCTCATCCACCAGCGTCATGTCTTGGAAATAGGGCTCAAACTCTGCCAACAGCTCATCTTGCTCAGGATGCAGGCTCGCCAGAGTCACATAGAGCGCACTATCACCAATCCACTCGGTGGGGTCATGCCAAAAAGCAAACCCCCGCGGATCTTGACTAAAACAGGTGATGGGCTGCGCCGCTAATGGATACAACGCCATGTCTACATAACCCGAGAGATAAAACTCATCAGTAAACACAAAATCGATCGCTTCCAGGGCTGACATGAGCTGTTCGCTATCACGAAAGCGTGATCGCAATTGCCCCACATCCAACAGCGTAGTTGAGCCATCTTGCTCCACCGGGACGGTCCCCCCTAACAGGGCGAACTGACTCGGCTTTTGTAACAGGCCTAGATTGAGATGCAGCAGCGCCACGATCACCAGCGTGCCTAAAAAAAAGGCTGAGCTACCGAGCCAGCGCCGCACCGTGCGCGATCGCCACTGACTGGCGCTGTGGGCCAGCAATAGCGTTAATCCCCAAAACCCAGGGGCGGGCCAAGCTGGATAGATCGCCTGCTTGCCCCCTAATAGGGTGAATCCTAAGGCAATGGGTAGCGACAGCCAGAGAATTAAAGCGGTGCGATCGCGGGCCACCCGTTCACCAGCGCTGAGCGGTGGCTGCATGATCATCTGCGCTTGCTCGAGTAGCGCCTGAGCTGTGCTCCACCACAGCGGCAAGCCAATGGCGGGAAAGAGATAGAGCAGACCTAAACCCCAAGTTCCCAACGCATCTAAAACGCGATAGGGATGGGGCTCACCCGCTCCCTCAAACCGCATGAATAAGTGAAACCGAAAGGAAAACCAGTCGTTCTGGCTGTTCCATAGCCATAGGGGTAACAGAGTGGCGACAAACAGTCCACAGGCGACCAACAACCAAGGCGACCAAAAGACCTTGCGGGTGCGATCGCTGGTCAGGCAAAAGCCCACCAAACCAGCTCCCAAGACAAATCCGTGGTACTTGCTCAAGCAGGCCAGACCTACAGTAATGCCGATCAGAGCCACTCGATAACTGGGGCGATACACCGCCTTACGCAGGGATGACGTGGATGAAAATCGATCAGGAATAAATTCCCAGGCGGCGAGCAATAGGGTCAGCGTCCAAAAGAAAATCAGTCCGTTATCTGGCGACGTCAATACCCCAAAGCCAATCCAGAAAATAGGGGCCACTGTGCAAGGGGCGATTGCCAAGATGCCGGTCTTCTCATCAAACAAATGGCGAGCCACCACATACAGCAGCAGCAAACTCAGCGGATACAGCAGCAGGGCCCCCAACCGAATAGTCAACGAATTGCCCACTCCTAGCGGCCACCACCCCACCCCAGTAGTCAGCGCCACCATCAGCGGATGATCAAAGTAGCTCCAGGCTAAATGGCGACTGTAGAGATAGTTATAGGCCTCGTCAAAGCCTACCGGTAGAAACAGGGCTACTAGGAGGCGAAATAACCATCCCCCCCCCAGCCACCACCAAACCGTTCGGTATATCTGAGGTACAAAAAGTTTCATACAGCGCAGGCCGAATCGTCAGAGGTCGCTATTGTTAAGGACAAACTACCCACAGCGCTTTTTGAGCGATCGCGGATAAAATATCGTCTCAGTGCCCTTAATCATGACATGGCTAGTTGGTCTTGTCTGACAGCGGGTCATTCTCCTAAGGAAAGCAGTACCCATGAAGGGAAGTGCAGAAATTATTTGCGTCGGCAGTGAGCTATTGCTGGGCGATATCACCAATACCAATGCCCGATTTTTGGCCCAGGAGTTGGCCCAACTGGGCATCCCCCACTATTACCAAACCGTAGTCGGCGATAATCCCCTGCGCATTCAGCGGGCCGTTGCCATCGCCTGCGATCGGGCTCGACTGCTGCTCTTCACCGGTGGGTTGGGCCCCACACCCGATGACCTGACCCATGAAACCTTGGCTGATTTTTTTGATGTCCCCCTCGAGGAGTACGCCGACGTCCTCGCCGATATTCAGCAAAAATATGCCCAGCGGGGACGCACCATGGCCCCGAGCAATCGTAAGCAGGCCTTACTGCCTCGGGGAGCTGCCGTCTTACCCAATCCGTCAGGGAGCGCCCCCGGTATTGTGTGGGAGCCGCGACCAGGGCTAGTGATCATGACGTTTCCTGGGGTACCTAAGGAAATGCACCGCATGTGGCGTGAAACCGCCATTCCCTACTTGCAGACCCAAGGCTGGGCCGCAGCGCCCATCTATAGTCGCACCCTAAAGTTTTGGGGCATCGGCGAGTCAAACTTAGCCGAAAAAGTGAATCATCTTTTTGATCTTGAAAACCCTACGGTGGCCCCCTATGCCAGCCAAGGCACTGTCAAACTCAGGGTATCCGCTAGGGCTGATTCCGAGGCGGAAGCGATCGCCCTCATTAACCCCATTGCCGATGAAATTCTGACCATCGCCGGAGAGTATTACTACGGTCAAGATGATGAGACCCTTGCCTCGGCTGTCGGGGAGCAACTCCGGCAGCAGCAACAAACCCTCGCCGTCGCGGAATCTTGCACCGGCGGTGGACTAGGGCAAATGCTGACGGCCGTACCGGGCAGTTCGCAATACTTTATGGGCGGCATCATTTCCTATGACAATGCCATCAAGATCGGTCTTTTAGGCGTGCATCCCGACAGTTTGGCTACCGATGGTGCTGTGAGTGAATCCGTCGCTGAACAAATGGCCGCAGGGGTGCGGGCTCGTTTGGGGACGGACTGGGGACTGGGCATCACCGGCATTGCAGGGCCCGGCGGCGGTACCGCAGACAAACCAGTCGGCCTAGTCTACATTGGGGTGGCGGGCCCTGACCACACAGTGGTGAGCCACCGTTTTCAGTTTGGCAATCTGCGCGGTCGAGACTGGATTCGACATTTGAGCTGCTGCACTGCATTGGATCTGCTCCGGCGATCGCTCTAGGTTAATTAACATTTGCTTAATGTTGATCATTCGGTCAGATTAGTTATCATCATTACAGGATGCTTTTTGCAGTGCCTTTTTTGCCTAGCCAGTCGGCAGATTGAGTGAAGATTGGGCAAAATATACTAAGGAAGTGCATCTATCGCTGAAATGGAGACCGCCTTCATGGATATCGAAAAGGTTCTGGAAAAGTTAAAAGAGTGGTTAAATCGCATCGCTGATGCGCTGTTCGGCCCTCAAGCTCAACCTGAATCAGAACCCATTCCCGTGCCCGTCGATGATCGCCGCGTGCGATAGACCGTGGCTGGTACATCATTGAATATTCTGGTTCTTCACGGCCCTAATCTCAATATGCTGGGCAAGCGAGAACCTGGAATCTACGGCCTGAAAACGCTGCAGCAAATCAATAGTTTGCTTGAGGTCAGTGCTGAAAGTCTTTCGGTAGAAATTTCCATTGAACAGTCTAATCATGAAGGTGCTTTGATCGAGGCGATCCAAGGCACTTTTAATGTTTTTGATGGGCTATTGATTAATCCCGCTGCCTATACCCACACCAGCGTCGCAATTCGGGATGCGATCGCCGCCGTCGCTATTCCGACCGTTGAGGTGCATCTCAGCAACATTTACCAGCGCGAATCCTTTCGCCACCATTCCTATATTGCCCCGGTCGCGGTTGGACAGATATCAGGTTTCGGGGCTGACAGCTATCGGTTAGGTCTCGAAGCTCTGGTGTCACATCTGCGGGCTGCACTAACTTAGCGAGAGAAGCAGCCGTTACCGACTAGCAAAGCAATCGGTTGCGTCGACTAAAGCGCTGATGATTCCTGGTTCGGACGAAGAGTGTCCCGCCGCTGGCACGATTACGAGTTTGGACTCCGGCCAGGCTCGATGGAGTTCCCAAGCCGTTTTCATGGGGCAAATGACATCATAACGGCCTTGCACTATTATCCCCGGAATTGACCATAGCTTTGCTGCCTGGTTAATGATTTGGCAGGGCGATTCTAAAAAGCCACCATGCATAAAATAGTGACACTCAATCCGGGCAAAGGCGATCGCAAACGAGGACTCGCCAAATTTCTCCATCAGCGCATCACTAGGGGTGAGCTTACTAGTGCTGGCTTCCCAGACTGACCAAGTACGTGCTGCCTCAAGCTGAATGGCAGGGTCCGCATCGTTGAGCCGTCGATGATAGGCCGATAGCAAGTCGTTCCGTTCCTCGGGGGGAATTGGGGCTAAATAAGTTTCCCACGCGTCTGGAAACAGATAGTTGGCCCCCGCCTGATACAGCCATCGAATTTCTTCCGGACGCAGGGTAAAGATACCCCGCAATATCAAACCGCTACAGCGCTCCGGATAAGTTTGGGCATAGATGAGGGCCAGAGTGCTTCCCCAACTGCCGCCAAATACGACCCAAGTGTCAATGCCAAAATGGGCTCGGATTTTTTCGATGTCGGCAACCAAATGCCAAGTCGTATTATCAGTCAGGTCGGCATGGGGGTGACTGCGTCCACAGCCCCGCTGGTCAAACAAAATGATGTGCCACCTGCTTGGATCAAAAAACTGTCGATCTGTTGGTTGCGTACCGCCGCCTGGCCCACCGTGGAGAAAAATCACAGGCTTTCCCTCCGGATTACCAGAGGCTTCAATGTAGAGTGTATGCCGTTCAGAAACAACAAGGGCAGTTGTGTAGTACGGCTCTATGGGCGGATAAAGCTGACGGACGGTCGAAGCAGTCACAATAATCTACAGTTCACTGGTCTATGGACATGGTTGAAGATTATAGTGACTTTCTGGGGCGTGGGTCTGACTGTCGATAGTTTTCAACAAACATGGTAGAAGGAGCAAGCAGCAAAGAATCTAATTGCCCTATGGTTACAAGCTAGGCGGTTAGACAGTATTAGATTCAAAACCCATGGAAGGTCCTCGCTACCGGCGATGCAGCGATGGAAAATGTCTCAACCTAAGTGTGGTCTACCAGACGACCATGGTTGATTACAGTTAACACATCCTCAAGTAAATAGGGGTTGGTTGTGGCAGAATTCCTCTCACCATGTCAGTTTTCAGCTTCAAGTAAAAGGTTTATTGCTACAACCGCTCTTACAGAACTGTCTGAGTCAGTTGTTCTGTATCTTTGATGAATCTGACTTGGATTTTGGCCTCTATGAAAATCAAGGAAAATCAAGCTGATTGAGCTGCAGCTTGCGACTCATCAGCCACGCGATCGCTCGGATTTTCTAGGCCTGGGACTTTACCACAAGCCACTTGCCAGTAATCGGGTCACGATAACTATGAAAAGGATTGGTTTTTAGGGGTCGCTTACAGGCTCTGGGCATCACTTAGAAATAGATCTCGATTTTTAGATCGTAGTCAAGTGGGGTAAAAGTTCCCGTGATTATCTCTGTGGTCTGCGGTGATAGCATCCCACCCAGGCAGTGACAGAGATCACATATTGCGGGTCGTTTCCCAGCGTCAGACCATTGGGGTATGCGAGCCTGCCGGCGCCTGAGATGCACCAACTGAGGCAGAAGCGCAGAGGTCAGCTAGCTCGCAGCGATTGCAGGCGGGCTTCCGGGCATTGCAAACAGCCCGACCATGGTAGATCAGTCGAATTGACCAGTTTTCCCAATCAACTTGGGGAATCAGCTTCATCAATTCTTGCTCAACCTTTTTGGGGTCGGTGTGTTTGGTTAGCCCCAACAGCTTGGTTAGTCGCTTGACGTGGGTATCAACAGTGACACCAGCGTTTATGCCAATTGCGTGGGCCAATACTTCATTTGCTGTCTTGCGTGCTGCCCCCGTTAAACTCGTTATCTCTGCCATGTTTCGCTGTACCTCTCC
>JBHJHA010000023.1:0-40994 GCA_050331235.1 Leptolyngbyaceae cyanobacterium
GCCAAACTCACCTCTTCCATCAGTGGCTCAGCCACCTCCACCTTACATTCCGAGGAAATCTGGGCAGTTTTACACATTTCGTTGACTAAAACAGGAATCTCTGTAGGCAAGTGTTTTCCCGGCAGTGAGCGCGTGCGCAAGGCACCGACAGATCGAGCCACCTCTTCGAGGGCACGATAGGCTGCAGTTTTGGCTTCTACTAGATAACTTTCGGCCCGGTGAGTATCCTGTGGCAGAAAGAGTAAAGCGTTTTCTAACAAAATGGTTTGGGCGGTCAGAGAATGCCCCAGAGAGTCATGAATCTCACGGGCAATGCGATTGCGTTCATACAGAGTGGCTTGGTCTTCAACTTTAGCGGCGTAGCATTGAAGCTGTTGATGAGCTTCAGTCAATGCTTGTTGACGATGATGGGCCAATAGCAAGGCATTGACCAATAGCAATACCAAGACTAACCCGAGGACAAAAAATACCAGGGCATTGGTCTTGAGGACGCTAATTTGCCAGGGAGTTGGCGGCGTGCTGAGGTGATGAAAGAGAGCTTGATTATCAGGTAAACGAAAGACGTGAACCGTAATCAGCCCATGCATTCCTAGAACAGCCCCAACAACACTAACCCGTCCCCAGGTTTGAAACAGTTGCCAACTGCGGATAATGACAATCAAGCTGAGTTGGGGCAAGAGTCGCATCATGATGGCAACTTCCCCACCTAATGAGGTCAGGAGCATGATCAGTCCAAGTTCAGCAGCAGTGTAAAGCAGCTTGTGCTGATATCGCCGAGGCAGGCGCAATCCCATCAGGCCTAATACCAAGACGATCAGCAGCTTACCCCAGGCAATGTCTGAGTTGGGCTCAATAGTGGCTAAGGGCAGGGTCATAAACACCGCCATCGTCAACAAAACCCACTCTACGTAAAGGAGTTGGCGACGTAGGGGAGTCTGCGATCGCAACAATCGCAAGCGATTTAATGGCATTCAACCTTGCCCCCATCAACAGGCTTTGTGGCTTCTAATTTACAAGTTATGAGCGGTAAAGCCCCAGGGACTAAATTCCTAATTCCATGCCGGACCACTAGGACAATTGTCACGATCGCAGACATGACGTTTTACCTAATCGATTTGGGAGCTTTGCTTCAAGCGGAAAGCACTCACCGCTCCTTAGGATGAGCGTGTTCTTTCACAGAACGATGTCCTTAGCAGACAGTTATTCCCATATCCGAGGATATTATGACGCTCAAATCTCATCTGAACCAGTCCATTCGATTGGGCCTAGTTGCTGCGGGCGCTAGTGTTTTACTGCTGACTCCGGCACAAATGGCTCAAGCCCAGTCAACGAATAACGCGGCGGCGATTCGACAAGAATTGAACCTGAACCGCTCTCAAATGCGACAGCTCCGAGACATTACGCAGGGCTACCAGGCAGAACTCGCAGACATTCTGACGGCGGAGCAGCTAGCTGAGATGCAGGCCTTGCGAGAAGCCGCTCAAGCCAACGGACAGTCCGGCAGTCCTTCGGCTGAAGCGTTAATCGCTGAACTGAACCTGAGCACAGACCAGGTTGATCAACTGACGCAAGCCCGTGAGTCTTTAGAACAGGATTTGACGGCAGTTTTATCCCCTGAGCAGATGGATAAGCTCCGCGAAATTCAAGGATTCTAACGATTTCCCCTCGGCTAGAGCAGAGATCTGACAGTTCACTCCAACAGGCTCCCTTTGATTTCCCCCGTACAGCCGATGTCTGAAGGGAGCTTTCTTGTCCATGCCCGTCAACCATGCATCAGGACTTCTTCATTCAATATGACTAAAACAACCTTTCCTCTGAGGGGTAGGCCCTTCCCCCGTTGGCTGTGGGGGATACCTGCCGTCGGTGTAACTCTGGCTTTACTGGTCCTTTCCCCGTTCAGTCCCTTCACGCGTCAACAACCGCGCGAAGAGACGATCGCCAACATCACGACAGCCGTCACCGAGGCACCTCTGACCATTCGCGTTGAAGGCAGCGGTACGGTGGTATCTATTGACAGCGTCAATCTGAGCCCCAAGGCCACAGGTCGCTTGGGAGCATTGTTAGTTTCCCCGGGTGATCGAGTGGCGGCAGGGCAAGTTCTCGCTCAGATGGATACAGGCAGTCTGTCGTCAGAGTTAGATCAGGCCCAGGCGCAGTTGGCCCAGAGTCAAGCTGACTATGCCAAGGTGGTTGCCGGCAATCGCTCAGAAGACATTCGCCAGGTAGAAGCCCAGGTCGCTGCCGCTCAGTCGCGCAGCGAGTTAGCTTCTACCCAGTTAGCTCGCTATGAGGCATTAGCGGCGCAAGGGGCGATTTCGCAGAACGAGCTGGATCAATACGCGGGCGAAGCGCGTAATGCAGCAGCCAATCTGCAAGAGTCTCAGGAACGGCTAGCGGCCACAGCCAGTGGCTCGCGTGTTGAAGATATTGCCGCAGCGGAAGCGGCGGTGGCGGCGGCAGAAGCGAGGGTCGCAGTCATCCAAACCCAGCTAGAGGAGACGGTCATTCGGGCTCCCTTTGATGGGGTGGTGACACAGACCTATGCGACCATCGGAGCGATCGTTACCCCAACAACGACCGCTTCTTCAACCGCTTCGGCAACGTCCAGTTCAATCCTGGCTCTGTCCTCTGGTCTGGAAGTTGAGATCGACGTATCAGAAGCCAATATTGGTCAAATCGTGATCAATCAAGCCGTTGAAGTTGTGGCCGATGCATTTCCCAATCAAACCTTTATCGGGCGCGTCAAACGCATTGCCCCTGAGGCTGTCATTCAAAACAATGTGACCACTTTTGAGGTGGTGGTGGCGCTGCAAACCGGATTGGATGACCTGCGTTCGGGCATGACGGTGGATGCCATCTTTATTGGCGAGACCATTGATGATGCCTTGATGGTGCCGACCGTGGCGATTACGACTGAGGATGGGCAACTGGGTGTCCAGGCGGTAGATGGGCAAGGAAACCCAGCCTTCCAACCAGTGACGGTTGGGCTCACACAAGATGGGGCCACTCAAATCTTGTCTGGTCTAGAGGTAGGCGATCGCATTTTTCTAGACTTTCCGGATGGCAAACCGCCTGCTGCCATTTCCACACCTTTTTAATGCTATGAAGCCAGAGGCTGCCTTAAATGCGCATGAGCGATCGGCAGAACTGAGTTGCCACTTCCGTAGTCATTGATGAATCAGCGAAGGAGAGAATGATGCTCAAACGCGCCCTACATGGCATGGTGGCCAGCATCGCAATTGGCTATTCCCCGACATTAGTCGCTCAGATAGAGATTGATCAGGGCCACAATGAAGCAACTGACCCTTATGTTTTGTGTGAGGATTATCCCCTCAACTCCATTTGCCAACCCCATCACGTTTCTCCAATGGCCCTGGCTGATCGTCCTGGTGAGATGGCCTTGGGATGCCTCTTAACAGTTGATGACACCCAGCTGCAAGGCCGTTGTAAACACCTGATTGAGGCAGACAGGGTGGTTGCGTACATCGAAGAAGGGCCGAAATTGGCCGCTCTCGAAGATTACCAACCCACTCGTAGGGTGGAGATTCCCATCAGCGACATTCTGAAGCTGATGTACGAAGAAGCCACTGCGGAACAGCAAGCATCGTTGTTGAACTTCTTGGAGATTTTGCCCCCAGTGCGGATTGTGAGCAATCTGTTTCGCCGCTCTGAGGAAATATCTCTGGTTTCAGTTGCTTTTGCCGATGCTACGGATATTGAATCGGCCCCCCTTGTCTTAACTCTGTTGGTTAGTCAGGACAAAGGGGCAGAGCTGCGATCGCAATTCGAAACTTTCACCGGACTACCTTCAGAAGCCCCTCCGGCCGGACGTTAAATCATTATTTTTAGACGCAACCATCATGGCGTTCAATTTATTAGAAAACACCAAAATGGCCGTTAAAACCCTCTCGGCCAACAAGCTGCGCAGCACTTTAACCATGCTGGGGATCATTATCGGCAATGCCTCAGTCATCGCGATGGTCGCTATCGGTGAGGGGACTCAGCAGTTCGTGACTCGCCAGTTTGAGGGCCTCGGCACCAATGTTTTGTTTGTCATCCCAGGGGATACCCAGCGGGGGCCTTTGGCTGGGGCCACGAGAGCCAACACGCTGACTGTGGCCGATGCTGAGGCGATCGCTGCGGAAGTCTTGGCGATTGCGGCAGTCTCCCCAGAAAAGACCCAGCGGCTACGGGTTACCCAAGGTGCTGCCGAAACCCAAGCCAATGTCGTCGGGACGACCCCCGAATATCTGCCCGTGCGGAACGTGGCGATCGCCCAGGGGCAGTTTCTCAGTCCGATTCATATGCAAACCCAGCAACAGGTGGCGGTTTTAGGGAGTGAAGCCGCGATGATTCTATTTGGCAGTCAAAATCCCCTGGGCCAAAAGATTCGCATCAATAAAGTGAGCTTTACGGTGATTGGGGTCGTGGCCGAGCGCGGGTCTTCCAGTGGCCAAAACTTAGACGAGCTGGTTTTCATTCCAATTCCAGTGATGGCTAACCAGTTGGTCGGGCAAGAGGCGGGTAAAACCAGCCCATCTGTGAATAGCATTGCGATTTCAGCCCGCAGCGAAATTGAGATCACCGCTGCCCAATATCAGATTACGAATCTGCTGCGGCTGCGCCATGGCATTTTGCGCGGTGACAATGATTTCACAGTGCTGAGCCAGCAAGACTTGCTCGAAACCGCAACTGCAGTCACAGATATCTTGATTTGGGTCTTAGTCTGTACAGCTAGCATTTCTCTCCTCGTGGGCGGTATCGGCATCATGAACATCATGCTGGTGTCTGTCACTGAGCGTACCCACGAAATTGGTCTGCGAAAAGCGATCGGCGCAAAAGGCAGTGATATTTCCGCGCAGTTCACCATCGAAGCCGTAATTTTATCGGTGACTGGTGGCTGCATTGGCATGGTCTTAGCGATCGTCGGGGTAATTGCCCTGACCGTGTTTAGCCCACTGACTGGCGGCATCAGCCTGTCAGCCGTGGTTTTATCCTTCACAGTTTCGGGGACTGTTGGTTTGGGGTTCGGCATATTGCCAGCTCGCAGAGCTGCCCAACTCGACCCGATCGTGGCGCTCAGAAATTAAGGCGCAGTCTTTCAGAAAGGTTTTTAGCATGGCCTTAATTGCTTTAGAACAAATCACAAAAACCTACGGAACCGGTGATTTGGCAGTGCATGCCCTCCAGGACATCAATTTGACCATTGAAGCAGGCGAATATTGCGCCATTATGGGGCCTTCCGGCTCTGGCAAGTCCACCGCCATGAACATCATTGGCTGTTTGGACAGCCCGTCCCAAGGAAGCTATAAGCTAGATGAGATTTCTGTCGGCGAGTTGCCACCAGATACTCTGGCGGAAATCCGCAATCAAAAAATTGGCTTTGTGTTTCAACACTTTTATCTGTTGCCCCAGCTCACCGCCCTCGAAAATGTCATGCTACCCATGGTCTACGCCAACGTCCCAGCTTCGGAGCGACGGGCCAGGGCAGTTCAAGCACTACAGGATGTTGAGCTTGGCAATCGGTTGGATAATCGCCCCAACCAACTTTCTGGTGGCCAACAGCAGCGGGTAGCCATTGCTCGGGCGATCGTTAACCAACCCAAACTCTTACTGGCGGATGAACCGACGGGGGCTCTCGACTCCCGTACCAGCAGTAGCATTATGGGCATTTTCAAACGCCTTAATCAGGCAGGGATGGCCCTGGTGATGGTCACTCACGATGAATCTGTAGCCCAGCAATGTAATCGCATCATTGGGTTTCATGATGGCCAGGTGTTTAGAGATCGACAAGCCCAGCCGGTTTAGCTCCTTGTCGATTTGGTTACAGCAGAAGAAAAAAATTGTCGCTTTGTTCTCGACTACTGACGCGACAATAACCAACTATCGACGACACCGCTATTCCTCTTCACAAGCACCGATGCTGACCCAGCTACTGCTGAGGGTACCATCTTGCTCGCAATACCACTCCTTTTTCCAGATGGGGGCGTTGTGCTTGAGGGTGTCTATGGCATACTGACAGGCAGCAAACGCCTCGCCGCGGTGAGGACATCCAACGGCCACAAGAACACTGATCTCACCAACAATGAGCTTACCCGTGCGGTGGTGAATCACCACTCGAGTAACATCCGCCCACTGTTGACGGATTTGTACGGCAATTTGCTTAAAGACTTCCAGGGCCATCGGTTCATAGGCCTGATATTCCAAACAGGAGACGGAACGACCCTCAGTGTTGTCGCGCACCATGCCGCTCATAACAACGATCGCGCCATTACGGGAATCATCCGCCAGCCGATATACTTCGTCGAGTGAGAGGGGCGCAAAGGTGATAGCAAAGCGATCGCCCTCGGTGGTGTCAGGGTTAGGAACAAACGGCAACGTCGAGTTCAGCACTACGAAACCTTATCCATTGATTGAGTCAGCATCACGGCCACCCGTGCCTATTAAATATAGTAAGGCCATGCGGGTGGCGACACCGCTAGTCACCTGCTGGCTGATCAAACTACGCTCTGGGTCGTCCATTAGTTCAGAAGTGATTTCCACACCGCGATTGACTGGAGCAGGGTGTAAGACCTTAACTTCAGGGGCACAAACTGCAAGGCGGGCATGACTAAGGCCATACTCCCGGTGATACTCCCGCAGGCTCGGCAATAAGTGCTGGGTCATGCGTTCTGTTTGTAGCCGCAGGGTCATGACAAAATCCGCCGCATCTAAGGCCGCGTCTAAGGAGGTGTGTTGCACCAGTTGCCGCGCTAACTCCGGCGGGTCGACGGGCGATCGCTGAAAGCCTTGGGTGAACTCCGGCGGTAGCAGAGTCGGGGGTCCCGCCAAGTGTACCTCGGCACCACAGGCCGTCAGACTCCAGAGATTAGACCGGGCTACACGGGAATGCAGGATATCGCCGACGATCGCGATTTTTTTCCCTCTGAGTAAATCGGGGGTCGGTTTATCCGGATTGAGTACACTGCACAGTGTTAGGAGATCTAGTAGCGCCTGGGAGGGATGTTCATGCTGACCATCCCCGGCGTTCAACACGCCTACCCCCGTTTTTAGTCGGTCGAGCTCGGCGGCGATCGCGTGGGGCACCCCCGTTGCCCTGTGGCGAATGATCATGATATCGGTGCCCATCGCCAGGTAGGTTTTGGCCGTGTCGAGAATGGTTTCTCCTTTGGTCAACGACGAACTGCCGGGGGCAAAGTTGAGCACATCGGCAGACAGCCGTTTGGCCGCAAGCTCAAAGCTGCTGCGGGTGCGGGTAGAGGGCTCAAAAAACAAATTGGTGACGACCTTTCCTTGAAGGGTTGGCACCTTTTTGTTGCGGCGCGATAGGACCTCGCGGAAGCTCATCGCAGTGCGAATAACCGTGGCATAGTCGGTCGGCGTAAATCGCGATAGCGAGAGAATGTGTCGATGGGTCCAGCGAGTCTCGGCCACAGCAATATCCAGTTCAGGGCATCCATTAGGAGGGCATGACGACATGACCAAAGTAAGCTTACACCGCTTTGCAAAACTCCCTCAGCGATTTTTATGGGCCCTGGGCCTTGGCGTTGGCATCTTGACTGCTGGGGCGATCGCGCCGCCGCCGTCGATGACTGAAACCGAGGTCAAGGCTTCAGCAACGGTCCTGCACCTGGAGCGGCAATATACGGCTACAATCAACGCTGCAATCGCTGCCGAAATTTTTGGAGATTTGGCCCAGCTCAACGCCCCTGCGCCCCTGACCGTGACCCTTTACACTCCGACGCCCAGCTGTGACCGTTATCAAGGCAAAGAAGCCGCGATCGTGCTAGCCAAAGCCATTCCCCAGGTCGTGCATTTTCTCCTCGCTGAGCAGACTCCCAAGCTCATCGACTTTGAGCTAGATAGCTATCAGATTCAGCAAAACCCAAAGCAACAAAGCATCCGCATTGACCTGCGACGACATCCCCAAGCGCGGCGACATTTCATCTCCCTGTCAATCTGTGAGCGCCGTATCCTATTTGGCAGCCTACGGGAAACGTTGCTCAACAACCCTGACCTACAAATTCGAGAAATCCAGTTCACCGAAGGCGGGCAGCCGATTCAAATCTAGACGCTTGGATAACGCCCATGCGGAGCCCTTAAAATCCCTCGTCGGAATCCGTCCAGGCTTCACAGACTTCGGCATTACAGGTAATCATCACCGTTTCCACGACAAACTCACCATCGTAGGGAGCCGTCACGATGGGATTGGCATCCGGTAGGGTGTCTGACTCGATCAGCTCGTTGGTGTGGCTGTCGTAAAGATAAATATCTAGGTCAACGCAGTTACTATCACAGCTGGCGTAGATGTCTTCATTCGCTAAAAAATAACCTTGGTAGGTTTCGGTTTCGCCGCTGGCTAAAAAGGCAGTGTGAATCTGCTGGGCTAGCAAAGCCGGCGCAGCCAAGCAGGGTGGAAAAGAGATTAGAGCGATTGCCAGCCAGCGATCCGGCATACGAGTTTTCATCGGTCTTCTTAGACTGGTAGGAACCAGATGAGCCATTAGGATATCAGGATGATCGCTGTCGATCAGGTCAAGGACAGGTCGACGTCGGATTACTACACTGCTCGCCCACCGCCAGCCAGCCGGTGGCCTCCGGTGCTTGAACCTCTAGCCAGTTGCCGGTACAGCTCAGCAGCGTCACTTCAGAATATTTGGGAATTTCTGCTTGCACCGAGGCATCCCCGCTAGGGGCCGCATACAGCGTTGTCGGGGCGTCGGGATTATTAATATTGAGGCTGGTGGTGCTGACGCCGAGTAGGGGGCCGTAAATCCATCCGGGTTGGGACAGGGCCTGCTGCGTTTCGGCGTAAGCCTCATTTACTAGAAACCAGCCGTTGGTGAAGCCGACAATTGACACCTCGACAGGGGCACTGGTAGGCAAAGTAGTCTGCACCTCAAACTCGCTACTGGGGCCGCTGCGTACGTTGAGCCCTGCCGGATCGGTATCGGCCACATATGCACTGGCAGAGCAGGATTGCTCAGGGGTTGCAGCCGGGGCCGCTGGTGTTTCGGGTTCTGGCTCTGCAATTGGCGGGGCGGTTGCAGCGGGTTCAGAGGGTTTATCGGTGGGAGGCGCATCGGTGTCCTCATCGATAGAGGCCGATTCCTCAGAGGACGTTGGGGAGGAGTCAGGAGCAGTGGGGGGCGTGGCCGGTTGGCAAGCGGTCATCGCCATGAACAAACCAGCGATCGCACTATTGCAGATGATTGTTTTGTGGTGATTCCAAACCATATGCTCTGCACCTAAAGGGGGACGGTTTTTAAGTGAAGCAGATTTTTCATCCCATTGAGCTGAAAGATGACACTTTCTTAAGGCGCGCCGCTGAAGCCATCGCTTATGTAAGGCCAAACTCGATTGAGCGAAACCTGTGCTGTAAAGTGTTGATATGTATGATGACGACGAGCTAAAAATCATCGATCCGGACGCTGAGTTTGCTGATCCACTGGATCAGATTGCGCCAGCGGGAGAGGTTGCCGAGGAGCCCCAGCCAGACCCTGAGGAACTGCTCAAGCTACTTGCTGCACCCCAAGCCCAACAGCGCATGTTAGCCGCGCGGGCCTTTTGCGAAATTGACGAGCCACGGGCCGTGCCTCAGCTATTAGCGTTACTGAAAGATAGCTGTCCGCTGGTACGGGTCAGCGCTGCCTATGCCCTGGGGCGTAACCATGACGACACCGCGATCGCCCCACTGATCGAACAGCTCTACGACTGGAATGGCTACGTCCGCAAAGGGGTTGTTTGGGCTCTGGGTAATAGTCACACCCCCGAAGCCCTGCCCCCGATGATCGAGGCTTTGAAAACCGATATTCCTGCGGTGCGCCTGTGGGCAGCCAGTGCCCTCGCCCAGATGATCAACGTCAGTTACGAGACAGTGGTCGCCGCACTGCCACCGATCATTGAGGTGATGCGCCAAGATTCCATCGCCGCGGTGCGCAGCAATTGTGCCTGGGCGGTTGGTCAGCTCTGTCGCGAGTTGCCCTCCAACGTCGTATATGCCACAGCGATCGACGCGTTGATTGAAACCTTTGCTGAAGAGGAGGATCTAGGAGTCCGTGAAGATGCTCGTACCGCAATTCTGACGGTTGGCGATCCTCGTGGTCTTCAGGTCATCGAAGAGCTTGAGCAAGACGGCTGGTTCTAAAAGGACATCAGCCTTGAGTCGCTGGCCTCCAGGATAATAGCTATTCAGCTCCTCGCCCAGGGTTGCCGGGTCGGTGCGTCTGTAAAACGGACCAAAGTCGTCCCATCGCTAATCCTGCTCAGCTTTTTCCGCAATGGCTGCAATGTAGTTATCAATGTCGTGATCTTTGACCCGGCGGCTGACCAACTGCCAGGTCCAGAGAGAACCGAGACGGTGTAGCTCGGGTACATGCTCATATCCCTGCCACGTCCGGGGAACGCGGGTTACTAGGTCCCAGCCGTAGACAAATCGATGGCTGTTGGGCACACGCCGATTAAAGGACTCCACCAGCGCCGAGTTGCCGACCCGAGGAGCGCCAAAGGTGTGAAGCGTGATGGGCTGCTCGGTATGCTGGGTGATGTTGTATTGAATATCAAGCGCGGCAATGGTGGCGATCGCCCCCCCCAGGCTATGGCCGGCAATAATCAACGGGACATCGGGAAAGTCTTGTACGACCTTGAGCAGGCGATCGCGCACTGCAAAATAAGCCGTCATAAATCCCCGGTGAAAACGTACATCTGTCTCTGTGGCGTCACCGTAGGGGTAAATCTGTTGGCGAAACTGAAAATTATTAATCCAGTCAATGCTCTTTTCGGTACCGCGGAAGATGATGTACAGCACCTGCGCATCTTGGGCATAAAGCAACGCAGCTTGGGTGTCAGTTTGCCCTGCATCGTCACTTTCGATCAGCGTACTTTCGCTGCCTGGAATGCTTTCAAATATAATGTCAGCAAAGCTTTTGTAGACTTCTTTGCTGAGTTTGGCGCAGAGCAACGCGACGGTAAAATCCAGCATGGGGCACCTCCTAAGATATCGAGATTATCGCCTTCAAACTATTTAATAATCGAGCTCGGTCGCGACTCAGCAGTAGCTTACGTCAGTTCAGTCCAGTCCAGTGCACCGGTACGGAAAAACGGACGAGTCGGGGAGTCTTTGCCTGACGCCATTTTTAGCATGGGGGCGATGTGACGTTGTCCGCAACTACAGTGGCTTAATGGGACATTCCAGACGGCAAACACAGCGGCCTGCAGATTGATGTAATACGCCTTGAGCCTAGGGCAATGAACTTTTTCGGAGCATGACGCGCTAATCTGGGCTCATCGTTGCGGGGGATTCATTGCTGGTGGCCTGGGCTGGTGGCAAGGTGTATAGGATGGCTACGATCAAGCTTCAATCTCGATCTTTGAGCGCTCTGCCGGGCCTGTCGGGCGAGCATTTGGCTCAGCTTGAGCAGGCAGGGTTGCACACTACGATGGATTTGCTGCGCGTCGCTCGGGTTCCCAAGCAGCTGTCGGCGATCGCAGCTAAGCTCAATATTTCTCTACGCCATCTGCAAAAATGGGCAGCTTTGGCCGAGTTAGCCCAACTGCCTAGCATTGGTGGTGAATACTGCGGCCTCTTGCTCCATAGTGGGGTGGCCTCAGTGAGTCAGCTATCGACCCTACCGCCAGGGCGACTCCACAGTCAGATTCGCAAACTGCACACCATGGTGCTACGGCGATCAGACCTCTGCCCAACGCCCGACCAAGTGGTGCAGTGGGTACGCGAGGCGAAGGCCGTACAGGCTCGATAGCCAATAACTGGGGGATGAAAAGTTCAAGCGCCTTGACATCTCAATTCAGCGATAAATTCCCTGTTAAGACGAAAACACAACGCATTTAGGTTTATTCAAGCTGAGATCAATCAGTTTTTTAGCCTGGCCAGCACTGACGGGTTAAGCCGGATGCGGACCAAATCTAGTCGAGGTACTGTCACTCCCTAAGACAACAGCGGCCGTCCAGGATGACGCGGTGTCGCTAATTCACATTCCACCTCAGCCATTTTGGGCTGGGTACCCGATGGAGTTTCGCCTGGAGTCGCTAGCTGCGGCGTCTGCGGGTGAATGACGCAGGTTTTGGTGATGTGATAGCCGCCTTCAGTTGAGGCTGGACCAGACCAGACCGCCATCAAATCAAGCACATAGCTACCATTTTCTAGCATGTCGCGTTGGGCTTGGAGCTGCCACATCTCACTTTCATGGGGGGAGACTAAGGTTTCTATGGTACGGCTTTCGATGTTGACCAGGCGCTCATCCAGCCCCAAGAGCCAACGCTCTACATAGGGCCAAGGGGTGCCGTTTAGCGCTTCGCTGATTTCGGCTTCGGCTGCTGTCAGCATTACAATGCCACGGGCCTGTTCCTCCGGTTTGTCGGCCAATCGCATAACAAAACCGCTACGGTCAAAATCATCAGCCAGGAGGCTGGGATACTCCTGAAACCAGGACTGCAGCCGGAAATAAAACTGAAACCAGTTGCTAAACAACAAAGCCAGTAATGTGAACAAAATTAGCTGTTGACGAACGGGCGGTGACGGTAGTTTTGGCTGCAGTTCCCAGGTCAAAAAGTACGGAATCGCAATAACGGCAACGGAGACGAGCGGCCACGTCATTAGCGCGATCGGCCAATTATTGCCAGGCAAAAGGCCAAAAACATAGACGCAGATAATAGCCCCGGTCACCCACGGGGCTACGGACAGACCAAACAACCGGACCTTGGACTGCTCCAGCAGCCAGCCAATCCCCAGGGCAAAAAAAATCCAGCCGCCGGTGGCGATGATATTGACAGTAAGGCCACGACCGACCGCGAGCCGAGCAACCCAAGACATGACAAACGAAAATAATCCGAGATAAATAAATGTCTGCCAAGCGTAGTAATCATCGGGAAAGAGAAAGCTCGAAACCCGTTCCCAAATTGTCTGTAGGAGCTTGATCATAGTGATTGCGTGACTCCGTAGCGCAGCAGCAGCAGCAGCAGCACTGCCGAAAAACTGAGGGCATTGGCCTGTAAAACCGCAATCTCATGGGGAGCCACTGTGGTTTGCTGATCCAACGACCGACGGTAGCGATAGCGATTGACGTTTTTCTCAGTTTTCGGCTGCACGATGGGATTGCCCAACATCAAGGTCAGCCAAGCTAAGGCAGTGGCCTTGACCCAAAAAGTGAGGAAAAAGACGACCAATCCAGCAATGACGACAAAAATGCCTAAGCTGCCAGCCCAGTCATTGAAGTAAAAGTTGCCAAAGAGAACATAGCTGATCACCTGAGTCCGAATGGCGGGTGGCAAAATCTGCTCGAGGCCCAAAAACAAAATCCAACCGAGGACGACCGCGAGCAAATTGAGGGTTGCCGCATACTGCATGCTGGACTGAAATCCCAGTCTCAACCGCTGTCGCAGAACGATCGCTTCTAGGGCGATCGCCACGAGCAACAGCAAACACTGAAATACGATGGCCCTGAGCGGCAACACGGCAGCTTCATCTAGGAGCAGAGAAAAGGGCATAACAACGTTGAGGCAGGTGACGTCAGCAGTGGCGAGCGAAGAGTGGGTAGTTTAAGAGATAAAACGCTGATTAGCGCATTGCCAATCAGTATTGTTATGGTACTTGGGCGATCGCACCCATCGTTACGCTGGCATTAGGGTATCTCCTAGCCAAAGGTTTCGATAAAATCTTATGCGGTACCTGCCTAAAACTTAACGCCCAACAACAGCAAATGGTCAGAACTGGGATCGGAATTCGCACAGCACAGCTCAACAACGAGCGCTTAGCAGGCCAAATTCATGTTTATGACGGCGAGGGCAAAGGCAAATCCCAGGTTGCCCTTGGAGTAGTACTTCGTTCCATTGGCTTAGGCATTCAAAATTTCATGGAAAGCCGGGTGTTGCTGCTGCGCTTTCTCAAAGGTCCGGGACGCACCTATGACGAAGATGCGGCGATCGAAGCGCTGCAGCGCGGTTTTCCCCATTTAATCGATCAGGTGCGCACCGGGCGGGCAGAATTTTTTGGGCCAGAGGGCATCACCAAATTTGACCGCCTAGAGGCTCAGCGAGGGTGGGATGTGGCCAAAGGTGCAATCGCCTCGGGACTATACTCCGTCGTCGTGCTCGATGAGATCAATCCGGTGCTAGATTTGGGACTGCTCTCCGTCGAGGATGTGGTGCGATCGCTGAAACATAAACCCGACCACTTAGAGGTGATTGCGACAGGGCGAGCGGCCCCGGCGGGGCTGATTGAGATTGCCAACCTGCATTCCGAGATGAAGCCCCAGCGTCCCCAAAATATGGACTTTCCTGGCATTGAAGGGGTCGAAATTTACACCGGCGATGGCAAAGGCAAGTCGACCAGTGCCCTGGGCAAAGCGCTGCAGGCCATTGGCCGAGGCTTTAGCCAAGACAAATCGCATCGGGTCTTGATCATGCAGTGGCTCAAGGGTGGGCGGGGTTACACCGAGGATGCGGCGATTTCGGCTCTGCGCAAAAGCTATCCCAATCTGGTCGATCATCAACGGTGTGGGCGCGATGCCATTGTCTGGCGAGGACAGCAGCAAGAGATTGACTATGTCGAGGCCGAACGCGGCTGGGAACTTGCCTGTACAGCGATCGCCTCTGGCCTTTACAAGACGGTTATTTTGGACGAGCTCAACCCGACGGTTGATTTAGAGCTGCTACCCGAAGAGCCCATTGTGCAAGCGCTACTACGCAAGCCGCGCGACACCGAGGTCATCATCACCGGGCGCTGTAAAAACCGACCAGCCTATTTTGAGCTCGCTAGCACCCATTCAGAAGTGTTTAACCACAAACACTACGCTGAAAAAGGCATTGACCTCAAACGTGGAGTAGATTTTTAGTCCATCGCGGCAGCATGGTCTCAAATAGTTGAGTTGCAGTCTGATCTGGCTGTTTGAGACCATGAACGTCCCGATCTGGGCTAAATTCCCAGGTCTTTTAGGGCCAAGCGGATTTGTTCTAAGCGACGACGGTTGACCCCCAAGTCCGACTCACCCAGGCGAGCCGCAGAGCGCAGGTGAATGACTGATTCATCGGCGGGCAAATAAAATTCCGCGTCATCGACAAAGCCCATAATGCGGCTGGTCGACTTGACCCGAATGTAATCCTCCGTTTGGGACACAATTTCTGTCCGGGGTACGACACCCAGTACCTTGATTAAAAGGTCGCGGGCGGCAGCGCGATCGCCACTGTACTCAATAGGGGCGATGGTATGTTCAGCATCGCCTCCTTGGCTGACCACACAGTTGGGTGAAGCTGGACAGGGCGACAGCTGACCGTCCTCGACACCGAGTTCCGGTTTTTTCCCCGCTAAGACGCCGGACAACCCAGGGATAGCGCCCAAAGTAGGTGATGTAGGAACCGTCACGGCTGTAGCAGCAGGCATCGGCAGTAGCCAAAGGGAGAATGCGAACAAACACGTTAAAAAGACTGACATAGTGCAGATAAACTTTCCTGAGTCACCAGTACACCGTCATCGTAAGATATGGCCGCCGCTGCTGGCAGCCGACCAGTGATTGATTCGATCGCCATGCTTTGTGTACAACGGCAACGGCAAACTGAAAAAGCTAAGGCACTGAAAAACTGGACAGAGAGCTTCAGGATGCCTGCGCTAATGTCAGTGCAGTAAACCGGCATAAATGGCTAAGGGCAAGCCGATGAACCCCGCCGAGATCGCGATCGCCAGCACTAAACTCAGCCCATAGATGGAAAATCGCAGTCCTTTAGACATTAATCCAAGGGACTGCAAAGCGCTCCAAAACCCGTGACGTAGGTGAACACCTAGAAGCACCATCACGCCGGTGTAGCCAAAGGTGTACCACGGCGTTTGAAATTTTTCGATCACCAAGCGAGATAAGTCACGAACGGTTTGTCCATCGAGTTGTGTGAGGTAGTAGGTCCCAAATTTAAAGTTCAGCAGGTGGATGACTAAAAAAGCGCCGATGATCATCCCCGTAAACGGCATGGTGCGAGAGCTGAGGGATTGCAGGCTAGGCTTGCCTCGGCTGGCATATCGAGCATAGCGATCAGGGCGCGATCGCCGATTGTGAACAAACAGCTGCAGGCCGGCAGCAATATGGAGCGCAAAAACCGCCAAGAGCATCGATTCGGTCAGCCAAAAAAGTGGGCCTAGGCTTTCTAAAAAGTGAGCAAAAGCGTTGTAGGCATCATGACCGGCAAAGAGTAGTAAGTTGCCGGTGAGGTGAATACTTACAAAAGTGACCAGCCCTAGGCCCGTCATCCCCGTCACTAATTTCTTGCCAATAGGCGATCGGTAGAAGCGGAGGATAGATGGCTGCGTAACCGTCTTTTCCATAATTAAAGGCATTTAGGGGTTGAGCGTTCTCCCTTAATGCTATGGCTGGCACCTCACAATCGGGGGTATCCTTAAGGACTCTTTGATAAATGCGCCAGTTTAAACGTTGCGATTTGCCAGGGCTGTAGGTGCAAAGGAGTCTCAGTAGCGATCGCCCGTTCCAGCAGATTGGTACGTACCACCGCGGTGGCTGGTACCGTCAGGGTGACGGCTTCTCCATACAGTTCACACACCCTGAGAATGTACTGATCAGGATCATCCTCGGCTTGTTTCAGGGCAGCTAACTGGACGCAGTCAGTGCCGAGGTCTAAAAATGACTGCTGGCTATAGTCTTCCGAAGACTGTTCAGTCGGTGCTGCATTGGCTGTGGCAGCGGCCATCGCTTGCCCGACGACGACCTGAAATGGGGTATTAAACGCGATCGCCTGCTGGGGCGTCTTACTCGCTCGCCAGTCGCCCTCATGGGGATACAGCCCATAGGTAAATTGGTGGCAGCCGCGATCAGCCTGTGGGTCGGGCCACAGCGGTGCTTTCAGCAGGGTCAACCGTAACTGGTCGGGCAGGGCATCAAAGCCGTGCTTATAGTCAGTCAAAATGCTGAGCCCCCCGGCTGGGGTACTCAAATCCGCCCAGCGATAGGCCGGTACTTCCCATTTGGCTTGATCATGGGGATCCGTAGGGGCCGTGGGACGAGCGATCGCGCCAAAGGGAATTTCGTAGGTGGCGACGGGTGCCTCAATCGTCAGTGGAAACGCAACCTTCAAGACGACTTGGGTAGCTCGCCACTCGACCCGAGTGACCACCTTGAGGTACGGCAAAGTTTGGTCCAGCACATAATCTTGCTGAATCCGTGACTCCGCGATGTCGCGGATAACCCGTAGCCGCTGGCGCAAGGGCCCCCGTTCGATCCACTCAATGGCCTGTAGGGTCGCCGGCGGCAGGGGATGATCTTGATAGTCGGGAGCAATATCCCAAGCATCCCAATATTGACCCGCATCGGCAAATGTCTGGAGCTGATTGGCAGGCGATCGCACCCAGTTATTTTGGGATTGGCGATCGCTAATCCCCATCAGGTCTCCCGTCTGAGGATCGACCTCAACCCTGATATGGTCATTGGTCAGCCGCAGCGACAGCTGGTGCTCTTCATCTACAACATCGGGGTGGTCGGTTGCCCCAGGCAGCAGCCAGTAGAGGCGATATCCGACCGGTGGCACCACTGCCGAGAACAGTAAACAGGACTCGGGGACGGGGGGATCGTAAGACTGTCCCGGTACATAGTCCAGGGAGTCACGCTGGCTAATCTGCGTAGTCAGGGCTTGCCCAGTAGCCGCATCCCAAACTCGCCACTGCGTCGATGGGGTCGGCAGGGTCGAGAGAGCCACCTCGACTAGCTGGGTCTGGGGCCAGTTGAGGGAATTAAACACCAACAGCGGCAGCGCCTCGGGGACGGGGGGGGAAAGCTGGGGCAGCGTCTGGGCGATCGCTTTGAGCGCATTCTCCCGCACCGCTTTAGCCGTACTGTAGGCCGCCTGCCACTCTGGGTTGACGGTCGCAAAGACTTCGGGAATGGCGGTGCCGGGCAAAATATCGTGAAATTGATTGAATAAGACCTGTTTCCAAGCCGTTTCTAAGGCAGCTTGGGGATACGGTGAGCCGCTGTGCATTTGGGCGATCGCGGCAAATAGCTCAGCTTCCCTCAGGGCATCTTCACAGCGGCGGTTATACCACTTTTGATCGGCGTGGACAGTGTAGCAGCCCCGGTGTAGCTCTAGATAAAGTTCATCTTTCCAAACGGGCAAAGGCTTAGCAGCGGCACCGGATTCAGATCCAACCGATGCCTTTCGGGGACCGTCAGACCGGTCATGTTGAACCAGCGACGTCCCCGCATCAATAGTGTTTGTGGCGACTGCCGCTGTTAGTCGCTGCAGGTGATTGAACGGCGAATCAAACTCCAAACGGGGAAAGAACGGCGATGCTTGCCAGCGCTGGGCCCGCTCTAGCATATCGCGGGTAGGCCCCCCCCCGTGGTCGCCCATACCTGGCAGCCAGAGCATGTCGGCGAGGCCCGTTTGATACTCCCAAACGGCGCTATGGAAGGCCATCTGAGGCGCATCAACGTCGGTACCAATGGGGGGCAGAGTTAAGCTGAGCAGACGGGTCCCATCCTGCCCCTCCCACCAAAAGAAACTGTGGGGAAAGGGGGTGGATTCGTTCCAGCGGAGTTTTTGGGTAGCGAAGTACTGGATGCCGCCGAGGGACAGCAGTTGCGGCAACTGCCACGAAAAGCCAAAACAGTCGGGCAGCCAGGCGATCGCGCTTTCATCACCAAATCGCGATCGTGAGTAGCGCTGCCCGTACAAAATCTGCCGAGCCAGGGACTCGCCCCCCAGAGTATTCAGCTCTGGCTCGACCCAAAGCCCCGCGTCAATGCTCCAGGCACCTTGCTTTACGGCGGTTTGCACCGTATGAAACAGCTCCGGTTGGTGCGTCTCCAGCGAGTCAAATAGTGCTGGACTGGAGTGGGTGTAGGTCATGTCTGGAAAATCCGTTTGTAAGGCCAGCACGGAGCGAAACGTGCGTTCGGCAGCTTGCCAAGTATCGGCCACTGGCCAGAGCCAGGCTAAGTCGAGGTGGGCGTGGCCAACACAGGTGATTTGCCGCTGCTTGAGCCAAGCGCTCAGGGGCTGCAGGCGATCGCGCAGGTCGGTAAGTTCCCGCAGAAAGTGCCCCTGGTCGCAAACGGCAGACCAGTCTAAGGGGGCAATCGCCGCCGCGATGTCGGCCAAATAGTCAGGATTTAACTGCTGGGCGTAGGTTTGCAGTACTGCCAGTTCGTCAGCCACAAAACCAGGCTCGGGCTGATCAGGCTGGAGAGACTCATAAATGGCCTGGGAGCGCACAAGGGCCCCAGCATCATGGCCGGGACTGGTAAGACGCAGGGCGATCGCAAACGTTTGCCCCGCCTTTACACAGTGGCTCAGTGGGATCCGCGCAAAATAATCAAATAGGTCTCCCTCCTGTACTAAGTGACCATCAACGTAAATCGCGATCGCCTCAGCCCACCAGGTAAGCCCCAAGCATAGCGATAGCCCCGACAGCGGAAATCCCGCTAAGGCCGCTGGAATGGTTATGGATTGGCAGAGCCATAGTGGTTGCTGCCCCTGAGGCCAGGCAATGTGATTTTTTCCATTGAGCGGCGCAATGGGCCAATCCGACCACGGTTGCTGAGCCAGCACCTCCGACAGTGAAAGTGCCGATGGACTAAGGCGCCACTCGCCTTGGTGCGATCGCTGACTCAGGGCGCGCAGCTTGTCTACCGCGAGGGTGATTGCGGCATTGTCAGACTCAACGTGGGGAGGCATCAATTTATCGTTAACCATTACCGTCTCGTTCAAAAGGGGGGCACGGCGATCGTTGCCAGCAGCGGGGGAACTTCCGCTCGCCATGGCGAGTCTCTTTGGGCAGACACCCTACCTGGACGAAGAAACACAAGCCCCGTTTGGCGATATGATAGACCTTACCAATTGCTGTCAATAGGATGAGAAGCCTGCAATGCTGACCTTGAAGATTGTCGTTTATATTGTCGTTGCCTTCTTTGTTGGTCTATTTATCTTTGGGTTTTTGAGCGGAGACCCGTCTCGTAATCCCGGTCGCCAAGACATGGAATAATCAGACCTCAGTGGAATCGTTGAAGGCGGCTGAATAACTATCAGTCGTCTCCATTTTTTTGCTGAGCTGGCGTCTCTATCGCGCCAACCTGATGTCTGCACTCTAAAGCCCGCTTGCCGGGCTTTCGTTTTGATTGGCTGGTCGTTTATGCCCTACTTTCCCCCTGCCGATTTTCCGCCGCCACCACTTGTTCAGACTGTACAAATAGTGGCTTCTGCAGATGGGGGAGATCTCCCTTCTGATTCTCAAGACATCATAGAGACTAGGCCATCGCAACCTTCAATCCGGCCTGCCGCCACTGGCGGCTCCACCTCGTTGCAACAGCCAGCGCCTGAGCCCACAACCCATAACGCTCAGTTTTCTGAGCCCATTTCAGTCAGTGATGTTGAGTCTCCGGCACCATCGGAAACTCAAGCAAGCTTCTTGTTAGAAGCCTCCCAACCGCAAGCGCGGCCCACCCATGTTGTGCCATTGTCAACCGCTGAAAAGTCGGCGGCGACAGCGGCAACGGCAGCCGAATCCGAACCGACATTACGCCCTTTTTTCTCGGAGTCTTGGGTCTCTCAGCGCCGTGAGCCACAGCCGACAGATGCTGCTGACGAGGAGGACGAAGAGATTGATTCTGGCGATCGCCCCGAGGTCGACGAGGAGTCAGAAGATGAAGCTTCCAATGAGACCACCTTTCCCCGTGCGGCTACACCAGAACAAGACTGGTCAAATGGTGCCGTCATTGAGAATGGGGTCCTATTGACACCGACTCAGCCGACCAATCGGCCTCCAGCTCCTTTGCGATTGACAGCCGATTATCAAGAGTTTGAGCCCCAAACTCAGGTACTGACGGCTAGGGGCGGGGTCGTTTTGCGGCTGCGTAATGGGGTGTTACAAGCTGATCGGCTTTGGGCAAATTTGGCAAACCGTTTCGTGATTGTCGAAGGCAATGTGGCCTTTACCCGAGGCGAGCAAACCATCGAAGCCGATCGCGGAGAGTACAACCTCATCCAGGGGGAAGGCAGCCTGTTTGATGCCCGAGGCACCCTCTTTTTGCCTCGCACAGATACTGACTTAGGCGGCTTTAATGATCCACAGGGCCCGACTGAACCGGGCATTATTGCTACCGACCCGATTGGCAGCGTTCAGGGAACCAATAGCATCAACTTCGGGACAGGGGTAACCGTCCCCACTGATGCCTCTGGCCTGCCTGTGCCCAACGTTGGGGGGGCTGTCCGGCGCTTTCGATTTGAGGCCGCTCAGCTAGATTTTGACTCTGAAGGTTGGTACGCCCAGGAAATTGCCTTCACCAATGATCCCTTTTCGCCTCCGGAGCTAGTGTTTCGGGGTGATAGTGCAACGCTTACCCGAGTCACAGAGTTCCAAGATGAGCTGTATGAGCAAAATGCCCAGTTGGTCTATGATCAAGGACTGCGGGTGCCCCTGCTCCGAGAGCGGGTATTGGTCAATCGGGGAGGCCCCGATAGCGCTAATCCATTTTTTGTGAATTTTGCCTATGACGATCGCGATCGTGATGGTCTATTCGTTGAGCGATCATTCCGCGTGTTTGACAGCGGTGCCTGGCAGTTTTTCTTAACCCCCCAGATTTTGGCCCAGCGCTTTGTCACCAGCGACTCCGATGCATCGTTCTTAAGCAACTTTGGTCTGGAAGCAGATCTCACTGGCTTTTTGGGACCGCGAACGGCAGTCAGTGCCAATGCCAGTTTTTCTGGCTTGGACCTCGACAATATAGAAGAACGGTTACGCTCCAGTGTACGGGTGCAGCGCCTCATCGGAGACCACACCCTCAATTTGGAATATAGCTACCGCGATCGCTTGTTCAACGGGTCGCTTGGCTTTCAGACCGTCCAGAGCAGCCTAGGAGTCGTGCTAGTATCTCCCTTCATTGAAATCGGCGACACCGGTATCTTTATCAACTATCAGGCATCAGCACAATACATCAATGCCGACACTGACCGATTAGATCTTTTAGATGATTTGACGCCTCCCTTTCGGGTCAGTCTAGGGCGTTTGCAGGGCAGCGTTGGCATTAGTCGAGGCTTTACGCTTTGGCGGGGAGAGGCCCTGCCAGCTACCCCCGATGCCGGCCTCCGATTTACGTCAGTCCCCCGAGTTCCCAACATTCAGCTAGTTTTGTCTGGTCGAGGCACCTACACCTATTACACTAGCGACGACACACAAGATAACCTGTCTGGCAGTATTAGCCTCTTTGGCGAGTTTGGCCACTTCTCCAAAGACTTCTTAGATTCCACAGTATTTAATCTGACCTATTCTCGTGCTTTCATTAGCGATACAGCGACTTCTCCGTTCTTATTTGACCGCAATGTTGACAGCAATACTCTCAGCGGCGGCATCATTCAACAAATCTACGGTCCCTTCCGATTAGGGTTTCAAACCTCTTTCAACTTAGATACCGGCGAGGTGATCAACACGGATTACCTGCTGGAATACAATCGACGCACCTACAGTATTTTTCTACGGTTTAACCCCACTCAGTCAGTGGGTTTCCTCGGCTTCCGGCTGAGCGAGTTTGACTGGGCTGGCCGTGCGGCTCGATTCGGCGGTGCCGACATTCAACAGGTCGAAGGAGGCGTAGTGCAATAGTACGCCGCCCCAAAATGATAAGGCCGCCGAGCTTACCACAACGATTTCAGCGGTGGGAGTCACTTTAATGTGAGCGGTTCGAGAGTTACCCGAGGCGCGGCTCAGTATTGGATAGCCCCAGCTGAAAGAACACTGGCAAATTTGGAGATTAGCGCTATAAATGGATCAACCGTTAGCAGAGAAGCACCCAACATCTGAGTGACAACGGTAGTTAAGCGGAAGTTTTTCCACCGGCAATGAGATCTTTTTGTGCTTTTTGAGCACAATAGCAACAACACATTAAGGAAGAAGTTGTCAGTCGACATGAATTCCTTATTGGGGCGACTACGCCAGATTAGGGGCAACTATATCCATGGGCCAGTTGGACAAATCACTGAGTAACCCAAACGACGAGGGTAATGAGGGCAAAGTTGCCCGCGAAACGCTGCGAAAAGTTACTCAAGACCTGAGAGCGCTCAAAGATGAGTTTTCCAGTCAGCTCAATCAGGATATTACCCGTCTGCAGGGAACCAAACATCGCTTACTCAATGACATTGAAATCCTTGAGGAGGAGTACCATTCTCTGCGAGAGGAGCTGGTCGCCCTAAAACAACAGCAGGGTGCGGAGCTCAGCCGGCAACAACTAGCACAACAGCAGCTGTGGGCGAAGAAGTTGGCCCAAGCGTTGGCAACCCACCTGCAGGGAAAGCTATTGCAGAATTCGCCGTACATGACTTCGGCTGCCAGCGTTAAGACTCCGAGCAGCGACTCCCTGCAAAATGCTTATCAGTTGCTATCGTCCCTAGACTCCAGCTTGAACGATACGTTGCATTCGCTACAGCAAGACTTGAATAGCTATCAAAGCTCGCTATCGCAGCAAATTAGCCGCATGCACAGCATGGAGCAGCAAGGTGAAGCTCTTTTAGACGCTTTAGTCAGTCGTCTCAGCCAGCAGTTGCAAACTCAGATTGCTCGCCCGGCAACGATGCCTGCTGGGGTCAATGGCAACGGCAGTGGCCAAGCCCTGTATGGTTATCCCTCAGCCTCACAGACATCCGTGAATGGTCATCCTGCAACATCGGTGTTGTCCTATCACCAATCAGGGGCAGCGACCACTGCACACTTAGGTCAGCAGGGCGATCGCTCCCAGCCAGCCACAGGCGATCGCCTACCTGCCCCCGCAGCCAAACCTCGAACTACAAGTACAGCAAAGTCTTTTCAAAAAGGCCTGATTTTCATCGTGTTCTCAACGTTGGCCTTGTCATTTCATAATGTGCTGGTGGGCATCATCGGCTATGGCGGTCAGATCTTTGGCCAAATTCCGGTTGAAGGTATCTTTCCCCTAAATATTCCGAACTCATTGATGCTGCTATGGCTCAGGATGTTAGTTGTGTTGCCTATGATGGTGACTGTGGCGGGCAAAATTTATCCCAACGTGTGGGCTGACATCCGTAAGTTTTTAGGGGCCCGGGATAAGCGGCCCATCTTTCAGGTTGTAGCCAGCGGCACTTTTCTATTCATCTCGCAGGTACTGATTTACAAGGCCATTTCTGATATCGGTCCGGGCGTGGCAGTGACACTACTGTTCATGTATCCCCTCATCACCGTGCCCTTAGCTTGGTTCCTGTTTGGCGATCGCCCTACTCCGCTGCGGGGCTTAGTAATGTTTGCCATTACGATTGGCATTGTATTTACTGCCCTCCCACGAATTTCCAGCGACTTGGCCGTGGGTACGGTTTCGCCGTGGGGCGTATTTGCCGGTCTGCTGTCAAGTGCAGCCTTTGCCCTTTATCTGGTCTCGATGCAGATCGGCTTCCGCAAGCTCCATCCAGTCCCTGTCACGCTGATCCAGTTCACAACGATCTTTATCCTCACCAGCATTATCTTGATTTTGGGAGCCTTCTTTGGGCTAGAGACGGGCGAACCTAGTAGTTACTCTGGGCTTTATTTGGCGGGCATTTTGTTAGGGGGGCTAACTCTGCTCGGGTATCTTTTCAACAATTTTGGGGTTCGGCTGATGGGCGCTGCCCAAGCCTCGATCATTGCAGCAAGCGGTCCAGTATTGACTGCCATTTTGGCCTTCCTCATTACCCCCGGTGAGAAGTCAACGCTGCAGTTCATCCAGTGGATTGGGGTCTCTTTGGTGACCCTGGGCGTTTTGGCGCTGAGTTTAGAAAGACTTAGTCAGAAACCCAAGGCTTCTAAACCCGCTAAAGCATCTTAGGGAAGAAGATATTTGAGAATTGATCCGAGGCATCGACCCAAGCTAAGCGCCGCAACATAATGCAGATCCCAACGAAGTAGATAAAGGGTTTGCTGGTGTCCGCCAAGCCTCAAAATCTTAGCTCAAGCGTCCATCGCAGTTGAACCAGTCGAAGGGACGCTCGACCTTTCAGCGTTTTTCCACAAAAGGCAAGCCCTGAGCCGGGGCAGGCCTGAGGAGGGCGCAAATCCCTCAACTACAGTACCTCGGCAGCCCGTTTAGTAGAGAAGTGCCCCATCATAGCCTACGGCGTCGGCAAGCATCATGGCAATTTTGATACTTGGCTATCGACTATCAACTCTGAAGGACTGTCCGCACGGCCTTCAACCAGACCACTGATGACATGGAGCTCATCATGAATGGTCCACAGCGTCTCCTCTTTTTCCAATGCCGTAAGTCGGTGTAGACCGCTTGCCAGGGCAGCGAGTCATCCGGTAAGCCTCGCCAGCTGTACGCTTAAGCGCATCGACCAGGCGACGTGAGCGTTGGTTGACCGACTGCTGTCAGGCAGGTTTCGCTGCCCTTATTCAGCTCAGCTAAATTAACGCTTGAGGGGTCCGTGGGACAGCCGCGGTATCAGCCGCTGCCACAGCCAGATGCCCCAGTGTAAGCCCGTTGCGGCCCACAACGACCCAGCGCTAAAGTACACGACCATAGCAATCACACCAAAGCACAAGCACTGAAATACATAGAAAGAGCGGGTTTCGATCGATTGGCGCAAAGCCATCTGATGACGCGATCGCCAAAGGCAATAGAGCACAAATAGCCCTAAACTGGTCGCCGACCAAATCAAACCTGTCCAGATCCGTACTGCCTCGCTCGGGTGGGGCAGCAGCAACACTCGAAAAACGACTTCCTGTAATAGCGCGGGGACGAAGATCGCTTGCACGGCGAGAACCGGCGACAGCGGCTTAGCGTCGGGTGATAGGCGCAGATGATCGGCATCAGGAGTGCTCTGAATGCCCACATAACGGGCGATCGCAAAGGCCAAAATGCCTAGAGCCACGGTAAAGAGATCTAGCCATCTGGGCCATTGCAAAGCCTCAATTAGCCGGGAAAAGGTGGTCGGAACAATGACAAATTCCCCAAATAGCTCTGTCGGGGCCAGCGGCACGATGGTAGAGTCCTGTCCCCCTACTTGGTTGGTGCGCAAAAACCACATTTCTGCTCCATGGTCGAGCAAAATTGCGGCCAAATTATCGTAGGCTACCCGGGGAATCACCGTACGCCAGCTCAGTAAGTTGTTGACCAAATTCGTGACATTGCCAAAGGGCTCTGATTCAGCCTCGATACCCGAGAGCACCTCAGCATTCTCAGCCCAGTCAGGGCGGGCAATCCCGAGGGGAACCAGTTCTCGTTGCAGATATTTGCCAAGGGATAGCAAATCCTCAAACAGTGCGGTTTGGGGATCGTCGGGATGGGTCGCAAGCCAATCGCTGATCGCAGGCTCAGAATCAACGCGTTGGCGAATGACCTGAATCGTTTCGAACAGCGCCTGGCTAGAATCTTGGACGCAGGATTGGGCTGGCGTAACGATCGCCGCCCCCGTGCCATCCCCGGTTCGATAGCGGGCCATCATGACGACTAACTCCCGCTGAAATTCGGCGAAGGGATTGAGCGTAATCTCGCCAAACTGATAGACGTGGCTCAGCGAGGGAATCTTGACCAACACATCCGAAATTGGTCGTGTGCCCAACCAGCCCCGTTCTAGATTGCCCGTAAACTCAGCCCACAGGGTACGGCCAGAGACGATGCCTTGGGGATTGTGGGAATACACCTGGTTATAGATGATTTGCAACCGGGGGCTCTGGGTAAAGGGATCGAGCACCACCTCCCCAATGCCAAAGGCATAATGCCCTGTCACGGTACCCGGTACAGAGCGGGTCTCGGCTTTCTCGCCGCCGATGCCGCCAAATAGATGTACGACCAGTAGGCGATCGCCCACCTGCCACTGCGATGCTAGCTTAATGGGATCCGCCCCCGTCTCAGGGGTGATGAGCACCGACTGCACGGTACCTTGGCGCTCAGGGGTCTGTCGCCAGTTACCAAAGTTGATGTAGTTCAGCGCTTTAATGGGTCCGGCAATCACTTTCTGAGGGGTCAGCTCAAAGAGCTGCCGAGGCGCAATCGCCTTAACTTCAAAGATCCCGCTGCTTTGCTTTGCACCATAGACGTACCAGCCACTCTCCCCCGCTGGCGAGTCGGCGATCGCCTGCGGCGTCGACGGAAAGACGCCATTCTCCTTGGGTGCAACCTGAGGCCAACGCACCGTTTCAACGGCGCCGTCAAAGGTTTGGGTGGTGGGGTTAAAATGTTGTACCCGCTGGTAGTTACTGGGGCAGGGAGAGCTGGCCGGGCAGTCCTCGGCGGCGGAACGGGTGTTATCTGGGCCCAACACCTGCACGAGACCGTAAAACCGCTCAGGAATTTGAATTGGAATCGCATCAATAGCGACCACTGAGTTCGCGACATCAACAGTCAAGCCCTGCTCGGGCAGCGCCACAATCATGTCGTCTTGGGGGCGAGTCCCCGCCAAAGACTGGAGTGGACCGACTTTGCCCCAGCCATTAAGCCGGGTGGGATGAATGCGCCCTTGTTCAATACTTGCGATTGCCGCCTCGTCAAATTTAATTCCCCGCGTCACCAAGGCTAAAAAAGCTTGATTTTCCGGTGTTGCTTGCCACTGGAGCCGCACCCGACGACCGACCAAGTCAGACTGCGGGCTGGTGTAAATCTCCATCCAGACCCAGTCCATCGGGTCGGCCTCAGCCGCAGTCTGATCGGGCAGAATCAACCGTCCTGACCAGTTAGCTAAGGGGAGGTAGCCAGCATCGGGAAACTGTTGGGCAGGATAGTCACTGAGCTGGGCAAATTTCTCTGCCGGCAATACTTGGGCCGATGTCGGTGGCAGTCGTCCCCACATCCCTCCACAAACCAGGAGCACCATCGCCAATAGCCAACTCAGATAACGCTTTGACCAGCGCGATCGCCGACTCAACCATTTTATTCGCCATCTCTGCCAGCAACGTCCCATCGTGAATGATTCTCAGATGTATAGCCAATCCTGCTCCAAGGTATAGCAAAATTTAGACTTCGGACCTGACCACGATCCAGCCAACTATCAGTGACATGTCGATCAGTCAAGCCCCTCCCAAAAACCCATAGCTTGGCCCCGTCCCTGCCCCCGTTTCCTTGTCCCCATCTCCCGACTAAGGTCTTAAGTCTCAATGCCATGGCTCTTGCCAATCACCCAGCTGCGGCGAAAATAGCGAGCCAAGCTTGATTCGTTGAGTGTGAGGCAAATAGGTCGCCCGTGGGGACAAGTTTGCGGTTTACGGGTACGCTGCCAGGCATTCAAAATGTGCTGCTGCTGCTCGGAAGATAATGGAGTGCCATTGCGAATAGCGGTGCGGCAGGCGACTGCCACCAGTGCCCCCTGGTAGTCGTGGGCCTGACTGAGTTCCCGCAGCGCTGCCTCACAATCATCCCGGTCACGCAGCGGGGCGGGCACCGTTCGCACTGTCCACAGGTTTGGGCCAAAGGCGTCTACCACAATGCCAATGCGTTCTAGCTGCTCCACCTGGGGCGGAGTGAAATTGGCCAAGATCAATGGGGTGTCAAGCTCGACAACTTCCCAGCGATCGCATAGCGCTTCGTATAGCACCCGCTCATGGGCAATATGCTGCTCGATCAAACATAGACCCGCCGGATGCTCCGCCAAAATATAGCGATTGTGCACTTGGGCGATCGCCTTGAGCATCAGAGGCGCGGCCTCGTTGGACTTTTCGGATGAGGATGAAGGTGAGTATGGCCCCGCCGGTTCGGCTAGCTTCAGCAGTTGAGTGAGGCGCTGGTGTCCTTCTCCAGGTGGGCGCTCGATTTGCGCCGCTTGCAAAATTTGCTGAATACTATCATCGATCGCCGTTTGCCACTGATCTAAATGTTGCAAAAATACTTTTGATTAATTGGGCATGCGATGCCAGTCCACGTGATGAGGGGCAACCTGCAGCTGCAAAAAAGCCACGGGAAAGCGATCGCGGGGCAGCGATCGCCGCAGGCTAGCCAACACCTGTTCAGTAATTTCCGGCCAGTCCACTAGCCGGCCATTGAGTCCGGTAAATAGGGCATCCGGCCGACGGCGATGGCATCGATCTGGCAGACCCAAGAGCAAGTAGAGGGTGCCATGGCCATCGGACAAGACGACTTCCCGCTGGTACTCTCGCAGACCCGTCACATCTAGGCGATGAAGGATTTGGGGCAAGCGTTGCAGGGCGGTTGCTCCCGGCCACAGGGTAAACCAAGGCCGCTCATCGAGGCTGGCCTGCCAGGTCACCATGGGATGGCACAGAGCCAACTGCTGTAGCGCTTGCTGAATCGCCCGCAATTGCGATCGCAAGGACTGTCCCGGCTGCTGGCGCGACGGCATGGGATAAAACAGGTCTTCGACGAGGACGCGGGTACCGGGTGCCATGGCTACGGGGGTGACTTGCATAGGTCGCCCAGTGCGATCGCAGCTCACACTGTAGCCGCTACTGTCTGCCCCTTGGCGTCGACTGCAAAGGGTCAGCCGCGATAACCGACTGAGACTGTGCAGCGCTTCTCCCCGAAACCCCAAGCTGTGAATTTTCCAAAGGTCGGCTTTGCGGGTGAGCTTACTGGTACTGTGGGCGGTGGCTGCCTGCCGCAGATCGGCTAAGGATAATCCCTGACCATTATCGGTAACTTGGATATGCCAGGGCTGCGATCGCACCGCGACCCCGATGCGACTGGCACCGGCATCCAGGGAGTTTTCGACTAACTCGCGCACCACAGCAGCCGGCGAATCGATGACTTCCCCCGCCGCCATGAGCTGAATGACATCCTGTGGCAGTGGTTGAATCTCTGCCATCTCCTATCCCCCCACCCAACAAAAAAGGTGAGCCGAATTGGCTCACCCCCCATGCTAACGAGATTTGACACAGCGATTGAAGCCGCGATTGGCCCCTTACAAGATTTGCGATAGGAACTGCTTGGTGCGGTCTTCGGTGGGATGGTTGAAAAACGCATCCGGCGTATTTTCTTCCACCAGCATGCCGCTGTCCATCAACACGACGCGATCAGCGACCTCACGGGCAAAGCCGACTTCGTGGGTGACACAGACCATGGTCATACCTTCCTTTGCCAGGGTGCGCATAACGTCGAGTACCTCCCGCACCATTTCCGGGTCGAGGGCAGAAGTAGGCTCGTCAAACAGCATGACCTTGGGCTGCATCGCTAGGGAACGGGCGATCGCGACCCGCTGCTGCTGTCCCCCTGAGAGCTGCCCAGGATACTTTTGCGCCTGTTCTAAAATACCCACTCGCTCTAGCAGCTGCATCGCCACCTCTTGGGCTCTAGCTTTAGGCCAGCGGCGCACCCAAATGGGGGCCAACGTGACATTTTGCAATACCGTCAGGTGAGGAAACAAGTTGAACTGCTGAAATACCATGCCGACTTCCCGGCGAATGGTCTCGATGTTTTTCAGGTCGTGGGAAATCAAGATGTCATCGACTTCGATGCTACCCTTTTGGTAAGGTTCCAGCGCATTAAACGTCCGAATAAAGGTCGATTTGCCTGACCCCGATGGCCCCATCACCACCAACACCTCACCCTTATAAACCGTGAGGCTGACTCCTTTGAGTACATGAAAGCCATTGTCGTACCATTTCTCAACGTCTTTAGCGACAATGACAGGCTCGCCAGTTTGCTCACGGGTGGAGGGGGTCTCGGTCTGAAACTGAGTCATGGATCAAATCTCTAAAACAGGAAATTAAGCAGAAAAAGATTAAGATGAGCCGCTCGCTAGCGATCGCTAACGTATGAACCCGATGCCCACATTGTGCAATACGATATCTGTCAGTTAGCATCTAGGCTGTCAACTGTTACACGAATTGATCTAGACGCGATCGCAATGGGCTGATCAAAGCTCGAAAACATCAGTTTTTGGGGCTGTCAAAAGTATTGCTAAACAGTCGCCAAGGCGCTTTTCTGACAAGCATTGGGAAACTGATAAGGGGCTAAGTTAATGCCCCGTATTGAGTTTTTCTTCAATTTTGCGGCTGCCGTAGGACATGGCATAACAAAAGAACCAGTACAGGATGCCGATAAACAAATAAACCTCGGCGTATCGACCTAGATAGTTAGGGTTGGCTAAAATCGAGCGGCTGATTCCCAACAGCTCTGCCAGTCCCACAATTGACAACAGCGTGGTGTCTTGAAATAAGCTGATGAACTGACCCACGATGGCCGGAATGGCGATTTTCAATGCCTGAGGCAACACGATAAAGCTCAGCGTGAGGGGGGTATTCAGACCTAGGGCGGCAGCAGCCTCCTGTTGGCCCCGGGGCACCGCCTGAAGCCCCGCCCGAACGTTTTCCGCCAGATAGGCCGCACTAAAGATGGTCAGTCCGATGATGGCCCGTAACACCCGATCAGGTCGCATCCCTTCGGGCAAAAACAGCGGAATCATCACCTGCCCCATGAACAATATGGCAATCAGTGGAACGCCACGGATGAGCTCGATGTAAGCGATCGAGAGCCATTTCACAATGGGTAAACTGCTGCGACGACCCAGCGCCAGCAATACCCCTAGGGGAAAACACAGAGCAATGCCGCTGACGGCCATCAGGAGGGTCAGCACCAAGCCGCCCCAATCGTTGGTTGAGACATCCTCTAAACCCAACCCGCCGCCAATCAGCCAAATCGCAACGAAGTAGGAGATAAACCACAGCAGGCTAATCCACTTCCCTAGACCTGGCCGCTGCTGTCCCACCAGTCGCCCAACCCAAGCCCCAGCTGCGACTAGAGCCACCATCAGTAATAACTTCGGACTGCTAGGTCGCGTTGGCGGAAAAATTACGAATCCAGCACAGACGACGGCCAAGCCAATTAATACATTGCGGCTAAAGAGATTCGGCAGGTTGCGGGAAAGTAAGCCCCACGAAAGCCCCGCCAATGTGCACACAATTCCTAATAGAATCCAGATGCGCCAGTAAGCCTCCGCTGGATACAGTCCGGTCATAAAGAGGCCGACATTATTAGGAATGACAGCCCACTGGGCCACCCTCAGCGCCCAGTTGAGAATGCTGTAAATGCCATAAATGAGGATTGCCAGCACTGCGACGGTCAGCAGACTGTTAAAAAAGTCGCTGAACAGATTTTTTTTGAGCCAGGCTTGGGCGGCCTGCAGTTTGGAGGGAGTGGAGCCTGAAATTGTATCCGGCGTCGTTGTGGTCATCGTCTAACGCTCCTTAAACTGCACAGCTTGGTTTAGCGTATTCATCCCCAGGGTGATAATGAGGTTGATGATGAGATAAGTGGCCATCAGCACCAAAAAGACTTCAATCGGGCGACCAGTTTGGTTAAAGGTCGTATTGGCCACGGAGTAAAGCTCTGGAAAGGCCACGGCAAAGGCAAGGGAGGAGTTCTTGGCTAGGTTCATAAACTCACTATTCAGGGGGGGGATGATCACCCGTAGCGCTTGGGGAAAGATTACCAACCGCATCACCAGTCCTGGTTTGAGTCCCATTGACCGTGCTGCTTCCCACTGCCCCCTGGAAACAGACTGAATACCCGCGCGCACAATCTCGGCAATAAATGCCCCAGTGTAAAACACCAATGCGGTCAAAGCTGCAACGTATTCCCGTGAGAGCCGAATGCCGCCAGTAGCGCCGCCGCCCTCCTGGACCTCGGGGGCTTGCCAACCGAGCGCAAAGAAGAAGATACCAAGACCCGCAATCGCCAGTCCCCCCAAAATCATTAGCTGTGTTTGACCGCTACCTCCCTGCTCAACCATGACTTTGGTGCGCCACTGCCACACCAAGAAGGCGGCGACGATGATGCCAATCACAACAGCGAGCCAAGCCAGAGCTCCTCCCCCTTGGGGCCAAGGCAGATAAACCCCGCGCTTACTCGCCACCAAAAAGCCCCCCAAGTTAATCTGGGCCTCAGGCAAAGGAAGCGCCCCATAAATAGCGAAATACCAGAAGAATAACTGTAGAAGCAGCGGCACGTTGCGGGTTAGCCCGACGTAGGCGCGGCTAATTTTGTGGACTAACCAGTTGGGAGAAAAGCTCGAAACGCCAGCTAGCACCCCGGTGATGGTCGCCAGAATGATGCCGGCAATGACCAATGTGATCGTGTTGACTAAGCCCACCAGCAAAGCTTTGCCGTAGGGGTCATTAGGGCGATATTCCAGGGCGCTTTCACCAATACTGAAACCGGCTGGGTTCGATAGAAAGCCAAAGCCGAAGTCAATATTTTGCCTTTCTAGGTTGGCCTGCAGATTGATTAAAAAGTAACTGATAATACCGACAACGATCGCGAGGACGATGACTTGGAAGGCGATTTTCCAAAAGCGATCGTCCCGCAGAAGTTGCTTAAAACTAAAGCTCTTTGATTTGTCAGCGTTGCTAACCATCGGTGCACGGGTTCCAACAGGGGACAAAAGGGCCAAGATATTCGGCCTCAATTTTTTTGACTCTATGACAAAACTACTGGCAAGAAAAGTTGTACCTGTTACGTGTGGATACAAACCGCCTAGGTTGCCAAAGTATAGTCGGCCTTCGAGTGTCTCTATTGCACTATGGATTGTCGGCCTCTGGCGCAGCGTCTCGACCAAACGTAATATTTTCGAGGCTTTCTCCGGGGGGCAGATCCACAAATACGCGATCGCCCGCTGATACCCCTTCCAAAATCTGAATCTGATTGCCCGCCTGTGACCCCAGGGAAACCGGCTGAAACTTCAGCCGGCCCCGGGCCCCGGGAACGAGCACACCGGACTGTCCCTGCTGGGTGACGATCGCCACCGTCGGTACGACCAGAGCATCGCTCACTTCGTTCCCGACAAAAGCCACAGTGACATTCATGTTCGAGAGCAATACCGCCTGCCCAGATTGCAGTTCCACCCGCACTTGAAACAGCGTGACGTTTTGTCGCTCGATCGCCTCTGGCGCAATCAGCCGGACCACACCTTCAAACACCTGGTCGGGATAGGCATCCGCCACAATTTCAACCGCCTGGCCGGGCCGAATTTTGGCGATATCGGCCTCGGGCACTTCAGCTAAGACTTCTAAATCGCTGGCGATCGCGACAATCGCCGTAGACGTGGCGGAAGTTGCTTCTGAGGCCGAGGTTGTAGGCGTTACAAAGGCCCCTTCGTTGGCAAACTTTTGGGTGACAATACCGCCAAAGGGCGCCCGAATCTGAGTGTCCCCGAACTGCACTTCAGCGGCGGCGAGTTGCGCCTCAGCCTGGGCCAAACGAGCTTCGGCTTGGGCGATCACTTCGGCCCGGGGTTCATTCCGCAAATCCGCCAACCGTTCTTCGCTCTCGCGGACTTGGAACTGCGAGCGCTCCAGCGCGGCGCGGGCGCTCTGCACCCCCTGCACAAAATTGTCCAGTTCGTTGCTAGAAATAGCCCCCTGCTCCGCTAACGCCTGGTTGCGTTGCAGCTGAGACTCCGCGAGGTCAAGCCGTGCCTGCTGATCCCGCACCTGAGCTGCCGCTGACTCCACGGCAGCCTCAGCCTGGGCGATCGCTTCGGCATCGCTCCCCCGCCGGATATCCGCCAGGTTAGCCCTAGCTTCGGCCACGGCGGCGGTTTGTAGTTGGACCTGGGTAGCTTCAGTACGGCTTTCCATCTGAGCAATCAGCTGCCCAGCCACAACGCGATCGCCCTGCTCCACCAATAACTGCTCAAGAATGCCAGAGGTTTTGGGACTCAAGTTAACCGTTTGGACTGGCTCGACGGTACCGCTTGCCGTAATCCGCACCGTTAGCGCCGCGGCCTCAACCGGCACGGTCAGAGCCTCTAAGTCATAGCCTGCATCCCGACTGCGGATCACCCAGCCGATGGCCCCCAGCCCAACAAGCAGCGCTCCTACAATCCCTATCGCCCAGAACAATGGACGGCGAACCTTACCAACTACAGGAACCTGCATGAAGTCAACCTGTCTCAACTCTCTTGGTCACACCGCTTTACTATAGCGATGCGGTACTGGCTCTGTGGGGCCTCTAGCGGTTTAACGAACAGCTCATCTGGGACATACCCTCGGGTCAAGCACTAAGGGTGACCACTGGCTACAACCAACTTTGCATCACAACCATTGAGCACAGCAGCAGCGTTTCAGTGCTTTCAACGATGGCTCCATAGGTATCTCCGGTCTGTCCGCCCAGTTCTCGCTGTAGCCAAGCCCCTGTTCCAACTGCAACGCCAATGCCACTGAGGGTGACGGCAACTAGCCATGATCGGTCAGCTGGAGCAATCGCCATCGCTGCTCCGGTCATCGCCAACAAGGGAACGAACCCCCACAGCCAGTCGGTGGCAGTTTGGGCATGGTCTTTGTGCAAAGCGCCTTTGCCCCCAGGACGCAAATAGGGATAGCGGGCGATCGCGACGACCTGCCCCCAACGTCCCCAAGCCGCGACCAGGGGCAAGCTGACCCAGCGTAGGGTAGCCAAATCCATGAGACAGAATGCCTTTAAACCCAAAATCAAGATCGCGGTCATAACCCCGAAGGCCCCAGTCCGACTGTCTGCCATCACTGCCAAGCGCCGGGTTGAGTCTGGTACTGATAAGCCATCGGCCGTATCCATGGCGCCATCTAGGTGCAGCCCCCCGGTCAGCCACAGCCACAGGGCCACAAGCAAACCACTACGAGTCGCCACCGGCACCATGAGCAGGGTCAATCCGAGGTCAACCCCAGCAAGTATCCCACCAATACCCATGCCAACGACAGGGGCAAATCGAGCTATCCCCACAAAACTCATGGGCCAATGGTGGGGAAGGGGGATACGCGTATAAAATGTCACCGCTCCTAGCAATTGCTTTCCCCAGCGGCGTGGAAAGAACAGCATGCGATCGCCCCTACGAAAACTCCACAAACAACATAATTCTTGAACTTATGGAAATGATGTGAATGATGCAATCTCGACTCATCGAATGACCCATTTACCATGGGCTACTAGATATAGAGTCGCATGACTTTCTGATCGTCTAGATGGGCTATTTGTCTCCTTGGAAACAACCTGAAACCGACAGCCATGGTTGTCTCAAAGCGCTTGCCAAGACCGCCCGCTTCTCAGCCTTTGAGCTATTTTCCGCTGATCTGCCACATCTCAGCAAAACTAATTCGCAAAGCCGGAATCAATTCTCCTGATTAGATCTTGGCCCTAAAAAAGACGGGTTTTTTACCGTCGGAGGCCTCTAAAACTAGAAAACCGTCCTATTTCGGAGTTCCATATCAAGATGATCGACTATCGTGGATATAGGCCGTTAGAAAAACTGGAAATTTCCACTTTTTTGGCCAAAGTTTGCACTTGTGATAGTCCCATGACCCACGATTCTGCTGGCTTGCCCAATGTGCCTGCGCCATGTCTGGTTGATCACGGCATTGTAGTAAATAAGGCGGACATGCTGAGGCTTCTCAACGATTTGGGTCAGGTGGCCTACACTGACGTTCATTTCAAAGACGTCTTGAGCCAGGGCACGGGCTACGTAATGGATGTGTTTGCCGAACCTGGCGTTTCAACTTTGGTCGCCAATCAAAGCCTTTATCTCAACGTTTGTAGCTTTGACTACATCCAGCTAGAAAAGTTGCCTGATGACAAGGCCTGTTTCAAGCTCTATCAGGATAGCCGCTGCTTGCAGCTAGTGCCCCTGACCACGCCCATCAAAGAGCACACAGAGCGCAACATTGACACAGTAGCGCTAGAGGCGATCGTAGCCGAAGCCCTCTCCGCCAGTTGGGATGCTTGTTTGGACGACGATGGCCCGCTAGCTTAGTCAGCCTGTGTCGGAGTAGCGACTTTGAAAAATTTTGAGTATCAGGTGGATGCGACCTGCCGTCAGACATTGGCGCGAGCTGGTCGATTTCAAACGCCCCACGGCTTAGTGGAAACGCCGCGCTTTATGCCGGTGGGCACGCTGGCCAATGTCAAAACGGTCACTCCTGACCAGCTACAGCAGACCGAGGCACAGATGGTGCTGGCGAATACTTACCATCTCCATCTGCAACCGGGCGAAGCGCTGGTCGCAGCGGCGGGGGGAGTGCATCAGTTCATGGGATGGCCGAGGCCCATGCTGACTGATTCAGGCGGGTTTCAGGTGTTTAGCCTAAGCGATATTCGCACCATTTCTGAAACCGGAGTGAAGTTTCGATCCCCCCGCGATGGTCGCATCATCAATATGACGCCAGAAGAGTCCATCCGGATACAAAATGCCTTAGGGGCGGACGTCATCATGGCGTTTGACGAATGCCCCCCCTATCCCGCCAGTCGAGAAGCGGTGGAGGTGGCGACCGACCGCACCTATCGCTGGCTCAAGCGGTGCATTGAGGCTCACCAACGTCCTGACCAGGCACTCTTTGGCATTGTACAAGGGGGCGTTTACCTGGACCTGCGGGAGCAGGCCGCCGCCCAGTTGACCCAGTTGGATCTGCCTGGGTATGCCATCGGCGGCGTCAGCGTGGGTGAACCACCCGAACTGATCGAAAAAATTGTGCTGGCTACCACCCCGCAACTCCCGGCCCATAAGCCTCGCTATTTGATGGGAGTGGGCACCCATAAAGAAATGGTGCAGGCGATCGCTGCCGGCATGGATTTATTTGACTGTGTAATTCCCACGCGGCTGGCACGTCATGGCACCGCCATTGTGCAGGGAGATCGCTGGAATTTGAAAAACGCGCGCTTTCGTCGAGATCTGACGCCGCTGGACGAATCCTGCCCCTGCTATACCTGCCAAACCTTCACCCGGGCTTACCTCTGCCACTTGATCCACGCCCATGAAACCTTGGCCCACACCCTCCTGTCTATTCACAACATCACGGCCCTAGTGAGCTTTACCCAGCGCATTCGCACCGCCATCTTGAAGGATCGATTCGTTGAAGAATTTGGCGACTGGCTAGCCCCAGCCCAAACCCAATTCATGCAGCCATAGACTTAGATCCGCCTTGACTAATTTCGAGCACGCTTCATCTTGGCAAAGGCGTGATACCCTGACATGCTGATAATGACACTGAGCGAGGGGAGACGGCGTGCTAGATCTGAAAACCATTCGACAACAGGTTGACCAGGTGCAGGCTGCCCTTGATCGCCGTGGTGGCGACTACGACTTGCAGACCGTCATTGACTTAGACCAGCAGCAGCGCGACATCGAAGGGACGCGATCGCAGCTCCAGGCCCGCAGTAACGAAATTGGCAAATCCGTTGGCCAAAAGATTCGGGAAGGTGCGGACCCCAAAGGACCAGAAGTTGCTGCCCTGCGGGAAGAGGGCAACCAGGTCAAAGCCCAACTCGGGGAGCTAGAACCCAAAGAGCGTGAACTCAAAGCTCAGATTGAGACAATTTTGCTCAGCATTCCCAATTTACCCAGTGCGACTACCCCCGACGGCAAAGACGAAACCGAAAATGTCGAAGTGCGGCGCTGGGGCGACGAATATCGACCCGCCGATAGTGCGGCGCTCAAGCCGCACTGGGAAGTCGGCGAGGCCATGGGCATTTTAAATTTTGAGCGATCGGCCAAAATTGCCCAAAGTCGATTTGTGTCCCTCATGGGTTTAGGTGCAGCCCTAGAGCGGGCCTTGATTACCTACATGCTTGATCGCCACACCCAGCACGGCTACACGGAAGTAATACCGCCCTATCTGGTCAATACGACATCACTGACCGCCTCCGGTCAGCTACCCAAATTTGCAGAGGAGAGCTTTCAGTGCAAAAACGATGATCTATGGCTTTCCCCCACGGCGGAAGTGCCAGTGACCAATCTGCACCGAGATGAAATCTTGACCGCAGAAGATTTGCCGTTTCACTACTGTGCCTATACGCCTTGCTTTCGCCGTGAGGCAGGCAGTTATGGCCGCGATACGCGCGGTCTGATTCGTCTCCACCAGTTCAATAAGGTGGAAATGTATAAGTTTGTCCTGCCAGAAACCTCTCAAGCAGAACATCAAGCCCTGACCCAAGACGCGGAAGCAATTTTGCAAGGATTACAATTACCCTATCGGGTGATTGAGCTCTGTACAGGCGATTTGGGCTTTTCCGCCCAAAAGACGTACGACTTAGAAGTTTGGCTCCCCTCTTCGGGCACTTATCGAGAAATCTCTAGCTGCTCGAACTGTGGGGATTTTCAGGCTCGCCGGGCCAACATTCGCTACAAAGAGGCGGGTAAAAAGGGCACCCAATTTGTTCATACGCTGAATGGCTCTGGACTGGCAATCGGCCGCACCATGGCTGCCATCTTGGAAAATTACCAACAGCCCGACGGCTCGGTCAAGATACCAGAAGTTTTGCAACCCTACATGCGCCGTGAGTGGCTCTAAAACCATCGCGGCATCTGGATTCAAACAGTTATCGCCCACCAGTCTCGCACCCATCCCTTACATCCCCTATCCAAAAACCACACCTGAGGAGCCGCGATCCCCAATTTTGGCCTCTCCAAACCAAGTTTGCGGTGATAAACGGTGTAGCCCGATAGAATAAGAAAACGTATTTGTCACAACATTTAGAATCTATGTCCGTTTTGGCCGCGATCGCCGTTATTGCTCTGTTGGTTTTTGTTCATGAGTCTGGACACTTTCTAGCCGCCCGCTGGCAAGGCATTCATGTCAACCGTTTTTCCCTTGGGTTTGGGCCAGTGTTATGGAAATATCAAGGGCCAGAAACAGAATATGCAGTCAGAGCCATCCCCCTCGGTGGCTTCGTCGGCTTCCCCGATGACGATCCTGATAGTGACATTCCGCCTCAAGATCCTAACCTGCTCAAAAACCGACCGATTTTGGATCGGGCAATCGTGATCAGCGCCGGCGTCATTGCTAATTTGCTGTTTGCTTATCTAGTCTTTGTTGCTCAGTTTGCCTCGGTGGGAGTGCCACAAGCGTTTGAACCCGCACCCGGAATCCTGATTCCCCAGGTGGTTTCTGAGTCATCCCCTGCGGCCCAGGCTGGGATCCAATCCGGTGACGTCATTTTGTCGGCTAACGGCACTGATTTTGGCACCGAAGAATCCTCAGTACAGTCATTTGTAGCCATTATTCAAGACAATCCTAACCAGCCCATTGACTTGACCATCCAGCGTAATGACGCGGTCATTGACTTGGCGGTAACCCCAGAAGTGAGTTCCAACAATAATGCAGTGATTGGTGTGCAGTTACAGCGCAACGGTGAATTTGAATATCGCCGTGCCAATGGCGTGCTGGAAGTGTTTACTTTGGCTGCGCAAGAGTTTCAAGGCATGTTTTTGCAAACCGTTCAGGGTTTCGCCATGCTGATTACCAATTTCTCTCAGATGGCTGGACAAGTTGCGGGTCCTGTCAAAATTGTAGAGCAGGGGGCCGGTTTAGCAGCTTCCAATGCGGCAACACTGTTTCCTTTCACCGCCATCATCAGCATTAACCTAGCGATTATCAATATCTTGCCTTTACCCGCGTTAGACGGTGGGCAGTTAGCCTTCTTGCTCGTGGTGGCGCTGCGCGGTAAGCCCTTACCAGAACGGATTCAGGAAAAAGTGATGCAGACGGGATTAGTTTTGCTTCTGGGCTTGGGGGTTTTCCTCATTGTGCGGGATACCTCTCAATTAGAAATTTTTCAGAATTTACTGCAGTGAGTCCTCGTCAAAAACTGTTACCAAAAAAGCAACGGGCCCTGGAAGCGCTGTCTCGCCTAAAGCGACTCTATCCAGATGCCACCTGCTCACTGAATTATGAAACGCCAGTACAGCTTTTGATCGCGACCATCTTATCTGCTCAGTGCACCGATGAACGGGTAAATATGGTGACTCCAGCGCTGTTTGCCCGCTTTCCCGATGCTCAGGCAATGGCGGAGGCAGACTTAACTGAAATTGAGCAGCTAGTCAAGTCCACGGGGTTTTACCGGAATAAGGCAAAGAACATCCAAGGGGCCTGTCGCAAAATTGTGACTGACTTTGGAGGTGAGGTACCGCGAACCATGGCAGAGCTAACGAGTTTACCGGGGGCAGCACGCAAAACAGCAAATGTAGTATTGGCCCACGCCATTGGCATCAACGCTGGTGTCACTGTAGATACCCACGTCAAGCGACTAAACAAGCTGTTGGGGCTAACCAAACAAACCGCCCCCAATAAGGATGAGCAAGAATTGATGAAGCTGATTCCC
>JBHJHA010000024.1:0-55906 GCA_050331235.1 Leptolyngbyaceae cyanobacterium
GAGAGCGGGTTGACGAGCTACATCGAGCGGCTAAACAACACGCTGCGACAACGGGTATCGCGATTAGTGCGAAAGACGCTGTCGTTCTCCAAGAAACTAGAGAATCATATGGGTGCGATTTGGATGTTCATTCACGAATACTATCGCTTGATCAGGGAGCGGCTCATTAAGTCTGCCCATCCTGCTATTTCCTCTGTCCTTTACTAAATATCACTACCCCAAAACCATGCCACTAAAGCGCGCAGGAGGAGCATTTGCAGCAGTCTCAGTCCAGTTTGAGGCGGCATCGCAAAGCCGCGAAATTTCAGCAACCCTAGCTGCTGTGAGACGTTATCTGCTGGATGGAGTTTATCGATACACAGCTCAGTGCGATGGGCATTGCCCGCCGCATCTCGTAAAAACAGGCTGAGTAAACGATTAACCCTAGCTGGAGCGACGGGATGCCCCGGAGTCAAGGCCAAAAACGCCAGCTCCAATTCATACAAACTGTCATGGCGAGCTTCGTCTACCCGGGGCGACGGACTCGTGGGACCAATATCCTGACCGGCAAACCCATAGGACAAACTCGGATGCCGTTGCCAATAGGTGATGAAACTGCGCAAGAGATCGGGTCGCCGCAGCAGTGGGCTTGCAGCTGGTGTCGCCCCGCCAATGGTGATATGAGCGCCGCCCGTACTCAGAGTTTGACCATTCGAGCGATATCTTTCGCTCGTGAGGCCGCAGGCGATCGCCTCCTCATCTAACTGGGAGTGAATATGCACCAGAGACCTCCAACTCTCCGCCGGATAGATATTGACCTCCAAAGCATCAGCATTAGGGACAATGCGAAATCCTCGAATGCCAGAATTCTGAGGCGGGCCATAGCCTCCCAGGCAAATCGGCTGATCTAGTACTTCGGCAGTGGCTTCAATCGCCGTCACAATATCAGCAAAGCTGCGCACCGAAGCGATGGGGGGCAAAAACACCTGCACCGCGCCTCGCTCCATTGCCACTACCAAAGCCAAACGGATACTGTCAGTCGCCGCCGGCTTTGACACTTGCTCTGGGCGTATGGGTGGGCTAGTAAACTCCGGCAGCGCCTCCTCCAACAGCACATCAGCGGCAGTGAGCTGGTCTAGGGGCAAGCGCAGGCCCACTTCGGCATCCCCTGGCAGTAAGATCATGCCCTGTTCAAACTTTGACCAGCGGCAGCTCTGCCATCCGAGGCTATGTACCGACCGGGTGGTCAGCAGTGGTAAAACAAAACCGACCGGTTCTTTTTCGCCTAATTCATACGCTGCCATGATGAACTCTGGCGATATGGCCAAACAGGTGGCCAATTCCGTCGCAAAGTTCTCCGCTGATTGCCAGGAGTCTGCCGGGGTCTGCCGATCTGCTAATAGGAGATCGCCATTGCGCCATAGCGGTTGGCCGTCGGACCGCCAAAAACAGCCTAAAGCCCAGTGAGGCAAGGCTTCCTCCGAGTACAGCTTGCCGAGGCCGTAGTGACGCAGAGTTCCGGAATGATCCAATCGGGCTTGCAAGCGAACTAACAACTCACCGGCGATACGTCGCTTGTCATCACCTAGCGCTTGAGACTGCCACTGCGGATTTGTTTGACTTGGGGCCAAAACGTAGGTCGGTTTGCCCCCCATCGTGAGCCCGACCTTGGCCTGCATGAGCGTCCGATCAATTTGCTGGCCCAAAGCATCGATCGCCGTCCACTGAGAGGGCGAAAACGGCGGCACGGTCACAGCTTGAGGAAGAGAGGGTGGCAATTTCAACAGGTTTCGATAGGATGTCAGAGCTATCCTATTGCAGCGTTGAGGGTAACGCGCTTAATTTTTCTGGACTTTTAGGATTGTGCTGCCGTCAAAACCCAAAGCCCCCCGCAATCGTACCTTGACGCTTGCACCCACGGAGTTGACACTTTACGGCCAGCGGCTCAGACAGCTCAATCACGCCACGTCGCTGGCGATGGTGCAGGACTCTACAATTCATCAGACCTGTCTTGATGCGATCGCTCACCTCCCAACGGCCTGCGTTGATCTCCTAATTCTCGACCCACCATACAATCTCCGCAAAGATTTCCATGGACGGCAATTTAATCGGCGATCGCCTGCTGACTATATCACCTGGTGTGAGTCTTGGCTGGTACCTCTCAAGCGGCTGCTGAAACCCACAGCTACAGTATATGTCTGTGCTGACTGGCAGTCTTCGGCAGTCATCTACCCCCTCTTGTCAGAGCACTTTACGGTACGCAACCGCATTACCTGGGAACGCGAAAAGGGTCGCGGTGCTAAGTCAAATTGGAAAAATGCTTCTGAGGATATCTGGTTTTGCACCGTCTCCGACCGATACACGTTTAACGTTGAGGCGGTCAAACTCAAGCGCCGAGTGCTTGCCCCCTATCGCGATCGCCACGGCCACCCCAAAGACTGGCAGGACAGCCAGCAAGGGCGCTTTCGTCTGACCCATCCCTCAAATCTGTGGACCGATATCTCAGTCCCATTTTGGTCGATGCCAGAAAATACTGATCACCCCACCCAAAAACCAGAGAAGCTGATCGCCAAGTTAATACTTGCGAGTAGTCGGACAGGGGCTATGGTTCTCGATCCGTTTTTAGGTTCGGGGACCACCTCCGTCGTCGCCAAAAAGCTTGATCGTCACTACATTGGCATTGAGATTAACCAAGACTACTGCTGCTTAGCGGAAAAACGACTCGAGATGGTTGATCGCGATCGCCGCATTCAAGGCTATGCCGACGGCTATTTTTGGGAACGCAATTCTACCCCGCGACCAGAATAAATCGGCAAATCATTTCCAAATATTGAAACTTTGACCGTTTTCAGGAATCGGCCTCGATCATTTGGGTTTACTTAGAAATGGCACCCCTGTCCCCGGGCAGGCAGCAGCTTCTCTGCACAGACTCTTATCCCAAAGATAGTCAAGACGGCAGACACCATCGGCGGGGTCAGCATCTGCCCTTGAACAGACGGGAGCAAAGTCAAGGGAAGCTTCAACCCGAGGCAATCCCCTGTGTATCCCCCCGTCACTCACTGGCGGGACCGCTGGTCGGCTCAATTCACTTGCCAGGAGTAGCACGTCCAATGATCATTGTTGCCAGATAGTTTTGCGAGTTTTTGTGAGGTGAGGCCAACATGCGAATGCTGAAAAAGTTTGCAGCGGGTCTATTACTGCTGTGGGGGCTACCTCTCAGCATTTGGGCTGTGGCTGATTCTTTCAATCCTGAAACTTCTCAGGAAGATAAAGAAGGGGCGATCGCCGCCCTCATCTTTTTTGGCTTACCGCCTATCGCCATCAGCGGCCTGTTGATTCACCACCTCAACCAGCAGCATCAAGCTTCACAGAGCCGTAGCCAGCGTGAACTCGAACAGCTCTTTCTGGCCGAATTACAGGCTAACAACGGCACCATCAATCCAATCATCTTTGCCACTAAGGCCGATATCTCCTTAGACGATTGCAAGGCCTATCTCGACACTAAAGCCAGACAGCTCAACGGATTATATGAGGCCACTGACACCGGTGGCATTCTCTACCGCTTCCCACTTTAAGCGCGGTCGTGGAGAGAGATGGCACAGCGTTTGCCGCACACTAGAATTGACCAAAATCATGAGCTGTTGAAACTTGCTGGCAACAGATTGTGACCTTACCGCAGTCCAGAGTCTTGGCTTCGTTGAGCTAAGGCCACTGCCAACGAGTCGCAATTCCGCAAATATCGACGACTCAGACGAGGTAAAGCGGCGCGGGAACCGCTCCAACAGGGACCGCTAGATACGGCGAATCGCAAGCTCTCAGCCGTCCCAGGCTTCAGCTTCATCAATAAACCTCGAGGCAGCACTCATCAAACGCCCTCCAGCAGTCGGGACGGCGGAGGTCACGAGTGCTCCATCAGGGCAAATGATAGCTCGCGCCTTTTTATTGAAAATAGATTGCAACAAATTCCGATTAGGGTTACCTTATTGTTAATGAAAGTCATTAAGCCCAGCCTTTATCACTATCAACATTCCCGAGTCGTCTCTGAGAGCTTTGCCAGTCTAAGGATTCAGTCATCGGAGTAGCGATCGCCTCAATCCTTGAGCAGCCCGCAGTCGGTTTTTATTTAGAACAAATTTCACTAAAGCTTTTATCCAGTTACTTTTTCATTTCCACCGCTAGTTACACGAATGAATACCCAAGTACCAGAGCAAAAATTCACGATGGAGTTGGACACGTGCGATCGTTGGAGCGTCTTCCAGCGTTTGCAGGAGCTCTCCATTCCCTGTCAATGTGCCTATGGTCAACCGCTGCAGGTTGAGGCGACAACCCCCACCGCAGTCATGCAAATCTGGAGCGTCGCCCAGCATTGGACTCGTCCTCTAGAGGCCACAGTCGCCATGCTAGAAAACTGTTTGAAACGGTCGGTGAAATCATGAATCTATCCCACGACATTGAGCGAGTTGCCCAGGCCAACGTGCAAAGGTCCCAGGGAATTGTGCTGAAAGGTCAATTCAGTGATGTCTTGCGATCGCCCAAGGGCAAGATCAAAGGCATCTACCTGCACACGGGTGAACAGGTACTTGCCATTAAACTCCCTAAATACTTACGCCCGGTGCTCGTGCGAGAACTAGCGCCCAAAGCATTTGTGCAGGTGTGGGCTTATCGTGAAGAAAACCAGTGGCGCGGCATCAATATCTTGCCGCTATCAGATCCTGAAACGCTAGCCTTGCAGGCGTCTTGGCCGGGTATTGGGGCAAGTGAGCCTGCGGTTCCTGCTGCCACTTCTAGCCAATCACCCTCGCCCCAACTACGCGTACAGGTCTGCCGCAAAGGAAAATGCTTTAAGCAGGGGGGCTGTCAAATCCTGCGTTCCTTAGAAACAGCGATCGCCACGGATCCTAATTTGCAGCATGTAGCCGTCGAAGGGGTGGGCTGTATGAAAGCGTGCAAAAAAGGGCCTAATCTAAAACTATCTAATTCCCCTAAAGTTTTTAGCGGCCTAACACCTGAAAAAGCGATAGCAGTCGTCTCGCAACAGGTCTGATGGCAGAAGAGTTTAACCCTCACAACCTGGGGCATTGGCTCCTCATCGGGGCTTACTTATGCCTGTCGATATGGATTCTTCAAAAAGTTTACTGGAGTTAGCATCCCATGCACTTGCCCCATCAACTCTCCACAACACAAATCCCGCACCCCCCTTGATCAAGCAGCATGCGGGATTGCCTAGGGCGTTCTTATCTTTACCAACCGAGCTTTAGGCTGTCTGGCGTTAAAAAGTGCTCTAAGTGATAGGCTCGTTCTTCGGTTTTGAGCAAAATTTGCTCCAACAAGTAACGCGTCGCGCGATCGCCTAAGCTCTCGGCCTGTCCTGCCAACCGCCGCAGCATCTGAATGATTGTCTGCTCGGCCTTGAGATCATGCTCAATCATCAAGCGGCAGCGAAATGCATCGCTCTCTTCTGGTACAAAGCAACAGAGCTCTGACAACCTATTGAAGCCAGCGACAGGCACTCCCCCTAAACCATGGAGGCGCTCACCAACTTCATGGGCATGCTCTTGAACCTCCTCGTAGCTTTCAGAAAAGTAGTTATGCAGCATGTAATATTCCGAACCTTCGACCACAAAGTGATGCTTTTGATACTGCAAATAAAGCCCCATAAAGCTGGCATAGGCGATACTCAGCCCTTCCACGACGGGTTCAGTAATTGTTTTTTCCAGCAGGACAGCGTTATCAACAACTTCCCCGAAACTCTGAATCTTGGTTTCAGTAATTGGCATATCGGTTTCCTCTGCTCGATTGCAAGCGCTCGACTCCATAGCAAACTGTTCATTTACTATTTGAAACTTTTTTATATTAACGCCATTTCTTCAATTACTCATCTATTGAAAATTGGTTTCGTTTAAGTCGATGCCCCCCAGAAGTCATTGTTTTAATATCGAAAACTACTTTCAATAAGTCTCTTGAATTCGTACCGAAAACAGTTCTCATTAGGCTGCCTGCCATGAATCCCCAAAAATCGATCAACCCAAGTATTTTCAAACATAGCGGCAGCCCTCAAACCGATGTGCTAAAAGAGTTGTTAAATCAGGAAGGTTTCCGCATCACTCAACAGCGCCAGAAAATTTTGAATGTCTTAAAAGAAGTGCCCGAAGGCGAACATATGAGTGCTGAAGAAGTCCACCAGCAGCTGACAGCAATGGGGGAAAACATTGGCGTTTCAACGATTTATCGGGCCTTACATTTACTGGTAGATCTGGGCCTGTTGAGGGAATTGACGTTGTCTGAGGAAAGGAAATTTTATGAGTTTTGCGATCCTGCGGTTAGTGATCATCACCACCTAGTATGTGCACAATGTGGGGCCGTTCAAGAGTTTGAAGATAATACTATTTTGGCTTTAGGTCACAACGAAGCAACTGGCCGAGGATTTTCGTTGCTAGATTGTCAATTCACAGTATTAGGGGTCTGTGAAGATTGCAGAAAACCTGGAGAATATAGCCAGGGAAACGACCAATAAAGTCTCGTTTTAATATTTTCAGCCTCTCTAAACATCTCGAATATCCTATCGCTAGGGCGAGCAAGGGTGAGACGCATTCTTTTTCAGCTGAGCCGATATTTGGGCAGCTCAGGTTATCGCTGCTGTCGATATCGTTGAACAATGTAGGCTGTGATGATAGGCAGAGGGCAAGCCGAACCGAGGGCCACCCTTTCAAATCAGTGTTGCCTTAGGCCTTTCCCTATCGGGAAATTCAGTGCATTAGGTTAGATTGCAAACAGTCTTTCTGTCTCTGGCAAGGCAAGTTGAGCCATGAGATCGCGCGACTTTCATGCGTTGGATCGCCTGTGATAAGGCCCTTGCCGATATCGTACATCCAGTAACTCTCTCCCCTTTGCCATAGTCCTAAACAAAGCCAGCCGGACCGAAAGCGGTGTTCTGCCGCCTCGTCAGGGGTTGCGAGTTCTCAAGTCCCGTGCCTGCTCATCACGATGGCAACAACTGTCGATTGTCATGCAAAACCACTCCATATGGTCTATAGCCGGTGTCTTAGCTCCAGTTCAAATTCTGTTTGCTCTGTTGGCGAACCGGCGATCAAAACTCCAATTTTACCGACTTGAATAGTGCCCCAGTTGATAACGATAACGCCTTTGCCCGTCGCAGCATCATAGGCCAGGTCTTTCAGATCTAGATCTTTGAGGGATTGCAATTCAGTAGAAAAGTCAACATTGCTCCAGGCAGGAATATGCAGCCGCTTAGCCACCAAGGTCGGATAGGAAGACCCGTTGAAGCGAGGATTACACTCGATCGCAACATACCGGACACCCGAGGCCTCTGATACCACGGCAACATCGACGGCAAAAATATCTTGCATGCCGCGATCGCTCATCCAATCGGCAAAGGCCGCCACTTTTTCCCATGGTTCATGGCTGGCAGGGTAGCGATTGCCCTTATGCCTGCAGCCTTCCAGAATCTGCTCTGAGACTAAGAGCGGTTGGGCCACACCATCCACGATTTGATACTGGAGATTCAAAAATGTGGAAGCTTGCACCTCTGCCTGGATCTGCAGCTGTGCATCTGGATCAAGTTGCGCCCAAGCAGCATCTAAAGCCGAGGCATCAGCACAACGAACAATACCCACTCCATGGTCAGAGACAGCCGGTTTAACAAAGCAGGGAAACATGACCTCGTCCGAAGCTTGGGCAGCGGCAAGGTTTTTAAAGCGCAGCGTCTTGGGGACTGGGATCCCTAACTCTTCTGACAGTTGAATGAAATTATTCTTCGAATTAACAAACTCCACAAGCTGTCGGCGATCGCGATTCCACTGGTCAAACAGTTGACGATAGGTTTCTTGAGGATTGATAACGTCACCGAAGAAATACACACTGATGCCATGGTCTGGAAATTGGTCAATGACCTCAAAGGAAACATCCCAAATAACGTTGTGGGAATGCTTGAGGCCGACCTGATCATAGTGAGTTGCGATCGCATCCCAGTCATTCGCCAGTTCCTGCGCCAGCTGAATGGTGTCTTCCGGCATTGTGGCCCCCAAAGCCCGCCCCGAATAAAGCTCAATTCCAGGAGAATGATCATGGGTATAAAGCGTAATATCGTGGTTAAAAATCTTCATGAATTAGACGCCACCAACCGAGTAACAATTCTTCTAAAAGGCTAGAAATTAGTGACAACAAGATAGGCGAGAATCTCCGAAAAAACAATCAACTTCAAGACTTATTTTCAGCCAGATGTCTTGAGAGTTGACGTCAAAGCGGACGAACAGAAATGCGGCAAGGCTCGCTCTTTTGTTATAAATTCATGACAAAATTCAGCCCTATGGAATATTTCCTTCCATAGGGCTAATTAGTAAAGACTTTACAGAATTGGTCAGCGAAGCATGTTAACTTACTTGCTCACCGATATCCGCACAACTCTTCCGCTCAGTGCGAGCAATTGAATCAATTGCTCAATGCTAAAACGGCTGACTTCGCCATTCATGAGATTCTGCATTCTCGGGAGAGTTTGCTTTAGGGCCTTGGCAGCGTCCTGTGGAGTCCAGCCGCGTTGTGCAATGGCCTCTTGCAGAGAAAGCATCAACGCAGTGCGAATCTGCAGCGTTTCTGATTCAGGAACCACGCAGTGAGACAAGGCTGATTGACTACAAACGGCAGTGTCGAGAGTAACCATGACAGTGTTGTGTAAAGGGTGATTTGCGCTTTAGCGCATATATATTTTAAGTGTGGTAACTTCAAATACTTCCTTCCTGCATTTTTTATTAATGATCATGCCTGACAATTTTTCTTTAATGATTCACGGTGGCTGCGGAGCATTAGAACATATTCGTCGGGAAGGCAGCGAATCGGATTTTAGAAACAGCTTGCGCCATATTCTTGAAGGAGGTAGACAAATCTTGTCGGGCGGTGGTACGGCCCTTGACGCTGTCGAATATTGTGCGATCACCCTCGAGAATGATCCCCTTTACAACGCTGGCCATGGCTCAGTTTTAAACGAGTACGGCGAGGTCGAAATGGACGCCGCCATCATGTACGGTCAGGGCCTTGAAGCCGGAGCCGTAGCCGGCATTACCAATATTAAAAATCCCATCACCCTGGCACGCCGCGTTTTAGAAAAGAGTGAGCATGTCATGCTCATTGGCAAAGGGGCACGGGAGTTTGCCAACCTGTGGAACATTGAGGTCATGACCGATGACTACTTTGTGACTGACTCTCGCATTCGCCAATGGCGAGAGGCGCAAAAAGCCGGCGGCATGATGCTCGACCATGAAGAGGCAGAACCCCAGCAAAAATTAGGGACCATTGGCGCAGTCGCCCGTGACCAACAGGGTAATCTGGCAGCAGCTACCTCCACCGGCGGCATTGTCAACAAACGCTGGGGGCGCGTGGGCGATAGTCCTATCATCGGCGCTGGAGTCTTTGCAGACAATACGACCTGCGCAGTCTCTGCTACCGGCTATGGTGAGCAGTTTCAGCGTACGGTCTTGAGCAAGACCATCTCCGACTTCATCTATTTCAAAGGGATGGATGCGGCGGCGGCGGCGAACGCTGGCATTGGCTACTTAGTCGAACGGGTCAAAGGGCTGGGCGGCGTTATTGTAATTGATGCCCAAGGTCGCTGTGGTAAGAGCCATTCCACCACGGGGCTGATTTGCGGCTACATCGAGCAGGGGGGCGACAGTGTTTGCAGCTTGTTCTGATCCCTTTAAGGCAACGAACCTCAGTCGCAACAGGATATCGACCATGGCCTATCCACACGACTGGAGCCTAGGAGTGGCACTGGCAGAAGCGGAGGAACAGGATCCTCCTGAAACCACCACGACACGGTGGAATGTGCCTCTAGGATCGGGGTTATCGCCGGAATGGTCTAGGAACTTCCGCTAATCTCCTCACGAAGCGACGCAATGGGGGATGATGGATTTTGACAGTTTGTCTTGTCCTGCCCCATCTTTTGCGATCGCCTCTGAATGGTTAAGCTAATCATCCAGATTCCCTGTTACAACGAGGAAGCGACCCTCGGCATCACCCTCGCGGAACTGCCCACGAGCCTACCGGGTATTGATCAGGTGGAATGGCTAATCATTGATGATGGCAGTTGGGATCGCACAGCAGCGGTGGCGCGATCGCGGGGCGCCCACCACATTGTCCGGCTGCCCTACAATCAAGGCTTAGCGAGGGCCTTTATGGCAGGGGTTGAGGCTTCGGTGCGGGCAGGTGCTGACATCATCGTCAACACGGATGCTGACAATCAGTACAGCGCTGCGGATATTCCCCAGCTCATCATCCCCATTCTCAAGGGCGAGGCAGACATGGTGGTGGGGGCGCGCCCGATCCAAGACATTCCCCATTTTTCGCCATTAAAAAAACGCCTGCAGGGGCTGGGCAGCTGGGTGGTACGACTGGCCAGCAACACCAAAATTCCCGATGCTCCTAGCGGGTTTCGGGCCTTTAGTCGCGAGGCGGCGCTGAAGTTCAACGTTTTCAACGAATATACCTACACTCTAGAGACCATCATCCAAACGGGCCAAAAGGGGATGAAGGTGACCTCCGTCCCCATTCGCACCAACGCTGACTTGCGCCCCTCTCGCCTGGTGAAAAGCATTCCGTCCTATGTGCAGCGATCGCTCTTCACCATTCTGCGCATTTTTATGACCTATCGTCCCCTGCGCTTCTTTTTGTTGGCGGGAACGGTGCCCTTTACCGCCGGTTTTTTGATCGGGGTGCGGTGGCTGATACTGTACTTTGGCGGTACCCCACGATCGCACGTGCCCAGTCTAATTTTGGCGGCGATTCTCATGCTGATGGGTTTTCAGCTATGGATTTTGGGGTTCGTGGCCGATTTGCTCGCGGTAAATCGCAAAATTTTGGAAGAAAATCAGCTACATTTGCGTCGTTTGCACTGGACTCAGCCTTCGGAAAAATCCCATGAGCCGTGACCTCTTCGCCCAATCAGCCCTCGCTGAAATTCCTAAGATTCTCACCCTGATGGATCGCAATCCCCACAGCCCCACCTACGGCTGCTGCGATCGCAATTTTTGGCAGTACAAAATCATTGATTTTCCCAGCGGCATGTCCCAAGAGTTCGTGTTGCCAATCGCGCTGGCCTATCAGCTGGACTTGCCCAGCAATCCTTTTTATCAGCAGGCGGCGATGCGAGAGTGGGCGATCGCCGGTATGCGTTACGCCGCCCGCAGTGCCCATGCCGATGGTGCCTGTGACGACTACTTTCCGTTCGAGCGAGCCAGCGGAGCCGCCGCCTTTACCCTTTACGCTTTTTTGGAAACCTACTGGCGGTTAGACCTACAAGATGAGGCCCTCCTGAGCTTTTTTGCCACCCGCGCCAACTGGCTCGCCCACCACCAAGAGACGGGACAACTCGCCAACCACGAAGCCCTGATTGTGCTTTGTCTACATTTGTTGGGAGCGGTGCAGCAGTCTGACCGCTGGGAAGCGCAAAAAGCACGTCGTCTAGAGCGACTGCTGAGCTGGCAAAGTGCTGAAGGCTGGTTTCAAGAATATGGCGGGTTTGATCCGGGTTATCACACCCTGACGATTTCTTGCCTGGCTCGGATTAATCAGCTGCAGCCTCGGGAAGACATCCAAAAAATTCTCATGCAGGCGGTAGACCTGGCGGCCCAGTTCGTTCACCCCGACGGCTCTTTTGGTGGGGAATATGGCAGCCGCAACACCTACAATTTCTTTCCCCACGGATTTGAGCTGGTGGGGCAGTGGTACGCACCAGCGCTGGGCGTGAACGATGCGTTTCTAAAAGGACTCGCCAACGGCAAACAGCCTTGCTACGCCGATGACCATATTGTGGGCCATCATACGTGGAACTATTTACTAGCCTGGCAAGACTTTATCGGCGATCGCCCCGCCACAAACCCGCCATCCCTCAGACAGCTCTGGCTCAAAGAAGCGGGCGTTCTGATTGATCGCCGGCCAGATACGGCCCTTTTCCTGGCCTTCAATAAAGGGGGCGTCTGCAAATTGTTTCGTCGCAACGAATTGGTTCTGTCTGACACGCAAATTTCTGTGCAGGTCCGGCAGGGATCGCAAGTCAAGAATGCCGTTGCCCACCTCGTTAGTGATTACGACGTTGAGGTGACGGACAACCAAATACAGATCCGGGGGCAGTTCGGCTGGGCGAAACAAACCCAAATGACCCCGCTGAAACTGCTGGTGCTACGCTGTGTGAACCTGACACTAGGTCGCTTTTCCCCCAATCTCGTACGCAGCCTTTTGCAGAAAATCCTAATCACGGGCAAACAGCCCGCTCCCTTTCAGTTTTTGCGGCAGTTCACCTGGCAAGATGGTCAGTGGCACATCACCGACGAACTCAAAGCCGACACCTGGAAAAATGTGGAATCAATTGGCATCAGTGGTCACCAAACCTCCATTTACGTGGTGGTGAGTCGTGTCTTTCAGTCCAGCCAGCTCCAGCCGTGGATCGACCTGAGCGATCGCATCTCATCCCTCTCCGACGGCGAAACCCTGACGGTCCACCGCACCTACTAACCCCGTTCCTTCGACCCAGCACCCAGTACCTAATACCCCAACTCCCTCTCCTCCATGAAGCGCCTCATTTCCATCGCCGTCAGTCTGCTGATTCTCGCGATGCTCTATTGGAAAATTGAACTCGACAAGTTGATCGACGTCTTCAGAACTGCCGACTTAGCCTGGATGGTGGTCAGTCTAGCCATGGTAGTTCCGATTACGCTATTCACCGCCAAGCGGCTGCAGTTTTTGATGCCGCCCCACAGCACCTTGACGTTTTTTGAAGCAAATCAGCTGATTTTGGCAGCCAGCTCTTTGAATATGGTGCTACCTTCCAAAGCAGGGGACATCGCTAAGGCCTATTTCATGCGCGATCGCGGTCACTTGAGTGGGTCGCTGGCGCTGTCCCTGGTAGTCTTTGAAAAAGCCTGCGACATGCTGTCGCTACTGTTATGGTGCTTGTTTGGTCTGTGGCTTTATCCCCAAAAGGATGCGTTCTTCTGGTTGATGACAGTTGCCATCTTTGCCGGCCTGGCGGGAGGCATCTTGCTGCTAGGCTCTACCCGATTTGCTAACCTCTTCTTCAATTTAGGACAGCAGCTTGCCCCCAAGAAAATTAAGCTGAAGTTCAAACAGCTTCAGGTAGCTTGGGGGGAAATGCACGCTTACTTTAGGCGCGATCGCCGCCAGCTATTGCGCGTTACGGGTATGTCGGTTTGGATCTGGCTGCTGCATCTGCTGCAAATCTGGTTTTTCATCCTGGCGCTCAATGCCTGGGTGCCGTTCTTTACCAATCTGGCCCTCTCGCCCCTCGCCATTTTGGCAGGACTATTGCCGCTGACCTTTGCCGGTGTGGGAACGCGAGATGCCGCCTTGATTTATCTGTATGCGCCATACTTTGATGCCGCGACGGGAGCAGCCCTAGGGCTGCTCTGCACGTCTCGATATTTTTTGCCGGCCCTGGGGGGTCTCCCCTTTTTAGAGGAATATCTCAGGGTCGCCAGTTGGAAGCCCCGTCAGGAGAGGTAGGTCCACCGCCCAAGCGATCGCCGCCATTATGTCTCAATCGCTGTCATCACCAACAACATTTCTCCATACGCTATTTGCCTCATCGGCCCAGCGATATCGCTGGCTATGGCTGGGGGTGACCCTCGCGATCGCCGCAGGCTATGGGGGACTGGCCCTCCAACAGGCCTTTGCCAGTGACTACGTCGTGCAGGATGATGCTCGGCAGCACATTTTTTGGATGCAGCGACTGGTTGATCCGGCAACCTTTCCCCATGACTGGATCGCCGATTACATTCAAAGCGTTGCGCCCCCTGGCTATCAATTTCTCTATCGAATTGCCGCAGCTCTAGGCATTTCGCCCAGTCTCTTTAGCAAGGTGCTACCGCTGTTTTTGGGCTTGCTTACGGCGGGACTCGCGTACGAAATTTCGTGGACCCTATTACCCGTGCCGTTCGGGGGCTTTATCGCCGCGGTCAGCTTTAGCCAAAGTATTTGGTACTCCAGCGAACATGCGTCGGCCACACCTCGGGCCTTTCTCTATCCACTGCTGCTGGCGTTTATTTATTTCGCGCTGCGACAACAGCGGCTGCTATCTCTGATTAGCTTGATTTTCCAAGCATTGTTTTATCCGCAGATAGCGCTCATCTGCTTAGGCGTCTGGGCGCTCAGTCTCATTCACTGGCGATCCGGACGACTGAGTTTGCCCCCAGATCGCATCGCCTACGGTTTGTTTGCCCTCGGGTTTGGTTTGGTAGCGGGTATTGTTCTCTTATCCCAGGGACAGACCGACTTTGGCGCAGTCGTCACGCGGGCGGAGGCGATCGCCCTCCCCGAATTTCAAACCAACGGCCGCAATGACTTTTTTGGCGAGGGTTTGGAGTTTTGGCTCAATGGACGCGGGGGGCTGTTTCACGAACGGGGTTTTACCCCCGCCACGCTGCTCTCGGGAATGCTACTGCCAGGGCTCCTTTCGCTGCCGATCAAAAGTCGTTGGCGATCGCAGATCACTCCCCAGATTTGGCTCTTATTCCGAGTATTGCTCGCCTCCCTGGGGTTATTCACCTTAGCCCATTTAATGCTGTTTCGCCTGCACTTACCGAGCCGCTACACCAGTCATACCATTCGGGCCATTTTGGGTCTCACCTGCGGCGTGAGCTGGCTCATAATCTTAGACGACCTGAGTCAGGTCATGGCCCGGTGTTGGCGGCGATCGCCTCCTGGTCCCGACAGGCACCACCACCGGTCAGACCGGCTTCGAGAAAGGGGGTTTGTTGCCTTCGCGATCGCCCTAACGCTGTGGGTCTTGGCCTATCCAACGGTGTTTCTGCCCAATTTCCCCAAGGTGGGCTATTACGATTTCGCCCCCCAGGCCAAGCTCTATGAATATCTGGCGGCCCAGCCACCAGAGAGCCTCACTGCTACGCTATCGGTCGAAGCAGGCAACATTCCCAGCTTGGCGCAGCGGCCAGTTTTAGTCTCTGCAGAACACGCGATCGCCTACCACAAAGGATATTACGCTGAGTTTCGCGAGCGGGCCGAGTCGTTGATTGCCGCCCAATACACCGCCCAACCAACAGTCCTGTCAAAGTTTATTCGTCGCTACGGTATCGACTTTTGGCTACTAGATAACCATGCCTTTGAGCCGAGCTATATCAGCGGCAATGACTGGCTCAGACAATATCAGCCCATAGCGAACACAGCCATTCAGCAACTGGAGCAAGGAACGCCACCGCTGCTTTCTCAAATCATCCCGCTGTGTAGCGTTGCTAGCAACGCTACCTGGACGCTTCTAGACGCCGCCTGTATCCAAACCTGGGTCGAAAAGCAAGGCGATCGCGTCCCCAAAAGCTCTTGAAGCGTAGCGGGCGGACAAGTGCCGAGTTCAAAATGTAGACAAGGAGCCGCCACAAGCGAGCCGGCGATCGCATGGGTACAAACTTCATTACAGTTCCTGATATCGCTAGGGCTGCTCGGCGACAGCAACCCGAACGAATGAACCCAGGGCATTATCCTACTCCCGCTTGTGCCGCTTAGAGGACTTGGTTCCAGGCGTAGAGTTCGTAGTCTGTCCAAATGCCATTTTGCCAATAGGGGTCGCCTTCAATCAGCTTTTGAACGGTGGTGCGATCGTCCGCTTCGTAAATGCCAAAGACCTTAGTGTTATCCATCGTTGGTCCCAAGGTAACTAAAATACCGCTCTTCTTTTGGGCAGCTAGCCCAGTCAAATGATCAGCTCGGTAGGGAGTCCGCTTTTCCAAAGCATCTTTGCAGTAGCTGCCCCACATGACAAATTTCGCCATTGCTTTTCCTGGTTAATCGGTCTATACGATTTCAAATTCTACGCGGAAGCGCGATCGCACATTACAGGTCTGGTGATCAACCACGTTAGTATCACTCAGCTCCAGGTTGTAAAAATTCACCACTGGCGGGTCAAACAGCGGCCCAGCATGCCACGTACCCACATGCAGTTTGATGAAGCAGTCACCGGGAATGTGAAACGCTTGGATCGTCTCTGGTGCCGGATGATCTGCCTCCCCAGGGGGAGCCACAGCCATTAGCCAATCCGCCCCAGCCAACGCCCCCAAACATTGGGTACAGCGAAGATGGCGCGTGATTTTGTCAAATCGCCGCCCCCGCGTCTCTAACCGCATAATGTAAAACCGAGGAATGCCCGCATCGAGCTGAAGTTGCGCGTCGTCTGGGCCAAAGGGGGTGCCATCCGGCGAGGGCAAGATAACTTGGCCAAAGGGCGCAAATGCCTCTAGGGTAATCGGCTGGGCTGGGAGCGATATCAGCGTGGCGGAGCTTGGCGACATACACACAGCATGATTCAACTGTCCCTAATTTATCGTCTCTGGGTCGGGCAAGACAGTGCTGTTGGTTTCAGTTTCCCAATAGCGATAGTAGCGGCGCCATTCATCCAACAGTTCCCCCGTCCACAGCCAGTTATTTTGTCCCGGGGCAGACTCATCAACAATGCCGAGATTTTGCGGGGCCATCCAGTTCAGTTCATCCAGCGCTTGGAGACGGCGAAAATATTCTTGGGCGATCGCCCGCTGCAAATCCGCCTCAGCATTCAAGATTCCCTGGTCGGTCTCGCTGGCAGTGCTGAGTCCTGGATCTTCTTCAAGACCGGCTAGATTCATGTTGCCGAGCCGTGTGTGAGCCATGACCAAACCGGCGTAGGCTTCTAAAACAGCGGGATCAGCCAGGGTATTGCTCGCCGGATCCGGCTGGCGCTGACGTTGCTCGTCATAAAGGGTCAGCGCCGCCTCCCAGTTGGCGATCGCACGATCCCAATCGCCTTCGTAGTATGCCGCAAATCCCCTGGCAATCCGCCCATCCATAAACGTATCGTCAGTTTGCGCCCAGGCATTGCGGGCCTGCTCAGCAAAGGTCCGCTGGTTGAAGCGACTGTCAAAATCTTGGGGATCAGCCTCTAACAAGGCAATCTCTTGCCAAGCAATGCGCCCTTTGACGTACAGCAAGTCGGACTGGTCAGCATCGCGCACCCAGGGCCAAATGGCATCAGTCACGTCAGAGGGCGCGGCTTTCTCCATCAGGGCTTGGGTCAACGCCAGCTCAAAATCTTCGCGAGCGTCGGCATAGCGATCGCCTTTAATGGCCGTTTCGGCTTGGCGGATTAGGGTCGCCACAGCAGGATCTGCCGGCTGGGGTGCCATACCAGGAAGTGTGACATCCGCTTCACTCACAATAGAGCTCGTCCGAGGACCTAAGCCGGCCCAGCGCAACGCCGCCAAACTTAACCCGGTCATCCCAACGAGGCCAATCAGCCCCAAAGCAAACCACACCAGCAGCGGCGGCGCGATCGCTCGCTGCTGGCGTTTACCGCTGTAAAGTGGCTTGATCTGCCTGGTCCCGATGGCAGCATCTGGCGCCCCGGTCGAAGCTGGCGAAGCTGCTCCCTGAGCAGACGGTGTAGAGACCTCTGGCAGGCGATCGTAGATAGTCATGCCAGAGCGCTGGGGCGCCTCATCGGTCAGCACTTCATCCGCCCCCGCCGGTAGTGGGGGCTCATCAGGCTCTAGCGCAGTGTGGGATAGCTGCTGCACATAGGATGACAACAATTCGTCATCCGTAGGTCCAGGGACAGCGGTCTGCTCCAGCTGATTGAGGAAAGTGGCGGTTGCCCCCGTGACGGCCATCTCCTCGGCGGCAGCGTGTGCAGACTCCCCATCAGCCTGCACCACACTGGTGGCAGCAACATTCGGAGCGTCAGGCACACTAGACGATTCACCGGTCATCTCACCGGTCATCGGCGCAACCGCATGCAGCGGTGTCGGATTAGTGTCCCCAAGGACATCGGGATGCAGTTGATTATCGGCTTCGCGATCGCGCTTGGTCAGGTATCCATCAAAATCCGGGTGCAAATACAAAATCGGCAAGGCCCAATAGGACTGGTCTGAGCCAAAGCCAGAAATGAGGCCCTGACGGGTACGACTTAGGCTGACATCAATGGGAAAGCCCTGGCGTAAATTGTGATAAAACAGCTGCGTGAAGGCGATCGCTACGTCATCGGGAATGCGCTCGGCCATAGCCACCACGCTGGGTACCCCGCGATTAACCAGTGCCTGCACAAGATTTTGTTGTCGCCAATCGACCTCAGCATCATCGTTAGCCGTATGGCCGCTACGACAAGAGTTGAAAATCGTTAGCGCCACTTGGTTATTCACCAGGAGTCCGGCCAAATCATCCCCCGACAGGCGCTCAGTTAAGCCAGTCTGACGATTAACCAAAGATAAATCGCCGCCATTTTGGCCAAAGTCGCTGTGACCGGCGTAGTGCAAAATTTGATAGCTTCCCTGCTCCAGCTTCTGTGCCAGTTGGCTACGATCCGGCTGTTCCAAAATGTCCATCTGGATGGGGGACGGCTGCTCAGGGGTTCCTGTCAAAATCGCTTGAATCTGCCGCACTTCTTTGAGCAGTTGGAGATGGTCCTGATCCTGCGGGCTGGCAATTACCATCAACACTTGAATCGAAGCGGGCGCTGCTGGGGTTTGGAGCTCAGCAGCTTGCTCCACTAACAGGTTGGCTGCATAGCGGGCAAAGGTCTGATTGCCCCGAGTAGTGATGGGCTGTTGACCGTGGCGCAAAACTTCCCACGGGAGCCGCTGCAAACGACTGTCTTTGAGCCCCAGCCGCAACCGCAAGATTTCATTCCGGTTCTGGGCAATCCCTTGAGCCCGCAGCCAGCTTTCGCGAATGGCCTCATTTTGAAATAGGGCTTGGTAGAGCTGACTGCCTAGCTCATGTAGGGCACTGGTGCGATCGCCGAGATGTAGCGTGCCCTGTAGCAATCCGGCCACCGGATCAGCCATTGCGGGTTGCGCCAGCTGCAGCCACTGATCAACAGGCCAGTCAACCTGGGCCTCCGCCACTGGTACTCCTGCCGCAGTATCTTCCGTACGAATGAGATAGCGATCGCTACCCAGTGCAGTAATCGATAGATGAAATTCTTGAGTCACGACGGAGGCTTTTCAACAGGACTATCTAAGCAGTACCCACATTAGACAGATACCGTTAACTTCTTTCAGGTTAGATCACGAATTTCTTGATGTTGAGAGGGGTGTGGACAGGTATTCCGATTGGATTTCACGGGGCATAGCCAGCTTTTGCCATTCCTACTTTTTTCTGTGGTGGGAGATAGGTCGTCCGGCTCAACCGGCGATCGCCTGGGAGCAAAATTGCTGAATTTCCCGCAACACCAGTGGAGAAATTTCATGGCCCATATCATATTCCTGATAAGTCAAGTCAACGGCTTTGGCCTGCAAGGTAGTCTGGGTTTGGCGAGCCCGGCCAATGGGGACCACCGCATCCTGCCGACCATGAACCACCAGCATTGCTCCCAAGTCCGGATGAGGGCTCGGTTCACTATGCAAATATCCGCTCAGCACCAAGGCCCCAGCCAGAGGTAACTGAAGGCCGACATCTAAGGTCATAGCGCCGCCCTGGGAAAATCCTACAATGACAGTTTTGTTCAAGGGAATGCCCGTTTCTTCGCTGACCTTGACCAGCCACTGTTTAAGTAACTGACGGCTTTTTTGCAAATCAGCTTGAGTCGTAAAGTCATGATCGCGCTGAAAGTCATAGCCGACTGGAAAGCCATACCACATATATCCCGACGGATTATATGGATGGGGAAAAGGCGCATTGGGAAACAGCATTTTGAATCCCTTGAGGGGTAAATAGTCGGCGATCGCCGCCAAATCCTCAGCATTGGCCCCCCAGCCGTGTAACCCAATCAACAGCTTATCGGCAGCCTCATCGGCAACCTTCGCGATCGCGCTCAGTACCATACATTTAGTCCTGTTAGTGCTGTCCCTGATTTTACCGCTGACACCATCCGCTAAATCCCCGCTCCGCTGTAGGCTATCCACCCCACACCTCGCTATAGTGAAATGTGCACAAAAAGGGGATCAGACTATGTCGCGGCTTGCGTTGTTGAGCGTCTCAAACAAGACCGGATTGGTCGAGTTAGCCAAGGCCCTCATCGAAACCTACGATTACGAAATTGTGAGTAGCGGCGGCACGGCCAATCTCATCGCCCAGGCGGGACTACCTGTTACCAAGGTCTCAGATTTTACTGGCTTTCCCGAAATTTTAGGCGGCCGCGTCAAAACCCTTCATCCTCGCATCCACGGCGGCATTTTGGGCCGACCGGCGTTGCCGGCAGATGCCGATGAGATGTCCGTCAACAATATTCGCGCGTTTGATTTGGTTGTGGTCAATCTCTATCCCTTCGAGCAAACGATCGCTCAGCTCGAAGTCACCCTACCAGAAGCCATCGAACAGATTGATATCGGCGGCCCGACACTACTGCGAGCAGCGGCCAAAAACCATGCTTTTGTCACCGTATTGTGCAACCACGGACAGTACGAGCCCTATCTGCAACAACTAGTAGAGCACGACGGGAGTGTCACCCACCCCTTCCGCCAAGAATGTGCCCGGCAGGCCTTTTGGCATACAGCAACCTACGACCAGGCGATCGCCACCTACCTCTCTAAAGACGACGACACTGACCATGACGTTGCCGCTGAACTCCCCCAGCGGTGGACCCTCACCGGCACCCAACAGCAGCCGCTCCGCTATGGCGAAAACCCGCATCAGGCAGCCACCTGGTACCAAACTGGCACGGTATCATCGGGCTGGGCCGCTGCGGATCTGCTCCAGGGGAAACCTCTGAGTTACAACAATTTGGTTGATTTAGAAGCCGCCCGTCGCATCATTGCCGAGTTCCCATCCCAAGTTCCCGCCGCCGCGGTCTTAAAGCACACCAACCCCTGCGGAGCCGCCCAAGGCAAGTCCCTAGCCGAAGCTTATCAAAAAGCCTACGAAGCTGACTCCACCTCAGCCTTTGGCGGCATCGTGGCACTCAACCGCCCGATTGATGACGATACCGCCAAAGCCCTTACCCAAACCTTTTTGGAGTGCATTGTCGCTCCGAGCTGCGATGACCAAGCCCGCTCAATTTTGGCTAAGAAGGGCAGTTTGCGCGTACTGCTACTCGAAGACTTGCTGGCTGGACCTGAGCACACCGTTCGGGCGATCGCTGGCGGCTTTTTGGTCCAGGCAACTGACGATATTCCAGATAATCCCTCTGAATGGGAGATTGTCACGGAGGAAAAGCCTGATGCCGACACCCTCGAAGAGCTGTTATTTGCTTGGCGACTCGTCAAACATGTGAAATCTAACGCGATCGTGATTACCAAAAATCGCACTACTCTAGGCGTCGGAGCCGGCCAAATGAATCGCGTTGGCGCAGCCAAGATTGCTCTGGATCAAGCTGCCGATGGTGCCCAAGGAGCGGTACTGGCCAGCGACGGCTTCTTTCCCTTTGATGACTCAGTGCGCACAGCGGCGGGGGCTGGTATTCGGGCGATTGTGCAGCCTGGCGGCAGCAAGCGGGACGCAGACTCGATCAAAGCCGCCAACGAACTTGGCGTCGTGATGGCCATGACTGGGATCCGCCACTTTTTACATTAGTTCCCAACTGACTAAGATCGACAGCTGAAAGGTGGTTAGTTGTCTGTCGTCGATTGGGCAGCGCCTGGCGGATTGTCAGCCTCTAAACGAATGGAGTAGCTGCCATCTTCATTGGGCACGACTGCGCCTCCCAAGGCTTCAATATTTTCCACGGCCACCGCTCTGGTCTTATCATCGGGGGCTGTAGTCAATACCTGGGCCCAGGCGCCAATCTGCACTTGGGTTTGCACTCCTGGTTGCGCCTGGCTCTGGGCCAAAAAATCAGCCATCCCTAGTAGCGCCGCTTGATTTTGTTGGGCCTCAGGATAAGGGGACTGACTCGCCCACTCAGCAGCGGTCAAATGAGACGCGATCGCCGCCTCCACGTCATCAAGGAACAACAGTTCGTCAATGCCTTTGTTGCGCCAAATTAGATAGCTGCGCGGCGGCAACGTCGGCGTGAGCTGCTGCAACCCTTGTCTTTGCAACTCGACCGCCTGCTGGGGCTGCCCGGCAAAGATCGACACGCTGCTCGACAGATAGGTGTAGAAAGGGTAGTAATAAGGATCACGGCTCAGGATCACCTCAAAATAATCAGGACTGAGTTCGTAACTGGTGGCTTGGCGAAATTCGAAGTTGCCAAAGTATTGCAAGAATCGAAGAAATACCCAATCTGCCACCAGATTATCAAAGCCCAAACTGGGCATGGTTTTGAGCAGCGTCAACAGAGACTGAACCTCCAGGGCCTGAGCCTCGGCTCGCGGCTCGACCGTATCAGCGGCAGGCGATATCAACTCTCGCAAACGATTGCCTTGTAACCAAGCGACGATGCCCAACAAGACCAGCACGCCTAACAGTTGGCCAGCGATCGCCCATTTTTTTGAGGCTTTTGGCTCAGTCATAGTCTGTCTAGATTAAGTAGCAGTCGCAACCATGCCCATAGCGACTATCTAGACTCTAGCAGGACATATCCCGCCGCTTCTAACTCGGTGATGGCTCCGCGCATGGTCTCGAAAGCGGCTTGCGGTTCGGTCGGCACAGCGGTGATCAAGTCAACCGGCCGAATGGTTAGCCAGCGCCGCACCAGCGCTGCCATAGTCTGCGGTCCGTCGATCAAAGGATATAGACAGGCGGCGATCGCACTATCAACGGTCACCGGGGTCCCATCGATTTCTAGAAACTTATCGAAGGCGATCGCGCCCAGTTTTCGAGCTCCCGCCGTCAACACTGCACGAAATTCGGCTCGACAAAGCTGGGGATGAAAATAAACGGTGGCGTTCAGCCACTGTTCATCGGTCCACTCAATTGACGGCAGCGGCAGCGGCCCCGACCACGGATGGCCGCAGTAAATATCCAACAGACGGTTGACCGGGTGCAGCAGCTCAAACAAGTAGATTTGTTCCTCGATGGATTTTTCGGCGATCGCAAACGCCACCGACATGGGCAATTCTTCAATCCCGGCAAACAGTTTTTCTAAATCCCACTGTCGCCAGTTGACCATGCCGATAAACTCCAGCGCGGCGGCTTTGAGATGGCTCGAAAATTCTGCCATACTGACACCCTTATCTCCCCGCAGCAAATAGTTAGCGGCCAGTTGTTCATCATCGTGGGCTAGATCAGGCTCCCAAGTATGCTGCTTAGCCAATACCCAGTTCTGTAATGCAGTCATGGTTTGCCGAGTGGCAGTCAGTGTCTCGGTCGTCAAGTCACTGTTAAGCAACCCCAGCTCCGCAAAAAACTGCTGCACAAGATATAGCCGAAACCGCTGCGCTGAGCTGTGCATATTGACCCGAATGATGCCAGTCGGTTTCAGCACAGCCTGCATTGCCTTGAGGCCATCCACCGGATTATCCAATAGGTACAGCACCTCGTCACAGTTGATGTAGTCAAACTGATCGTCTAACTGTGATAGCGATTCGAGCGATAAGCAATGGAGCTCAACGCGATCAGCCAGTTGATGATGCTCCAAGCGTTGCTGGGCGATCGCAATTGACTTTTCTGACAAATCAACCCCAACAATTTTGGCCTGGGGATTAGCCAATGCCAGTGCTAGGAGTTTGTATCCCGTACCGCACCCCGCATCCAAAATCACTTTATTACTAGAGTTGATGACCGTTTTATAGCGCCGGTAGTAAGGAATGACGATATTATTCAGGCCCAAGTAATACAGATCGTCCTGAGGACTCTCCTCTAATGGGCGATAGGGGTAGGGTAGAGCATCAAAATGCTGCCGGACGCTCTCTCTTTGATGTGCTGGCTGGTTCATTACGTGGATTCGTGCATGGATAAAGATATTTCAGATACTGATGCCAATCAGTAAGAGCACTTTCATGAGCAATTTTTCGTCAAGCATCAGGAATTGAGGAATCCTTTTGTCTTGTGAAATCAATCGGTCAAGTTATTACCACAGCGATCAAAAACATATTCGCTGATTTTTCCAATTACAAAAGTCGAAAGCCGCCCTATCAATTTAGATAGAGCGGCTGGAAGAAAGCCCATCAAGACAACGAACACAGATAGCAGGGCCTAATTATCGTGACAAAATAGCCAAGTCAAATCTAGTTGACAGTCTCGCCACCGTTGCAAGCAAGCGCTCCAGCAGAGCCAGTGACACTGACTTCGAGCGTATCGTTGTTTGCGTCAGCCGCAGATTCACGACAGAGAATAGCAGTGGTTTCCTGCTTAGTCGCGTTAGTCGTCAAGTATGAAGCAGCGGCAAAACCTCTAAGCTTTTTGTTCGCTGCAGGGTCTGCTGTGATCGTCGCATCATCACCGTAACCATTGACAGTGCCAATTGCAAATACATACAGCTCGCTATCTTCATTGATCCCGACATCCAGCAAGCTGAGAGCGTCTGCAAACGTGTTGTTCTCTAGGTAGTAAGCCTGCTGGTTACGGTTGACTGCACCGAGCGCGTTGGTGGCTTCAGTCTCGCGAGCACGGTTGGCCTGGTTGAGGAAGGAAGGCAGAGCAATCGCTGCAAGAATACCGATAATGATGATAACCACCAGCAGTTCGATCAGGGTAAAGCCACCCTCTTTCTTTTTGTCACGCAGGTGCTTGAGCAGGCTGTAAGCAAAGTTCGTTTTCATAGTTTGTTGTTTCTCCTTGAGAAGCCATGGGCGAATGTGCTGTGTCTAGCTCCATACTGGTTAGCCTACCCACGGGCTTTTAAATTCATATCACTCGCTCACATAATTAGGTTTTTTCTCGCAAAAAGCAATGTCTAGAGCGAGTCTAAACCGATTTTCTACGGAGCTTCACCAAAATAAACGGTCTAGCCACCGCTGCAAAGGCTTGGTGCCTTTAGGCTCGATATATTGAGCATTCAGCAGATCTTCGAGACGAGTTGCTAAGCGGGTCAGGGCTTGGTCAATGGCGGCACGCTTGGGTCGGGGCTGCGGCTCAAAGGGCAGCGGGGAACCAAAGCGCAGAGTCAAGCGTTTACGCAGAAACAGCGATCGCGTACCGATAATAGCCACTGGTACAATGGGCACCCCTGATCGCATGGCATAAATCACCGTGCCGCGCTTGAGGGGACGATGGAGCTGTCCCTCTTGCTCACCCAGCCGTCCCTCAGGAAATAAGAGGAGACCGTCGCCGCGCTGCAAAATGGCCTGTACCGCTTGATCAATTTGCCGCATCTGTTTGATCGAGCTGCCGTTGGGCACATCCTGCTGAATGGCGTCAGCCAACGGTCGGAGGTCAGGACGATCGCCCTGAGCCTGTTCAATAACCGCCACTTCCTCTTTCCACCAGCGCTCTAGGGGAATGACACCCCCGGCTTGTCCGACGATCCATCGTTTCCAACGCTTGTTGTACAGGGTGCGCGCGTTGTACAGGGTGCGCGCGTCACCCAAGACGTAGTAGTAGGGTCGCGCGGGCACCGATGCCAAAATCAAGAAGAGATCAAGGTGGCTGAGGTGATTAGCCACCAGGACGACCGGTTCCTGGGGGATATTTTCAGGAAACTCGACTCGCACGCGAAATAGCAGGCGGATAAATCGACGCAGGAGCCAGCGACGAAAGCCACCACTGACCCGAGTATCAACACGGGTGTCAGCGATCGTTCCGAGTTCCGCGATCGCTGTCTGGGTGCATTGCTGCACTGCCGGATTCCGCGCTGCCGCCAGCCCCTCCTCCACCCGTTGAATTACCACTGGCGTAAGCTGCACTGCCGTCCCCAGGGAAGGCGACTCAGAATAATTGGAGGGGGCTGACATGGTGCTCAGCTCACCTAACGATTGGTCGCATTGATCGCATCTAAGATAGCCTGAGCCCCCTGTCCACGGACTATCCTAGCAAGTGCCGTGCCCATCGCCTCAGCCTCACTCGGAGCCCCTTGAATCTGCTCTTTGATCAACGTTTGCCCGTCTAAACTTGCGACTAACCCCGTCAGCACCAGCGTCTCCCCGGCTAAGACGGTGTTGACCCCAATGGGCACCTGACATCCACCTTCCAGTTCCCGTAAAAAAGCTCGCTCAGCCAAACAGCGATGGGCCGTTGTGGCATCCTCCAGCGTCTTAATAAGATTGAGGATTTCAGGATCGTTGTCTCGACATTCAATCCCCAAAGCCCCTTGGCCCACCGCATGGAGGGAGATTTCAGCCGGGATATGCTGATGGATGCGATCGCCCATGCCCAATCGTTCTAGCCCAGCCACCGCTAGGATAATGGCGTCGTACTGGCCTTCGTCCAGTTTTCGCAGGCGCGTGTTGAGATTGCCGCGAATGTCTTTGAAGGTCAGTTGCGGAAAATGGTGCCGCAGTTGGGCCAGCCGTCGGAGCGATGAGGTACCGATGATGGCACCCGCTGGCAAGGTTTCCAGCTGCTTGTCTTGATGCTTGGTATGCACCACGAGGGCATCAGCAGGATCTTCCCGCTTGGTGATACACCCTAGTATCAATCCCTCGGGCAGACGGGTGGGCAAATCTTTGAGCGAATGCACCGCGAAGTCGATCGTGCCCTGCAGCATACCGTCTTCGAGCTCTTGGGTGAATAATCCCTTATCCCCAATTTTCGACAGCGATACATCTAAAACCTTGTCGCCCTGGGTATCCATTGTCGAAACTTCAAAGGTGAGTTCAGGAAACCGCTTTTGCAACTCATCGCGCACCCAATGGGTTTGTACCAGCGCCAGTTGGCTTTTGCGAGACCCAATGCGAACGGTGCGAGTCGGAGCAGTTGTAGAAGTTGAGACCGTTGAAGTCATGGAAACTTGGCTTGTTAAAGTCGTCTAGGTATTGATATTGAGCAGAAAAACTGCAAGATCTTAAGACTACCGCAATTATTTCCGCTTTCAATTTTGCACCCCAGACTGTTTACGAAAGGATAAGGCTGCCCTTAACTATGGCCCACACTGCTTGCTCTGCTTGGCGTCAATGGCTGCTGGCGATCGCCCTCACTGTTACTGGCTGGGGCGCGATGCCGCTGATCGCTTGGGCGCAGCTATCGCCGGTATTGGTCGATCAATTTTTGTCCGACCCAGAGCTGACCGAACCGCGGGACCCCCTCTTGCCAGAGCTGCCCGTGGTACGGCCTTTGAGCCCCCTAGAAAAATCAGCCCTTGAGGTCGAACTGGATGAACTGGCGGAAGAAGCCGAAACGCTGTATCAAGCCGGGCGTATTGAAGCAGCCTTTGAGCTGTGGCTACGGGAGGTCCGCCTGCGCCGAATTTTAGGCTACGAGGCAGAGCTAGAAGCGATTCAGCGGGTGGGGCTCCGCGCCTGGGAAAACTCTCGCGGAGAAGATGTACAGCTCATCACCTTGCGGCTGCGGCAGATACAGACTGACCTACTGAGCGAAGCCCCCCTCGACATTGAGCGATTGGAAGAGGTTGTGGCGGCATTTGAAGTATTGCGCGATGTGGATGCTGCTGTGGCTGTTTATGAGACGTTGATCGTCCGGGCAGCCCAAAGGGGCGATCGCGACGAGCGCCAGCGGCTCCTAGAAAACCTAGCTAGCCTGCGAGAAAGCTGGTTTCGCTTTGCTGTAGCAGGGGAAACCTACCAGACCCTATTGAACTCTCTGGACAGCGATGAAAATCTGAAGGAAATTGAATATCTCAAAGGGGCCATTCGTAATTACCAAGATGCGGGTGACTTATCCACCACCATCACCTATCAGCGCCGACTGGTGCGGCAGTATGAAGCAACCTTACAGCCGCGCCCCATTCCTTCGTTGACTCTAGCGATCGCGCGCAACCTACGGGCGCTAGATAATCTTGATCAGGCTCAGACCTTCTATTCCACGACTTACACCACGGCCTTAACCCAGGGACAGACCGATGTCGCCAGCGACGCCCTCCAGGACTTGACCGAGCTGTATCTTGAGCAAGAAAAACTCGCCGACGTAATCTATCTCTATCAACAGCGGATTGCGGTTGAGCGGTTATCCTACAACGGCTATGGTTTGATGCAAACCTTTGATCAGCTAGGTCAGTTTTACGAAGCCCAGGCGCAGCCGGAGGCCGCCATCGCCGTATACAAAGAGGCTTTGATTATCGCCGAACATCTGAATTATCGCGACGGCTATTTCAAGCTGCGCCTACAAAATCTGCTCTATGAGCAAGGACAATTAGACGTGCCTGCCCTCGAACAGCACCAAGCTAGCCCAGTAGGCCCCCTCCAAGATCCCGACGCCTGGTTGGGGAACGCCCAGCCATGACTGTTTGGCGACTTTGAACAATTGGGTACTAAGCCGGGCGGTTTTCAACCTTGCCGATCTAGTTCCGCCAGGGCATAACGGGCGATCGCCAAGCTCAACCGAGCCTGTTCAACATCAGACAGATCTTGCCATTCAGACGCCGAGAGGGATTGCACCATGGCATCCACAGATTCTTCCTGTCCGCTGCGCATCGCCAACGCCAACGGCCGGGCCATGACTTGCAAATCATCTACCGCCCAATCAGTCAGTATGGTTTGGGTGGATACCACTAACTGGTCAATGAGTGCCTGACCATTCCCAGCGACCGCTTGCGCCTGATGGGCAATCTGCTGTAGCAACTGAGCTGGCATCCGCGCCCCAAACTTTTGCATCAGGGCAGTTGCCAAAGCCGTGACTGACGACTCTGCCCATAACGCAGTCGCCAATTGAGAAACCTGCGGCCATTGAGAGACTACAGCGTCATCCCAATCCGCATCTACCCCTTGCTCCAGCTGATCAACATACTCAGCCGTTTGAGGATCGTAAGGATTCCAGGGATGAGCAGAGGGCTGACTCAAGACTGAATGTAGCAGCTCTAGTTCAGCCTGCTGCTGGGGATTAGCGGGAGTGGTGGAATTGGATGACTCATTCATAGTTTTGCTCTCAATAAGGGATGCACCGAGTAAGGGAGTTGGCGCGTGGGCACGATGAACCAGGTGGATAATTGGCTGAAGATAGCTACATTAGCCCTGTCAACAGTTCCGCATAAAACTCAGACAAGTTGAGATTCTGGAAAACTTCAGTCTGAGGTAGAGATATCAACAGCGCCTGAAATCCCAGCAATTTCGAACAATCAGCAGGATACAGTCCCCCATCGCCCTAAACTGGCCCATAGTTTTGCCCACATAGCCTGTAGAGACCTTAACAAAAGTCAGGAGAAAATATCATCACTCCCAAGACAGCGCCTCTCGCCCTTCCGGAAGGTCGTCATAGCCAAGTCAAATTCGTGACCACATTCACCCTCACCGTCGCCGAGTTCGCCAGTTAGCCTTCGATAATGAATTCCATTAGGCGGCCTTGGGGGCTGCCAAAACGCAGCTGGGTGCCCGACTGCAGGTAAACCTCTTGACGATGGATATGTTGCCAGCCTTCGGTCTGGTGGCAAAATGTGCCATAGCGTGAATCATCCTTGAGGTAATACGCGACGGAGAGACCGGCAGCCTGACCGCTCACCTGCCGACAAAATATCTCGCCGTGGTTCCCTGACACCCAGGGTTCTGGGATCACCACATCATTTTCTGGCCGACGACCAACCCGCAAGGTGCCGCCGTACAAATACCAGACAAGGTGCGGTTCATCGACCGCGCGAATCGCTGCTACTGGGCTATTTGGGCAAGCTTCGCCGGGCAGGCGAGTGATCTCGGCATCTTGGTCAGACAAAACCTGGCTGTCAAAGTCAGGATGGCGATACAGCACTGGCAATGTCCAAGCCGGCTGGTTGAACTTGTACAAAGTCAACAAATGCTGGCGGGCGATCGCCACGGCTCGGTCCACGGGATTGCGTTCTGCCAGCGCTTGGGAAAACACCTGAATGAAACTCAAGGCTTCCTCATCGGCGATCGCATCACGCATAGCAATGACTGCCGGCACACCGTGGTGCAGCAGCACCTCCGCTAAGCTACTGCGGGCCATAGTGTGCTCGGCTTGTTGATCAGGACGAGCGCCCCAACAGGTATTAAAAACGGCTAGCTTGACCCGATTGTGCAATAGCAGTTGCGCCAGCTCTGTACCGTTTAGCGTGGACTCCGTGCGGAGATAAATTAGCCCGCCATCCGGCGCAGGAATGCCGTGTCCTGAGTAGAAGAAGACATTGTACCCCCCTTTCTCAATGCTCTTAATGAGCTCAGTGGCCCGTGGCCGCACGAGTACATCGACCTGACAGGGAACCGCCATCCGAGGGCTAATCCCCGAGGTTCCCTCGCCCATCAACAGCCGCTTGAGAAGCTCCGCTTCGACCTCAAGCTGCAGAGTATCCGCCGACTCGCGATCGCCGGGCACATCCGGCTCTCCTAACACCAACAAAATCTTCAAGGCCGCATCCAACTCGACCTCTGCCAAGGGATCGACATCACTCGTAGTGCGGCTAAAGCGAATGTAATCATTCAGCGACATCGCCTGACGCCCAGGCTGGGGCTGCATGATCTCCCACGGTAGGCCAATCAAGTCGGGATCGCGAATATCGAGGGATAGGCATAGGGGATTACCCTGCCCCATGGCAATGCCCAAACTCTGATCCAAACTGCCTTTGATCGCTCCGTCAAATAGCCATTGCCAGAGCCGCACTCCCAAGGTTTGCATGAGTCGGCCCGTATATCCCTGCTCTTGACCATTGGGCGATTTGATTAGCTCGGGCGTCACCATCTGAGGGACGTAGGTAGACGGCACATGGGGCACCGCTGGCAATCCCCGTAGAGAAAATAGCTCTAGCCAAGTTTGCCAAAGCTGATTGAGTTCACTCGTCCAGGGGCGATCGTGGTGGACATAGCCACTCGGATAAGGAGCCTCAACCACCCAAATCGCATAGTGAGGCGTCGCCGCGTTAGAGAGTCGTTCAATAGCAATTCGCAGGCGGGTAGGCTCTGACATTAATCATCGTTGGAGTCACAAAACATTCGATTTCGATATAGATAGGCAAGACCCTGATCCCAGCTGGTCGAAAGCCACAAGTGACCGTGACTTTTTGACCTTCATCACAGCATTAGTCAGTACACAATCCCTGTTGAGTAGGGGATGTGTCAAGTAATTCGACGGCAAAAATTGGCAGGTCAGTTTGCAAGATCCACCCTTGATCACCAGGCAAGGCCACGGGCCGCGATCGCGGCACTGCAGCTACCGCATCATCAATGTCATCAGGGCGATCGGCTAGAGCCGCCGGAGCCGGAGTCGAACACACCTGTAAACGCACCCAAAGCTGATCGTCCGGTGTCCGCTGGCGGCTACTAACCTTGACAACGCTGCCAATTGTCAAAAGCCGCTCCGGTGAGTCAACCGCCGCTGGCTGATCGAGCGCCGGCGGCGAAACAGTCGTGACGATTGTCGCCACGGTAGACGGATCAGGCACCTGTTGAATCTGGAAATAATCCCCTACGGTCAAATCGTTGAGCGAGGTCCCAGCCGCACCCGGCGGAGTCGCCGAAGGCGATAGAATTTCGCCATCTGGAACGGCAGCCGGCAGCTCAGAAGCAGCCTGGCCGCGCCACCATTGCCACCCCAGCGCACTGGCAATGCCCAATAGCCCCAGCAGCACGACCACCGGCAGCAGCGAAAATCGTGCCCGTGGCGGCACCGTAGGCACTGGTGCAGTAGCAGCTGAGCTTACGGCCACTGGTGCCGCCAAAAAGGTTTCCTGAGACTGAGTAGGAGGCAGGTTAGCTGGATTGAGATCGGCCAATCTGACCGGAACAGCCATGGGGGCCGCCACCCGTTGAGGGCTCAATCGCAACAGGCCCACAGTCACATTGTCGTGGCCATTCTGAGCGTTGGCTAAATCAACCAATCGCTTTGCTGTCGTCGGGATATCGAGATCGCCCCGCAGGGCTGGCAAGAGCTCCAGCGACCAGCTCCGTTCCACCAAATCATGGTCGCTCAGACCATCAGAACACAATAGGATCACACTATGGTCGACGATGGGAAATACCTGCACTGTCGGGTGCAAATGCATCTGACTGGCCATCCCCAACGCCTGCACCAGCGCCCCAGCGCCTGGATTTTGCAAAGCATCCTGATACAGTTCGAGACCGAGTCGCATTTCTCGGGCGGCAATATCGTCATCGAGAGTAAGCTGCCGACAGCTCTGCGATCGCACCTGGTAGGCACGACTGTCTCCCAAATGCGCCACATAAAGCTGTCCGCCATAGACCAGAGCCATCACAATGGTGGTACCCATGCGATCGCGGTCTTGGCGGTGGTCCGCATCATTCCGCTCGACAATCACTTGATTGGCCGCGGTAATCACTTGCTTCAACGCTGTCACAACGTCTTGATGACGGGTCGGATGAGGGTTTAAGCAGGAGGGCAGTTGCTGAGTCACTACCGCGATCGCGCTTTGGGAAGCGACATCCCCTCCTTGATGCCCCCCAACTCCATCGCAGACGACAACTAACGGCACCGACGATGGCTGAAGAGACGCCTCAGGTGGCAGCTGCAGCGTTTGACTGTAACCACTTGGCGGCAAACAAGCATCTTCGTTACGCTGACGCGTCGGCCCGCGATCAGATTGGGTCGCCACTTGCACGGTCAAGGTCTGTTGCGTTGTCTGCTGCTCCATCGCCTGCTCTAGGGAATGCACCAGCCAGCGGCTCGTACCTTGACCCGACGCGAGGTGTTGGGTCAACCGAGAGAGATAATCGCGGATTTCTGCCGCAGCGGCGGATACTAAAGACTGCCAAGAGTCGCCCAGATCGGCCAAAGTCGGGGCCGGCTGTTGTTGCCACAGGGACAATAGCCGAATGTGTTCGCCATCGGCGCGCACTGTCTGGTCGTCAAGTAAACAGTGGGCCACTTGTTGCTCGACGCAAGGCTGCCAGAGCCGGGCACAGCGCCACAGCCAACATAGTTGCCGTAGTCCTGATGCTTGGGGCCAAAGGTCGCGCCAAATCGGCAACAGTAAAGGTTGGTCAGGCGATTTCGGTGTCACCGCCAGTGGGACTTCCTCCAGCAAGAGCAGAGGCATTTGGTCATCAGGATGCATCACCTGGGTAAACGGACGGGGCACCGCGAGCGCAAACGTAGACAGCGCCAAGTAAGGCGCTGCCAAGGGAGGAACCACCTCAAGCGGTGGCGGCGGCACCTCCGGTTGCGTATCTTCCAACAGGGGGAAAGTCAGCACTCGATAACGGTCGGCTAGGTAGCTGCCGGACGTCAGCGACGTCGGGTTGGCTGCCTGAGCCCACAAAAATCGACGCATCGGCGGCGACTGTAACCTTGGCATACGTAGCGATCGCCCTCATCCGCAATAACATTGGCAGTGGGCACTGGTCCTACAGCGACCGGGCACCGTTACCGACTTTCATCTGATCGTAATCAAGCATTTGCAGAGTCGTCAGACACCACTCGCGGTAAACCCATGCTGTAGTTTAGCGCCCGGCTCTTGAGGTTATAACTGATTTCGCCAGCCTGGAGCTGCAGCTTAATAAAATGCTCTAGGTCGGACCCAATCCGACGCAGATTATAGTCTGTCAGCGCCTCACCCTCTGCCGTCGCGACCAGCCGGTCAAATTCTTGGTTAACTTTCTGTAGGGCTTCGTCACTCCAGATAAACTCGTTGTCTGGGTCAACGTCCAGCGTCAACACTGAATCACTGGGCACTAGCCCATCGTCCACAACCTCAGCAGCGTAGATAAATACATGACGAGTCGTTGATTTCAGCATTGCCCTTGCGCCTGTGAATAATTGTCAATGATCTCAACGACTTTATTGTAAGGGGTGAGGGGAAAGGCCGAGCCTCTCAACCAACAGGTGGCTCACGTTCAACTTTAACGGAGAGGCACCAGACCATTTCCCAGGCCGCTTTCCGCATCTCCTATAGCGTCTCCGCTCAGGGTTTTACAGGCTACGGCTGGCCCACCAACCCTTCAAGTCCAAGTTAGCGATTCGTCTGTGCCCAGTCCCCAACGCCTCTAGCACAATGGAAGAATAGGGAAATAACACTTTTTTGACTCAACATGATGCATTCACTGGAGCAAACTCTAAACCTGGCCCTGGCAGGCCATGATTTGCCCCCTGCCGCTGGATTGGAGTTACTACTAGCGACGACCCCCGCCGCGATCGCTGCGATTCAGGCGACTGCTGATGAATTGCGCCGGCGTCAGGTCGGCGACACTGTCACCTATGTGGTCAACCGCAATCTCAACTTCACGAATATTTGTGAACAGCACTGCAGCTTTTGTGCCTTTCGCCGCGATGCCGGTGAGGCTGGAGCCTTTTGGCTAGATTGGCAAACCATGCGGGAAAAGGCCGCCGCCGCAGTTGCGCTGGGGGCTACCGAAATCTGTATGCAAGGGGGCTTAAATCCCGCAGCCAAGGTTGATGGTAGTAGCCTGCAATATTATGTACATCTGCTGCGCAATCTCAAGGAAACCTGGCCCAACCTACACATCCACGCATTTTCTCCCCAGGAAGTTCAGTTCATTGCCCGCGAAGACAGTTTGAGCTATCGCGAAGTCATTGTGGCTCTGCAAGCGGCCGGGGTCGGGTCACTGCCAGGCACCGCAGCAGAAGTCTTAGACGACACTGTACGGCAAGTACTCTGCCCCGAAAAAATTGACAGTGCGACATGGCTTGAGATTGTCGGGTTGGCCCATACCCTTGGCTTACCTACCACCAGCACTATGCTATGCGGACAGATCGAAACCCCCGAGCAGCAAATCATCCACTTAGAGAAAATTCGGCAGCTCCAGCAGCAAGCGATCGCCCAGGCCAAGCCTGCCCGCATCACCGAGTTCATTTTGCTGCCGTTTGTCGGCCAAGAGGCACCAAACCCTTTGCGGCGTCGGGTTAGGCGAGACCAGCCGGTACTAGCTGATGTGCTACATCTCACGGCTGTTGCGCGTATCTATTTAGGCAACTGGATTCCCAATCACCAACCCAGCTGGGTCAAGTTGGGGATAGCCGGGGCGACCGCAGCCCTGAACTGGGGCTGCAACGATATCGGCGGCACCTTGATGGAAGAGCACATCACCACCATGGCGGGGGCCCAAGGAGGAACCTGCTTGACCCCCACAGAATTGCAAACAGCGATCGCCAGTCTCCAGCGTCCATATCAGCAGCGAGACACCCTGTATCATCCCATCGAGACTCAGGTCTCAGCCTCAATGGGGTACACCGCTCCGGCACGGCAGTCTCGCAGCCATAAGCGTATCGCCTGACCGACAATACCGTCACTGCTTTCCTGGGGAGGCGTCGGCGGTCGCCCGTCATCGTCGTCAGCCGCCACCCGTGAGAACATTAACGTCAGCTGCCAACCATCCTCTACTGGGACCATAAACAGCCAATGATAAAGCTCAAGGTACACAATCTCGGAGTCAGTGTACTGCCGCTCTAAAGTAGTGATAAATACCTGTTGAACGCTGTCGGGCGTCTCAAATGTCAGCGTCTCTAGGGATAGTGGATCTAAATCGATGGCCCCAGCAATAACTACGGTGCCAAAGTTGGCTCCGCTACTTGCCGCTCCAACCGTGCGCCGAGCGACCAAATTGACATATCTGGGTAAGTCTCGCGTCAACCCCTGGGTCATTGTCCCCAGATCTGCCGGACAGTCCGCTGCCGGGCGAATATAGGGCGTTGGCAGCCCAGTAGGAGCTGCTGGCTCTTCAGCGATCGCAGGGGCCAGCAGGCCCAAACCACTCACCCCCGCCACGATTACAGTTACCCACAAATAATGTTGATTAAGCATCTCATCAGGACTTACGCAGTTTAAGACGGCGGACACTATCGGTAGGGGCCGGCTCCCGCGCTTCGGTCCAAGGGGAAGGACAGAAGCTCAGCCAGCCCGTCGAAATCTCAATGGGTGTGTAAGTCCTAGAAACTCGTCAGATATGTCTGCTACTGTAACCAGTGACTCAGCAACCTCCATTAACCTACCTCAAGGTTTCAACGTCTCTGCAAAAAGATTGCAACTTTGAAGACGCGAAATCTCACATCCTTAGTATCCTTATCGGAAAACAGTTCAAAAGTAGATGGTACGACAACCAGTTGCTCCAGTTTGAAGACTGGTGAGGAGTTTTGGGAATGGTCAAGGTGCAAAATCGCTCATTATTTGTTTTACTGCTGGTCGCAGCCTGCTTAGCCCCGACCACCTGGGCGAGTGCCCGCCCTCATCGAATCGCGCAAAGCCCAATTGATAATCCCGATACCGTTGATAACCCTGACGCCGAGGGCGATCTTCCAGCTGAGGGCGATACGACTACTCCACCAGAACTATCGCCCACCTTTGACGCATCGCCCGCTGAGCTACCGGAAGACTCAAACTTGACCATCGAAGGGTCCTCGAGCATGGACACCATCACGCGATCGCTACTACGCAACTTTCAACAGGACTATCCGGGTACGAGTGTAACTCTAGTGGAGCGTCCAACCGAGACCGCCCTACAAAATCTACAAGCAGGGTCCACAGATTTAGCCGCCATTGGGCGCACTCTTAGCGATGAACAGCAGGCTCAGGGGCTGACCGCAGTCCCCGTCAGCCGTGAAAAAATTGCAGTCATTGTTGGTGCGAACAATCCCTTTGACGGTCAAATTGAGGCTGAAGATTTTGTCCGCATCTTTCGGGGTGAGGTGACCAACTGGATTGAACTGGGCGGCCCCGACCTCCCCATTCGCTTTATTGACCGCCCCGAGACAAGCGACACCCGAGCCTCACTGGGGGACTACGAAATTTTTGAAGGTGATTTGAGCAACGGTGACAACGTTGTACGAGTGGAAAATGACAGCACGGCTGAAGTAGTCGAGGCCCTGGGCGACAACGGGATTGGCTACGCGATCGCAAGTCAAGTCCTCGATCAGGAAAATGTACGGGTCGTGGCCATGCACGATACCCTGCCGGACAATCCACAATATCCTTATTCCCAACCGCGCACCTACGTTTACCTAAGTACTCAAGAGACTCCCGCTGAAGTGGAAGCCTTTTTGGCTCTCGCCACCACTGCCGAGGGGCAAGCCGCAGTAGAGGAAGCGAAGGCCGCCGAAGCTGCTGATGTGGCCGTTGCAGATCTGCCAGACCGTGTCTCGGCTATGCGGCCCAATGGTCAAGGCTTTGTCACCGGCGATCGCACCGGCAATCTAAATTTTTGGAACGCCAATGGCACCACCGCTGGCGAGCCCCAATCAGCCCATACGGGCCCGGTCACTGCGCTGGCCTTTAGTAATGACGGTCAGCGACTCATCAGCGGCGGGGCTGACGGCACCATTCGCCTGTGGGATAGCGTTGGCAATCCAATTGGTGAACCGATCAATGCTGGCCATGGCCCCGTCACCAGCCTGACGGTACAGTCCGATGGCAGCTTTATCAGCGGCAGCGACGAGGGGGTTTTACAACAGTGGAACAGCACTGGCAACCCCGTCGGCGCCCCCATCACCGGCCACGAAGACACTGTGCGAGATATTGCCCTGAGTCCCGATGGGAATGCCCTCATCACTGCCTCCGAGGATGGCACCATTCGCCGCTGGAACACCGCCGATGGCAGTGCTCTTGGTGATCCCTTAACCGGTCACCAAGGGGGAGTACAAGCCTTAACCGTTCAGCCCGATGGTCGGATTTTCTCTGGCGGCGCCGACGGCACGGTCCGTCAGTGGGACCAAAATGGCACGCAAGTGAGCGAGCCACTACAAATTTCAGGACCGGTGAATGCGATCGCCCGCAACCCCGACGGCACCAGCGTGGCCGTTGGTGATGATACCGGCGCTTTGCAATACCTCTCCGGCGAAGGAGTCCCAGTGGGATCGCCCCTCACTGATGTCGGTGCCCCCGTCGATGATTTGGTATTTACCCCAGATGGTCAGCGCTTAGTCGTGAGTGCCGGTGAGACTCCCCAGCTCCGAGACGACACCGGACAAATAGTCCCTATCCCCCAAGCCGATAGCCCTGACGAGACCGACTCTGCCCAGGCAACGGCCGGTTTGCCGCCAGAAATGTTAGAGCTGTGGGAGCAACTTGAGGGGCTACCGCCCCAAGTATTGTGGATTATTCCAGTCGCTGTCCTGGCCTTGCTGTTGCTAGGGCTCCTCCGCAGCTTCCGCCAAGATGAGGAGGAGCTGGATAACGATGAAGTCGTCGGCCTTTTGCCCGGTGAGCAGGCTGAGACAACCAACAGCTTAACCGCGGACGACTTTACCACCGATGACTTCACAGCTGATGATTTTGGTCAAGCACCGGCAAACAGCGTTGCCCAGGCATCCACCGGTGGACCCGTTGCCGGATTCACCGCCGATGCTGAAATCGACACCTCCCTCACCAAAGCCAAGCAAACCTTAACTGAAGGCGTCAGCTTGGGCAATGCCGGACGCTATCAAGCTGCCCTCGAGCGCTTTAATAAGGCCATTGAACTCGCTGATATCGAACGCCTCAAAGCGGCGGCCACTGGAGCCTCGTTGGCAGGAGCTGGCCTGGTCATTGCTCGCGGTTTAGCTCGGCGAGGCACAGCCTTGGCAAATCTAGATCGACCGGATGAAGCCCTCAAGAGTCTCAACCGAGCCCTAGAAATGGATGGCAACGATGTTGCCGCCTGGATTGGCAAAGGCAATGTCCTGGCACAAATGGGACAGCTTGACGAAGCTCTCTTTTGTTTTGACAAAGCGATCGAGCTTAATCCCAACCTAGCTGCGGCCTGGCAGGGTAAAGGGAACACCCTCAAGAAAATGGGTCGCGACGCCGAAGCCCGCAACTGCTTTAGCAAAGCCGAGTCCCTCGGTGGAGTCAATGAAGATATTCCTATTGAGTTGGGAACACCGGCGATATCGAGCCCTGATAGCGTATCCCATTGGGTTGGCGACTCAGTAGCCTCAAACCCAGGACAGCAAGCCATGCGGCCGGCCAGTCGACCGGCCATTGAGCCAGGACCTCTGCCCGAAGCATCGACGTCCAATCAGCCTATGTTCAATCCCATCACTCCTGGTACCCTTCCAGCGTCACCGAGGCCCCATTCCATGCCACCAGCAGCACAGCCGCCCCGGGATACCCCGATTGGCCCGATTGGCATTACACCGCCGCCATCTCCTGTCTTGAGCAATGAACTCGATGAGTTGCCTGCAGAACTATTGACGGCGATTAACAATCTGCCAGACGATTCCAACGCTTCCGGCTTGACGGGTCAAGCGGCATCGATGCCCACTATTGAACCCAGTGCACCGTTGCCAGAAACTGCTGATACCGCTGTGCCACCAGACATTTTGCAATCGGTTACTTCGCTCCCTGCTGAGCCCGAGTCAGCAGCCCCCAATGCCCCGCTTTCAGCTCCGGTAGAGGTTCCCCGTGAAGTGAGCGCCATTTTGTCCGGCAACTCCGACATTCCGGCCGAAGAGGAAACCTTAGGAGCAGCAGCCGTTAAGGACCCCATGGCAACTTTCCTAGGAAACGATGCCTCTGTGGCCATGCGCCCGCCTGCTCATCAGCCGCCTGCAGCAGCATCTGTAGAAGAAATCTCAAGGTTTGCCCCGACAGTCCCACCGCGCAGTTCTGCACCAAGTACCGAGCCCCATACCCCAACCGCTGGGCCTACACCGACATCTCTGCAGTCCGGGGCAGCGATCGCACCAGATCAGCCAACCGATGACGACGCCTTATCAGGGGTTCCTCCCGAAGTTTTAGAGGCCCTCCGTGGCATACCCGCTGATTCCCCAGACAGCTTCGACTTACCACCCACGTCTCGACCCACACCACCACCGCCACCCACTAATCCGAGAATACGGGATGAGACCTGAGCCCTTACAGGGATGGATTACACCTGGACCTGATCTGAAGTCCTGCTAGCCGTCTCCAATAAGATGCTTACTCTGTAAAGGTTTCAGGGCTTCTATAGTCCAGAAGAGTCGTGAACCAGCGACTTAGGGTGGATCCAATGCCGGATGAAGTCCGGCGATACATAGCTTGGGACTTATTGCAGATCAAATGAGTCAAGAAACGCTGCCGACGTTCCGGCCTCTGGGCTGTTCTCAGGGGCAACTACCAGCACTTGATACAAACGATTATCGACTAGGTATATGTGAGAACTAATGGTCGCCGTTTCTCCCTGCTCGGCATCTGCACGAATCACCAGCGCTCTACCTGGATGACCCTCTAGCTCTAGTTCAGATTCGCTGATCAGAGTACCGCCCAGATTGCCAACCGCACCGTCACGGCTGCTATTGAGCAAAACTTGAGGATCAGTTTGGTCAACGATTTCTTCCGGATAATCGGAATAGGCAACTACGTAGGCAGAGTCGCCAGTCTCAGCCGTAAAGGTGTGAATTTCTACTGGACCTACCGGTGTTTGTACGGACTGCTGAGTTTCTTCAAACGGTTCCGGAGTGGCAATGGAGAATTGCCCGGTCTCTGATGAAAAGGTTTCGGGTGTAGGCTGTCCGCGATCGCAGGCGGTCAAAACAAGGAGTCCGATTAGAAAAAGTTGACCAAGAAGATATCTCATCATACGTCGTGTCATTTTTAAGTTGAGGGGATTCAGAGCAAATTGACATTTACTTATCGACGAGAGGATGCTTCACTCATCCATCCCATCATCGATATCGTCATCTTCCAGGAAGTCAAGCTTATCGAGGCGATCCGCGATCTCATAGCGCAAATCTTCTAAAGATTGCTTGCGGCTTCGGCGCGACTCACGACGATATTTTTTCAACTCTAGACGAGGTTCTCGCTGAACTTGACCATCGTCAGCTGTTTTCAACTTAAAAGCAGCATCAGGAGTTGCCGAATCATAGGCGGTTTGGGTCTGAACTTCGCACTCTTCTAACAACTGCCGGTAATCGTCATACCGCTCCCAATCATCGCCAATCGCACAGCCGGGCTCGCCACGGTGCAAACAATCGGTAAATTGACAGCTTTGGCCTTGTAGCTGCGAGCGAATTTCGGGAAAGCAGTGGCCCAATGCCAATGGTGAGCAAGCAATATCCGGTTGGTTGAAGCCAGGAGTATCTGCTAACAGCCCACCTTGGGGTAACTCAAACAATTCAACATGTCGGGTGGTGTGACGGCCCCGCCCCAGTTTGCCAGAGACAGCGCTCACCCTCAGTTGAGCCGTTGGGATCAAAGCATTGATCAAACTTGACTTGCCTACACCCGAAGGACCTGAAACAACTGAAATACGATTTTTCAGAGCACCTTGCAATGTTTCCAAGGCTAATTTTCGGCGCACACTGATGAATTGTGCTCGATATCCCCATTGAGTTAGTCGGCGTTGCCAGTTTTGCTGGGTATCTGCATCAGCTAAATCACACTTATTCAAGCACAGGCAAATATTCAATCCAGTAAGTTCGGCTTTGACCAAAAATCGCGTGAGCTGATGCGTATCGAGTCCAGGCTCAGAGAGAGCAAATACCAATAAGATTTGATCGGCGTTGGCAATCGGAGGACGATCAAGCTGAGTTGTTCGTGGCGTCACTAGTGCGATCGCCCCTCGCTGGCCTTCCCAATCAGGTTCTTCGACTTGAACGCGATCGCCCACCATAACCTGTTGGCCTACTTTTTTGAGTCGAGCTCGCCGAGTACAAAGCAGGACGGGCGGTGTACTGGCCAACTGCCAGGCCTCGCCATCTAAGCGCACCGAATAATAGTTTGCTTGTACAGCGACCACCGTACCCGATAGGGCATCCACCGTTGAAGAGTTAGCTCCAGTCACAGGAGACGCCATAAAAGTACGTCATACCTAAGCATTACGAATCTGTAGTGCATGGTAGGCCCCTTGGTCGAGCAATTGTTCGATGATGTATCCTTCCATCTTTAAACTGTCGGGAACCTGGGCAATGGGCTCGCCAGAGTCGAGCCAGACCTCTAGCAGCGCGCCTCGAGGCATTCTTTGCAGCTGTAGCTTAGTCTTCACAAAATTAATCGGACATGGTGTGCCCCGTAAATCTAGCACCTGGTCAGGCGTAACACTTGGTTCAGGAGAAGTTTCTAGCGTCTCTGAGTTAATCTCGGTCATCCGCGAAACAAGCCTCCTAGAAAGCCTTCAATGCCCCCACCTTTACTTACGCGATCGCCACGCATCTCAGCCAGCTTTTCTACAAGGTCACGTTCTTCCGGTTTCAACCGAGTCGGAATTTGCACCTGCACTGTAATCAAATGACTGCCACGGCTGACCGGATTACCCAACTTGGGCACGCCGCGATTTTCCAAAGTTAGAACAGTATTAGGTTGAGTCCCCGCAGGCACTTCTAAGTCAACTTTGCCGTCAACCGTAGAAACTTCGATCTTTGCCCCCAAAATTGCTTGCAGATAAGTAATCTTTAGATCAGACAGAATATTGATACCGTCACGACGGAATTGTTCGTCTTCCTCAACAAAAAGATAAACGTATAAATCACCGGCAGGTCCACCCTTTTGACCGGCATCGCCTTCGTTCGAGACCCGCAGACGGGTACCGTTATCCACGCCTGCTGGAATCGTAATTTTGAGTTTCTTACTCTCTTGGCGCTGTCCACTGCCACCACAAGTTTCGCACCGCTCTTCCACCATCTCTCCCGTTCCGTTACAGGTGGGACACGCGGAAACCTGAGCAAAGCTCCCAAATGGGGTGCGAGTGGTCCGACGGACTTGCCCATTGCCGTTACAGGTCGTACAGGTAACAGGTCGGGTACCGGGCTTAGCTCCGCTACCGTTGCAAGTATTACAGGTTTCTAAATGGCCAATTTTAATTTCCTTTTCTCCCCCAAACACCGCTTCTTTAAAGCCAAGCTTGAGATCGAGTCTAAGGTCATCTCCCCGAGTGGGGCCACGACGCCGACTACCGCCAGCAGCTCCACCAAACCCACCAAAGAAACTCTCAAAGATATCGGCAAATCCACCCATATCAGAGAAATCTTGAACACCAGGTCCGCCGGCAGCACTGCCAACGCCTGCTTCGCCAAAGCGGTCATAACGAGAGCGCATATCAGGCTCGGAAAGCACTTCGTAAGCACGATTCACTTCATTAAAGCGGTCTTCTGCGCCTTCTTCCATGATGACATCTGGGTGATACTTGCGAGCGCGGCGACGATAGGCTCGTTTTATTTCCTCTTGGTCGGCGCTGCGAGAAACACCAAGCAGTTCGTAGTAATCACGGGCCATGGGCGTCTATTGCCAATGCTAAATCAACTTTACGATACATTAACCCATTCTATGGGACACCGACGGAGTTGAGTGAACTTATCACCCAACTCCTTTGCTTTAATCGATAGCTTCGTAATCTGCAGTAATCGTCGCATCAAAGTCAAATCCATCATTCGACTCAGCAGCTTCCTCCAAACCGTTGTCCTCTGGCGATTGCGCCACAGTTTCTGAGAGTGCATCCTGAGGCACGTCCACGTCAAAATCAACAGCATCATCATCACCGTCTTCTTGACGGTAAAGAGTAGCACCGATGCTAAAGAGGGTCTGCTGCAACCCATCCATAACACCTTTCAGTACTTCTGGATCGACGCCTTTATCTTGCATAGCCACCCGCAACTCCGCAGCCTTCTCTTCAGCAGCTGAACGCAATGCCGGATCCATCAATTCGCTATTATCTCGCAGTGTTGCTTCATAGCTGTAAAGCAGGTTGTCGGCCTGGTTGACTAAGTCAGCCACACGCCGCCGTCGATCATCTTCATCAGCAAAATCCTCAGCCTCAAGTCGCATTTTCTCAACTTCGTCCTGGCTCAGACCACCGGTGTTAGTAATCCGAATGCTTTGGGCACGACCGGTACCCTTATCGCGAGCGGCCACCTGCAAGATGCCATCGGCATCAATTTCGAAAGAAACCTCAATCTGAGGGACACCACGAGGCGCTGGAGGTATCCCCGTAAGCTGAAACTTACCCAGGCTTTTATTATCTTTAGCCATGGCCCGTTCCCCTTGGAGCGCATGCACCTCTACCGAGGTTTGTCCATCGGTAGCGGTCGAAAAGACTTGAGTCTTACTGGTAGGAATCGTGGTGTTGCGCTCAATTACCTTGGTAAAGACTTCGCCCAGTGTCTCAATCCCCAGAGAGAGAGGAGTTACATCTAAGAGCAGCAAATCTTTAACTTCGCCACCTAAAACTCCCGCTTGAATTGACGCCCCCAAAGCTACAGCTTCGTCAGGATTCACAGATCGATCAGGCGCTTTACCGCCAAAAAAATTAGAAATTGCTGACTGCACCGCAGGAATTCGAGTCGAACCACCCACTAGTAAGATCTTATCGATATCGTCGGGTGACAAATCAGCATCTTTGATGGCTTGCTGTACAGGATTCAATGTGCCTTCGATCAGATCCTTAGCCTGCTGTTCGAACTGCGCCCGACTGAGGCTCATTTCTAAATGTTTTGGGCCAGTATCGTCAGCAGTGATAAATGGCAAATTGACAGAGGTCGTCTGCATCGAAGATAGTTCGATTTTCGCCTTCTCAGCTGCCTCGCGAATCCGCTGTAAAGCCATGCGATCGGCCGATAAGTCGATACCTTCTTGCCCGCGAAAAGCCTCGATCATCCATTCAGCAATGCTGTTGTCAAAGTCGTCACCACCAAGGTGGTTATTGCCAGAAGTGGCTCGGACTTCGAAGACACCATCTCCAAGCTGTAATACCGACACGTCAAAGGTACCACCGCCAAGGTCAAAGACAAGAATGGTCTGATCTTGTTCTTGCTTATCTAAGCCGTAGGCCAAGGCCGCTGCCGTGGGCTCGTTAATGATCCGCAAAACCTCGAGACCAGCAATCGTACCGGCGTCTTTAGTTGCCTGACGTTGCGCGTCTGTAAAGTAGGCTGGGACAGTAATCACCGCTTGAGTAACTTCTTCGCCGAGATAAGCCTCCGCATCCTGCTTAAGCTTCTGCAAAATCATGGCGGAAACTTCTTGAGGAGTATAAGTCGTCCCGCGAATCTCTACGTCGACGGTATTGTCGCGTCCCGATACGCAAACATACGGAACTCGCGATCGCTCAGCTTCCGTATCATCCCACCGCCGACCAATAAACCGTTTGATACTGTAAACTGTATTTTCGGCATTGGTCACTGCTTGCCGCTTTGCCAACTGCCCTACCAGACGCTCCCCGTTTTAGCCAAAACCAACAATGCTGGGAGTTGTTCGCCCCCCTTCAATGTTGGTAATCACAATCGGTTGACCACCTTCCAAAACGGCAACACAGCTATTGGTCGTGCCCAGGTCGATTCCGATTACTTTACCCATAACAACTCGCAGCTTCTTACAATTCGGATGACTGTACAAGAGCGCTTACGCAACTTAAACGTCGGCTCACATGTCCGCAGCAATGATGCATCACCAGGAAATGTTGACGGCATAGCCCCTTGTGTTTCAGCATTCCCAACAATACCCCTGAGTTTCTAACCAAGTTGTCTTTTTTTGACAATTTGGTTAGTCACCGTCTAACGCAATACCTTCTACGTGCCAGTATCCAGCCGTAGCAGCGTTGTCTATTGAAATAGTCAATGAAGACACTCTGATTAAAGAATGACGCTTTTTTACTCTACTGAGTCAACCTGACAAACACACCCTAGCGTTAATTTAATCAGAGGAGGTATCTGTGCTATCGGGCTCAGCCTCGGCCGCGACTTTAACCATGGCATGGCGCAGCACGCGATCGCCAATCATATAACCCCGCACGAGCTCTTCCATCACTGTCCCTTCTGGGTGCTCGTTGGTTGGTTCACGCATAACGGCTTCATGCAGATTAGGATCGAACTCCTGTCCCTCTGCCCGCATCGCCGATACACCCAAGCGCTTGAGACAATCGACCAGCTGCTTGTAAACGCTTTGATAGCTTTTATGGATCGTCATCTCCGTCTCAGTCTGAGGCTTAATCTGAGCGCGAGCCCTTTCAAAGTTATCAATCACAGGCAAAAGTTCTGAGATTGTGTTGCGCTTGACCTGCACCTCTTGATCTTCGCGCTCCTTCGTAATGCGCCGACGATAATTCTCAAAGTCAGCAGCAATGCGCATATATTGACTATTGCGATCTTCTAACTGCGCTTTGAGACTAGCCAGCTGAGACTGCAACTCTGGGTTGCTCGACTCATCGCTAGGTGATTCTGAGTTTGCCTCAGTCTCTTTGGCAACAAAATCCTCAAGGCTACTTTCTGCAAAAGCTCCTTCCACATCAACGGCAGCATCTTCTACTCGAAGCTCTTCCACCACTTCAACGGGCTTTTCCTCGGCGACGTCGATTTTATCTTGAGAAGACTCGGCGGGACGAGATTCATCAACCATATTGCTCACAACCTACAAGTTCTACACAACTACAGTGACTTACTGCTAATCTTCCTAAAAACGCTAGGAACTATTCAGTTGAGAATAGCCTTTAAAACCTATCAGCTTATTGAGTAAGTAGGTCATTAATGTTAGCGACTGTCTTCCTAAAATCACAGCCCCATCAGCAACGATCAACCGCTTTCTCTCCTCCCAAACCTAGCTCAGTCGCCGGGATATCAACAAGCTCGTAGACATTTGACCTTGATCATCGTGGAGCGCCTATGGGCAAGAAAGATTCACCTTGCCTCATGGTCTTATTCAATAGCAGCGCTGACAGAGTAGGACGAGCTGCCAAGTTGACTCAAATCAAGCCCATGGCAATATTCTCCCTAAACAATCGTTGCTGATCCAGATCCCAACTATTGCAGCTAAGGCTATCATCATGTCATCTGCGAGTCTCCAAAGTCCATACGCTTAGGCAGAAAAGCTCAGTTTCAGCTGTCTACATGAGCTAAATTGATGCCCGAAGGGAACAATAGCCCAGTGCATCTCCACCATGTCCTTTGGCATCTTGCCACTCACTCAACCCAGAATATTTGCATCCGCTATGACGAATTCTTCACAGCGCCGCGCTCTCGTTCTGCAACGCAGCTTTTCACCCTTTGGCAATAAGCTCATTCAATCAGGCTTGGTCGATGGGGAGCAAATGCAGCAGGCCTTGGCGGAAAGCCGTCGATCAGGCAGGGCTTTAACCGATGTTTTAGAATCCCTAACGGGACAGCAGCTTTCTCCTGAGTTAATTCGTCAGTACAAGAAACAGCAGCTATTCGAGCTCAAAATTTTATACGGCATCGAATCCGTAGATCCGGAACTTGATTCTCTCTCTTCTGATCAAGTTGGTCAGTTTATCGACACCTTGATACCAGTCGATATCTGCCGTCGCCATCAGCTTGTGCCCCTGTCCCGTGAAGATGGTGACGAGCCTTCAGTTCTGGTGGCAATGGTTGATCCAGAGAATTTGGAAGCCCAGGACGATCTCAATCGTATTTTTCGTCCTCAAGGACTACGGCTGCGGCGCATGGTCATCACTGTAGAAGACTACCAGCGGCTCATGGCCGGCTATCTCGACGAAAAGGTCGCCCGTGAAAAACAGCGGGATATGGAACAGGCCGTTGACGTTCAGGCTAACTTAGAAGACTTAGACTTCGACGAATCTGCCCTGCAAGATGTCAACGAAGAAGAAGCGGACCTAAACGAAGCTTTGCAGGATGCGGGCGCTGCGCCCGTCATTGCGTTGGTCAATAAGGTGTTGGTCAAAGCGCTCCAGGATGGCATTTCCGACATCCATATTGAGCCCCAGGAAGAGTTTTTGCGCATTCGTTTTCGGAAAGATGGCGTGCTACGAGAAGCCTTTCCCAAATTCCCGAAAAAAATTATTCCTGCCGTCACTGCTCGCTTTAAAATTATTGCCGAACTCGACATCGCGGAACGCCGCATGCCGCAAGATGGCCGCATCCGCCGCATGTTCCAGGGTCGTAAAATCGACTTTCGGGTTAGTACATTGCCCAGCCGATATGGTGAAAAGGTCGTTCTTCGAATTTTGGACAACTCCTCTACCCAATTGGGGATCGACAAGCTCATTACCGACGAAGCCTCTCTCAATGCCGTACGAGAGATGGCCTCTCGACCTTATGGCTTGATTTTAGTAACGGGACCAACCGGATCAGGTAAGACAACGACACTCTACTCGCTACTGGCGGAGCGTAACGATCCGGGCATTAACATCAGCACAGCCGAAGATCCCATCGAGTACGCCTTGCCTGGTATTACCCAGGTCCAGGTGATTCGTGAAAAAGGGATGAACTTTGCGTCCATTTTGCGCGCATTTTTGCGGCAGGATCCAGATGTGATTCTGGTGGGTGAGACCCGGGATCCTGAGACAGCTAAGACTGCCATTGAGGCAGCCTTGACCGGGCACTTAGTTTTAACGACATTGCATACAAATGATGCCGCTGGGGCGATCGCCCGTTTAGAAGAGATGGGTATGGAAGGTTTCCAAGTCTCCAGTTCTCTCATCGGGGTCCTCGCTCAGCGACTCATGCGGAAGGTCTGCTCTGACTGTAGTATTCCCTATACGCCCAGCGCAGAAGAGCTAGCCCGCTTTGGTCTGACCGCTGCCGGTGATTCAGAACTTACCATTTATAAAGCCAATGTCTTGTCCGTCGACCAAATCACTGAAGCGCGATCGGCAGGAACTTTTTGTGAAACATGCCAAGGAGTTGGCTACAAAGGTCGCGTTGGCGTTTACGAGGTAATGCAGATGACAGAAACACTGCAGAAACTCGTTTCTGATGGTGTTCCCACTGAGCAAATCAAAGAAACTGCGGTCGAGGAAGGGATGAAAACTCTCTTGGCCTACAGTTTAAATTTGGTGCGCCAGGGATACACCACCCTAGATGAGGTAGAACGAGTAACGTTTACTGATACCGGACTAGAGGCGGAGCTCAAAGCTCGGCGTAAAAGTTCCCTCACCTGTGAAAGCTGCCATGCCCAGTTACAGCAAGACTGGCTAGATTGCCCCTATTGCCTGACTCCACGCTTTAAGTCCTAGGCGAGGATATCCCAAGGATCCCTGCCGACTAGACCCATGACCAAACGACAATCAAACACAAGGTGAAGCTATGGAATTGATGATTGAAGACCTGATGGAAGAAGTCATCGAGCGCGGTGGGTCTGACCTCCATCTATCGGCTGGACTGCCGCCCTACATTCGCATCAGTGGCAAACTCACACCCACTGAACACGAGCCCATGAGTCCGGAGGCTTGCCAAAGGCTGATTTTCAGCATGTTGAATAATAGTCAGCGTAAGGCCCTGGAGCAAAACTGGGAACTAGATTGTTCTTACGGTGTGAAAGGCCTAGCTCGGTTTCGAGTCAATGTTTATAAAGACCGCGGAACCTATGCCGCATGTTTGCGGGCACTCAGTTCCAAAATTCCTAGCATGGATCTATTGGGTCTGCCTCCTATCGTGCGGGAGCTATCCGAAAAACCTCGCGGGTTGATTTTGGTGACGGGACCTACGGGTTCGGGTAAATCCACCACCCTGGCTTCCATGATCAACGAGATCAATATGACTCGCCCTGAGCATATTTTGACCGTTGAAGATCCCATCGAATTCGTCTATGAGCCAATCAAAAGTCTGATTCACCAACGGCAAATTGGAGAAGATACCAAGAGCTTTGGTAACGCACTCAAAGCCGCCCTACGGGAAGATCCAGACGTCATTCTAGTAGGTGAGATGCGGGATTTAGAAACGATTTCACTCGCAATTTCAGCCGCTGAAACCGGTCACCTAGTGTTTGGCACACTGCACACTAGTTCGGCCTCCCAAACGGTTGATCGCATGGTCGATGTCTTCCCACCCGAGCAACAAACTCAAGTCAGGGTGCAGCTATCTAACTCATTAGTTGCCGTTTTGAGTCAGTGCCTTGTCCCCAAGGCCAATCCTAAGCCAGGTGAGTTTGGTCGAGTGATGGCGCAGGAAATTATGGTGGTCACCCCAGCAATCTCTAACCTCATCCGAGAAGGTAAGACAGCACAAATCTACGGTGCCATTCAAACTGGTGGTCGCTTGGCGATGCAAACCTTAGAGAAAGTTTTGGCTGACTTATACAAAGCAGGTTCAATTTCCTTTGAAGCTGCAATGTCCAAAACTTCTCGGCCAGAAGAGCTCCAGCGTTTACTCGAGGGTAGTGGCGGTGCTGCCGCTGCTGGTAAGCAAGCCGCCGCCGCTGGACGTCGTCGTTAAACCTCGAGTAGGCGTCGCACTCATGCTCATGACTTCAGGAGATATTTGAGCTTGGGTGCGACGCACCTCTTCAGCCCCCCAAAAAGCAATTTCACTTTATGCGCTGTGTGCTAACGTATCGGCATCTCAACAATCTTAGGAAGCACGCAGCTCTCTCAATCGGTCGCTCCCGTAGGATGTTGCCCATTGCCAAAAGACCGACTTCTCACTATTGATGCCTAAAGATTATGCCTACTTACGTTGCTACTGGACGAGACAATGCCGGGCGAGAACGCAAAGAGAAAGTCTCTGCGGCAAACCCCAACGAAGCCCGTAACTTATTAAAAGATCAAGGTCTATTCATTCAAGATCTCAAAGAAGAACGTGGTTTCAGCCTTGATTTCAACGAGCTCAAGCTAGCAATGACCTCTGTGTCCGTTAAGGATAAGGCAGTCTTCTCACGTCAGTTTGCGGCGCTGGTCAACGCGGGGGTCGCCCTTGTCAGAGGGCTAGGTGTGCTGTCGGAAGAATGTCCAAATCCGAAGCTAAAGCGAGCATTGGAGGAGATCAATAGCGATGTCCAGCAGGGTACAAGCCTATCAGACTCGATGAGTAAGCATCCTAGCTGCTTTGACAAGTTATATGTGAGCTTAGTGCAGGCGGGTGAAGTCGGCGGGGTCTTAGACGAGGTTCTCAATCGTCTTGCCAAATTGCTAGAGGATCTGAACCGATTGCAGAATCAGATCAAGTCAGCAATGGCTTATCCGGTCACAGTATCTATATTGGCAACGGTCATTTTCGTAGCAATGACGGTCTTTTTGCTGCCCATCTTCGCGGAGATTTTTGAGGAGCTCAATGCTCAGCTTCCCCTATTTACCCGCATTATGCTGCAAATCAGCGCATTCTTGCGGCGACCGCTAAATTGGGCCATTATGGCTGCCGTCTTTTTTGGGGCAGGTTTTGCCTATCGGCGTTACTATGCAACCGATAGTGGCGAGCGTAATATTGACCGATTGTTTCTGCAGTTGCCTTTATTTGGGGATTTAGTACAAAAAACGGCAACGGCGCGCTTTTGTCGAACTTTTGGTTCGCTGTCACGCTCAGGTGTTCCTATCCTTACCTCCCTAGAGATTGTGCGCGATACCGCTGGAAATCGGGTAATTGCCGATGCGATTGATGAAGCGAGAGATGAAATTCAGACAGGCGGCATGATTAGCCTAGCGCTACAAAAACACCGAGTATTTCCGGCAATGGCGATTCAAATGATTAGCATTGGCGAAGAAACTGGTGAACTTGATCAAATGCTGATGAAGGTCGCCGACTTTTACGAGGATGAGGTTGAGCAGGCGGTAAAGGCCCTAACTAGTATCATGGAGCCCTTCATGATTGTCATTCTAGGTGGCATGGTAGGTTCAATCTTGGTTTCCATGTATTTGCCAATGTTCAAAATCATGGAAGTTGTGGGTTAAACAATATCCCTTAAGAATGATTACTTCTGTATAGCTTCTGCTAGATGTATTAGCCGTGGCGATCGCCCACACTATTGTTGGCAAGGTTGATGCCTTTAGTATGGGCAGTTGCCAAGCTGACACCTTGCTGTCTTGCCAGTGAAATAGCAGAGGTTTACTGATGACTACCTACAGTGACGCTGTCAACAATACCGACAGTGCCATTCAAACTTTTCAAGAATTGACCGTCGACGAGCAACTCGCTTGGCTTTGGTTTATTTACAAAAAGATGGGCAGTTCGATTACTCCCGCGGCTCCCGGTGCAGCCGCTTCCAACATCGCCGAAGGGCTCTTTAACCAAGTTAAAGGGCAGTCTCAAGAGGCTCAGCTGGAGTCGATGCGCGCGATCGCGCGTCAGGACTCAGATAACCTTATTAGCCGCGAATATGGCTCCCTCAGCTCAGACACTAAATTAGCTTTTTGGTATGCGTTAGCAATTGGTATGGATCAGGGCAGCATTATTGGTATGCCAGATGACTATGCCTTGGGCGAGAAAGGGAAGGAACTACTGGCGGCAGCAGAATCATCCGATTTTGAAACCCAAATCACGTTGCTCAGAAACGCCGTTGATCCCATGGGAGCTGCTCCTGAAGCTGGATCCGCAGTTTAGGAAATTGCTAGATTTTGCTGATTCCCAGCGAATATCTCCCTAGTAACAGGTAAGTACGAGTGAACCGGGAAGCAATTTATTTCAATATTTATCTTCCCCTCGCCGTAGTGGAGCAACAATCCACTGCGGCGATTCATTTAGTGAGCATTCCAGGCAGATATTGTGTTGCAAGACCCTGTTAGAGAAAGATTCAACAAAGGTTTTTCGTGTTCTGCTTCGTCTGCCTAGTAACTCATTGCCGCAAAATCTTGATAATGTCTGCAACGGCGATCGCTACTGAGTCGTCAATTCAATGCTCATCCGTAACCGGATCAGCTAGCCCAAAACCACCCCCCTCACAAAGCCTCATCGAAAAATACAGTAATTTCATTCGTTGACGATTGAACTGCTTGACGGTTGTCTCTACCAACAACTGGGTAGATACCGTTACATATTTCGGTCATAACAATTTACAATTAGCAATGCTGCCAATTATTGAAGTTAGCGTGGGTATGTTCTGACAGCCAGAGTGCATACGTCCCTCATTGAGGCAGCAAAGATACCTTTCACATGACTATCATCATTAATGATGGTCATATCGGTTTGTCGCACAGAAACTAGAGAGCAGTTATGAAAAAGGACCTTACGCGATATCGCAACATTGGCATTTTTGCCCACGTGGACGCGGGAAAAACGACCACGACTGAGCGGATTTTGAAGCTCACTGGCAAAATCCATAAGATTGGTGAGGTGCATGAAGGTGCGGCGACTACTGATTTCATGGAGCAAGAACAAGAGCGCGGCATCACGATTCAATCGGCTGCGACCTCTTGCTTTTGGAATGACCATCAGCTGAATATCATCGATACTCCTGGGCACGTTGACTTCACGATTGAAGTGTATCGTTCTCTGAAGGTTTTGGATGGCGGTATAGGCGTATTTTGCGGTTCTGGCGGTGTTGAGCCTCAATCAGAAACCAACTGGCGCTATGCCAACGACTCAAAAGTTGCTCGCATCATCTATGTCAATAAGCTTGATCGTATTGGTGCGGACTTCTTTCGCGTCGTAGAGCAAGTTGATAAAGTGCTGGCGGCCAAGCCATTGGTTATGGTGCTGCCAATCGGTCGTGAAAGCGATTTCGTTGGAGTCGTCGACCTACTCACCGAGAAAGCCTGGATCTGGGATGATTCTGGCGATCCTTTGAACTATGAAGTCAAAGATGTTCCCGGGGACATGAAAGATCAAGTTCAGGAATATCGAGAAGCACTGATTGAGGCGGCGGTTGAGCAAGACGAAGAGGTCTTGATGAAATATCTCGAAGGGGAAGAAATTTCCATCGACGAGCTCAAGCACTGCATTCGTAAAGGAACCCGTGAGCTAGCCTTCTTCCCCACTTACTGCGGTTCTTCTTTTAAGAACAAAGGAGTACAGCTAGTCCTTGATGCAGTCGTTGATTATCTGCCAGCACCGGATGAGGTCCCCCCTCAGCCCGAAATTGATTTGGAAGGTAATGAAACTGGCCAGTTAGCTTACGTCGATCCAGAGAAGCCACTGCGGGCACTGGCTTTTAAGATTATGGACGATCGCTTTGGTGCTCTCACTTTTACCCGGATTTACTCGGGCACCATCAGTAAAGGTGACAACGTTTTGGACACGGCCACGGGCAAAAGTGAGCGTATCGGCCGGATTGTCGAAATGCACGCTAATGATCGCCAAGAAGTTGATTCTGCTCAGGCGGGCGACATCGTGGCGCTGGTAGGTCTGAAAAATGTACAGACCGGTCATACCCTCTGTGACCCCAAGCAGCCAGCCACCTTAGAACCTATGGTCTTCCCCGAGCCGGTGATTTCGGTAGCGGTAGAGCCAAAGAAGAAGGGCGACAACGAAAAAATGGGCGTAGCCCTGAGCAAGATGGTTCAGGAAGACCCCTCCTTCTATGTTGAAACTGACCAAGAAAGTGGCGAAACCATCATGAAAGGGATGGGTGAACTGCACCTCGACATCAAAGTTGATATTCTCAAGCGTACCTACGGCGTAGAAGTCGAGGTTGGTAAGCCGCAAGTAGCCTATCGTGAAGCTATCACCAAAGTGTTTAACGATAGTTACACTCACAAAAAACAGTCCGGTGGTTCCGGGCAATTTGCCAAAATTGACTACACCATCGAGCCGAGTGAGACCGGTGCTGGCTTTGAGTTTGAGTCTAAGGTGACTGGTGGTAACGTCCCTCGTGAGTTTTGGCCTGCAGTTCAAAAAGGTTTCGAGACGAGTGTAGAAAAAGGACCTCTGGCTGGCTTCCCTGTGGTTGACTTGAAAGTAACCCTGAATGATGGTGGTTTCCATCCTGTCGACTCGTCTGCAATCGCCTTCGAAATTGCCGCTAAGGCTGCCTATCGACAGTCGCTGCCGAAGGCGGGTATCCAACTCCTTGAACCCATTATGAAGGTTGACGTCTTCACACCCGACGACTATATGGGCGATGTTATCGGCGACCTCAACCGTCGTCGCGGCATGATCTTGGGCCAAGAGTCTGGGCCTACAGGGGTTCGCATTAAATCAGAAGCACCGCTGAGTGAAATGTTTGGCTACATTGGCGACTTGCGGACAATGACTTCTGGTCGTGGTCAGTTTTCGATGACTTTCTCGCATTACGCTCCTTGCCCCAGCAATGTTGCTGATGTGGTTATCAAGGAAGCAAAAGAGCGAGCAGAGGCCTCTTAAAGGTTAATCACCAAATACTACCGAGGGAGTTGCTATATCCCTTCAACGATCACGTCAAAAACGGGGGCTGTTAACAGCCCCCGTTTTTGATATGGCAACACTTTGGTAGAGCCCCGGAGGTAATGATGAGTTTGTTAGGGTGATCGTGAAGCCCAGCGATCGTCCCAATGCCCTGTTGTCCGAGCTGCACGTCCAAACAAACGGTCAAGATCATATCCATACCGGCAAGCAGCGTTTCCTCTGCCGCGCCTGCGGCCGTCAGTTCGTCGAGAATCCTACCAATAAACTCATCGATAGCGAAACGCGTGAGCTGATTGACCGGTTGCTGCTAGAGCGGATCTCGATGGCGGGCATTGCCCGAGCCGTGCAGGTTTCAGAGCAGTGGCGGCAGGATTATGTCAACGCCAAATCAGCTCAAACCGTCACCCAGGCTGACGTTCAGCCAAAAAAAAGGGCCTTTGAGCGTGCCGTGCGATGAACTCTGGTCATTTGTCGACAACAACGGCAACAAACAGTGGGTCTGGCTGGCGATGGATGCCGACACTCGAGAAATTATTGGTGCTCATATAGGAAGTCGAGGCCAGGAGAGTGCGCAGGCGCTGTGGGCCTCACTACCGGCCGTCTATCGTCAGTGCGCGGTGATTTACACCGACGCCTGGGAGGCGTATAAGGTCGTGCTGCCCTCGAAGCGACATCGGGCCGTGTCCAAAGACAGCGACAAAACCAGCTATATTGAGCGCTTCAACTGTACGCTGCGCCAGCGGGTTTCGAGGTTTGTGCGGCGCAGCTTGGCATTCTCCAAGAGTCTGAGCAATCACATCGGCTTGCTATGGAATTTCATCCACCACTACAACAAATCATTACCTGTCTAGCACTACCAACACTTTTTATGCATTCCCATCGACCGTTTAGCAACATGCCACATTCCGCAGAAGCGCTATTTCTACGAACTGGCAGGATAAAGTCGTATACACAGCCATCGGAGCTGAGGAGATACTTGGCAAACTTCACATCAGCGCAAAGCCCAAAAGGGGCAACTGTTGTTATCATACTCGCCATACCAAGACAAGAAGGGAGCTAGCAATATTGCCAAACTCCCTTCTGCCTTTAATTTATTGACATTCAAACTTTGCAAATACTTATACCAATTCAATTTGAGGATGCACTTAATACAGCATTGGTAATGAAGTCCCATCCCGTCACTGAGCGAATCACGTCTTTGGTCATTTCTGACAAGACCTCTTGGACTCGCTGACGCAGCGCCTTCAGATTCTTGAAG
>JBHJHA010000025.1:0-17792 GCA_050331235.1 Leptolyngbyaceae cyanobacterium
GAAGTCATCAACTTCCCAGAAAATCTGCGTCACATCCAGGCGAGAGACTTCGGATAAAGTGGTGTTCATAGCTGAGCATAGAATTCGTCAAATTCAGTCTCAGCTTTTTTCTTACTCACTTCTGCTCGTCGAACTCACGTCCGTTAGCAGGGACGATCGCCAATGGGTGCCATGCTCAGCGACAAATCCCGAACTTCAAAGGGCGATCGCCTCACGGTGGCGCGATTACTCAGAACCGATATAACCGGCTTCTGCCAGCCACTGAGTCGCTTCCTCAGCCGGCATCGGCTTACCAAAAAAGTAACCCTGGGCATACTGGCAGCCCAAAGACTGTAAGAAATTTACCTGGCCAGTGGTTTCGCATCCTTCCGCGATAATACTCATGCCCAAGGCCGCCCCCATCGAGACGATCGCCCGAGCAATTTCCGAGTTGCCGCCATCGTCTTTAATGTCTTTGACAAAGCAGCGATCGATTTTCAGGACATCGACCGGTAACTGCTTGAGATAGCTCAAAGACGAGTAACCCGTGCCAAAATCGTCAATACTGATGCTGAGCCCCCGCTGGCGAATTTGATGCATCTTTTCCAGCGTATTGTCCTGAAATTCCAGCAGGCCGCTTTCAGTCACTTCGAGCTTGACCGACCCCGCCATTAGAGATGCCTGAGCCAGCGCTGCATCCAAATCGTCCAGCAGGTTGGGGTGGGTAAACTGCGGCGCGGCTAGATTGATGCTCATGGTGAGATAGCCAAACTGCTGCTGCCAACCGGCTAGCTGCCGAATGGCCTCGTGGAGCACCCACCGCCCCACTGGCACAATCAAACCCGTCTCTTCTAGACATGGAATGAAAACATTCGGGGGGACCAATCCGTGGCCCTCTCGGTCCCATCGAATGAGCGCTTCAAAGCCGTTTACCCGACGGGTTGCCAAATCGATAATGGGCTGAAAGAACAGCACGAATTCCTGCAGCTCGATCGCACGATTAAGGGCGCTCTCCAGATCTAAGCGGCGAATGGCGGCATCGTGAAAATCAGTCTGGAAGAGATAGTAGCCATCGATCGCCTCGCCTTTTGCTTTTTGCAAAGCCGTATCGGCATCTCGAAAAATCTCAGTGGCAGTTTGGTAATGGGGGCCGCCTTTGACCACACCAATGCGGGCATGGACAAAGACTTCATAACTGTCGACGCGAATCCCCTTGCTGAGGCTGGCAAAGAGAGTTTCAACGTATTCGATAATTTCGCGATCGCTCTGGGGCGCAAAGGACAGAAGCCCAAACTCGTCTCCGCCAATCTGATACAGCACGTCTCGTTCATAAAGATTTGACTGTAGGCGCTTGGCCACCTCAACCAACACGCGATCGCCAATGGCATGGCCCAGCGAGTTGTTAATCAGGCTAAACCGAAACAGGTTGAGCATGACAAAGACAAATGGCGGCTGATTGTCCGCAGACTTCTGACATAGACTTTGTAGCGTCTCCATCAGCGAGGTGCGGCTGGGCAACCCGGTCAGGGCATGGGTATAGAGCGCTCGATGCAGCGCTTGGGTCCGAAACTTGACCTCCGCTAGTGCTTTATTGAGGGCGATCGTCCGTTGCTCAACTTTTTCCTCCAAGACATCGTTGATGGCCTGTAGCTGCTGATTGAGCCGCTTAATGGTGAGATGACTTTTGACCCGAGCTTTGACCACTGTCGGATGGGCTGGCTTCACAATGTAGTCGGCCCCCCCATACCGAAAGCCCTTAGCCTCGTCGTCCGCTTCACTGAGGGCAGTCACAAAAATGATCGGAATATGCTGAGTTTCAGACTGCCGCTTGAAATGCTCGCACAGCTCATAGCCACTCATATCCGGCATCATCACATCCAGCAGGATGAGATCTGGCTGCGGTGCCTTCAAAGCCAACTCGATCGCTTTATCAGCTGTTTTGGCCGCCACCACGGTGTAATCGTGCATCAGCGCCACCATCAGGACCTGAAGGTTTTCGGGCTGGTCATCGACGATAAGGATCTTAGAAGACGGTTGATTAACCATGGGTTACGGGTGCGATTTTGCTAGTTGCCTGAGTTGCTGCAGCAACTGCTCAGCCCGCTCAGTTTCAAACGTATCAATACAAACCGCAAGTGCACTCACCAATGTGCGGGCCTGAGCATTCGCATGCAGTGTGGTTTGCAGCCAGTTTATCGTTTCAAATGCGGCTGCCAAGTCAGTTTCCAAAGCCTCGCCTAGACGGTGGGCTTGCTCCAGCACCCGTGACCAGTCAATGGGAGCCGCACCGGGCGTTGCCAACGACTGACTCGGCAGCGATTGTTGCCACTGGTCTAGCTCGCTCAGCACCTGAACGAGCTTTTCATTCACCGTCCCCAGGGCAGCAACATCAAAGCCTGCAGCCTGCTGACGAAAGGAAAGTTCTAGTTGTCGAGCCCGATCGCTGAGGCCTTCGCAGCCCAGCGTGGCGCTCGTACCTTTTAGCCCATGGGCGAGGCGGGTTGCCTCTGAGTAGTGGTCTTGGGCGATCGCCCGTTGAATCTGCTGGTCAAAGTCTTGGTACCGAGCCAAAAACTGCTTGAGCAATTTGGTATATAGCTGTGGATTGTCGCCCGCAAAGTGCAACCCGGCCTCGGTGTTGAAAGATGGCAGATGAGCAAAGGTGTCGTCTGCCGCAGCGGCACGGGAAAGCATAGGCATCGAAAGACCAGCCGATTGGGAAACAGTTTCACCCAAGGATACCCATCGTAAGATGGCAGCATACAACGCGTCTTTGACAATTGGCTTGGCTAGGTAATCATTCATACCCATGGCTAAACAGTGTTGCTGATCGCCCGGCATGGCATTGGCCGTCATCGCGATAATTGGCAGCGTATCCGCCTGGGGCAGGGAGCGGATGTGGCGGGTGGCTGCATAACCATCCATCACTGGCATTTGACAATCCATCAGCACTACGTCAAACGTATCGTGACTAACGAGCTCGTAAGCTTCCTGACCGTTATTCGCTAGGGTCACGATCGCCCCCGCTGTCGTCAACAGCTCAACCGCAAGTTCCTGGTTAATCTCATTGTCTTCCACCAGCAAGACCCGAATATTGGCCAGACAATCGGCCGCCATCATCCCAGAGTTCGTTGATGTTTTAGCGGTGTCTGCGGGGGCCGTGGCTGCTGTCAGCAGCGCTAGCAGGTGGTCAAGCAAAATTGAGGACTGCAAGGGTTTGTATAGCTGACGCATCATCCCTGCCGACTGATCTACGGTTGTCCCCCCCGTCTGGAGCGGATCGGTGATCAGCAATACCGCCGGGCTCTGGACTTTTCTCCGCCGGCACATTTGCTGCGCTAGCGCAGCCCCATCGCTATCAGGCAACACCGAATTGACAATGATCAGCGGATACGCGGTTTGATCTAATGCCGCGATCGCCGTGGTGACCACAGTAGCCGAAAAGCCAACACTAGATAGCGTCTTGACCAGCAGCGCGCTCATCGCGGCGGAGGGCTCAACGACCAATACCGGGCAGGCTAACGAGGGCAGGCCTCGATATTTGGCTGATAAAGGAGCCAGCGGTAAGCTCGGTGCCCCCAACCGCGCTGTGAACCAAAAGGTGCTGCCGGTGTGGCCGTCGCTCTCCACACCAATTTCGCCATCCATGAGCTGCGTTAGGCGCTTAGCAATCACCAGCCCTAAGCCAGTGCCCCCATATCGACGGGTCGTGGACGGATCGCCTTGGGTAAAGGCTTGAAATAGCGTTGATTGTTGCGCCTGAGTCAAACCAATGCCGGTATCGGTAACGCTAAACCGCAAAACTGGGTCAGCAGTCGCTGGCTCTACTGGACTGGCCGTGACTAAAACATGCCCGCTGTCGGTGAACTTAATAGCATTAGAAATCAGGTTGAGTAAAATTTGCGTCAGTCGTTTGGGATCGCCGACCAAGCGCTGCGGCGTCTGCACATCCAGGTCAAACATGAGTTCAATCCCTTTTGTGCTGGCTTGGTGGCTGGTCACATCGGCCAGATTTTTGATGACCGTTTCAATCGAAAACGGCACTCGTTCTAAGGTGAGCTTGCCAACCTCAATTTTAGAAAAGTCCAAAATATCGTCGATCACATGCAGCAGCGACTCAGCCGCCACGTTGATCTTAGTTAAGTAGTTTTGCTGCTGCGACGTCAGCGACGTTTCGAGGGCGAGTTTAGTCATGCCCATGATGGCGTTCATCGGAGTGCGAATTTCATGACTCATGTTGGCCAAAAATTCGCCCTTCGCCCGGGTAGCCGCCAGCGCCTTATCCCTCGCTAGGGTCAGCGCCTGGGCCGTTTGTTGGAGTCGTTTTTCCGCAGTTTGGCGTTCTATAATCCGCTGCTCTAACCCTTCCATGGTGTTTTGGAGCTGGTGGGCCATGCTATTGAGGGCGGCCTCTAGTTGACCAATTTCGTCGGGAGCATGAATCAAGCTCCGATAATGCAATTGCCCCGTAGCCAGGGCTTGGGCCATGTGAATCAGGTTGCGCAAGGGAGTACTGATCAAGCGTTCAAATAATCCGATTGAGAAGCCCGCCATTAATAGGCTGACCGCAGTGGAAGCCAGCAAAATATTGATGCCGGTTTGGTAGACTTCCTGCTGCACATTTTGAATAGAAAAGCCTAGCCAAACTTCCCCCAGCTGACTTTGGTCAACGAGGATGGGAGCCCGAATTTCCCGTACCGAGTCCTGAGCTCGAAACCACTCAGCCAGATCCAGAGGAGACGGTGGGGTTGTTGCCGATTGTGTGGGCTCTATGAGGGAATGCGCTTGCTTGAGCGATCTCGTAAGGGGCCGCTGCTGCTCATCTACAACAATCACGTAGAGGATATCCTCATCTTCGTAACTCTGCCGAATCAAAATTTCTAACGACAAAAAATCGAGGGTCAGAATGGCCTCGGGCGCAACACCACTGATGAAGCGGGTTATCTTTTCGGCTTTTTGCTCCAGAAAACTCAGGCGCTTTTGATATAGCCAGTAGATTTGTACGCCCCCAAAGATTAACTGGATAACTAATAAATAAATACTGGCGATCCCTAAGTATCGAAAGGTGATGCTGTGCTTTCGTTTTACCGTAAATTGTGAATTGGCAAACAGCTTGCCAAAAGGAAAAATCATAAGAAAAAAATAGAGCCGATTATTTTATTTCCCAACTTTTCAGACGCAGCCTCTCGATCATACGGTCAATTGCTGAATAATCCGTTGCGGAGACAAAGCCGTCTAGTTTAGCGGCTGTTAGCGCCGGATGTTGGGACTCAATCTCCATTAAAGCGGTTTTTACCTGACTGACTAACGCTGGGTCAGCATGCTGTAACGCGGCCACCGGCCACTCTGGATAAAGCGCTGTCGTATGGGCATAGTAAAAATCGTCTTTGACAGGGGCCAAAACTCGAATATCGTCATCATTAGCGAGCAGCTGCTGTGACACCATTTTTTCTAACTGCCCGGTGCGGACAAACCCAGCATCAAGAGTCCTATTCAACACCGCTAAAACGATATTGTCCTGTGATTGATTCTCAATGAACTGTTCAAAATCAGTAAATGGATCAATGCCTTCGTTGAGTAAGTGCTGAATCTGAAAAACGCAGCCAGCGGCAGCTGTTTGAAAGTTGACACAGGCAACTCGTCGGCCGCGCAAATCTTTGAGGGTTTGAATATTGCTGTCCTCACGAACAATGATGGAACCGCTAAATTGCGTGCCGGTTTGCGGGCGGGAATGGGTCGCTAAAAACTCTGCCCCGTACAGCCGTTGCAGCTGTACGGCCGCCAGTGAATTAGTGGCTACAAAATCTATTTTTTTTGCTGCCACTGACGAAAACTGGCTTTCCTGGGTCAGCAGCACTAACTCAAAGGGGTGTCCGGTCGCTTCTGAGAGGTAAGCCAGAAGGGGCGCATATCGTTGACGCACGGACACGGCATTATCGATCACGAGGACCCCAAATCTCACCAGATTTGCTTGTGCGGTGTCACTGGGCTGGGGCGCTGGAGTCTCACCGACCTCGAGGGTGGTGATCTGAGTTGCTGGTTGGCTACAGCTAGCGAGGGCGATCGCTGCGGTTAGCGACCACAGTCCGAGAACGATGGATCGAGGAGTACTAACCCGCTTTATCTGTGAACTCTTCTTTAAACTCATTGCAAACAGGGACTGGCACACGCTTAGCCATTTAGGGTTGAAATTAATCGTCACAGGCCAATTGAGACTCTGCCAACTGTGACAGCTCTTCCAAAGCGGCATAGGCAGAGTCTAGTTCAAATTGTTCCAATGCCTGGGTCAAGTTATTGATAGTTTGCCCAGCTTCAGGATGAGACTGTAGGGAGCTTTGCAGCGCTGGCAACCGCTCCAGGGCCGAGCCGAGGTCAGTCTCTAATTCTTCGCTGAGGCGATAAATCTGCTGCAGAATAGCGGCCCAGTCGATCGCTTGAGCGGCGGTTTGAGCGGCGGTTTGAGCAGCGGACGGGGGCGAGAGGGATTGTTGCCACTGGTCCAGATCAGCCAGGACTTGGGCAAGGATTTCAACTAAGGATGTTACGGCAGCGGAGTCATACCCTGCCCCCTGCTCCCGTAGCGACAGCTCTAAAATTCGGGCGCGATCGCGCAGTTCCCCGCAGCCCAAGGTGCCACAGAGTCCCTTTAGACTGTGGGCCATCCGGGTCGCTTCTGTATAGTTGCCAGCGTCTAAAGCCTGGTGGAGTTGGTCAGCAAAGCTTTGATGCTTCTGCCAAAACTGTTTGAGCAGTTTGGCATAGAGCTGAGGATTATCGCCAACAAAATGTAGACCCATGGCAACATCAAATGTGCCAAGGGCCTGAAATGCCAGCTCAGGCAGCCTGACACTGACGTCCGCACTAACCGATACAGAGACCTGGGAGACGGCGGCCTCCGCCGAGACCCAACGCAGAATAGCGGCGTACAGTTTGTCTTTGACGATGGGTTTAGCCAAGTAATCATTCATACCGATGGCAAGACATTTTTGCTGATCGCCCGGCATGACGTTAGCCGTCATGGCAATGATGGGCAATCCATCGGCCTGGGGTAGCGCCCGAATTTGACGCGTCGCCTCATAGCCGTCCATCACCGGCATTTGGCAATCCATCAGCACCACATCAAAGGATTCACTACGAACATAGTTGTAGGCTTCCTGTCCGTTATTTGCCACCGTCACGATCGCCCCAGCAGCGGTCAAAAACTCAGTCGCTAGCTCCTGGTTGATTTCGTGATCTTCCACCAGCAGCACCTGAACTCCCGCCAGTGTTTTGGCTGGGCGGACGAGCAAAGGTGGATTAGGATTTGCTAACACAGACTGATACTTGGCCTCTTGGGGCAGCATGATTTCGACGATCGCCTCGAGTAGCTGGGAGGGCTGCAGAGGCTTGTAGAGAAAATGTTGAATACTCGCTGCATAGGCAGTTTCTTTCACCACGAGCTGGCGATGGGCCGTGACCAAAACAAAGGCCGGATTTGTCTTGAGCGAGAGCGATTTACGAATACGCTGAATGAGGGAAATGCCGTCGATATCAGGCATCACATAGTCGACCATAAAGATATCGAAGGGGCGATCGGCTTGGTCAGCAGCCTGCAGGGTCGCGATCGCCTGATCCGCCGTGTCAACCACCGTCACCTCAAACTCAAAGCTCGACAACACCTCTTGAAAAATTGTTCGAGCCGCTGCATTGTCATCCACAGCTAAGATACGGGTGCCCTTGAGGTCGCCCCGTTGCTGATACTTAAGCCGCGCTGATTTCACTCTTGCCTGGGAGCGCTCAAACCTGGCGGTAAACCAGAACGTACTGCCCTGGCCCAATTGGCTCTCGACCCCAATTTCTCCCTCCATGAGATGGGCCAACCGCTTAGAAATAACAAGCCCGAGGCCAGTGCCGCCAAAGCGACGGGTCGTAGAGGTATCCCCCTGGGAAAAGGCTTGGAATAGAGATGCCTGCTGTTCCGCTGATAGGCCAATGCCGGTATCAGTGATACTAAATTTTAGCTGACAGGTCCGATCGCCCAGGGCCACCGGGGCCACCGAGACGACGATATGACCCGTCTCAGTAAATTTGATCGCGTTGGCAACCAGATTCAACAGGATCTGGCCTAAGCGGAAGGGATCGCCTTGCAAACTCAAGGGCGTATCCATGGCGACATCAAAGAGGAGTTCGAGCCCTTTGTTCCCAGCTTGAATGCCGGTCACATCGGCTAAGTTGCTGAGCACCTCGTCCAACGAAAACGGCACCTGCTCCAAGGTGAGTTTGCCCGCTTCAATTTTGGAGAAGTCCAAAATATCGTTGATGATGTGGAGCAGGGCTTCGGCTGATTTGTCAATTTTGGCAAGGTAGTTGCGCTGTCTAGCCGTGAGTGAGGTTTCTAGGGCTAGCTTGGTCATGCCCATGATGGCATTCATGGGCGTGCGGATTTCATGGCTCACATTGGCCAAAAATTCATCTTTCATGTGGGTTGCGCGGGCGAGCTCGCGGTTGGTAATCGCCAGCTGCTGATTCCGCTCGGTCAACTGTTTTTCAGCATTTTGCCGTTCTTGGAGTTCTTCTTCGAGGCGCTCAAACAGGCTGGCTTGCCGCACGGCGATCGCCATTTGCACCGCCAACTGCTGTACCAAATCGATCTCAGATGACTGCCAGGGGCGAGCTGTATGACAATGATGGATAAACAGTAGCCCCCACAGCTCCTCATCCCGTAACAGGGGCAAAACCATATGGGCTCTGACCTCTAGGAGCGGCAAAATCTGGTCGTAGAATGGATAGGGACCAGTTTGCTCAATGTCCGACGAGATTAGGTGCTGCCCCTGACTCAGGGGCCCGGCGTAGGCTGCGGGAAAATGGGGATCTGCTGCCCTTAAGTGGAGTATCGAAGAACCATCAGCAGTTGTGGCCTCAGCCACAAATTGCCCGGCCGTCAGATGAGACGTTGGGTCAAACTGGAAGATAGACACCTGGTCACACTGCAGCACTTTCCGAATTTCATCGCAGGCAGTGGCAAAGATGGTTGGTAGGGCAAGCGTGCTGCGCAGGCGCTGGGTAATCTCCCGCAGCAGCATTTCATGGACTGCCTGTTCTTGAATCAGCGCTTCGGCCCGTTTACGACTGGTGACATCCTGAGCGGAGCCCACAATTTGCGTCACTTGGCCCTCTGCGTTACGGGCAAAGACGGTGTCATGGCTGATCAGCCAGCGCCAGCTACCATCTCGATGACGCATACGATAGTCAAACTCTAAGACTTCGCCATCTTGAGCCGCCATGAGCCGCACCCAGTGGCTCTGGTAGAGATTCCAGTCTTCTTCATGCATCAACCGCCTCAGCAGCTCTGCCCCCATCGCCTGGATTTCTTCGGGGCTGTAGCCTAAGGTCTGACCGATTTCTTGGTTGACATAGAGGTTGCGCTGCTCACTCAAGTCATACAGGTAAATGAGGTGGGGCGAGGCATTGGCGATCTGCTCAATAAAGTGACGGCTTTCCCGCAGGGCGAGCTCCGCCTGACGGCGATCGCTGATGTCCGTAACCAGAACGTAATAACCATCCACGGTTTGGCCATTGACGTCGGGGACCAAAGAGGCCGTTACGTAGCGCGTGCCACCCTGCTGATAGGGTAATTCGGCTTCGTAGTTGACGGTTTCTCCAGCCAGCGCCCGCTCAATGTAGCCGCGGGTTTTAGCGTAGGCAGCAGCGCCAATCATGGCTTCCACCGTTTGACCGAGGATTTCTGTCTTGCGACAGCCAAACCACGCTTCGAAGGTTTGGTTGACAAATTGATAGCGCTGCTGAGCATCGATGTAGGCAATGCAGCCATTGACGGAGTCGGTGACGAGCTGCAAACGTGCTTCGCTCGCCCGGAGTGACTGTTCAACCTGCTGTCGCTGCTGCAGTTCTTTTTGTAGCTGGTCGTATAGGCGAATTTGGCGAATGGCGATCGCTAGGTGATGGCTCAGCTGCTCCAGCACCTCAATTTCCCAAGGCTGCCACTGACGGGGGCGATCGCACTGATGTCCGATGAGCAGTCCCCAGACCTTACCGGCATCCTGATCCACAATGGGCACCATGATTTTGGCGGATACAGCAAAGGCCTGCTCCGCGAAGACCGACATGTGGTCCGGCAGCCCTTGTTGGGCAATATCATTAATCGCGAAGACCTCACCAGACAAGTAACGCCGATAGGCAGCGGGGGGAACATGTTTGCTCCTGACCTTTCGCCTTGAGAGGGGGACGCAGTTACATTTCAGCGACTCAGACGCAACCTTGACATTTCGACTATCGTCAATGGCGTAGATCAAGACGCGATCAATCTTGAGCAGTTGACGAACTTGCTGAACTGTCAGGTCAAAAATTTCTTTTAGGCTGAGCGTTTGCCGAATCTGCTGCATGAGCAAAGTCAGGAGCCGCTCTTTTTGCAGCTGCTGCTGAAGCTGCGTTTCCATGAGTCGCCGCTCGGTAATATCTTCGTAGCAGCCTAAGAGACCGATGACTTCCCCCTGTTCGTTGCGTAGGGGCACCTTACTGGTGTCAAGATAAATAGTGGTCCCATCAGCCCGGCGCAGCGTTTCTGAAATATGTAGGCTGGATTCTCCTGACTCCATCACCTGGCGATCGCACGCATCGTAGAAGTCAGCTTCTTCCGAAGTTGCTGAAAAATCATGGTTGCCGCGACCAATGGCGGCTTCCACTGTGAGACCCAGATCAGCGGCAAACTGCTGATTGCATCCCAATAAGACGGCGTCCCGGTCTTTCCAAAAGATCCGCTGGGGAATGCTATCCATCACCAGGGTCAAGAGTTGGTTCGTCTGGTGCAGTTCGGCGGTTTGCGCACGTAATCGGTCATTCGCCGCCGAGAGGGCCTCGGTCCGCTGCGCGACTCGCTGCTCTAAAGCTTGATTGAGAACGTAAAGTTCTGCTTCTGCCTGCTTCCGCTCAGTGATATCGGTGTGGGTACCCAGCAACCGAGTCGGCTGCCCAGCGGTATCCCAAGCAACAAACTTGCCAACTGACAACACCCAGATCCAGGTGTCGTAGGCGGTGCGCATCCGAAAATCAACCCGATATTGCTGGGTTTCGCCCTGGGCATAGGCTTGGTAGGCCTGCTTCACCCGCTCTTGATCTTCCGGGTGGACGCGGGCTCGCCAAGACGTGACCGTTTCGGCAAAGGTTTGGGGCTCATAGCCCAACATCCGCGCATATTCGGGGCCGACGATCGCTTCATCGGTAGCTAGGTTGAGGTCATAAATGCCTTGATTAGCCGCACTTAGCGCTAATTGCAGCCGCTCTTGTACAGACTTGCGATCGCTGATGTCCTCAATTACCGCAATAAAGTAATCGGGCTCACCGGCCTCATCACGCACTAGCGAAACCGTCAGATTAATCCAGACAATGTTCCCCGCTTTGTGGATATAGCGTTTTTCCAAGGTGTAGGTCGTTTCCACCCCCCGGAGCAGCCGGTTGACTTGGTTAAGATCGACGGCCAAGTCGTCCACATGGGTGATGTCTTGAAAGGTGAGATTGATCAACTCATCGTGACAGTAGCCAACAATGTCACAAAATCGCTGATTTAGACGGATAAAATCGCCCGTGGGGGAAACGTGAGATACCCCCACAGCGGCCTGCTCAAACGTATCTCTAAACAAGGCTTCGCTGGCTTTGAGGCGTTCTTCAGCGGCATGTCTTTCGGTAATGTCGGTAATAGTGCCGACGTAGCCGGTCACCGCGCCCTGATCATCGATTTCAGCCACGGCTTGACCGTAAACCCAGGTAATCGTCTGCGTCGCATCCCAAAAGCGATATTCCAAGCTAAAGGGGCGATGATTTTGCGCGGCATCGTACCATTCTGCCATGATGGCCTCTCGATCATCTGGGTACAGACCGTCTACCCAACCTACCCCCATGGCCTGCGCGGGCTCCATGCCGGCAATCTCAGACCAGCGATCGTTCACATAAACGCAATTACCTTCTGGGTCAGTCCGAAAGATGCCCACCGGAGCCGCCTTGGCCAAAGAGGCGTAGCGCTGCTCACTTGCAATTAGGTTGAGTTGGGCTTGCTTTTGGGCGGTGATATCGACAAAGGAGACGATGACGCGATCGAGCGTCTGATCAGCCTTGAATAAAGGGTAGGCATTGACGAGCACCCACACTTGAACACCGCTATCAGGATGGTTAAACCCAATGATTACTTGCTCAAGTGCGGCATGGGTAGCCACCACGCGATTCACCGGATAGTCGGCGACCGACAAGGGGGTGCCATCTTCTCTAACAAAGTACCAGGCTGAATCTAAAGCGGTTTTTCCCTGCATTTGGGCAGTACTGAGTCCCAGTAATTCAGTGGCCCGAGTGTTGGTTGTCAAAATCTCCGTATTGGCATCATGCACAATGACCCCTGCTGGCAAATGTTCGAGCAACAGTCGATAGTCGCGATCGCGTTGATATAGCTGGGTTTCTGTCTGTTTGAAATCGGTCACATCCCGGCAGGAATACAGGACGGTCCCTTCGCCAATGCTGACAGCCTTGATATTGACCAGTAAATCGTGGAGTGCTCCCGATTTGTCATAAATCTGAATTTCAAAGTTGATGAGTTCTTGCTGTCCCGCCAACGCCTCAGGATGGCAGTGGTCACTGCCTAACAGCGCCTGGATGGATCCCATCGCGGCCACTTCAGACGCTTCGTAACCAAAAATGGTGGAAACGTTAGGGCAAATAAAGGTAAACTGTCCAGCACCATTGGTGACAAAAACCGCATCAGAAATACTGTGCAGAATACGGGTATACATCTCGGTCGTGCTGACCAAAGCTGTCATGGCGTCGTCGTGGTGCTGCCGTTCTTGTTGCACTTGCTCAAGTAGCTTGAGATTTTTGAGGACTGCACCAAGCTGAGCTGCAGCAAACTCCAGGGTTTTTAGACTGGTTGGGGGCCACTGGGGCGATCGCGGCGATCGCTCAACGACTAATGCACCCCAGCCTTCACTGGCCACGGTGATGGGTATTGCCGCGAGGATCTCGGTGGCGACCACAGCCGGCCCCCCAGGGGATGACTCAGGGGCAACGGGGTGTAGTTGGCTGGCTCCGCCTGACAACAGAGTGGTTACTTCCGCAGGCGCGATCGCCCGCTCAGCGGTCGATTCAACGATGCGCCAACCCTCGACAGTGTCTGCCGTGCGGCGATATAGGCTGACCCGATGGGTCCAGGGCTCAGCCGCCAACCGGCAGACCACAAAGTGAGAGAGTGCGGCTAGGCTGTCCGTTTGGGCAGTACAGCCAGCAATCTCGATGAGGGCAGACACGGACGGTGGCGTTGGCTCAGCCGCTGCGGCAGGCAGCACACCTGGGTGACCGTCAAGTACTCGCTGTGCTTTTACAGACAACGCGGTGTAAAAATGCTCTGAAGCCGCAATGACATAGTCTTGGGCCCCTCGGTGGAGAAGCTGTAAAGCCATCTCTTCCTGCTGAGGAGTCGCCGTAACCACTACCGGCGGCGGCATCGCCAGTAGTCTATCAACTTGATCGCGGTCAGCGGTAGCGGCGATCGCGGCATCGAGAATGATCAAGCTACAGTCAGCAATATCGGTCAGTGCTGGCAGGCGATCCATGGCCTCAACCGCACCATCTCTAGACCGCTGGCTAGGGGCAAAGGCCTGGATATGTGATGCGTGTTGCTCAAAATCAGCGTCTATCCAGAGCGTTTTCATTGCGCCTGCCTAAATTTGAGAAACGAACCGGGTCAAAAACTTTAAATAAGCTCAGTGACATCACTGTTTTTTGCCCTAAGAAATACTGTGGTGCCAAGCATTTCAGTACCTCTATATTGTTAACCTTCCCAGAAATGAGGCAGCCAACCTTTCTGGATATTATAAATTCCAAATCATCCTTTAAAACGCGATCGCGTTAGTTCAGAAAACCAGTCTCAGCCTTCGTTTCGTCAGCTACCTTGAGTGATCGAGGTGACCACTGACCGCAACCGGGTTCTTTCAAGCTCTTTGCAACTGACCAGATCAACGCCAGCGAATGGACAGCGTTGCCCCCCTCTTGGTCAATCGCATTGAGTATATTCACGAGTCGCGCAGCCAGAAGTGTGTGAAATAGTGTGAATTGATGAGCGCTTCATCCTGAAAGGTGGAAAGTTAAATATCGAAGCGAATATTAAGCGACAGCTTCTAACTCACCTTTCGCCTAATGCTGAAGCACGCTTTAGTCAAGTCGGGGTCTCTCCCTCGAGAACATCCGCTACCTAGTATGGATAGGCTGTCAACGACTTCACTGACTCCGAGTCAGCACCTGATCTGACGATCTCGGCATCAGTTCATCAGCTAATCAAGTCCAGCAGTCGACGAGTTTGTGCCTTGCTTCGCCAACTCGCCGTTTACATGGGTTCTTTTCGATCGCTTTTGTTGACTTCTCCCGTCCAATTTCACAGTTTTCTCAGAGACTCCGGACCATAGAGCAACAGTTTCATCACGGTTAGTTTTCTAGTTGGGTTTAGGCGCAGTTTATTGGCGATGTCATCTACAACTATTCCAAAAATTTTGATTATAGATGACCAACCAGAAAATATTCGGGTATTGATGGAGACCCTCAGGGGCACCTATACCATCGTTGCAGCCACCCATCCCCAGCAGGCGCGCAAGCTGGCACGCAAGTCGCCACAGCCCGACTTGATTTTGTTAGACATCGTGATGCCAGAAGTCGATGGTTACGAGCTATGCGCTGAGTTCAAGCAAGATCCAACCACCCAAGCAATTCCGATTGTGTTCCTTACGGCTCTCAAAGAACCCCAAGATGAAGTCAAGGGATTTCAGCTCGGGGGGGCAGACTACATTTTGAAGCCAGTCGACCCTATTGTCCTCAAAGCCCGCATCAAAAATCACTTAACCATTGTGCAGCTCATGGAGCAGCAGGCCCGAGCAGAGCAGCGGGTGACTCAGACCAACCAACAGCTCCAGGCTGTCCTGAACGCTGTCCCCGGAATGGTCTCTTGGATTAGTCGAGATTTAAAGTACCTTGGCTGTAATCAACATTTGGCAGATGCCTATGAAATGCAGCCAGAGGACTTTGTCGGGCACTCAGTTGGCTTCCAGGCAGAACCCATAGATTTCAGGAAGTTTGTCAAAGACTTCTTTGCGAGTTCTGAGCCAGAGGCTTTCAAGGAAATTTTGGTAGGCATTAAAGGCAATCAGCAGCCTTACTACTTGGTATCGCAAAAATATGACGATGGTAATGCCGCCGTCTTTGTCGGCATCAATGTCACTGATCGGGAACAGGCCAAGGCCGCCCTAAAGGATAGTGAAACTCGGTTTCGTAGCTTGGTAGAGCAAATTAACGACTGGGTCTGGGAAATTGACCTGGATTCTCGCTTTACTTACATCAGTCCGAAAGCGCAGGAAGTGACAGGTTATCAACCCGATGAGCTGATTGGCAAGCAGTTTACGGCGTTGATGTCAGCCGATGAAGGCATCCGGTTGATGACCATTTTTAGTCACTTTATGCGAGCACATCAGCCCTTTACTCAAATTGAGGTGAACTGCCAGCATCGCGATGGGCGATCGCTGGTGCTAGAGATCAGCGGTGCCCCCATTTTGGCTGTCCAGGGCAAAGTCCAAGGCTATCGAGGGATCACCCGGGATGTAACGGAGCGCAAGCAGGTAGAAATTGATATCCGTAAAGCACTAACTAAGGAAAAAGAGCTCAGCGATCTGAAGACTCGGTTTATTTCTATGGCTTCTCACGAGTTTCGCACCCCATTGACAACTGTCTTGGCCTCCGCCGAAAGCCTCGAACGATATCGGCACAAATTTTCCCATGAGAAACAAACCGCTGTTCTCAAACGCATCAAAGATTCTGTTCACCACATCAATTCGCTACTTAAAGACGTGTTGACGGCTGGGAAGGCCGAGGCTGGCAAATTCGTCTATCAGCCAGCCTCGCTAAACTTACGAGAATTTTGTGTGGATTTGATTGACGAAATTCAGGTAATTCAATCGGGTGAACGCTCACAAATTCAGTTTGAATACAGCGGTGAGACCGCGATCGGCAAGGCCGATGAAAAGCTGCTACGGCATATCTTGATTAATCTACTTTCCAATGCGATCAAATATTCTCCCGATCACACTCCAGTCACATTTTCGTTAACCGTGGCTGCTAATCGGGCAACCTTTCAAGTAGTTGATCAAGGCATTGGCATTTCAGCTCCAGACCAAGCTCACCTGTTTAACGCTTTTCACCGAGGCCACAACGTAGGCAATATCTCCGGCACCGGTCTCGGTTTGATGATTGCCAAACAAGCGACCGAAGCTCATCAGGGAACGATTTCGTGCTTCAGTGAATTAGGGGTAGGCACGAAATTTGTTGTTGATTTACCGTTTTTCCATTGAGGTCTACCTATGACAAAACTTCTCGTGATCGAAGATGAAATCGGCATTCGAGAAAGCATTGTCGACATTTTGCAAGCCGAAGATTACATCGTAGAAAGTGCAGGAAACGGCCAAAAAGGGCTACAAATCATTGAAGAGTTTCGCCCTGACCTAGTAATTTGCGATGTGATGATGCCCGTCTTAGATGGGCACAGTGTTTTGGCTCGGGTGCGCCAAAATCCTGCAACCCAAACCTTGCCCTTTATCTTTTTGACTGCCAAGGCTGAAAAGGTAGACGTGCGAGAGGGCATGATGCTTGGGGCCAATGACTATCTTACTAAACCCTTTACCCATGATGAGCTACTACACACCATTCAAACTCGCTTAGGTCTACATGCCGCGTCAGCAGCAGAGACCCAGAAGCAGCTGGATATTCTCCGGACCAGCATCAACACTTCATTGCCTAGAGAAATGGGCATTCATTTAGATGAGATTTTGGCGCTATCCCACTCGTTGACAACCCGAGCTGATACATTGGCACCCGATGGCGTTGTGGGTTTAGCCAAAGCCATCAACCGCAATGCTCAGCAGGTTGTTCAGCTAATCGAAAAACTGCTCCAGTTTTCCAGACTCAAGTCCTTATCTCTCAATGATGAGGCTGCTGTAGCCATGCGGCGCCAAACTGCATCCCATGCTGGGAAAATTGTGGCTGAGGTGGCGCAGCGGGTAGCCCAGGATTATCTCCGTGAAGACGATTTGGAAGTAGAAACTGAGCCGGTAACGGTTCAAATGTCAGCCACTAACTTTCAGCAGATTTGCCAGGAGCTGATCGCTAATGCATTCAAATTCTCAGAAGTGGGTAGCGCAGTCAAAGTCGTTTGTTCTTCCCAAGACCACTCGCTAGTGTTTTATGTGATTGATCATGGTAAAGGGATGACCTCTACTGAAATCGAAAATGCCGGAGCATACTTGCAGTTTGCTGAAGACTCAGCTCAACAAGAGGGCATTGGATTAGGCCTAGCGATCGCCCAAAAGCTTGTAGAGATCCATCAGGGCAGCTTCTTGATCGAAAGTATTCCTCAAAAGCAAACCATTGTTCGCATTACCCTACCCTCGCCCTCAAGATAAGCGTTCCTCTAAGGCGCAAAGAGGATAAATGCAGCTGGTTTATGTTGCTTTACCGCCAGCAATATCAATTCTCTGAAACCGGACGGCACATCTATCCAGCAGCCATCGGGATTCGCTAAGTTACATTGTTAATTTAGGAACAGCTAAAAATCTCTTTTACCAAAGGGGCGGGAACCGCAGGGTTGATTCATTGTAAGGAACGGAAAATTGGCTCTACCTGATTGGCAAGCTCTCGTAGAGCGGAAGTGAGCGAATTGAATCCATTCAATCGAAGCAAGTTAATCGTAATGGACCGAAACAGCGACGCATTGAGCAAAGCATTCGAGTCTCGACCATAGG
>JBHJHA010000026.1:0-68382 GCA_050331235.1 Leptolyngbyaceae cyanobacterium
ACTCGATGGTGAAACAGGCCTGCGGCGAAGATACTCTGGGGGTCGCCCCACGGGAAATTAGCTCGGTGCCAGGTCCCTCTTAACTTCAAACCCCCAGCACTTTCTAGAAAGTGCTGGGGGTTTGAAGTTAAGAGCCTCTAAAAATAGCTTGCCTAAAATCGTAAAATTATGGTTGGGTGTGGAATTGTTGCCACTGATTTTCGAGGAGGCGTTGGAAGGCTTGTCGAAATATTTGTTTGGAAAATTGTTCGGCGTGATTGTGAATGACTGAGCTAGGGGCTAGAGAACCAGTATGCTCGAAAGTCTCAACCGCCTGTATCAGAGCTTGTGCTGTTTGAGGGTTGAACAGTAAACCGGTTTTTCCGGGGACGACAATCTCGGCAGCGCCACCGCGACTGTAGGCGATCGCAGGTGCTCCGGCGGCCTGTGCCTCTACGAGGGTAATGCCAAAGTCCTCTTCGGCGGGGAATATAAAAGCCTTGCAGCGTTCCATGTAATCTACAACTATTTCGTCCGGTTGGTAACCCAGAAACTGGATATTGGGTCGGGCGGTACGTTCTAGGCAGGAACGCAGTTCACCCTCGCCAATAATGATGAGAGGTAATCCCAGCTGGTTGAATGCTTCGACGGTAATATCAATTCGTTTATAGGGAACGAAGCGAGATACGCTGAGGTAAAATTCATTACGTGGGCGATCGCTGTGAAAGCGTTCAACGGTTACTGGTGGGTAAATGACTGTGGCTGGACGGCGATAGGTTTTCTCGATCCGCCGGGCAATAAATTTCGAGTTTGCGACAAAGTGGTCAACTCGGTTGGCGGTGCTCACATCCCATAACCGTAAGTAGTGCAAAACTGCCTTAGTCAACTTTCCCTTGAGACCGCGTTGGAGGTTGGCATGTTCTAAATATTGCCACTGTAGGTCCCAGGCATAACGGATGGGAGTGTGAACATAGCTGATGTGAAGCTGATCGGCTCGGGTGATGACACCTTTGGCAACGGCATGGTGGCTAGAAATAACAATGTCGTACCCCGTCAAGTCAAACTGCTCAATTGCCAGCGGCATCAAAGGTAAATACTTACGAAAATGCTGTTTAGCTTTGGGAAGAGTTTGAATAAATGAGGTGGAGACGGATTTGTCTTGGATGAAAAAGCGCTTGTGGGAAGGTAAGAAATCGACCAGACTATAAAGGTCAGCATCGGGATAAAGATGTAAAAGCTGCTCGACAACTCGCTCTGATCCAGCATAGGTAGAAAGCCATTCATGGACGATCGCTATTTTCATATCATTTACTATCAGCTGGGGCTAGAGAGAGTGGCTTCAGAGTAACATCCTGATTGGGAATGAACTTAACCGATAGGAAGTCAGACGAACAAGAAACATTTCCAGCAAGGTTGATCGAATCTATGAATTGACGGCTGGCGGAAGCGCCATTAATAGATGGCAAAGAGATTCCGCCGACGTGATAAAGTTTGTTGCAAACGGTAATTTGCTGCGGTTGATAGCAATTCTCATCTCCGCTCAGTTGGATATAGCGAGGCAGTCAGCGTGAGTCAAAATAAAGTTCCCATTCTTGATCTCAAGCCGCAATATCAAGTGATCAAAAATGAAATTAAGGCTGCTGTTGACCGCGTTTTGGAGTCGGGGCAATTTGTTTTAGGGCCAGAGGTCAACCAGTTTGAAACTGATGTGGCAAAGTATTTACGAGTTAGACATGCGATCGGGGTGAACTCCGGTACTGACGCTTTAGTTATTGGCTTGCGAGCTTTGGGGATTGGGACTGGTGATGAGGTGATCACGACGCCGTTCAGTTTTTTTGCAACGGCTGAGTCCATCAGTATGGTGGGGGCAAAGCCCGTTTTTGTAGAAATTGATTCCGCATCTTTCAACATTGATCCGGCTGAAATTCGCCGATATGTGACGGACAAGACCAAGGCGATTTTGCCTGTACATTTGTTTGGTAATCCAGCCCCCATGGCACAGATTTTGGAAATTGCGGATGAACATGGGTTGCCGGTACTGGAGGATTGTGCGCAATCTTTTGGTGCGGTTTACAAGGGGGATTGTAGCGGTTGCAGTGATACCTGCCAAAAAGCGACGCGCGATCGCTTGAGCGGTCAGTTTACTGGGGCAATGGGGCGAGTAGGAGCGTTTTCCTTCTTTCCGACTAAAAATCTAGGAGCCTATGGCGATGGCGGTTTGATTACGACTAATGATGATGCGATCGCCGAGATGGCTCGGAAGCTAAGGGTTCACGGTGCTCTGAAGCGGTACCACAACGAAGTTTTGGGTTATAACTCTCGGCTGGATGCTCTACAAGCGGCGATTTTGGGAGTCAAGCTGCCCTATCTTGATCGATGGAATCAGCGACGACGTGAAGTCGCCGAAACCTACAATCGTTTGCTAGCTGAGGTGGCGGGTGTCGTGACTCCGGTAATCACTGCAGGGCATGTGTTCCATCAATATACAGTGCGAGTTTTGAACGATAAGCGGGATGCTGTGAAAGCATATCTGGCAGAGCAAGGGATCGGTGCAATGATCTACTACCCGATTCCTCAAGACTGTTTGCCGGTGTATAAAGGACAATTTCCAACTTATCCAGTGAGTCAGCAAGTTGCGGCTGAGGTGCTCAGCTTGCCAATTTGGCCTGAGATTGAGCCAAACGTTCAAGCACACGTGGTGGCGATACTGAAGGAGGCGATCGCTGCGGTATAGCAAGCTCTACTTTGGAGTTGAGATCATGAACTTGGAAGGAATAGCTGAATTTTGGCAAGGCTTTGTGATCCCGGCTGGATCGAGCTTTTAGGATTGAGCTCATCGCCAATTTGTTTGATCGTAAACCGATTGACTACAGCATTGGTACTTTGCTGTTTGCCGCTGGGGGTGCTCTTTTCCAGCAAAATTTTGGCTTGGGGAGTGGCTGTGGCAATTCCTCTAGACTGTCATCGTAGTGCTCTGTGAATTGGAGGCAGGCAAGGTACCTTTGGTGATTTGGGCGTATTCAACCGACGCTGGAAAAATTTATGCTGGCGGCAATCCTCGCGGTGACATGACTGACCTCAGGGCTGCTACTGTCGATGATCCGATACAGCTTTCGTTAATAGCTCTCTGATGATGGGGGCTGATGAGCATGCACGAGATGTCGAAAGCGCCAAATATAGGCGATCGCAGCGATCGCTAAGCCGATGTATGCACCAATCCAGATGCCGACTCCGCCCCAAGATGTATGAAAACCCAACCAATATCCAGTCGCTAAGCCGACCCCCCAATAAGCCACTAAACTCAATAACATTGGGATGCGGGTGTCTTGCAGACCTTGGAGAATGCCGTTGGCTGTGCGCTGGACACCGTCAACGATTTGTCCGAACCCCGCCACGGTCAGCATGGCAATTGCCGTTTTGAGAACGGCTTGGTTTCCCGGTTGCTCAACGTCGAGATAAAGGCGAATGAGAGGCGTCGGAAAGATAACAAAGATAACCCCCGCGATGGACATGACCAGGATGGTGAGACTTACGCTGACCATGGCGGCCCGTTTGACCCCAGCCCAGTCGCGTTGACCATACCACTGACCAACGCGGGCGGTAGCAGCAAAGGCCATGCCTAATGGCACCATAAAGACGATAATTACCGTTTGTAGGGCTAGCTGCTGGGCCGCCAAAACATGGGTGCCGAGTGCCCCCACCATTAGCGTCATAACTGTAAATAGGCCATTCTCTAGGATATTGACGATCCCGATGGGGACTCCTAGCCACAACAACTGCTTGATGGTGGGCAAATGCCATCGCCACCAATGGTGCAATAGTCGATACGGCCGAAAAAAACAATGTCGATGGTAGACAATGTAGGCGATAAGGCTCAGGCACATGATGAGGTGAGAGAGAGCACTGGCGATCGCCAAGCCGCGTAGCTCCATAGCTGGAAAGCCCCATTTACCAAAGGCCAAGGCGTAGTTAGCCATGATATTGAATAGGTTAGCGCCGACCATAATGTAAAGGATGGGCCGAGTGTGAGCCAGTGCCGTGGCTGTGCAGCGCAGCACCGCAAACCACAGCGCCGGTAACAAACTCCAGCAAATAATCTTGAGATACTGACTGGATAGATCGACGACAACCGGGGCCTGTCCAAATGCCTGCATCAGCGGGGTCAGATTTCCCAGGCTGGGTGCAACCAAAATGCTGATGACGAAGGCCAGCCATAGACCCTGACGGGTGATGAAGCCAATTTGGCGCGACTGACCAGCCCCGTAGGCGGCTGCCGCTAACGGACTGACGCTAGAAACCGTGCCAATGCCAGTCATTAAAGCAGCCATAAATACCATGACGGCTAAACCGCCGGCAGCCAGCGCATCTTGACCAAGGCGACCCATCATCAATGTGTCAACAAAACCAGTCAATGCCTGGGCAACTTGGGCCCCAGCAAGAGGTAAAGCTAAGCGTAGAAATTCACGAACCTCACTGCGGACAGCGGGTGTGATGGTGAGCATTTTCATACCCACACCTTATCTCGAGTACTGAACTCCTGCTCTGGATTAAGGAGGGTGAGGACGACCTGAGGGGACAAAGCGGTTTGGTTTAAAAAGCAGATATTAAGAGCTGGAGATGACCTTGCTCTTACGGATGTTTTCGGGAGTTATAAAGGTGGAGGGCAATGCATCCGGTAATATCAGAATCAGTTCGACTGCCTTTTATGTGCCCCGACGAGCTGCTGATTCGTGATGACTGAGCTATCCATGGGGCATCTAGCAGGAATCCATCTACCCTATGTCTTCGACTCAGAATCTGCTTGGGGGACGTTACCAGTTTATTCAAGCGCTTAATTCTCATCCATCTGGTCAGACGTTCTTGGCTGCGGATATCCACTATCCTGGTCATCCAAAATGTGTGGTGAGAGAGGTTCACCTGCCGACGCGCAATCCGATGACGCGGCAGTTTATCCTGACGCTGCTGAAAAAAAAGGTGGCGGTGCTTGAGGAGATTGGTCGCCATTCTCAGATTCCCAATACCTTTGCGGCTTTTGATGTGGAGCAAAGTTTCTACATTGTGCAGGAGTATATCCCAGGGCGATCGCTGCGGGAAGAGCTCATTGCCGGCAATCCTTGGCCTGCGCGAATGACCGTCCGATTTTTGCAAGAAGTTTTGCCAGTGCTCAACTTTGCTCAAAGCCACGGCGTGGTGCATGGCAACCTCAAGCCGTCAAAACTGATTCGTCATCAAAATGATAAGCAATTAGTGCTGCTTGATTTCGGCTCGATCAAAAACCTCAGTCAAAATTTTGCCGGCAAAGGGAAGTTGAACGGTCGGCAAGCCCTGGCATCCGCGGCTGAGATTCGACAAATTTATCTGGCTCCTGAGCAAGCTCGCAACCAAACGTCATTTTGCAGCGACCACTATGCAGTGGGGATGATGCTTATTCAAGCGGTGACAGGGCTGCCATCACGGAAGCTACCGGCTGCAGAAGAGCCGGGTCGTCAAGAAAGGCTGGCTGAGCAACTGCAGGCAGCTCCTGACTGTCCATCTGGGTTGATGGGGGTGCTGCTGAAGATGGTACATACTGACCCCGGACAGCGATATCAAAAAGCTGCCGATGTCTTGAATGATGTCGAGCGCTTGCAATCCAACCCTACTGTGGCGGTTGTTGACGAGCCTACTTTAGCCTCGCTAGAGGCAGATGAGATAGAAGAGATGCGGCCAAGATGTCGTTGGCCTTGGGGCTGGATAGGTGGTCTGGGGCTGGCTAGTTTGGTCGCGGTGACGGCTCTGATCGCCCTAAAGCTACCGCAGCGGGTGATGGCGGGTCGCCATTTGGCAGCGGCTGAGTCGCTGCAAGTGGAAAATCCAGAGGCTGCCATTGAACGCTACAGTGAAGCCTTGGCTGTGTTGCCATACCAAGCTGAGGCGCTGGCTGAACGGAGCCGTCTGTACTTCAACCAGGGGAATACAGAAGCTGCTTTGGCCGATATCTCTGAAGCAATTGCTCAAGCGCCTAAGGTTCCGACCTATGCCTATGAGCGGGCAAATCTACGGTTTGCGGTAGGGGATGTGCAGGGGGCGATCGATGACTACACCCAAGCACTAGGTTTGGATGCAGCATTTACCAAAGCCTATATCAATCGGGGCAGTGCCCGAGCCGATTGGGGTGATGATCGGGGGGCGGTCGATGATTACACTGAGGCGATCGCACAGGCAGAGACAACTGAGATAGAGGCGGCAGCCTACCTCAATCGTTGTTTATCCTATTCAAATCTGGGGGAGCAAGAGCTCGCGTTAGCTGACTGTACGGCGGCCATCAATTTACGACCGAGTCATGCCTTGGCTTATCAAAATCGCGGTTTAGTACGGCGACGGCTAGGTGACTTTCAAGGTTCTTTGCAGGACTATAACATCGCTATTCAGATCGACCCCAACAGTCCGGATCCCTATTACAACCGGGGGCTGACACGGGAGGTGTTGAATGATCTGACCGGGGCGATGGATGATTTTAGCCGGGCGATCGCTATTGACCCCGAGTTCGTTTTTGCAATATATGACCGCGGTCTGCTGAATGCGGAACTCAACAACACCGCAGCGGCGATCGCTGATTTGCAAGCCGCCGCTCAGATTTGTCTCGATTTGGACCGCACGGGCTGTTACGAAGATGCGCAATATCAGATTGCGCGGCTACAGGGTGAGCCTGTGACGTCCGATCCTCCTTCTGCGGCAGAACCAAATTTGGGCCCTTAGGAGCTGCGGCCGTTCCTGAAGTCGATAAAATAGGAGAGCTGTTTTTTGCCTTTGAGTTGTTTGATGATAGCGGTTTCTCCGGCCCAGTCTCGAATTCAGTTTTTGAAAACGCCTACTGCAGAAGCCTGGGTAAAGCAGGCGATCGCCCATCTGGATACGGTGCTGCTGGATCATTCCCACTGCGAGCGCAAGGCCGCAGGCGTGGCGCTAAACCTTATGTGTCGCTATCCCTCAAGCGAAAAGTTAGTGCGTGCCTTGACGGCGATCGCCCAAGAAGAGCTCGGGCATTTTGAACTTGTTAACCAATGGCTAGAACGTCGTCAAGTGCCTTTACGGCCTTTGCCAGCACCTCCCTACGGAGCAGGACTAAGCCAACAAGTACGCCGCGAAGAGCCTTTACGGATGCTGGACTCGCTATTAGTGGCAGCCCTAATCGAAGCCCGCAGCCATGAGCGTTTGGGATTACTAGCGGCCCACTGCCCGGAGCCAAAACTAGCAGAGTTTTACCGCAGTTTGATGGCCTCTGAAGCGCGACACTACGGGGCCTATTGGCTGTTGGCGACCACTTACTTTGATCGAGATACTGTCAACACCCGGTTAGAAGAACTATCAGCTGTGGAAAGCGAACTGCTAGCAACCTTACATCCAGAACCCCGCATTCATAGCTGAGACCAATGTAATTACTCAGCGCTGACCCAGTTTGGCAGGGCGTTACAACGGTTATTCACTGATGTCTACATCTGACGGCTAGCCGCTCTAGAGCTAAGCTTCGAGTGCTGACGAAGCTGGCTTTAGGCGCGACATGACCGAAGGCGATTCAGGATTGCAGGGTCTACGTGGGGGAGAACGGTCACTGGCAGAAGCCAAAATCCTAATTTCTGGTTAATTCTACATTGACCTCTCGGCGCAGGCCTTCAACGTCTTCACGTTCCTCAGGCTCAGGGCCGCCCGTTTACTCCGGGGTAGGGGAGTCCGGAGAGCCTTTTGACACGCGTCAGTGCTGGGATTTTGGGAGATTCCTTTGGGACTTTTATCGCAGTCATCCTTGGCGCAGGGACTTACCTTGGCGGTTATCATGCCGTTACTGCAAACGTGAGAGGCAATCATAAGGGGGACTGATGGGGCGCGCTGCACTGATATTTTTGCTGCTGTTGCCTGGGGTAGTCGGCATGGTGGTGTTCGGCTTTTTTGCCCTGGTTGATTGGGCTGCCTTAGATCAGGCTTATCTCGCCTACGACCAAGCTGTGCAACAGGCTGCCGAGTTCGACATGCTCTATATTCGAGCAACAAATCAAAACGTACATCGAGTCAATGTGTTCGCTGAGGGGGTGTGGTTTTTGTTGAGTGCGGTTATCGCCGCGATCGCCGTTCATGGCCTCGCCGTCAAACGCTAAACCGCTAGGCTATGTAGGTTGTGAGCTTTGGAGCCCGTCTCTGGAGCTAGGGTGGAAGGCAAAGCGTGGTTTGACCATTGGCACATTGCCATCCGATCTAGCGATGTGGAGTTGGAAAACAGTCTGGGGATGAAGTCGTCATCGATGTAAGGGTTGGATAAATAAACCTGAGTTCGGCCTCAGGGTTTTGGGGTCCCTAGTGGCTCTATTCCCTCCTGGCAAGGGTGCTCAGCGGGCGGAGTGGGGTGGGACAACTCGAGTCAACGAACACCTCCCCCTTAGTCAGTCATCAAGGCAGCGAATTTCCCCGCCTCTATGACTGACTGGCTTTGAGATTGGCTTAACCCGAGCTGACGATAAATTAGAGTTTGGAAACAGCGGGGCAGTTGGCGAGATACCATCGCCAGGGAATATCGGCTCCTTGGGTTAGACCAATACGGGTCGTTTGGACCAGCTGATGGCCCCCCTTGGCGATCGCCGTATGGAAGTCAGCAGAGCGGGGTTCAAGCCCTAGCGTTTGCCCTGCTACAAACGAAGCAGCATTGAGCGTTCGATCAATACGTAGAGCGCGACAGAGCTTCCCGGGACCAGCGGCCACACGATGGGGCTGCTGGCGTTGTTTCTCCTCAAGCCAGGGCGGCAGCTGATCAAGTTCAAGGGCGCGAATCAAAACGGCGCTGGGTACATTCTCGGCATCGGTGACGACATTGATGCAGTGATACATGCCGTAAATCAGATAGACGTAGCTATGACCAGCTGGACCAAACATCACTGCGTTGCGGGGGGTGCGGCGGCGATAGGCATGGCAGGCTGGATCACCGGGACCATAGGCTTCGGTCTCGACGATGAGGCCGCGATAGGTGTCGCCGTTGGCAAACTGTCGCACCAAGGTACAGCCAATGAGATCGGGGGCGACCTCGGGTGAGGGGCGACTCAGCCATTTTTCAGTGAGGGGGGCAGGGCGGACAGTCATGCCTGTAAGGGTGGTGGGCAACAATGAATTGGACAATCGCTGTTTCATCATGACTCAGGCTCAGAGATTTTGCTGACCGCAGAAGGCATAACTGATAGCGGTTAGGTCAGATGGGATGAGGGGACGAGTCGGGCATCAGGTTTCTAAAGCTGTTTGGACAATCTTGCCTGCTGGGAGAAATTCGGTTGAAATGTCGGTGCGGGGATATTTGACGCGATCGCCCCTGAAATGCTGCACTAGACCACAGCCCTGCTCCTCGAAAATATGTTTGCAGTCCCTTTAGTTGCCGAATAGAAGTCGCCCCATGTGGAATACCATCGCCGAAAACATCACTCGCGCTACTGGTCAGCCGTTTGCCATTCAGGATCGGCAGAGTGTTGGTGGGGGCAGCATCAATCAGGCCTATCGCATTACGGATGGCGATCGCGACTACTTTCTCAAGCTCAACCAGGCGTCCCAATATGCCATGTTTGAGGCGGAGGCCCTGGGCCTGCGAGAGATAGCCCATACGCAGACGATTCGGGTGCCGCGCCCCATCTGCTGGGGGACGGCAGACCGCTCGTGCTATATCGTGATGGAATATCTGCCCCTGGGCAACAGCAGTCGCGACTCGTGGTATCAGATGGGGCAAGATCTGGCGGCTATGCATCGGGTGATCAGCGATCGCGGCTTTGGCTGGCAGCGCGACAATACCATTGGCGACACCCCTCAAAAGAATCCTTGGATGGCAGACTGGGTCGAATTCTATGTGGAGCACCGCCTGAGGTACCAGTTTCAGCTTGCTAATCGCCGGGGCCGCTTGCAGCGGCAGGAAGAGCTGATGGCGGCGGTGCCATCGCTACTAGCTGGACATACGCCGGAACCATCTCTGGTGCATGGCGATCTGTGGTCCGGCAATGCGGCGGTCACCGTGGATGGTACGCCAGTGATTTTAGACCCGGCGACTTACTACGGCGATCGCGAGGTCGACATTGCAATGTCAGAACTATTTGGCCGCTTTCCGCAGTCGTTTTATCAGGGCTACCATACGACCTATCCTCTAGAGCCAGGGTATGAGAAGCGCAAAACCTTGTACAACCTTTATCACATCATTAACCACTTCAACCTATTTGGTGGCGGCTATGCATCCCAGGCGCAGAGCATGATTGATCGCTTACTGCGGTAAGGCGTGTTGTCTCCGCGATCGCTACGAAGAAGCGGCACGGCATTGCCATCTCCCGACCGACGGGTGGGTGGTGGGTGCTTGCCAATGAGAGAGACGATCAGGGCGCAATTGGTTTTATTGACTTGTCCAGTACAGTAAAGCAGTCAAAGCCCGTGAGTATTTCGCCGCAGGGGCAGGCGGTCAGGTGCACACATCATTGGGGCTGATAAGGAACTGTCTGAACAGCGCTTTCACCGTTCGTTTTGCAATCCTTGATTTCCCCTAGCCCTTTCTTGCAGGTTGGTTCATAGAAATTTATTGGACCTCACTAACATCTGCTTGATCGCTGAAACTCCCTCGCGTAACTGCTAATAATCTCCCCTAGGGTAAATGTTTTTTATTCACTCACTAACTAGGATTGATAATGAAAAATTAATTAAGTTGCTCCAGGTATGATTTTATGTCTAGAGGTCCCGGCAGCCAAAGCTTTTCATGCGCTTTCCGATCCGCTGCGGCTTCAAATTATCGAAAGCTTACGCAACCACGAATACTGTGTAGCTGACTTGTGTGAACATCTGGACGTGAGTCAGTCCAAACTATCTTTTCACCTGCGGGTGCTCAAGGAAGCCGCGATCGTGAGATCGCGGCCCCACGGTCGCTGGACTTACTACAGCCTACACTTACCCCAGTTGGTTGCCCTGGAGCAGCACTTGGCAGATTTCAGGCACTTTACTGACATGGTGCCGCCAAGTGTGGAATAGCGCTCTGAGCTACGGATCACAGTGGTATAAAGATGACTTACCAAAGCCTACAGCCACGCCTGGATGAGCTGAGCTATGTCCTTTGCCTTTTCCAAATGTGGTACGTGACCGCACTGATCGACCCAGGCCAAGGTAGCGCTGGGCAAAATATCTATAAAAACAGTGGCGTCTTGGGTGCCCAAAATTTTATCTTGCCGCCCCCAAACAACCAAAGTCGGCAGAGTCATTTGCGCAATGCGATCGCGCGAAAAGTTGTACCCGCCGCTTTTGGTAAACGCGATTAAGGCCTCAGACCAATTGGCACACTGAAGGTGCAGGGCGGCGCAGATCTCAGCATCCGGTGTCACAAGCGACTTGTTGGCATAGGCTTGGCGACTGATGCGACGACGCACCCCGGCGTTTTTGAGGAAGGCCGTTGCCCAGCGATCTAGCGGGGGAAACATCAATCGCCCCATAGCAGGACCAGCGGCTAATCCAGCGCTATCGAGTAACACCAAGCGTTCTACGACCTCTGGATGGGTTAGGGCAAAATCGATCGCGGCGGCCCCCCCCATTGATGCCCCCACCAAGACTACGGGCTGTGCGATCGCCTGCTGCCAAAAACCATAGAGATGTTGCTTGATGGCGGTTGGGGTGATGTCCCTGACGATGGTGCGATCGGTAAACCCAAACCCCAGTAGATCAACGGCCCAAGTTGAACGGTACGCAGCCAACTGCGGCAGCAGCCGGCGAAACTCAAATAGCGAACTGTCAAATCCATGCAGCAGCAGGATGGGCGGCTGCCCCTCACCCTGTTGGACATATGTTGTCGGGATGGGCAGGTAGCTCAGCTCAGTGGTCACCTCAAGCTGTTGCATTTGCTGGGCGATCGCGACTGAGGTTGCTTCGGTCAATTCGGCGGCGAGGACCGGCAAAAAATCAGGAAAGTGGCCTGGCAGGTTTTCTACAGTCATAGCTCCGTCGATAATCGCTTAGGTTTGCTGCTGTAGTAGCTGGCAACGAGGGCCAACATGAGCCACCACAACGTGCTGACCTGGGGCCGAAACCAAATGGTATCTACCAGACCGTGGACGAGCATCCCTACCATAGTGGCGATCGCCGCCATCAACCAATACGCTTGAACAGCCTGGGTTTCCCGCAGTTTTTGTAACACGCGCCAACCCTGACCAAAGGTCACCGTCAGTAACCAAAAGAAAACCGTCAACCCAATTAGCCCGGCCTCTACGGCAATTTCCAGAAAGACAGAATAGGCGCTGAGCGCGGTGTAGCGGGGGCGTTGAAATAGGGGGTAAACCTGATTAAACGCATCGTTGCCGGGCCCAATACCCAAGATGGGGCGAGCTTTGATCATGTCAATGACAGCCATCCAGACGTTGATGCGAAAGTTGTTGCTGCTGTCACTGCGGCCCGCAAAAATGCTCATCACCCGATCGCGCAGCGGCTCTAGAGCCGCTATCGCCAAAAACAAAAAGGCGGTTGAACCGCCGAGCAGCAACGGTATCGACCAGCGTCGCCAAAACGGATTGAACCGAATACTCCAGAACTGCACAAGCAATATGAGGAGCGTAAACCCCGCAGCAATGAAGCCAAGCCACCCACCCCGGCTAAACGTGAGCACCAGACAAGCCGTGCTGATCAAACCGCTCAACCCAGCCAGGGCTTTGGGGATCCACCGTGGCCAGGCAAATACGGCGGCACCACTCAGCATTACTGCGGGAATCAGATAGCCCGCTAGCAAATTAGGATTTCCTAAATAGCTATAAACCCGAGTCGTGCCAGCCAAATTAGACGTGGGATCAACCCACGTAGCCAATGCTTCGGCTCCAAAAAACCACTGCCGCAGGCCAAATACCGATACTATTAGGGTCGTTAGCAAATAGACCGTGATCAGTCCGTTCCGTAGGTGCGATCGCCGCAGCACTCGCGCCATGAGCAAAAACAGCAGCACATTCAGCGTCAGCTTGATCAGGCCAGCAATCGCCGCCCCCCGCACAGGCGACAGCGCCGTAGCCAGGACCATCACCCCCCAATAGGCAATCACCACCAAATGAATGGGAGTTAACCCTTCGCCGGCCTCATCGGTCAGCGTCAGCAATAGCCAAAACGCGCTACAGGCGAGCAGCAACACGCCGATCAGCGACGTGGGCACATAGGGAGCCAGGGCAAACAGAATGGCCACAATACCAAGGGCGATCGCATCGCCCCACTGCAAGAGCCAACTGCCCTGTCGCCACTGGCGAGCAAAGGCTAATCCTTGATGCAGTAAACTTGCCTCCCGCCACTGGTGCAGCGCTAAGCGGTTGAGAGTTACGGTTTGCCAAACATTGCTCAGCATCGGTGGCTCGCCTATCTAAATTCCCAGGCTTTATTCTGCATCATTCTGGCCAATCGCGCGGCCCCTCACGCAGATTTAAAGCTGCCAATAAAGACAGTGACACACCCTGCCAATCACTCTCTCCTGGAGAGAACGTTGCTGCCACTGCTGATAATCTACTCGCTCACTCTGCTCAAAGCCGTTCACAAAAAACGTTTCTACCTGCGCCATCAGCTCTGGTGTGTAAGCACACAAGTTGAGCTCATCATTGTGAAAAAAGCTACGAGGATCAAGATTAGCACTGCCAAAGCTCATCCAGTTTTGGTCAATCAAAATCACTTTGCCGTGCATCATACTTGGCTGAAATTCGTAAATCTGGACACCGCTCTCGAGCAATAATCCGTAACGTAGTCGCGATGTGTAATAGACGTAATCCTTGTCACTCATTGGCCCCATCGTGAGAATGCGTACGTCCACGCCCTGCTGGCACGCTTCGCGCAAGACCCGGCAGGTGTAGTGGTCTGGCAGCAAATAAGGACTCGCCAGCCACAAACGCTGCTGAGCCGAGGCAATACACAGTTGAAACAGACTTCGAATGGGTGAATCCCCGACTGAGGGGGCTTCCCCTGGCGTCACCAAGACGGGAATCTCACGGTCGACAACGGCCAATTCTGGTACATGGTTTCTTAGGTCAACCGGGCCCCCAGCGGTGAGCCAGTGTTGCCAAAAGAAGCCGCTCAGCAGCCCCACAACCTGCCCCCGCCATTGAATTTCAAAGTCATACCAAGGATGGTGAGATTTACCATCTTTGCCGTCCCACATGTCAGAAATACCCGCCCCGCCCACTAGGGCAGTCTTTTGGTCGACAATCAACAGCTTGCGGTGATTACGCTGTAAAAAATCTTGGGGCGATCGCGCTGAAAAGGGGTTGAAAAATCGCAGCTCTACTCCGGCTTGGGTCAGCCGTTTCCAATATGATTCTGGTAGCTCATGGGCACCGTAGCTATCGACCAAGATTTGGACAGTGACCCCAGCGATCGCCCGGCGGCATAGGGCATCCGCAAAGTCATCAGCGCGGCGCCCAGGCGACATTTTGAACGTCTCAAACTGAATCAAATCCTTGGCCTGTTCGATCAGTGTTAGCCGAAACGCTTGAATCTCTTCAATGCTCGAGCGAAAAGCTACAGGATCGCCTTGGGTAATCAGCGAATCTGACATGCTCGCGAAGGTTTTGATCAGGTGGGGCGAATCCGACGGCATCCCCTGCAGACAAAAATGTGGATGCCGCCGAAAAGTTCCATGCCAATAGGCAATGCCTAGCACCACCAACCCTGGTATCAGCAGCAAAATGAGAACGACGGCCCAAATGGGTAACGAAATCATGGGCGTTAAAAAGTAAGTAGCAAAGTGAGGATGTGGAGAGTGCACTGCCTACTTTAGCCACGGCGGATGACCAGCGGCAGCAGCGGCAATAGCCTTCAGAATCATCGACATCAGCTCAGAATGATATCTAGCCACAGAGAGATTCTCAGCCAGAAAAAGATTTTTCAATCGCTAACTGACTTGGCACTCGAGTCTTACCGCTGGCGAAACGGCAGCGTTAGACTAAATCACGGTATCTGAAAAGGCTTCGGCATTAAATCCCATGACCCTGCTTACCCTCAAGTCAATTCAAAAGGACTTTGGCATTAAGGAAATTTTTCGCAATGCGTCCTTCAGCTTGGAAGACGGTGACAAGGTTGGCCTGATTGGCACCAATGGCTCCGGCAAATCCACTCTGCTGAAGATGATTGCCGGTATTGAACCCATTGATGGCGGCGAGATTTGGCGCAACTCGGGAGCCAAGATTGTCTATTTGCCCCAGCAGCCTGATATTGAGGGCGATCGCACCGTGCTCGAGCAGGTCTTTGCCGACGCTGGGGAGCAGATGGCGCTGATCCGTCAATATGAAGACGTCTCCCACCGTATGGAACGGGGAGAAGGCGACTTAGACGCCCTAATGTCTCAACTCTCACGCGTCACCGAAAAAATTGAAGCGGCGGGAGCTTGGGACTTAGAAACCAGTGCCAAGGCCGTGTTGACCCAATTAGGTATTCAAGACTTTGAGGCCAAAGTTGGGGATCTCTCGGGGGGATATCGCAAACGAGTTGCGATCGCTGCTGCCCTCCTCTCCGCGCCCGATGCTCTGCTCATGGATGAACCTACGAACCATTTAGATGCTGAGTCGGTGGAGTGGCTGCAAAGCTATCTCAATGGTTTTCGCGGAGCGCTGCTGCTGATCACCCACGATCGCTACTTTTTAGATCGCGTGACAAATCGCATTTTGGAAGTAGATCGCGGCGACCTGTTTGGCTACTCCGGCAACTACAGCTACTTTTTGGAGAAAAAAGCTGAAGCTGAAACCGCCTCTGCCAGCACCCAAAAGAAGCATGCCGGCATGCTTCGCCGGGAGTTGGAATGGCTCAAGCGGGGCCCCAAGGCTCGCAGCACTAAGCAAAAAGCCCGCATCCAGCGCATCGACGAAATGCAAGGGCGTGAATTTAAGGAGAGCTTAGGCAAAGTCGATATTTCCACCGTAGGGCGACGTATTGGCAAAAAGGTCATCGAGCTAGCTGACGTTAGCAAGGGTTACGGCGATCACACCTTAATTCGCGACTTTACCTATATTTTCAGTCCCCGCGATCGCGTGGGCATCATTGGTCCCAACGGCGTGGGCAAATCAACGCTGATGAACCTAATCACCGGGCGCGCCCCGCCGGATACCGGCACCATCGAGATCGGCGACACCATTCACTTTGGCTACTTCGATCAGCATTCCGACGATGTGATCAAAAATCCTAATCAGCGCGTCATCGAATATCTCAAGGAAACTGCAGAACTGGTCAAAACGGTGGACGGCAGCGTTATCACAGCATCACAGATGTTAGAGCGTTTTCTATTTCCCCCAGATCAACAGTATGCGCCGATTCACAAGCTCTCCGGGGGAGAGCGCCGCCGCTTATTTCTCCTTCAGGTTTTGATGCAGGCCCCCAATGTGCTCATTTTGGACGAGCCGACTAACGATCTCGACGTTCAGACCTTAGCCGTGCTTGAGGAATATCTCGAAGAGTTTAATGGCTGTGTCATCGTGGTCTCCCACGATCGCTACTTTTTAAATCGCACGGTGGAGACCATTTTCGCCTTTGAAGGTCAGGGGCAGATTCGCCAGTATCCCGGCAACTACTCCGTCTATCTAGAGCATCGCCAAGCACCGGCCGCCGCCGCCCCCGCCCCTAAGATCGAGTCTGAGAACAATGGGGCAGCCCAGCGCTCAACTGCGAGCCCATCGTCAGCTACCACCAAGCCAAAGAAGCTTTCCTACAAAGAAAAGCGGGAGTACGAACAGCTCGAAACCCAAATTCCAGTGTGGGAAACTGAAAAAGTCGCCCTCGAAAAGCAGCTTTATGACAGTGCTGCCAGCGATTACGATGAAATGAAGGTGTTGACTGAAAAGCTCGCTTCCTTAACACAAAACATCGACACGGCCACAGAGCGGTGGCTAGAACTTGCGGAAAGAATGGATTAATCCAATATTTCTCAATGGATACCCCTCCGGTTGAGCACTCCAGATAAAGCCGCATACTCTAAGGCAATGGAAGAGTTAAAAGAGAGCCATACAGACCTACGATGGGATATCGGGAATCCCCCTGGCATCTGCAGTCTTGGTTAGGGAAAATTCACCGTAGTTGAGGTGACGGTGGTGTACCCTGCGATCGCCCATGATGAACTTGACGACGTCACCCAAAAGGCCGTCTCTGCTAAATTTCACCCCCCAGAAAACGATGGAAAAACCCACCAAATTTGATGTGTTGATGGCCGCAATTAACCAATTGCAGTCTAAACTCGACGATATCGACGGCCGTCTCAACCGATTAGAGCGCCCGGCTTCTACCCCCGACCCGATGGACAATGGCAGGCAGTCCACTGATTTTGAGCCCCGACACGAAATCTTCGTGCAAGAGCCCCGCAAGCGTCGATTTTCCGAGGACTAAGGTATTAACACTGCTAAGTAGCAGTGCGATCGCGCCAAAGACGAGCAGTAAAGCACGATGGGTATGAAACGAGGCCGCCTCCTATTAATTGGCATCGCTGCCCTACTGTTGCTTGGGGGGCTGCTATGGGTTGTGGATTTTGTGCTTCGGACCCAGGCTGCGATCGCGCTCTTTTCGCCGTTGCTTGCCCAGATCTTTTTAGGGGGGATGGCCCTACTTGTGATTGCCCTGGTGGGTGGTGGGGTCTACTATTTGTGGCCATTTTTTCGCCCGCGACAGCGGCCCTTGCCAACCGTGCCCCAAGCCAAAACCGAGGCGGCCCAGATGGCGATCGCCGGGGTCAAACAGCAGGTCACCCAAATTCAAGACGCAGTGGCGCGATCGGCGCTCCAGGCGCGTTTACAAACCCTCACCAACGATTGGCACCAGCGCGACATTCGGATTGTGCTGTTCGGCTTGGGATCAGTGGGCAAGACCTCCATGGTCAATGGTTTGATGGGCGATTTGGTGGGGGCTGTCAATGCGCCCCTAGGCACCACCACAGTGGCCACGGTCTATCCCCTAGAGCTGCCGGGTGTGACTCAGGTCGTATGGCTTACCGATACTCCCGGATTGATGGAGGCCAGTGCCGCCGGTGCCGAGCGGGAGGCCCAAGTCCGACAGTTAGCTGCCGCCGCCGACTTGCTGCTGTTTGTTATTGACAATGATCTGCGTCAAACCGAGTACGCTTTGGCCCAATCGCTACTCGTGATGGGCAAACGGCTGGTGGTTGTGCTCAACAAGGCGGATCTCTATCCCGAAGACGAGCTCCAGACAATTTTGGCCCGGGTGCGATCGCGGTTTGCTGGCCAGCTCACGTCGGATGATGTGGTCGACGTGGCCGCCTCGCCTCAGCCCGTCCGGTTAGCGACCGGCGACATCGCTCAGATGGAACCGGATCTCTGGCCCCTGGAGAAGCGGCTGACCGAAATCCTCAGAGCTGAAGGAGCGGACTTGCTGGCGGATACCGTGCTGCTGCGATCGCAGCGCCTCGGTGAGGAAGCTCGGCAGCTCATGCAGGCCCAGCGTCACCAAGCCGCTAGCGCAATTGTTGAACGCTATCAGTGGATCAACGCCGCTGTCGTCGCAGCGACCCCGCTGCCTGGCCTTGATCTGCTCGCCACCGCAGCCATCAATGCTCAGATGGTGGTTGAGCTGGGTCAGGCCTATCAGTTTCATCTGTCGCTGACTGAAGGCAAGGAACTCGCCTTTGCCGTTGCTCGGACCCTGACTGGTCTTGGCGTTGCCAAAGGGGTGTTAAATCTGCTGGCCCTAGGAATGCAAACCACGCTCCCCACGGCGATCGCCAGTCGAGGCATTCAGGGGATTACTGCTGCCTATTTAACTCGCATTGCGGGCAAAAGCTTTATGGACTACTTCAGTCAGAACCAAGACTGGGGTGATGGCGGCATTGGTGAAGTCGTACAAAAGCAGTTCCAGCTCAACCGTCGAGAAGAATTTTTACAGCAGTTTGTTCGCGAGGCGATCGCCCATCTGCGCCAGGAAGTCTCACTGCCCTTAGACTTGCCCGACCCCACCACCCAACAGGTTAAACCAGAGCTCGACCCAGACCACGCTCCGCCAACCCATGAGCCGTAGCCACAATCACAATACGCAAGTCTCAGGGAGTCGAGAGCTGCGCCGTATCCGCTGGCGGATAGACCGCTTCTGCGACCATTCCGGGTTGGCCTAAGCGACTAGAGTTACCTTCGTTGAAAGAAACCATGACTCCGCCAGCATTGCCAGCACGAATTTTGAGCTGCTCATCAGCCGTCCAAATCTGGGAGTCCCCTTCTTTCAAGATGCCTTCAAAGGCCACTTCTCCGTCGGCCGTAACCCGCAGCCAGGACTGACCTTCTAGCTCAACCGCTACCCGCACGGGGGAGTTGGCCACCTCAGGCGGTAGAGCCGAAGCAGCCTGAGGTGTTTCGGCTGAGCTGCTAGCCCCTGCCCCAGGGCCATCGGAAGGCATCATGGCATCTTCTGCCACCTCTCCTTCTAGCACCGGCAGGGTGCTGTTTTGATAGCTCATGCGCTGCAGCGTGTAAGACAGGGCACTAATCGCAATACCAATCAATACAACATAGGTCAAGTAGAGGTGCACTGGGCGTAGTTGCGGAGTAACCGGCAGCCGCCAAAAAGAACGAGATGGCTTCTCAATGGCAGGTGTGAAGTACTGGATTGCCAACGTTTCGCCGTCCAGCCCAAGGCTGTCACCATACCGTCGAATCAAGCCCCGAGTGTAGACCGGCTCCGGCAGCTGACTCATATCAGCGGCTTCGAGTGCCTCCAGCAGTGTCATCCGAATGAGCGTTTTCCTGGCTAGATCGGCTTTTGACCAGCCTGCTGTTTCACGGGCCTCACGCAAGATGTGACCGATATGAACTAGCTGCTCTTGATGAAGATGATTGATATCAGGTGACTGTCGCTTCATATACGCTATCGGAGATGCAAGTTAATAATAGTTGATAATCCTTAAAAATAATGCTCCACTACAGGCCTTCCTGCTCACTTTACTACTTTGTCTGTTTCTGTAAATGCGTAGCTTTGGCGATCGCTTGATGTAGTTGTTGTAGCTCAGCGGCCGTCAAGGCCCGAACCTGACCTTGGGGGAGGGCACCCAGCTGAATGGGGCCAATGGAGATGCGATGCAGCTGTGTGACTGGGTATCCTAGCAATTCAGCTGTGCGCCGAATTTGCCGATTACGACCTTCCCATATAACGACCTCTAACACAGTTTGTCCGGGAGATTTGGTTGACACCACTGCGATTTTTGCCGCAGCCGTGGGCCGCCCCGACAGCTCGATGCCCTCTCGCCAACGCTGTAGAGCTTGATCGCTGGGATATCCCTTGACATTCACCCGATAGGTTTTGGCGATATGGTGACGAGGATGGGTAAGCTGATGGGTCAATGTCCCATCATTCGTCAAAATCAGCGCCCCCGTCGAGTTGTAATCTAAGCGGCCCACAGGGTGAATGCCGCTGTGCTGCCTGAGTGCCGGCGGCAGTAAGTCCAACACTGTCTTACGTCCCTGGGGATCTTGACAGGTCGAAACCGTTCTCAACGGCTTATGCAGCAATCCGTAATAGGGGTGGGGGCGATTATGGGGCGCTAGTCGCTGACCGTCTAGGGTGATGATATCTACCTCGGGATCGGCCTTTTGCCCTAGCTCCGCCACTGCTTCATTGACCCAAACCCGTCCAGCCAAAATCAGCGCTTCCGCTTGACGCCGAGAGGCGACTCCCCACATTGAGAGGATTTTTTGAACTCGCTCTGCCATGACGCCCAAACGCACAGTAAACGCGTAGAAAACTCTAACTAGCCTACATGCCCGACCTGGCATTCGCCCAAACACTCGAAGCGATGGCGTATCACAGCACCAGCGGGGTGAATTCAGTGCGGGTCCAGGTTTCCCGATGCCATTCTGCAATAAATGGTCGAATTACCCATTGGGGACGATCGCCTGGTCCACCGGAGGTCACATCAATTCGCACAAAGGAATAGGGCCAATGGGTTTCAGAGCCTGCACCGTGACGACCGATGTAGAGTTGGGACTTGGCAATGACTTGTGCATCCACTCCATTTTCCTCATAGACAGTCGTTTCAGGATGCTGCGATCGCAACCGCGCCCCTCTACCGCCACAGACAAGCCAGTTGATCAGGCGATCGCCGTGGGCGGGCTCCACCGTACGGAGATATTCAATACAGTGGGCATGGCCGCTCAGCACCAAGTCGAGTAGCGGTCCTTGATCTGGATTATCCAGTCGCGCAGTCACCGCATCCAGCACCCAGCGCAGATGTCGCCGGACAGATAAACAGGCCTGCTCTTTGTACTTAGTCGCCTCAGTGATATAAGGCGGATGGTGCAAATACACAACCCGTGCCCGCACCTCGGGGGCTTGCCAAGAGGCCACCAGCCGATCCCTCAGCCAGATCAACTGCTGCCAGTCTAGTCCTTTAGGCAAGTGACGCCAGGGCTGCGAGGCCGCCAATACTTGCGCTCCGTCTACCTCCACTGGCCGGTTAAACGTGCTGGAGTCAAGGCCGAAAAAGTCAATGCTGCCATAGCGAAACTGGTAGTATCGATTGGGCAATCGGGTGAACTGTCCGGGCTGATAGCTCAGCGCCCGCCCAGTCTCGACTTGAGCTGTGTAGTGTTGGTCTAAATGCGCCTTGAGGTGAGCATGGGGAACGTCCCTGAGGTAATCCAAAAAGGCTCGGGCGTAGGTGTCCCCCGTGGCGGAGCCCCGCAAACTGACATTTTCCGTCACGGGCACTCGTAGATATCGTCGGAGGGGCTGTAGCGCTCGCACCAGGTGACCGTAGGGAAACGGCAAATTGTAGTAATCGTGGTTGCCCGGAACGGTTAAGAAGGGTTTGCGAAAGGTGAGATGGCGATAGCTGAGCCCTTGGGGGCGCTCGCTCCCCACTAACCAAGCGCAATAGGGATCAATAAAATTGGCGGGGTATTGATCGGGCGAACCCATCTGGTAGACCACATCGCCCGTGTGCAGGAGAAATCGGCAGTCAGCCATCTGCGTTGCCAGATAATCCGCAACCTCTTGTTGGGGATGCCCGAACGGCTGAGGACCAAATCCGCTATCGCCAATCACCAAAAAAGAAAAGGCTGACGACGACGCCAGCCCATCTGTAATTTCTAATCGCGTTTGATCGATGCCCTGATCAACCAGCGCCTTTGCGCCCCAGCGCACGCGCGATCGCATCTTCTGCACCTTCCGTGAAATCGATGGGTCTAGCAATAATCCCATGGTGATGTTCTGCACGACACATTTGCACTTTAACGGCTGCAACGAGCGATCGCCAAGGGTCTGCTCGGGTGTCTCAACACACCATAACTCTGTCTTTTGCCGATGCCCCGTAGCCCCCAAAGTGCTCGAGGGCTAGACAACAGACTTGACTGCCGTTTGACTCCATTGAGAACAGCCATAGCCGTGGCTGGCGGAGCTGCTAAACCAGATGCAGCAGGCCATAAACCCCTTTAGATCGACGGCCCCCAGCCCTGGGAGCGTGTCAGTACATCGACCGACGTTTAAGCGATCGCTATATAATTCCGTCAATCCTTGGGTACTCTTACGTAAGCATTGGGCTTATTCGTTGTTGGTCACAACGGTCATAATCGCATTGTTTGATTAGTCAAGCGCTCCTCGTCATGACACCCTCACCCTTAATTTCTCGGAGGTCCCCATGAAAGCAATCATGGTGGTTGGCACTACGTCCCATGCTGGTAAATCTCTGATTTCCACCGCTCTGTGCCGCATCTTGAGTCGTCGAGGCTGGCGGGTTGCCCCCTTTAAGGGGCAGAATATGGCGCTCAATGCCTATGTCACCAATGCCGGCGCTGAAATTGGCTATGCCCAGGCAGTACAGGCATGGGCGGCCAAGGTAGCTCCCGCCGCAGAGATGAATCCGATTTTGCTCAAGCCCCAGGGGGACATGACCTCCCAAGTCGTGCTGCGCGGGCGCGCCGTCGGTCGCATCGCGGCAAAAGAATACTACGAAAAACTCTTTGATACCGGGTGGCAGGCGATTCAAGAGAGCTTGGCCCGTCTAGAACAGGAATTCGACTTTTTGGTGTGTGAGGGGGCTGGTAGCCCTGCCGAAATCAATCTCAAGCATCGCGATCTGACCAACATGCGCGTCGCTAAACATCTCAATGCACCCACCGTGTTAGTTGCCGATATTGAGCGCGGTGGAGTGTTTGCGCACATTGTTGGTACGTTGGAACTGCTCGATCCCGACGAGCGCGCCTTGGTCAAAGGCATCATCATCAACAAATTTCGCGGCCAACAGGAGATTTTACAGCCGGGGATTGATTGGCTACAAGAGCGCACTGGTGTGCCGGTGATTGGGGTTTTGCCCATGTTAAACCAAGCTTTTCCTGCAGAGGACTCCTTATCCCTGCTGGAACGCAGCGTCAAAAACTCGTCGGCAGCCCTCACGATCGCAGTCATCAAACTGCCCCATATTTCCAATTTCACTGACTTTGATCCACTAGAGTCGGAGGAGTCGGTTCGTGTGCGATATGTTGGTCTCAAAGAGGACCTGGGATATCCCGATGCTGTGATCTTGCCCGGCACCAAGACGACCATCGCCGATATGCTCGCCCTGCAGCGCTCTGGCATGGCTGAGGCGATTCAAAACTACATGCACGCTGGCGGCACTGTGCTGGGTATCTGTGGTGGCTTCCAAATGATGGGCGAATACCTAGCGGATCCTGAAGGTATCGAAGGGCCCGATGGTCGTTATAAGGGATTGCGCTTGGTCCCGATTCGCACGGTGATCACCACCCGCAAAATAGCCCGACAGCGCGATACCAGCTCCCAGTATCCTCAGATCGGCCTGCCCATTTCGGGGTATGAGCTGCACCAAGGGCGCACTCAACTAGTTCCACCTGAGGAAGCAGAAAGCGGTTCGTTGAAATTTGATTTTCTCTTTGAAGACAAGTCTTTGGGCATTGTCGATGCCCGACAAGCACTCTGGGGCACCTATCTTCACGGCTTGTTTGACAATGGTCCTTGGCGACGCTCATGGCTCAACTGTTTGCGGCAGCAGCGGGGCTTGAGCTCCCTGCCAACGGGCGTTGCTAACTTCCGAGAGCAGCGGGAAATGATGTTGGACGGTCTAGCGGATGCGGTCGAAGCCCACCTAGATCTCGCTCCCCTTCTCAAGCCTTAGGGGATGGACCGGCGGCTCCAGAAGACTGAAGACTGCCGTTGAAGGCCGCTGTCAAATAGCTGGCTGCTGCTTCCACTGCGGCGATCGCATTTTCATAAACCATACGGGTCGGGCCTAGCACACTGACGCTACCCAGGGGGCGTGTATCTTTGCAGTAGGTCGACGAAACCAGCGCACAGCCCTGCATAGGCTCCAGCGGATTTTCTGATCCGATGAGCACCCGGACTCGCCGCTCAAAGTCTGCTTCAATGTCGGTCTCAAAGACCAGCGGCCATAGCTGAGCTTGCTCTTCTTCGAGGAGTTGCACAATGGCCTGCATCTGTTGAGCCTCAGAAAACTCCGGCTGGCGGAGCACCTCACCCAGCCCACTCATCACAAACTGGGTACTCTCTAAAGCCGTCTGGTTGCGCTTGGCGAGTAGCGAGATCGCCTCCGTCAGAGCATCACCATAACGCTGAAATTCGCGATTGAGTTCGCCCCAATTCAGTTCTGAGATTTTGTGCAACGAGCAGCCGACTAAATGACTAGCTAGGAAGTTTGAGAGGATTTTGGTTTCTCGCTCCAGAGCATCCAGTTGATGGGTGGAGGCCTCGGTTTCACTAGCAGGCAGCTGGATGACCATAGATTGAGTCTCAAGGGAATCGAGCACCACCGACAGCAATAGTTGCCCTGGATTCAGCAAAACTAGCTGGACATGGCGAATCGTGATGTCGCGCGGTTGGGGAACGGTAATGAGTGTCAAATAGCCGCTAACCGCCGATAAAATTTGAGCAGCGCCCCGCAGTAGTGCCTCTAGACTCCAGCCATCCCATCGCAAAGTCGTCGATAGTTGGCTATCGACGACTTGAGCCATCCCCCGACAGGGATGAATCAGCGTATCAACATATAATCGATAGCCAAAATCCGACGGCACACGGCCCGCCGACGTGTAAGGCTGAAAGAGCAAACCAGCTTTTTCTAAAACTCCCATTGCATGGCGCACAGTGGCTGGACTCACATCCAAACCGTATTCTCGCACTAGCACCTTAGAGCCCACCGGCTCAGCAGTCGTCACATATTGGCGCACTGTGGCCCAAAGAACCTGCTGCTGACGCGCATTGAGAGTGACAGGGTCTAGCATGCAGCAACTGAGGGGGCTTACAAAAGGTTAAATCTTGGCTTCAACCTTAGCAGATCGATTCCTTCTTTGTGAAAGGTCACCGCCTCGGCTCAACTCGAGGCGGTTGATATCTTGCCGCATCCCTTAATAGACCAAGGCTTGACATCGCTAAACCTCGGCACTGCGATCAAGCCTAGGCTTGGGATGACTGAGAAAAATATTCGCCAACTTTGAAGGTATCCGTGTCTTCCAGCTGCTTCATCATCGAACGGGTAATTAGCTTACCTTCTTCTACCAATACGGCACCGGTGATTGGGTGCAAAAGATTTGACTCAGCTCGGCGGCCAATCAGAGCTTCAATATCCTGCAACGAGTTGACATACATACCTGGGGGGAGTTCAACGACGACCCCCTCACCTTGAACTCGAGCTTGACAGGCCAATCGGGAATTGGGCTTACAAGAGGTGATTACCTCCAGCGTCCGCTGCTCGCGTCGATTAACCGGTGTCAATGCCTCAGATCCCTCTTTGACATAGATGTGACAGGTTGCACACATGCCCCGACCGCCGCATTCCTTCAATACGTCTAAATCTTTGTTGAGCAATACGGAGAGCAAATTGCCATTGGTCTCAATCGAACTCTCTTGGGCGATCGGTTCTAACCGGACGGTCTTAGCCATGGTGGATTTAGTCTCCAAAAAAAGGGGAGCGAGCAATCATTTGAAGGGGCATCACGCCGATGCCTCAGAAGCCTGAATTGAGTAGAGATGCTGACAGGTTGACCGAGGCCGCTCGGATCTGCTCCATTACTTGTCTGGAAGCAGCTGGAAGAGTTGTGTTTGCTCCGAGGTAAGACTCGCATCGATTACCATCTCTCGATAATCACGGATGATCATCGAGCAGCGTTTGACAAATGCATGGACCCATTGATTAATCAATGAATGAATGTCGTCGTCGACGGGCATTGCTGCAGTCACTTGGCTCTCTGTACTCAAACTAAAGTGGCCGCTGCGATCAACTTGAAGAATCTTTAAGTCCACCGACTGGGGACAAGTATTTCTCCAGGTATTCGCTACTACAATCTTGCCCAAATATCGCGCCGTAGCATCAGTCAGCGCATTCAATGTGATGAGATATATTTCCCATTGCTTCTGATCGCTAGCCGCGATCGAAGATTGGAGCGCTGAGGCTTCTGGGCTAGCAGATGTTGTTAGCGACTCTGGGGGGGCCGGCTCGGGGGCTGGGGACTCGTTGGGGTGATTAAGAGTGGTGCTCCCGGCAAGCAACCGAAAGGTCGATACCGCACTGTGGGGATCGCTCTCCAAAGTTTCTTTGAGCCGATTCACAGTATCGTTGTAAACTATGGTGTCTAGCTGACTGTTAGTCACGACGAGCAAAATCACTCCGGTGCTCAATTTGTAAATCCAGGCATCTTTTTGAGCAAAGCGAAAGTCAAATGATTCGAAGCCTGGCGGAGTCGTACTGATAACTTGTTGAATGCCTTGGGTGAGCGCTTCTTTTTGCTGAAAGTTGAGTGAGCGATCGATGCCCGAAAAATAGGGGCGAGAATGACCGTCTATCAAGCCAAGCCCTACGATGCCCGGTAGATTTAAGAAGTTCAATATCACCTGCTGTTTCATAAAAATTAGGATTTTTCTATAGGTAGAGCATCAAGAATTCCCAGTAAGCGAGTAATCTAGGGATTGCAGTTGATCCCCATATTGTTTCTACTCATTCGTCGTTCCGGAACTGGAAACAAAAATTCAGGAAGATTAGCTGGTGGGTGGCCTTCAAGAGATACCGACAACCGAGGTTGTTGAATTGTATGTTTCATTCGATTCTTTGGATAGATTTTTATGTCTTCTGATCTTCCGTTTACTTTGGATCAGTTGCGCATTCTTAAAGCGATCGCAACTGAAGGCAGTTTTAAGCGGGCTGCCGACAGCCTTTATGTTTCCCAGCCAGCCGTTAGCCTTCAAGTGCAAAATCTCGAGCGCCAGCTCAATGTGCCACTGTTCGACCGGGGGGGGCGACGCGCCCAACTGACTGAAGCGGGTCACTTGCTTTTAGAATATGGCGATCGCATCCTCAGTCTCTGTCAGGAAACCTGCCGCGCCGTTGAGGATCTGCAAAACTTGCAGGGAGGTACCTTAATTGTAGGGGCGAGCCAAACCACTGGGACCTACTTACTCCCGCGGATGATTGGTTTGTTTCGGCAGCGCTATCCCGAAGTTGCTGTGCAGCTACATGTGCATTCCACGCGACGCACTTCTTGGAGTGTCGCTAACGGCCAGGTCGATCTCGCCATCATTGGGGGAGAAGTTCCCACCGAGCTGCAGGACGCTCTCAAAATCATCCCCTACGCCGAAGATGAACTGGCATTGATCATGCCAGTTTTTCATCCGCTTGCCAATTCTGAAATTATTCGCCGCGACGATTTATATCAGCTCAAATTTATCGCGCTGGACTCCCAATCAACCATTCGCAAGGTCATCGACCAGGTCTTGACGCGCTGCGGTATCGAGACTAGTAGTCTACACATTGAGATGGAGCTGAACTCCATTGAGGCTATTAAGAATGCGGTCCAGGCTGGCTTGGGGGTAGCCTTCGTATCCATTTCGGCGATTGAAAAAGAGCTGCAAATGGGCATGTTGCATAGAGGTCGCATTGAAACGGTAGTGGTCAATCGAACACTATCGGTCATTGTGAATCCCAATCGATACCGTTCCAAAGCCGCAGAAGCCTTTACCGAGGAAATTTTGCCTCAGTTTACCAATCGCTCTCTAGACTTGAGTCATGGGTCGGCAGAGCAAAATGGTCAAACCCCTTCTTTACAAACGCTACCCGAAACTAACGGAAAAGCTTCGGTAGAGTGAGGCATCGATCTGTCATGTATGGACGAGGGCTTCCTTAATCTGCTAACTCTGCTCGCCAGCACAACTCAGCACCTATGGAGATTGTCTGTACCCGTCCAACCTGTCCACGCCCTGCCAACCAATTTGCCGATCTGGAAAACCCTGGCACGCTGACCACGGTGCAGCAAAAGTTTTGTACGGCTTGTGGGATGCCGCTCATTTTGAGTGGACGCTACTTGACTGAAAAGCTTCTGGGCAAAGGGGGCTTTGGGGCCGCTTATTTGGCCCGCGATCGCTACACCCCCAACCTCCGGGCCTGTGTCGTTAAGCTGTTTCAGCCTTCTGGCGATTTGAGTCCTGACCAAATGCAGTTGGCCCAGACCTTGTTTCAGCGCGAGGCGGCGGTCTTAGAAGAGTTGGGCAATCAGCATCCACAAATTCCAGACCTTTATGCCTTTTTTCCGCTGATTGTGCCTGGCTTAAAGCCTGGCGTTCAAGAGGAATATTTCTATCTGGTCCAAGAATTTATCGATGGCGAAGACCTTGAGCAAGTCCTCGCGCGCCAGGGCCCATTACCAGTTTCGGAAGTTATCGAAGTATTGGTCTCGATGTTAAAAGTGCTGGATTTTGTCCATGCCAATGGGACGATTCATCGAGATATCAAACCGTCTAACATCATGCGGCATTGTAACAGCCGGCTGTATTTGCTAGATTTTGGTGCGGTCAAGCAAGTTACTGCTGTCCAAGGCAAAGCCAGCGGTCGCTCAACGGGCATTTACTCCATTGGCTATGCGCCCCCGGAGCAGATGGCCGGCGGCGCGGTGTATCCTTCCACTGATTTGTATGCTCTGGCGGTCACCTGCCTGACTTTGCTCACAGGCAAAGAAGCTAACGAGTTGTATGACTCATACAACAACACGTGGGATTGGCACCCTCATGCACCGATGAATCCGACGATCGCTAGCGTATTAGATCGCATGCTGTTGCCCTCTCCTCATCAGCGATACGACACTGCCAAGGATGTCTTAGCGGCGCTGCGCCAAGCGGCCTCGGGTTCATCCACCCAGACGACTCCAGCCCATCAGTCGGCGACACCGAGCCCCGCGACGACTACGATGCAACCGCCACCGGCCAACCGTCCGGCCCCACCCCACCCCCAACCACCGCCGCCATTGCCCAACATTACCCCACCCCCAGCCCGTCCTAAGCCTGTGAAAGCGGGAGCCCAAGCGCCAGCGCCGCCATCAACTCCCACTACCCAAACGGCCATGTCGTCCTTTCCACTTCTGGAGTTTTGGGGGCTGGCGGCATTTACCGGGGTGGAAGGGGGGCTCCTGGCGATCGCCCTAGCGAGCTTGCTGGGCACTACTTGGTTGGGCAGTGGAGCTTGGCTGTTACTGCTAGCCGGGTTAATTTTGCTCCAAGCCCGCCGCATTATCGAACGGCTTGACTTGGTCATCATTGCCGCCGTTACGCTGGGGGTTGTCTTGCTATTTCCACCCTTGCAGAGTATTTTGACGGCGACTGCTGCCCCCCGCATTACGGTGGTCGTCTTGGCGCTGATGGCGGGGTTAATCGCGATCGCCATTGGCACTCTATTTCGCCTGATTTACCGTCTCCTTTCCACGTTTATGTAGTAGACCTCACCACTGCAGCCTAAATCCCGAAATCAGCAGTTCAGTCGCTCACCGCAAGGTGCATTTGCCCGTTTTATGTGTCATCTTGCGACATCGTTGCCTTCAGAGAATCCACCATGAGCAGCCAAAAAAACGAAACCCCTATTTTGATTGCCGCCTTTCTGATCACCGCTAGTCTGCTGGGTGGGGGCTATTGGTGGCTCAGTCGCAGCGGGACTTTGAGCTTGGGTAATTTACCTGGGGTGGGTGGCGGCAATCCAACAGCGCCCACGACTGGCGGCAACTCAGCTCCCAATGCCCCCGTCAATGCCTCTTCTGGCAGTCAGGGGGATGGGTTTACGTCGGTTCAGGCCCCGTCAGGACTCTTTAGCTACGGCGGTAGCACTACGTGGGCTCCGGTTAGGGGCATTGTCGATCCGGTGATCCAACAATCGGTCCCGGCCTTTCAGCTGCGATATACCAATCCCATTGGGGCGCCCCCCGGCTCGGGCACGGGGATTGATATGTTACTCAGCAATCAGCTTTCGTTTTCACAGTCATCGCGATCACTCAAGCCCGAAGAACGTCAAGTGGCTCAACAGCAAGGCTACAGCCTGAAAGAAATTCCTGTTGCGCTAGAGGGAATTGCCATCGCGGTGAACCCGAATCTCCCAGTGGAGGGCATTACCTTGACCCAACTGCGCGACATCTACTTGGGCAATATTGCTAACTGGAGCCAAGTTGGGGGGCCAAACCTGCCCATTGTGACAATTTCTCGTCCGCTAGAGGGGGGCACGGTCGAGTTCTTTATCGATACGGTACTGGGCGGCTCCAACTTACCGGGTAGCACCACCATCGCCAATACCACGACAGAGGCCTTACGGCTGGTTGACAGTACTCCAGGCGCGATTTATTACGCCTCTGCACCAGAGGTCGTGGGCCAGTGTACCGTGAAGCCTATCGCGGTGGGTCGTCAGTCTGACCAATTGGTAAAGCCCTATGTCGAACCCTATGTCCCGCCAGAAAGTTGCCCGGCCCAACGCAATCAAATTGATGGAGACGCCTTGCAGAGCGGCAACTATCCGCTGACCCGACGGCTCTTTGTCATTGTTCGTGAAGATGGAACCCCCGATCAGCAAGCCGGGGAGGCCTATGCTAATTTGCTCTTAACGCAAGAGGGACAGCAGCTACTGGGTGAAGCTGGATTCGTCGCGATCCGCTAGCTGCTGCGGCGTGGCGATCGCCGCTAATGGCCGGCACCCCATCATCGGGAAATCGCACCCAGAAGAGCCTCTCACGGGTGGTGTCAACTGAGTCTGAACCGCGATCGCACCTCCTTGACTATCCTCCTAAATGGAGGCAATGCTGTTGGCCTTGACTGGGACAGTTGGCAGCTTGATAGAGGAACAGTTCTTTAACCAACACAAGGAATCGTGCTGCCGAATTCATAACCGTTACGACCGAGTTGGGACGCATTGGGCGATGTTACAGCGCTAAAAACGGGCTTTCCTGCTGTTTGAACGCGGCAACTTTTTACCCGCGACAGTTTCGTCCTTGGAAACCTGGCTCGATTGGTCAAGCCTCATGACCGTATGACCGCCTTGGCTGGGCAACGTAGTCATTGCAGTCGCTGGTGAAGCGTTGCAATCATTCTCACATCAACGACCACAGCGTCCAGACAATACTGCTGAGGATAATTAAGAGGGTTAGCCCTAGTACCCCGTAGACTCCTGTTTGAAACGCCATCAAATCTTACGTTGAAGAGACATGGTGGGGCTGTGGCTGAACTGGGAATCGATTAACCGAGCCTTCGGGTAACTGTCCCAACCGAGACTGCTGCGCCAAGATCATGGCAACATCGCGCGGTTGTACATGGCTATACAGCTTTTCTTCAGGCAGTAACAACACCATGGGGCCGCTGCCGCACTGCCCCATACATCCTGAGCCTATGACCTCGATCGCCTCATTTGCCTTAGTCACAAAAACATGATGAACAGCTGCAGCTCCATCTTTGGTACAGGTGGTGTGGCGACACACTCGCACCTGCTGGCGAGCATCTGAGCGGCACGGACGATCGCACCCAGATATTTCCTGAGTGCGATCGTCTCCGAAATTAGCCTTTGGTGTTGACACAACGACCTACGAAAGTGGCACGTTGGAGCCGTTGTCTCCAACGATGGCCTTCATGCCTTCCAAGGTCGCGGGAATCGCCCGGGGATCCATAAACATGACCTTGCTACTGCCGCTTTCACCAATCTGCTGTCCCATTTCCAGATAGTTTTGCGCTAGCAGAAACTGCAGCGCATCCTTGGCCTGGGGATCAGAGCGGAGCTTGTCAGCAATGATTGCCATTGCCTCAGATGTGGCCTGGGCCTTGAGCACTGCTTCCTGCCGCAACGCTTGAGCCTTGAGGACGATCGCTTTTTGTTGCGCTTCTGCGTCTAAAATCGCCGCCTTCTTACCGGACTCTGCCGCCAACACTTCTGACTCGGCTTGCCCTTTAGCGCTATTCACGGCCGACTCTCGTTCCCCTTCAGAGGTCAACACAGCCGCTCGCTTACGTCGCTCTGCGGCCATCTGCAGCTCCATAGAATCCTGGACGGCTTTTGAGGGCATGATGTCCCGCAGTTCTACCCGTGTCACTTTGACGCCCCAAGGGTCCGTCGAGATATCGAGTTCCCGCAACAGCGACTCATTGATTTCAGACCGCGCTGTAAAAGTCTCATCGAGCTCTAATTTACCCATCTCAGCGCGAATCTGAGTTAGCACAAGATTGACCATCGCCGCTTGTAGATTTTCTACCTTGTAATAGGCTTTTTCCATATCAACGATGCGCCAATAGACCACCGCATCCACAGAGATTGAGACATTGTCGCGGGTAATACAGGACTGGGGTGGTACGTCCAAGACACGCTCGCGCACCGTCTGCTTAAAAACAACCTTGTCGATCACTGGGGTGATGAAGTTAAGGCCTGGAGTCAGCTTTTTACCGTTGTAACGACCTAGTGATTCCACGAGAGCCTCATCGCTCTGGTTTACAATCTTGACCGAGCTAGCAGCGATGCCGCCGCCGAGGGCCAGCACAAATAAAAAACCTAGGGGATTCATAAACTATCCTCAAAAACAATGGATGGATTGAGCACGATCAGCTTCAGCGAATACTGTGTTCTGGCATGATGAGCAGGGTGTTGCCATTACGGCCAATCACAATTACCGGCTCGTCAGCCCCGATCAGGGTGTCGACATCTTCACACCGAGCCTGCCAAGAGTTTCCCTCGTACAAGACTCGACCAGGTTGGCCAGGGGCGATCGCGGTAAGCGTTCTCGCCTCAGTAGAGTCAGCCAAGGTGTAAGGCGTCCGCTTGGGGACAAACCGTTTCAATGCCCAATTGGCCAATACCGATAGCACCGCCCAAATCACCACTTGAATTGTGAACTGTGGCAAGAGCAACGCGACCAGCGCGACTACTAAGGCACTCACGCCGAGGGTGGCTTCTATAAATGCAGTCGGGACAAACAGCTCCATGAGGCAGAGCACAGTACCCACTATCAACCAAAACAGAGGAAGACTCATAGCCGACAAAAGAGGAAACGTAAGGACGCAAACTTAAACAGAGACACGACTGCTGAATTTAGGGGACAGACCTTGATGTTAGCGAGCAAGTTTCCACAACCCGGCTATAGCCGGCGGCGGCCGAGCATTTGGCTCAGCCTTAAGACGCTACTTGCATTCCATCCTGGGATTAGCTACACCCATCAGGCAGCATTTTCCTGAAAGCTGGGCCGCATCACAATTGGTTCCTGAAGGCACGGCTTTTCACTAGCAGGTCGATGTCATTCTCATGATGACGCTGTTTCTCAGGAGTCCATAGCAATCGGCATAATTCGTTTAGGTTTGGCAGCCGACGCTAAATATGCCGCAAACTCCCTGAGCGAAAATCAAAAGATCCACTAGGATTAATCTAATCTTGAGCTTGGGGCATCTGGGCGAAAGACGCGATAGGCAACCTTGTGATGGACTAGACCATCTTGAGCAAATGACAACTATGAGTGCAGAGCGAGTAGGATCTCAAACCCGAGTGTGTCTCTGGGCTGTCGGACCGGGCACCGCAGCTGTCGCCGTTGGCGAAACCGTTGGCGATCGCTACGAAGTAATTGCCCCGCAAATCTGGAAGGATTTGACCCCCGATGAACCGGTGCAGCCCCCGGCGGAGCTACCCGAGTCTGCTCTTCCCTACCTACAAGCCCATCGCCAGCGTCTTCATATCCCTGGGGTCTATGACATCGTAACGGCCCCGGATCAATCCCCTTGGTTATTGCTTGACAATGCGCCGGTCAATCCTCGTTCTGGGGAGCTCTTTCCCACCTTGCAGAGTCAGTGGGCATCGACCCCCGCCATGAGACAAATGTCTTGGCTATGGCAAATCTGGCAGCTATGGCCGCTCCTACAAAGCTGGAATCTAGCCGCTAGTCTGCTGACAGCTGACAACATCCGAGTTGAAGGCTGGCGGATTCGGTTGTTACAGCTAGTGCCTGACAGGCAGCCGTCCACCCTCAAGTTACTGGCTGAGAGCTGGCAGCCCCTTCTTGACGGGGCTCATTCAGCGATCACGGCCGCTTTTCGTCATCTAGTTCAGGCGATCCTTTCCGATGACCTCACTCCCGAGCAGCTCACCGTTGACCTCAATTATTTGCTGCTCAAAGAGTCCGCTCGCCACCGGCCCCGATTTCGAATCGCGGGGGATACCCACCCCGGTCCCCAGCAATCTCGTAATGAAGATTTTTGCTATCCCATTGGTGAGCAACCCGAAATCCCCACGCCCCGCATCGCCATCGTCTGTGACGGCATCGGCGGCCATGAAGCGGGGGAGGTCGCGAGTCAGATTGCCGTGCGATCGCTGCAACCTCAGCTCCAGGGACTCCTGGCTGAGTCTGGCCATGAAGAAAACGCCGTTCCCCCGGATGTAATTGCGCAGCAAATCGAGGCCGCCATTCGGGTCGTGAACGATCTGATTAATACCCAAAATGATTTACAAAGCCGAAGCGAACGGCAGCGTATGGGCACCACACTGGTGCTGGCAATCGTCCTGCCTCAGCGCATCAAAACTCCCCAAGGTTGGATTCAAGTCGAGGAGCTCTATATTGCTCAAGTAGGTGACAGTCGGGCGTATTGGATTACCCCTGACTATTGCCATCAGCTCACCGTTGATGACGATATTGCTGGACGCGAGACTTTAGCCGGTCGGGTCTTGTACAGCACATTGCGGACGCGTCCTGAGGCGAGTTCACTGACCCAAGCCCTCGGGACACGGGGCAGTCAGTTTTTGACTCCCCATGTACAGCGGCTGCCCATGGATGAAGAAGGGGTGTTGCTGCTTTGCTCCGATGGCCTCAGCGATCGCCAGCAGGTCGAGCAGGCTTGGGCCAACTACATTGGGCTGATCATTAAAGACATCATCTCGTTACAGTCAGCCGTCGATTCCTGGATTGAGTTAGCAAACCAGAAAAATGGCCATGACAACGCAACCGTTGTGCTGATGCATGTTAAGCCGTTTGTCTCAGCTACCTATGGCCGCCCTGAGGTTGATCCTGAGGTAGCCGAGGATACAACCTCAGCCGAAACCCTGACGGACGCCTCTAAAGCCTTGCTCTACGGTGAAGAAGCGGCCGAATCGTCAGAACCAGACGCGGATGTGCAAACGGCGACGATTCCCCGCTGGTGGATCATCACCGTAGCGATTGGTATTCTCTTTTTTGCGGGGCTGGCTGGCTGGTGGGTCGCCGGCAAGCTCGCGACCACTTCCCCTAAACCCAACTTAGAAAGCGTTGAGTAAGGGAGCTCAAACAAGCCAAATGACAACAGAAAGGCGAGGGCTGAAACAACCCTCGCCCATTAGCTAAATACACATAAGTGCGATTGCGATGTGGACACATCAAAACAACGCCAAAAATGTATTGAGCCTAAAATATACTTCGACTTTTGCCAGTTTTACTAATTCTCTGGATACCCCAGAGCAATCCGTAAACGACGACCAAGTAGGTCACAGCAAGCATCAATATCCATAAGGTAGGTGAAAGCAAGAGGTTCATTTTGTGTGCGATGAGAAGCTAGACGACGGCAATAACTGCACTGCCTCATCTGAAGGACAACTGCCGCCTAGCTCAAAAAGATCTTACGCATCACGCGATACAAGTATTACCTGAGTGCTACTGCTTCCATTCCAGTGAACGGAAGCAGTCAAATGGCACTCAAAAAAACCGCTTGTTTTTGCGATGGCCTACGAACTCCTAGAGATAACAACAGCTGCCCAAAAGCTTGTTGCGTCAGAGCGAGTTACTAAGAACCAGCAACAAACTTCAAGTTGCAGTACTATTCTGTTTTCTTCAAAACTTGTCTTTATACTAACATACGCCTGAGAGTCTGTACACCTCTCCACCTAAGAGATTGACACATCTTTTGAAAATCGATCCTTTGCTTAAGATTGATTTAACTTTCGTAAAACAAAAGTATCTCGTGACAGCGAATGGACCCAAGATGGCGGGCGATCGCGGTTTTTAATTCAACGGCAGCCGCTAGAAGTCTGGGTTATGGCCAGGGCAACCGCTTTTGCCCACTGCATAAGAAGGTTTCATGGGTGCGATTTTTCCCTCCCGGTGCGGGTGCCTTAGAATAGACGTAGAACTGTAAAATTTCGTAAACCTACGCCTGGGTCGGCTTATCCATGGTTTCAGTGACTTCTTTATTTGCTCCAGTCGAATCTGATTTGCATCTTTTAGTAGAAAATTTAAAGAATTTAGTTGGCGCGAAACATCCCATTTTATACGCTGCGGCTGAGCATCTCTTTGGTGCCGGGGGTAAACGGATCCGGCCAGCGATTGTGTTGCTACTGGCTCGGGCAGTATCCCCCCAATCCGATTTGTTGCCCGAGCATCGTCGTTTAGCCGAGATTACGGAAATGATCCACACCGCTAGCTTGGTCCATGATGACGTTGTAGATGAATCTGACGTGCGCCGTGGGGTCCCAACCGTTCACAGTAGTTTTGGTAATCGTGTGGCGGTCCTGGCCGGTGACTTTTTGTTTGCCCAATCATCTTGGTACTTGGCAAACCTCAATAATTTGGCAGTGGTCAAGCTACTGTCCGAAGTCATTATGGACTTGGCAGAAGGCGAAATTCAGCAGGGGCTCAATCGATTTGATACCGATCTAACTTTGGAAGCTTATCTCGATAAGAGCTACTACAAGACAGCTTCCTTAATTGCCAACAGCGCTCGATCTGTGGGGGTCCTCAGCGGGTTATCGGAGCATCAACTTGACGATCTCTACGCCTATGGTCGTCATTTAGGCCTGGCCTTTCAGATTGTTGATGACATTTTAGACTTTACTGGGTCCAGCGATGTGCTGGGCAAGCCAGCGGGGTCTGACCTCAAAAGTGGCAATTTGACTGCCCCGGTTCTCTTTGCGCTGGAAGAAAAATCGCAGCTGAGGGGCCTAATTGAGCGGGAGTTTTCTGAGACCGCAGATTTTGAACAGGCATTGGAACTGATCCATGAGAGCGAGGGCATTGCTCGATCGCGCACTTTGGCCAATCAGCAGGTTGAGCAAGCGATCGCCCGGTTAGCGGATTTACCGGCTTCCGAATCTCGCAGTGCGCTGGTAGAACTCGGTAGTTACGTACTCCGTCGGATTTACTAAGCTGTTGACGCGCAAATTGCTCATGTGCTTTGCAGCACGAGTCGCGGATATTCACAGCTCAGTCTGCTGTCTCTAATCAGGTATTGAGGAGAAATCCGATGGGATTGTCGCCGAGATCGTGCAGGACTGGTCTGGAAAACAGCGGCGATATGTGGAGCGGTACCCCTTAGCATGACTAGGATGAGTCACCAACGTCGTGGATCATTGAGACAAACAATCCGGGGAAAGGGGTTGGGGCCAGCTCGCCTGTTGGCGTCAATCAACCTCCAGGCGAGGTGGCGTCGCTACCCTATGGAAAAGACTGACTCGGCGTTTTGCACACTTGCACGGAGCATACTCTGGACTCTATCAGCGATAGGATAATCAGGTCCCGTCTCTACCGCAGCGATGGCCCAGGAAATCGAGCGTAAGTTTTTGGTCAAAGATGCTTCCTGGCGCCAGGGGGCCCAAGGTGTGCTTTACCGTCAAGGCTACATTCCCACTCAGACCCACGCCACCGTCAGGGTACGAGTGGTAGGAGACCGGGGTTATCTTACGATTAAAGGACCTACCACTGGCATTTCACGGCAGGAATTTGAATATGACATCCCCCTTGCCGATGCTGAAACTTTGTTGAGCAGCCTTTGTGAGCCACCGTTGATTGAAAAATGGCGCTACCGCATCAACGTCGGCAGGCATATCTGGGAGGTGGATGAGTTTTTAGGAGATAATGCTGGCCTTATCCTTGCTGAGGTTGAGCTCACCGCCGAAGCCGAAGCCTTTGACTGTCCCCCTTGGGTGGGCACCGAGGTTTCACAGGATCATCGGTATCACAATTCCAGCTTAGCTAAGTACCCTTATCGCAAATGGTCATCCGCCAATTCATAGTTCTTTGCCCTTGCATCACTATGTTTTGCCACTGAGTCCTATTGGGCAGTACATCCTCACGCCTAAACAATTGGCTTTCTTCCCATAACGCGATAGTCTCAAACTCTAGTGGAGAACGCAGGCTATGCGTCTCTGCAAGCATTTAGTATATTTGCAGCTTGTTGTTAGCCGTTTGCAGTTTATGGCTTCTACCTACTCTTTTGATATTGTGAGCGAATTTGACCGGCAGGAATTGGTCAATGCGATCGACCAAGCTCGTCGCGAAATTACCACTCGCTATGACCTCAAGGACAGCAAAACCTCGATTGAACTCAGTGATAAAACAATTACGATTGAAACTGACAGCAATATGACCCTGCAGTCTGTGCAGTCCATCCTGCAAACTAAGGCAGCAAAACGTAATTTATCCCTCAAGATTTTTGAATTTGGCAAGGCAGACTCGGCCAGCGGCGGCCGAGTCCGTCAAGAAGTTTCTCTCAAAGAAGGCATTGACAAGGAAGTAGCTAAAGATATTTCAAAATTTGTGCGCGATAACGTCAAAAAAGCCCAGGCGTCAATTCAAGGCGAGGCCGTACGAGTCACAGCCAAGTCAAAGGATGATTTACAAGCAGTGATTCAACTGCTGAAATCCGCGGACTGGCCAGTTGCCCTGCAATTTACCAATTATCGCTAGCCTTCATAGGCCCTCAACCTAGCCAAGAGCTATTGCTCTGTAGTCTCAACGTTGGAAACATCGGTCAAGGGAACTTGCCATTCTTGTAGTCGTCGCTGGGCCTCAGGATACGCTGCTGTGCCCAGGGGAATTTGCTGGGCAATGGCGATTGCTGACGATGGGCTACTAAATGCTGCTGATTCGGCGATGCCCATCACATCCCAACTCCATTGGTTCGCCGCCTGCTGTGCTAATGGCCAATCAGCACTGGACTGGGGCACACCTTGGGCCAGCGCGATCGCCTCAATCAGGGCCGCCACAGTCCCAATCTCAGCGATGGCTAGGGCCTGTTGATAGGATTGGCGACCTTGCTGTTCTGACTGCCAGTCAGCGATCGCCGTTTGGGCTTCGTCGTATATGGCTTGATTCGCAGGAATCCGGGACGCCACCTCAATGGCCTGATTAATGCGGCCGGTATCGGCCAGCTGACGCGCCTCTGTGAGAATGGGCTGATTATCCATTCTTTGTATTTGCCAGCGCCAGTCCGCAATCAACGCTTGAGCGTCATCGTACAGAGCACTGCGGGTGGAAATCTGTTGAGCTTCTGCCACTGCTGCCTGAAGGCTCGAGCGATCGCCCGCAATGGCCGTCAACTTAGCCCGATCTAGAATAGGTTGGTCTTCGATGAGGGCAATATCTCGCCGCCACTGGTTAATTTGGTCCTGGGTTTCATCCCATAGAGGACTGTTGGGCGCGACTTCCTCGGCTTCGCGAATTCCTGCCCGCAGGCTCTCCACCGTTCCTGCACGAGCCACCTGCTGGGCCCAGTTGAGCTGAGCCACCCCCTCTAGCTCCGCTTGCCATTGCCGTCGCAGATCGCGGGCGCGATCGTGTAGGGGGCGATCGCGCCCGATGCTTTGTAACCGCACAATAGCCGCCTCATATCCAGCTGTTGTGCGCGCCCAGGTCAATTCATAGGCATCTACCAATGTGCGAAAATCTGCCACTTCCTGCTCTAAACCGGCTACCGCTGGAATCTCCGCCAGAATTTTAAGCGCCTCAGCACTGTTTTGGTCTGCTAACGCCGACTCCGCCAGATCCAACAGCTCCTGACTCATGGCCTTCAGCACAGTTTGGGCTTCGGCATAAACATAGCTTTCCGGTTCAATAGCCGCCACCTGCTCTAAGGCTGTCAAAATATCATCAACGGTGCCGCGCCGGGCAATTCTTTCCGCATTCGCCAGAATATTGACTTCTTCTCGGGTGCGGCTGATGAGACTGGTCAAATTGTCATAGCGCTGATTGGCCCAGTATTCATTATCCACTGAGCGTAGCTGGATCGCCGCCGTAAAGGCTTCTCGAAAGTTAGATGCGCGCAGGTGATTTTCTGCTTCCCGAAAAATGGATTCGGCTTGCTCCCAAATCTTGCGCCACCGAGTCACGCGATCGCTGACCAGCGCCGCGGCGGCGGTGTTGCTGGGAATCTTTTGAGCCATGGCAATGGCGTCTTCTAGCTCACCCTGGTTAAAAGTTTGATCGGCAATGTGCAAGATCTCGTCGGCCCAGAGCTCCACGCGGTCGTTAATCTCTGTCCGCAGGGGATGATCAGCGGGCAACGCCTCAACTAGGGCGATCGCCGCGAGTAAGCTGTCTACCGAGCCCTGATCGGCATAGGCCTCAGCACACTGGAGACGCGTCGCAGCTGACGCCATTGGCCAAAAGATGGCTCGACAGTTGGGGAGATTAGGAATGCGCAGCAGGCTAACCGCTGACGCCCCAGCGACCCCACCGAGCAACACCACCGAGAGAAATGCCCAGATCATCCAGCCATTGAATCGTTTTGTGGTCGTTGCCCCCAACGACTTCGAGGCTAAGACCGACGTTGCCTGAGCTGATTGGGATTGAGCGGTAGAAGTCGCCTGCAAGTTTTTCTCCGGTAACCGTTTAGCGGCTGGGCGAGGGCGCTGAAACCGTCGAGGTGGAGGCAGGGCTCCTTGCCTCAAACCCGGGTTTGGGGCTTGGGAGGTAGGCCCCTGAGACCGTTGAGGGTATGGATTTTGGGAGCTGCTCATATTGTCTCTAAACAAAGACGGGACGGGGAGTATCTAGCGTGGCCAACTAAGAAAGCAAAATAATCAGCCCTACATGTGGAAATTATGAGTGGCTGTCTAAGGTTGTCGATAGTATATCGAGCACTTCTAAAGGTAGAGCATCCTTTCAAGATCTATCTTGATTGCTGAGGTTTGTAAACTCATGCCGCCTATGGCCAACGGTTTTCGTAACGGATGAGCAGTTGTAGCCTGGGAGAGCACCTGACATAACAGAGGAAGCAATTGTGAACATTGCATTTATTGGTTTGGGGACCATGGGCGCCCCCATGGCGATGAATTTACTCAACGCGGGGCATACCGTGATCGTTCATAATCGCACCCGCGATCGCGAAATCGCCCTGGTAGAGGCTGGAGCCCATCGTGCTGCGTCACCCCAAGCCGCCGCCAGCACCGCTGAGATGGTGATTACTTGTGTTAGTGATACCCCAGATGTGCAGTCAGTTATTTTGGGCGATCGCGGCGTCATCCACGGAGCACAGCCTGGTGCAACGGTGATTGATATGTCGACCATCAGCCCAGTGGTCACCCAACAGATAGCTGCCGCCTTAGCCGAGCAGCAAATCAACCTGATCGACGCCCCGGTTTCCGGCGGTTCTGAGGGGGCGCAGCAGGGCACTTTATCCATTATGGTGGGTGGCGAGGTCGACATCGTTGAGCGGGTGCGGCCGGTCTTGGCAGCCATGGGCACAACCATTACCTATGTTGGCCCCGTTGGCGCTGGACAAACGACCAAAGCCATCAACCAAATCATCGTAGCGGGAACCTACTGGGCGATCGCTGCGGGGATAGCCTTGGGGTTGAAAGCAGAGCTCGACATGGACCGCGTCATTCAAGCGGTCGGTGGGGGGGCAGCCGGCTCCTGGGGGCTCACTCATCGGTCCGGCAACATGGTCAAAAACGAGTATCCCTTAGGCTTCCGCATTCGCTTACATCGCAAAGACCTCGATATTGCCCTAGAGACCGCCCGTGAACTGGGAGTGCCATTACCCATGGCGGCCTATGTGGAACAAGTGGAAACGGGCTTGATTGGGCGGGGCTTTGGGGATGAAGATATCTCGGCGATCGCCCGGAGCCTGCGCGAGCAGTCCGGCCTCGACAAGTAGTGTGGCATTATTCCCCTAGCCCCCCGATGCTTCCATGTCCGTCATTTCATTCTCTGCTTGGCAGAGCGCTTTGATCTCTGGGTCAGCCTGACTGCTGTTAGCCACGTAGTCTGATAGCCACTGACAGCTGCTCGATAGCAGAGCATCAATATCGTCTAGGCCTTCGGGCTCCCAGATAATTGCCCGTCCATCGCTACTGCCAGAGACTACATAGCCTTCCTGGGGTGAGATGGCAATCGCCCGCACGCCCTGGGTATGGCCTGACAGGGTAGATACGGGCTGTCCTGCGAGGGTCCACAGGCGAATCGAGTTGTCATTGCTGCCAGTGACCAGTTGCTGACCATCGGGGGTAAACGCCACGGCCAAAACGCCATCTTCGTGGCCTTCTAGGGTCGCGGTCAGCTCCCCGGTCTCGACATCCCACAAATTCACCGTGTTGTCATAACTGGCAGTGGCCAAGCGATCGCCATCGGGACTGAACTGAGCATCTAAGACCCAGCTTTGGTGCTCCCTGAGAACCCTTGGCTCAGCCTGGGCAATATCCTCGACCGGCCAAATTTTGGTCAAGTGGTCCCATCCGGTTGTGACAACATACTGACCATCGGGACTGAAATCTACCCCAAAGGCCCCATCGCGATGGGCATCTACCTGGGCGATGAGCGTGCCATCAAGACGCCACAGGCGCAGCGAGTGATCTTCGCCGACGGAGGCAATGATCTCGCCTCCTGGGTGAAACGCCACACCGTTGACGCTGCCCACATGTCCTGAGAAAGCTTGAGACGTTGGACTCTCAGCGTCTAGGTTATCCCACAGGCGCACCGTTCCGTCGGTGCTGGCAGACGCTAAGCGAATGTCCGTTGGGCTAAAGGCGATCGCGTTAACCGAATTGGTATGTCCCTGTAGAATCTTGCGATAATCGCTCCCTTCCTCTTTCCACAGGCGAATAGTCCCATCGATGCCACCAGAGGCAATGAGGTCTCGCTGGGCAGCAGCGGCGACAGCATTCACGGGCCCATCATGGCCCAGCAGCACGTGGAGATTGTGCTGCGATAAATCCCATAGGCGCACGGCATGGTCCCCGCCGGAAGTCGCGATCAACCCGCCATCAGGGCTGATGGCCAACGCGGCAATCAAGCCAGTGTGGCCATATAAGCTGGCAGCAGGCGTCCCATCCAACTTCCAGATCCGAACGACTTTGTCATCGCCTACGGTAATCAGCTGCTCACCGTCAGGGGTGAATTGAACGTTGTAAATGGGCCCCTCATGTCCGGGAAATGTCCGAATTAGAGACTGCGTGGTTAGATCAAACAGCTTGACTTGGCGATCAGCGCCCACTGAAGCCAAGGTTTTGCCATCAGGACTAAGATCAATCGCAATCACCGCTGAGGAGCCTTCTTGCAGCTGGCCCACTGGCTCACCCGTCGCCTGCCACACATAAACGTTGCCTTGCTCATCACCGGCAATAACTTGGTTGTCAGCCGTCCAGACCAATGCTTGAAAGCCGCCGATATCTCCTGTCAACGTGGTGATCAACTCACCGGTCAGCGTCCAGATTTTTACCGTAGCATCCTCGCTGGCAGTGGCCACCAGGTTTCCGGTCGGGGCAAACGCCACAGCTCGGGCTGGCTGTTTGTGCGCTTGCCACCCGGCTTCTAGCTGACCATCATGGGTCCACAGGTGTAGCGAGCCCTCCGCATCCACGGCTGCCAGGCGATCGCCATCCGGCGCAAAGTCTACGTCCAACAGCGGACTACCTGTTCCCAGCAGGGTATTGAGCAAAGTCCCGTCCAAGGCCCATAGGCGAACATTAGCATCGGCGCTGACTGAAGCTAGCTTTTGCTCATCGGGGCTAAAGGCCACCTCCCAGACAGTACCAGTATGGCCGACCAGTCGATTGCGCTCGCGGACCCAGTACAAAGTTTGCTGGAGCGCACTCAAAACTTGCGCTCTGATCTGTTCATTGGGCTGTTCTGCGTCGAGGGATTGAAATAGCTGACCGGCTTGGGTTGCCGACAGCAACGCATCAAACCGACGATTGGACAAAAATAGGGCGAGTGCGGATTGGCTTAGGGCCTTGATTTGCGACTGCTCGGCTAGCTTCTGAGCAGTTTGAGCCTTGCGGGAGAGGCCCCAACTCATGATGCCCATAGCGATCGCCAACACCGAGGCCGCTGTGACCAGCTGCAGCCAGCGCTGCTGACCGGCGATCGCTGCTTTTTGCCGCGCTAGTTCAGCATCTCGAACGGCGGATTCGACCTCGGCACTGGCAATGACATATTGATGGTGCAAAGCGGTTGGTCGAGGTTCCTGATCTTTGCCTTGGGCCAAGTATCGATGAGCCCGTTCGAGATCGGCCCCCCGCAGCAGATAGCTGCTATCGCGGTTATTACGGTCCCACTCCAGGGCCCGCACCAGTAGTCGCGTATGGGTGCGAACATAGTCTAAATCTTGGTCAAGGGCCTCCAGCAAACTCTTAAAGCCTTGCTGAAAGTCATCCTGAGTCCGTAGAAAAATCCAGTTCAACCGCGCTAATTCAGGATGCACCTGATCAGGCTGGACATCCTGACACACTAATGGCACCAGCCGTTTGTTGTGCCGCAGCGCCTCTTCAATTTCCTGACCACAGACCTTGGAGGCCACCGAGTCAGGGCTTAGAACAAAGACAAAGGTATCCGCCAGTTCGATGCCCAGCTGAATCTCTTGCCACCAGTCCACAGCCACTGGAATATTTTCCCAATCGACCCAGACCTCGCGCCCGGTGGCATCTAATGCGGCATACAGCTCCTGGACAAACTCTTTGTTACGCCGGGAATAGGAGATAAATACATTCGCCTGCTTAGTATCACCATCCAAGATCTCCCAAACATCCGTCGGCATCTGACGCCCCGATTTGGGAGCGAGCTTGACGCGATACAGGGTGTCGCCTTGTCGGTCAATGGTTTTGAGTAGTCCCGCTTGAGTAAGTTGCTGCAGGCTCGCCTGCACCTGCGATGGTTCTTGCTGAATGTTGCCCGCGATTGTTTCGGCATTTGCCTCATAATGCCGCAGCAACCAATTGACCAGCGACTGCTGCTCGGGCGGCATGGTCAAGATATCAGCCACCTTGAGCCCTGGAAGACGCGATCGCCGGCCAGTCGATTTACTTTTTAGCAACGCATCGAGCGCATCTTCTGCCATGACACACCTGATTTCTGACACTCTCTGCAGTTAAGACGATACAGCCTGGAGCTGAGACTGTCTCTAATGATATCGAAGCAACATGATTGACTTGACTTTGGTGGCTTGTCTGCCTTGTCGCTAGCCCATCAGCAACATTTTTAAGTCTTGGATAAAGTCAGCTGGACGGTTGTCCAAATCAATTGCGGTCAGCAACTCATCTGACGCATTGACCAACTTAGCAATGCGCGGATCATCAATGGCTTTGCCCTCAACCACTTTGTAATGCAGCGCTTCCACGATATCATCGGCCACCCGTCCCGTCCCGGCGACAATCACAATCTCTCGGCCAGCCGCCACGCTAGCATAGGCATCTTGTACGGTGACCGAGCCACCATTGATCAAAATGGTCATCGACTCATGTTGACCGGACAGATGAGTCGCAATCTCGGATATCCAAGGGGACTCGTCGCCCCACTGCTCACCTGGCACCAAAATGCAGTGGGTATGGTTGGGCTCGAGGGTCGAGGCATCGGGGTGATCGACGGCTTGGTCCGGCAAGTTGACGAGCGATCGCGGTGCCACCCCAATCAATGGAAAGTTGCCGTTAATCGCCGTTCGGGCTTTGCCCATCAGCCGCATCACCCCGGCATCAGTACCCCCGTCTAGCACACATAGCTGCATTTCCTGGGCTAGCGGCGCTAGCACCCGGAGAAACAGACTATCAAGTTGAGTTTGTTGATCGTCATCCAGTCCGCTTGCGCCACCGACAATCACTAAGGTCGTTCGGGGTTCCGAAAGACCCGCTTTGTCTAAAAATTCAGCGACGTCATCGATTTGCTCAACGAAGCCTACCCGAATTCCATCGTGGGTAGGGTCTGGTTGTTGGAGCAGTTGATAAGTCTGAACAGGGGTTGGCATATGTTTTAGGGGCAACGCTCAAACTACTAACAGATTTCAGCTTGGGCAGTAGGCTGACTGACGCGATCAAGCAGTAAGACATCAGTACCTAATTGCACACGGTAAAAATAGATGCGGCTGGTCAGTTTGAAAATACCCAAACTAAGGACATCAGTTTGCATAGTTTTAACAATCAATATTATCTGAGCCCCTCTGACGCAGGCGCTTCGCGATATCAAAGTTGATAACTCAGTTGCGCAGATGACCCAATGGCCTCCGACGTTGGTTTGAGTTCAATCGTTGGAAGCAATTTGGCTCATCATTTCGCCAATGTTCAGTGGGTTTATCCCCCAAGGTCTCGGGCATTCCTTATTCACGCTCAGCAGGGAAGTAGGAGCCGTACTATGATGACAGTGAAAGCTTAATTTTTGTAAATATCTTGACTTCGGCTGTCAAACTTTCCCAAGCGATTCCATGTTCTACCGGCTGGTTTGCCCTTGATATTTTGTGGCAGGGAGGTGGCAGTGTTGTTAAACGTGGCCTCCCCCATGATCAGCTCTCACCCGCGTGGCAAATTCTCATGCTGGGAGATGGCTCACCCACTCGACATTTACAGTTGCTGACCCGCGAGAGTACAGAGGTGGATGTCATTGATATGTCTGCCATTGGCATGGATCGCGATCGCGCGCCCAAAATCATCGAAGCGGTGCCGGGCCCACGGCTACGCCGACAGGTGTGGCTGCGGACGGCCTCGGGGCAGCGCTTGGCGTATGCCACGTCATGGTGGGAGGCCAGCCACGTCGATGAATATTTGCAAAATCGTTCCTTGCCGATTTGGGCAAGTTTGACTCGCATTCGGGCAGAGCTGTACCGTGACATTCGCGGCATCTACTATGGTCATTCGCATCCCCTAGAGATTGCCTTTGGTGAACGCGGCCCATTTTGGGGGCGTCACTATCTGTTTTGGCACAATGGCAAGCCGTTAACGCTGATTTATGAAGTGTTTTCACCTTATTTAGCTCGGTATTTGGGACCGATGCGGTCTGAGGTCACGGTGGAACACTCCCAGTCATAAAGACTGTGCTAGCTGGATGACAGTCACCCTCTTCAGATAGTCAGCTTTAATTTCCCCGATTAGCGGTTATTCAACGGTGGGACTGACTGTAAAACGTGACTGGTACCACTAAATTGGGGTCGGCAATTTTTTTTAGGTGACGGATGCAGCATCGGCCTCAGGGTGGCAGTCTTGGACGGTTCATGGAAATTGGTGATCGCCGACTGACAGGGTAGCTGTCGCTGCCGCAAATTTTCTAAGGCGACTGGCTGAACAATCGTTATCCCTGGCTGTTGCGAGCCGTGTAAATAAATGCTCTGGTTTGACAATGTTGCCGTGTAAAACCCTAAACGTCCGACTAGAGGGGGGCTTTCGGCAGCCCGATCCAGGGCCGTCAAGTGTTGAGCCCGCATAAGGATCAGTCGCTCCCGGAGGTCTTGGGGTAGGGCGGGGTGCTGGGCGATCGCTTTGGCCATCGTGAGCGCTGGCTTCCAGTCACCCTTATTGGCGAACTTCTCCGCTGTGATGAGTAGTTCACGACTCCAGCGGTCAACCACTAACTGTACGGCTGGCCAGAGATAGGTATCAGTGGCTATTTGGCTCGCCAAGGCGATCGCTGCCGCCTGATCATCGGGGGTGTCAGACCAGAGATGTTGCGCGTAATTCCACAGTCGAGTAGCGTGGCGCTCGGCCTCAATTTGCTGCTGAAGCTGCTGGGCGACGGGCAACGGCGCAGTTGAATGTTCCAACGACTGTATCTGCCACAACAATGTGTAAGCAGTGGCCCAATCACTCTGTTGTAAGGCCCTTTGGGCTGTGTCATGCAGCCCCTGGACTGCTGTGATCTGCTCGGTTCGGACAACTTGAAACAAGGTTTGCGCGTCTTGATATCGAGGGCTGCTGGCCGGCACTTGAGCCACTAGTTTAAGTGCGGCGACCCAGTCGCCCACCTTCCTGGCCTGCTCAGCCTCTCGCAAAACGGGCCTTGACCATTGCTCCAGCAAGTCTTGACCTTCTCCAAACAGCGGCTGCTGTGGTTGCCAGTGGCCGACCCAAGCTAACCCCTGTCGAGTTGCCTGGCGATCGCCTGCAGTGATGGCCGTTTGCAGGCAAGTCACGTGGTTCCGGATAGTCGCTGAAGATAACTGGGAACAGTCCAGTTCTGCCGGGACCGTCGCCAGATGCGAAAAGGCAGTAGCGCCCACTGTTCCGGTTAGGCCAAGGATGACTAGACTGCCAGTTATCCAGTTATAGGTCAGGTGATGAGCGGTCTGCAGTAGCGGCTCCCAGACTGTCGGCAGTTCTTCCTGAGGTCTCTCCCAGGTTGCCGCTGCCGCAACTGACAGGGCCGTAGCGGTGAGAGGCTCGGCTTGCAAAAACCGCTGCCAGCGGGTCAAGTCATCATAAATCGGTAAATCAATAATGCCGGCCGGAGTAGCGCAGGCAAGACAAGCAGACGGCATAGTCATTCAGATAAAGGGGGTTAGCATCCCTTTTCACCCTCAATGGGAAAAATCCCGGAGAAGCTACAGGCCCAGCAGGCCAAAAATTTAGTTGAGTCCTAGCTCTTTGATAAGTTTCTGATGGTTGGCGGTCGAGGTCAAAGTATTGGCGGTAATGAAGCCGCTCGCGGCCACCGCTGGCAAGCCAATGCCAGGAAAGGTTGAATCGCCGCAGCAGAACAGCCCTTCAATGGGCGTCTGAGGACCCGGAAAAATCGCTTGTCCAGCGGCGATCGCCGGACCATAACTCCCTTGGTAACGCCGCAAAAATCGTTCGTGGGTCAGCGGTGTGCCCACTAACTCAACCTCGACGCGATCGCGAATGTCAGGAATAATCCGCTCTAGGGCTCGCCACATCACCTGGCTACGCTGTTGCTTAAGCTGTCGATAGGCTTCGCTGCGCCGATCTAGTCCTTGCCAAACTTTGTAAGGCTCATTCCCTGGGGTATACACATGGATTGTTTCTTTCCCCAGTGGCGCAACTGAGGGATCAAGACGCGAGGGAATGGAAACCAGCACCACGTTTTGCGGGGCCGTCACGCCCGCATCCCAGTCATTAACCACAATGTGATGACAGGCTAAGTTTGTAGCCAGTCCAGCCCCATCAATGCCTAAATGCAAGTGCATAAAGCTATCGCAGGCCGGAATGGACTGCCGCTGTTGGCGGAGCGATCGCGCTGCGGGATGGTCGGGCAGTAGCGACAGCGTATCCCAAATCGATGCGCCGGCTACTACTGCCCGCCGGGCCATCATCGTTTCCCCAGATTGGAGGCGGACGCCGGTGGCGCGATCGCCCGCCATGAGAATTTGCTCAACATGGGCCCCCAACCGCAGTTGACCACCATATTTTTCCAGCCCTCTCACCAGAGCAGATACTAACGCCCCGCTACCCCCCACCGGATAGTCGAGCTGTACACCAGGGCGATACCAGTCGGCAAACATGAAGGCCATTTCTGCAGCGCTTGTTTGGGCGGCCGGCAGTCCCGATAGCAAAAAGCACAGTAAATCGAGCCAGTGCCGCAGAAACTCGTCGCTGACGACCCGATCCATTAATCGACTAAAGGGGCCAGTCAGGTCCAGTAGGCGAGGAGTATGGCTCAACATTTTGCCCGCGAAGGGCAGCAGCGTCTGTAACACGCCCCAGTCGAACCGCACTGCTGCCGGAGGGAGGGCGATCGCCGCTTCGCCATAGGGTTTCATCAACGCTTGCAGTGTTCTCCACTGCTGCACTGCCTCACCACCGCGCAGGGTCATCAAGACATCGCAAAACTGATCGGCCCCGACTTGGGTGTCAAAGGTGCCCTCGGGCAAGCAGCAGCCCCAGGTATCGTAGGTTTTCCATTCTGCATCTTCGCCAATGGCGTCCAACACTTGACGGAGGGGATTCGCCGATGGGCGATAGGACAGCCCCGAATACAGTGACGGACCGGAGTCAAATGTAAACCCCTTGCGCTCAAAGCCGTGGGCCGCGCCCCCCGGAATCGTATGGCTCTCACAGACAGTCACCTGAAAGCCATAGCGGGCAAGCAGCGCCGCACAGCTCAAGCCTCCAATACCGCTGCCAATCACAACGATGTCCGTATTCATATCGGTCTCAGCGTCTACATCTCCGTCGTTATCCTAACGCTGGCAACCCGCTGTATAGCCTCCCAACTCTGCACTTAGAGACTATTCTGGAACCGTCTCCTTAGCTGAGCGCCGTTTCAGTAAAGACTTCTAGCAGCAACAAAACATTGAATTGCGATCGCCGACTGATTCATACATAAAACGAACGCCCTGGATAAATCATCGCTTCACGCCGAAGCCTAAGAGCGATTTAGGCTCTCTGCTGTAGTTGCTGATTGATCGCCTTTAGATCAAAGCGCTCCGGGTCAAAGTCGCCACCCACCCACTCAATCAGATCCTCATATTCCGGGTCTTCTGGATCGGACAAACGCTCCAAAATTTCATTGTAGCCCCAGATGCCGCCAGAGTTTTCCGGTGGACAAGCGCGCTCACCTTCCAAACAAATGGGGAGCTGAGTGATGTCATCCGGGGTCAAAGACCGCTCTAAGCCCACCCGATGTAACCAGCCATCGCCCAGATCGTAGGTGTAGATAAAGGTTTCACCCTTGTTGAGTGGCAGTGCGGCGAGCTGAATTCAGCCTGCATCTTGTGTGTCGGGCAACGGTGCGCTGTCCAGACGGGAGTAGCGATCGCCCCCAATCACAAACTCGTAGAGGTGACTATTTTGCCAACCCATCACCACCTGCACAACCTGGTGAAACTGATCCAGCGTGAGTTGATTACTTACCTGAAATCGTCGCCAAATCGGTGGGTCGCTATCTACTAACCAAATGAAAAACTGTAAGCCGCTAGCCACAAGCATCCCCCCGTTATAAACTGGAGCTGGTCCCGTACTCATCTAGCCAGTCTTGCCCCAGCTGAATCGTGATATCAGAGTCAAGAATGCCGGTGCTTTCCACGCGTACCTCTCCGAGGCCCAAAAAGCGCTGCAGTGTTTCAGCACTCGCCAAATCGCCGTTTTGCGCCACCACTCGGGTAATCGGCAGCTCTTCGTTCCAGTCTCGTTCAACGTAAACGTTGTAGTAGCCGCTGTCGTAGAGCGTCTGCACAAGGCTGTCTACCGCGATCGCATCGCCGGTGCTGTCCTGAATAGCGATGCGTAAATATTGCGGATCTTCAGATGCGGCTACCTGGCGCGTACCATAGCCAAAGTATTCCGCCACCATGCTGTCAATATCGGAAAGATTCGGTAGCCAATAGCTCAGCTCAAAATCGTTAGAGCTACTAAAGTCACCAGGCAACATTAACATCTGCACATTGTAAGAATTAGTTTTAGAGGCATACCCTGACAGCGCCAGTAGTTCCTCAACACTCAAGTTAGTGTCTACATGGGACTGAATCACCGAGAGAATTTTGGGCAGTCGCGCGATTGTTTTGGGGTTTAACGCCTGCTCCAATACCGCCCGCATCATCATCTGCTGTCGCTGGATACGACCGATGTCGCCGTAATCGTCATAACGAAAACGCAAGAACTGAAGAGCTTTATCTCCATCTAGCGTTTGTTCACCCGCCTTGAGATTGATATAGAGGTGCTGGCTATCGTCCTGGTACTTCATATCTTTGGGCACGTTCACCGTGACGCCACCCAAGGCGTCTATCAGCTTCTCTACTCCCTGCACATTGATGCGCACGTAGCGATCAATTTCGATGCCCCCGAGCAAATCGCTCACTGACTTGGCCGATAGCGCCGGACCACCCAGTTGATTGGCCTCGTTCAGCTTCGTCATCTGCCCCTGCACCAGCGTGCGGGTGTCACGGGGCAAAGACAACACCACTAGCTGATCCGTATGTGGATTGAAGCGGATGAGCAACATCGTGTCGGATAAACCATCGAAGGAATTGACCAGGGCGTGGTAGCCCAAGTCACGGGCCTCTGGCGGCAAGTCATCCACATCAGTGGTCAGCACCTTCATCCCCAGCACCAAAATATTGACAGGCCGGGTCAATCTGGGCACTTGCAGACTCTTACCCTCAGTGATTGGCTCATCCTGATTAAAAAAAGCGGCTTCTTCCTCAGTCAGGCTGTCATGCAGTAGTGGCGTACTGCTAAGGGAAACGGCTAAAAACGCACCGCCCACCGCCGACACCATGGCCACGCTGACTAAAGCTACGCTGACCCCTAGCCATTTAGGAATCCGCAATTTGGGTTTATGAGCCGATGGATGGGGCTGGTAGTGACGAATGGGACGAGAAGACTTTCGATTGGACACAAGGAACCTCAAACCGCACAGATTGATCGATAGAAGACGGTCACGACATCAAACTCTGAGTTGACCAGCCGAAAAGCACCTCTAAGCCGAAAGACAGTACAAGCAATACGCATATACTATCGGATTGTGGCGTGATGCTCGCAGAGGCTGTGAATTACGCGAGGGCGTAAACCTTACTCAAATGGCTGAAATGTTAGCAGCATTCTGCAGAAAAGAGCCCCATTTCATCAAGCTTTTGTATTAAGTTCCTCGTATTGTAGTGACGAATTCAAAAGTTGCTAGGTTTTTCACGGTAGGCGATCGCCCAGTTTACTAATCCCAGGCAACCTGACCGAGCTCCCCTGCAACAAGCGCACCATCAGCCCCAGATTGGTGATGAAATATCCTGTAGTCGCCAATAAGCCAGTGATGAGCAAACGTGTGGAGACCACATCTGCGGCCTGGCTACCCGCCACCGTCAACACATACACCATCACCCAGGCCAATGCCAGCGTCACGGCGGTTTTGCTGACGGTAGATTCTCTGGGGGAGCCTTGCTTGAGATACAAGCTCCACAATGCTGGAAAGAAGCCAAAAATGGGAACCAAATAAATCACCAATTTGAGCGTTTCTAACTTGGTTTCAGTTGAGGAAGATCGGGAACGCATTGGCAATATCCACTCACAGTCTCCATTAAAACGATGTATCAGCCCCTCAGTCTCCGTAAGCTCCATCAGGGTCAGGAGTCGGCTTGCTCTGGCGCCGCTCATCAATCGCTAGACTAGATGAGTCTAAGGGTCGCGACAAAAGTCTCTGATCAATCGGTTGCGGCTGCAACCTGGCGCTTAATCAGTTCAAATATAGCCCGCATACCCATGACCTCTCCGCCCTCAGGGCGTCCTGGTAGATTGCGCAAGTTCCAAGCCATCACGTCAATGTGAATCCAAGGGACATCAGGGCCAACAAACTCCTGTAAAAACAGTGCCGCAGTAATCGCACCACCATAAGAACCACTAGAAACATTAGACATATCCGCGACCTTGCTATTCAAGAGATCTCTGTAGGGAGCATGGAGCGGCAAATTCCATAAGGGATCAGTCGCTGCCGTCATCGCAGTCTCCATAGGCTCTAGATAGCTCGGGTCATTGCAAAAGAAAGCTGGCAGTTCTGTACCCAAGGCCACCCGAGCGGCTCCCGTCAACGTAGCAAAATCGATGATCAGTTCGGGGTGTTCTTGGCTGGCCTCCCAAAGCGCATCGGCGAGAACCAACCGCCCCTCAGCATCGGTATTGCCCACTTCGACTGTGGTGCCTTTACGAGAAGTGAGTACGTCCAGGGGACGCATGGCATTTCCCGCCACGCTGTTTTCCACAGCAGGAATCAGCGCGCGCAAAAAGACGGGCAAATTGAGTTTCATGATTAGAGTCGCCAGCCCCAATGCGTGAGCGGCCCCACCCATATCTTTTTTCATCATCAACATGCCCTTGGCAGGTTTAAGGTCGAGGCCACCGGAGTCAAAGCAGACGCCCTTGCCTACCAACGTCACTTTGGGCGCATCAACATCACCCCACCGCAAGTCGATGAGCCGTGGGGCCGAGGTGCTGGCTTGACCCACGGCATAGATCATAGGGTAGTTTTCTGACTCCAGATGCTTCCCCTTGATCACAGTTAAATCGGCGTCATAGGTCACTGATAAGATGCGAGCCGCCTCTTCTAAGTCTTGCGGTCCCATATGGTTGGCGGGTGTGTTGATCAGGTCACGGGCCAAAAATGTAGCTTCCACAACCGCTTCGATATACTCGCTGTCGGCAATCTCGGGAACTATGAGCTCAGCGATCGCGATCGACTGCTTTTGCTTGTATCGGTTGAATTGGTATTGACCCAGCCGCCACCCCAAAATCAAAGCAGTTGCCTCCTGGGCCGTCAGGTCGCTAGCTAACTCATAACGACCGGGGGGCAGTGCCTGGGATAGACCTCCCAGCAGCCACATATCTAAAGCTTCAGAACGTCCCACTAAAACCTGGGCAATCGACTGATCGGCTCCAGGTAGCAAACAGAAACTGCCCGGATCGCCCTTAAACTGCATGGCCTCAATCCAGTTTTGCGCAGCTGCAAAGTCGGTTGACAATTGATCAGCGGTAACCAGCAAAATTGGAATCGGCGTATTGGATGACATTGATCTCGCAAGCTCAAAGAAAGCAACTCAGCAGCCTTTCCTCTCTCTCGGCACGGAAAAGGGTTGACAAACTCGCATCAGCTAGCCAGCTGACAAGTATCGTCGGTCAACCTCAGCACAATATGATGAAAAGCTGCCGTGGCTAGTCTATCGCTTTTGTAAAATCCAAGCCGCCCATGATAAGCAACAGTCCATTTCACTTAATGCTGCTGCTGGCTCACTCTTCCGCGCCACGTCAATTACGGATAGGGTTAGGGCTACTCAAACAACGGCTGGTAGAAGTGCACGATGGCTGCGCTACGTTGCAAAACATCGACATTCTGTTTCGCGGCACTTCTGAGGAAATCTCGAATTGCGAATGCGCTTAGCAAGCTTTCTCTGACCTCCCGTAAAGTCGGTAGGCGGGAAATCACGGTCATCTTGGCCAGGAAATAGTTATCCAGCAGTCTATCTTGATGGGTTGCTAACCATCAAAACCGGCTTGATGTGGTCTCGCCGGTTTGAGCAGATTTGTTATCCACCGTCATATTTCCGCTCTTCCCTTCCTGAGCAACAAAAAACCCCCAGCCTAATGACCAGGGGTCTGAAATCAGGGTGCATCTACCATTCCTGTTTACTGAAAGCTCAGCCACAATCCGGATAAAACGGCTAGCTTTACATTCGCAGAGCTCTGATTTTGTAGAGCTCTGATGAAGTCATTGCTTGCTAGGGTCTATTCCCGTGGGCCGCCACCCGATGGTCCGGGAAACTCGCCGGTTTCCAGATATTGAATTTGCTCTCTCAAGGACTCTGCAGTAAATGGATCGCCATTCGCTTCGTAGAGCTCTGCGGCTGATTGAAAGTCAGCGACGATCGCCTCTCTTGCCTCCGATGTCAAATCCATAGGATCTTCTAAAATCTCACCTTGGGCCTCTAGCTCGCTCTGGGCGCGGCCAAAGTAGGCATCGGCTCGGCCCAAATACGCCTCTGGCATTGAGGAGTCAAGCTCAATCGCCTCAGTGTAAGCCGCGATCGCCGCCTCATAGTCCTGAGCCTCAACACTCGCCTGAGCCTCGCTGAAAGCAACCTCATAATCCGTTGCGGGACGCACTTGAATGTTAAAGTCGCCCCCCTCACCATCAAATGATTTCGAGATGATCGTGTATTCACCACTTTCTGCGGCTGTGTAAACGATTTGAGAGTTGAGCGTTCCCCCAAAGTCATCATTAAAGGCGACTTCCTCGCCGCTAGGTCCCAGTAGCGTCAGTACCGTATCAAAGTCTTCACTCGTCATTGTGATGGCAACGACATCTCCGGCTTCCATCGTCACCGTGTATTCTTCGAGGGCAGGCTCAATTGACCCTTGCTCTTCAAGAATTGTTTGAGCGTTGGCATGGTTGGCTGCGACTAGACCGCTCCCCGAAATCGTGAGGACTGCCGCCAAAAGCCCCACAGTTCTTGAAAATACATGCTTCATAGGAAATTCCTTGTCTCACCACAGCTAGAGTAGCGACTATTTCATTAAACGGTCCCAACCATTATGCCGATTGTCTAAGCCATACATGTAGCTTTGTCCCGATCGCGATCGCCTTCGATGGCTCACACTGTCATTGCTCAGTTGATTAGCCCGGGTCATGACCTCGCACTAGAGCCTTTAATCAAGACGCACCAACCATCTAGCAGCGATTGACAGAGCGTTCTGAGTCCGAATTCCAATCGTTCAATCTGCCGCCACGTGCCAATCGGCACCCTAGGCTCCAAAAATACGAGTCTCGATAATCTGGCTTGTGGCCTACTATGTGGAGCGCTGACCCATGTCCCCAATCTAAACCTTAAGCTGCATTGAGAATTTCACGCGACCCAGTATTGTAAAAGCATCTCACCCAGCGATCGCAAATCATTCACAGCATGAAGTCTGCGCAATATCTCCTACTACTCTCAGCAGGACTCGGAATTCTCAACATAGCTCGCCCCTCTCATGCCCTTCCTCCTCCCGAAGAGGTTCCCGAAGAGAAGCTGCGAACAGAGATTATCTTAGAAGCGCGATCGCCACTCACAGGAGCACCCATAACCGTCGCTGAATACGAACAACTGCAGAGTGAGCTAGCCCAATCGCCACCGCCCACCCTCTCACCTCAAATCCGTGAGATCATTCTTTTATTGCAAGTTCGGAGAGTACTAAAACCAATAATTCCAATCCTGCCCTAAGCGATCGGCTTCGCAGCATCTCATCGCCCTGGATTGTCATCATCGTTGCGAAGTTTTGTTAATCTGTTTCCCGTAGATGAAAAAGCCTCAGGATGTCTAATCATCCAGTCCCCAGACACCTCTGACAGTAAGTTCATACATCAAGGATTTTTATGGCTGTTACGGTTGCCCCCGAGCAAATTGACCGCATTATCTGGAATCAGCACCATAACCCCTTTGAGGTATTGGGCCCTCACATGATTCAGCAAGATGGGGAAACGGTATGGGCAATCAGGGCCTACTTACCGACGGCAAACAAAGCTTGGGTCGTGTTGCCCGAAAGCCGTAGCGAACACGTCATGGAGAGCAGCCACAATCCGCATTTTTTTGAATGCGTTCTTAAAACCCCAGACCTCAGCAATTATCAACTGAAATATCAGGAAGGCGAGCATGAGCGGTTTGTGTACGATCCCTATGCCTTCAAAACTCGCCGCCTCACCGATTTTGACATTCACCTATTTGCTGAAGGCAACCATCACCGCATTTACGAAAAGCTTGGGGCCCACGCCACAGAAATCGATGGCATATCGGGAGTTTACTTTGCTATCTGGGCACCAGGTGCCCGTAATGTCTCAGTCTTAGGGGACTTTAATTACTGGGATGGCCGTAAGCATCAGATGCGGCTCACCGGCAACGGTATTTGGGAGCTCTTCATTCCAGAAATTGGTGTTGGTGAGCATTACAAATTTGAAATCAAAAATCCCCACGGGCACATTTACGAGAAGTCGGATCCCTACGGCTTCCAGCAGGAAGTGAGACCCAAAACCGCTTCCATCGTGACAGACCTAGATACCTATAAATGTAAATGGCAAGATGCCGACTGGATGGAGCAGCGACGTCGGCAGGATCCGCTAAGCAAGCCAGTTTCTGTGTATGAAGTCCACCTCGGCTCCTGGTTACATGCCTCCTCAGCGGAGCCAGCGCAGCTGCCGGACGGTACTATCGAACCCGCCATCTCAGTCGCTGACCTTAAGCCTGGAGCAAGGTTCCTAACCTACCGAGAGTTGGCGGCAAAGCTCATTCCCTATGTCAAAGAGTTAGGGTTCACCCATATAGAACTTTTGCCTATCGCCGAACATCCTTTTGATGGGTCTTGGGGGTATCAAGTAACGGGCTACTACGCCGCGACCTCGCGCTACGGCACTCCCGAAGATTTCATGTATTTCGTCGATCAGTGTCACCAAGCTGGCATTGGCGTATTAATCGACTGGGTGCCTGGACACTTTCCCAAAGACGGTCACGGACTCGCATTTTTTGATGGTACTCATCTATACGAGCATGCTGATCCGCGTCAGGGTGAACATAAAGAATGGGGCACGCTGGTCTTTAATTATGGCCGCAATGAAGTGCGCAATTTTCTTGTTGCCAATGCGTTGTTCTGGTTTGACAAATATCACATTGATGGCATGCGCGTCGATGCTGTCGCATCGATGCTTTATCTGGACTATCTCAGAGAACCCGGGCAGTGGGTTGCTAACCAATATGGGGGGCGCGAAAACATTGAAGCCGCAGACTTTTTACGTCAGGTTAACCATGTCGTCTTCAGTTATTTTCCAGGGGTGCTCTCTATTGCAGAAGAATCAACCTCCTGGCCAATGGTGTCCTGGCCGACCTACGTAGGGGGATTAGGATTCAACCTCAAATGGAATATGGGCTGGATGCATGACATGTTGGATTATTTTCACATGGATCCCTGGTTTCGCCAGTTCCACCAAAACAACATTACCTTTAGCATTTGGTACGCCTTTAGCGAAAACTTTATGCTGGCCCTCTCCCACGATGAGGTCGTCCACGGCAAAAGCAACATGTTAGGCAAGATGCCCGGTGATGAGTGGCAAAAGTTTGCCAATCTCCGATGCCTGCAAACCTACATGTATCTTCACCCTGGCAAAAAGACGCTCTTCATGAGCATGGAATTTGGCCAGTGGAGTGAGTGGAACGTGTGGGGCGACTTAGAGTGGCATTTGCTGCAATATGAGCCGCACCAAAAGCATCACAACTTTATGTCTAAACTAAATGCTTTTTATCAGAGCGAGCCAGCTCTCTATACCCAGGACTTTGACCAAGCCGGCTTTGAATGGGTTGATTGTAACGATAATCGTCATAGTGTCGCTTCGTTCATTCGTCGAGATCGCGACAGCAATGACTTTATCGTGGCTGTCTGCAACTTCACCCCACAGCCCCATAGTCATTACCGCGTAGGCGTAAGCGAAAGCGGCTTTTATCGCGAACTCTTTAACAGTGATGCCCGAGAATTTGGGGGTAGTAACATGGGCAACCTAGGCGGCAAATGGACAGATGATTGGGCTTATCACAATCAACCCTATTCCATTGATGTGACCCTGCCCCCCTTGGCAGTTGTAGCTTTCAAACTTGATCGCGAGTACACCGAGGGCATCCGCTCTGGCAAGATCATGCCGTAAGTGAACAAACAGCCAACTCATTTCATCACCGATAGCCCTTTAACGATTTTTGTAAGATGCTGACTTCAAATGGGAGGGCGATCGCTGAGCAAAATACAAAAGCTAAGAACGCCTGATTGGAACACCGCTGAATCATCTGAGTTGTTTCAAGCTGTACGGTCTATCCATCAAGCCACTAATGTGCTCGGTCAAAACTTTCACTCTGGGCGGTTTTTGGCATCAGCGCCGACAACTCGGAGTCGTTTTTTTATTAATGTTTTAGGTCAGGTTAAAAGCTGGCTAAAGCGATCGACCTCAGCTATGAGCCTTTCAGTTGGCAAGGATAATGCAAATGCCTTCGTGGTCCCGTTATGTATCTGTGGTATTAGGCACCACATGAGCACCAGCAAACGTTGACCACCGCTGATCGGTACTTCGCATAAACCCCCTCTAAGTTAAGTATCGAATGCGACAAGCGAGGCTGGACTTGTTGTATCAGTGAATTGCCCAAGAGCTGGAAAAGTACCGTAAATAAAGAGTTTCAGGGGTCCTTTAAAGAATCTCTTCATACACTCTTTAAATATTCTTCGGTATTTATTGATGCATTCTCAATCAAACTCTTTTGCCAGTTTTTGACTTTTCCCCGTGGGTTCCCTGTGTTCGTTCAACCGGTAACAGGGCTTTAATGGTGAATGTAAGCCTCAGACGTAGATACCCCTAAATTTGAGGCCTTAAAGACTCAATCGTTTTTGATGTGCTTTTCCCCCCGGCCCCTCACTGAAATCGAACAGTTTTTTGCAACAGCTAATCAGGTGCAGAATCATGAAATCGTTACTTATCCAACTGCTCGTCCTACCGCGCGGACTACTCTTTCTAGGAGTTTTCTGTAGCGCCAGTCTTATGCTGTTAACACTGCCAGTAGAAACTTTGGCTGACGGAGGCGGTGATGAGTTTCCAGGACAGCGACGAGGTGGCGGAACACATGTTGTAGCGCCGTTGTCAGAAACACCATAGTCTCTTCCCCCTTCAGTGACAGATGTTTCCGGATGAAATGTCTGCCATTGAATACATCGGGTAGGAGAATCTGATCCCGTATTGCGGTTTAATCTGCCAGCGCACCAAACATTGTCTGTATTCTGCATTGACCCGGAATCAGGGCTGCCACGCCAGTATTTATAATGAGTAGCCCCTAATTTCATTCGTTATCGCGGGAATACTGACTCATAATGTGGCTTATATGGTGCGATCACTACTGGAAATCCCCAATCGTCTCAAACCGTTTATCAACGGAGTGTCACAGTCAATGCCCTTCAGCGGCCGCTCAATCATCGTTGCGACCTTAGTGGCAACGACACTGATTACCGGGGCGAAAAAGCTGGGCGGCCTCCAGCGGTTTGAGTTATTTATTTTTGACTCCTTGGTTAGGCTCAAAGCAGATGAGAGCCAAGATCCTCGTCTTGTTATCGTTGGCATCACGGAGAGAGATATTCAGCTATATGGTCATCCGCTCTCAGATGCAAAAGTTGCCGACATCTTAGGCATTATTCAGCAGCATGACCCCGAAGTCGTCGGGTTAGATATTTATCGGAAGACCGAGCATCCGCCAGGCCACGCTGCACTCCAGCGACAGCTCAAAGCGGCAAACTTGATTGCGATTACCAATGTAGGCACAGACGCTGCGATAGATCAGGTTCCCCCACCCGATGAAGTTCCTTGGCAGCGCATTGGTTTTAATGATTTAAGTATTGATCCAGATGGAGTCATTCGCCGTGGATTGTTATTTGTCAATGCCCCTGAGCGGCCATATTATTCATTTGCGCTGCGGTCGACGCTGGCCTACTTGCCGCCGGACGACACTTCTTTTACCCATGATGAGAATGCGTTGTATATCAATGGTCATGCCATTCCGCGCCTCGCTGCAGAGTCAGGTGGATATGATCATGCGGACAATCGCGGCTTTCAAACATTGCTCCGATTTCGCTCTCAAAGCGCGCCGGCCAAAGTCCTCTCAGTTCAAGATGTTCTAGAGGGCCGGTTCAGCGAAACTCAATTTGAAGATAAGATTGTTCTCATCGGTTCTGTTGCACCTAGTCTGAAGGATGAATTCTTCACGCCTTACAGTGCTAATCGTGAGAATCAATTCAAAATGGCAGGGGTTGTTGTCCATGCCCAAATTATTAGTCAACTGCTCGATATTGCCGAGGGACGAGCCGCACAGTATACCTTTTTGCCGCCAATAGGAGAGCTCTTGTGGTTGGCTGCATGGGCTGGGTTGACAAGCGTATTGACATGGAAAATTCGGCGACCAGAGATGCTGATTGTGGCCGGAATAGTCTTATCTTCCTGCTTGCTAGGGCTAGGGTGGATTGCCCTTTCAGAACTGATTTGGTTACCAATTTTTGAGCCTATCGTTGGCATTGTTGCGACCGGTGCTTTGGTCATTGCCCAGAAACTAATTTATAGAACAACCTATGACAGTCTTACTGACTTGCCGGGCCGAGAAGTTTTTCTACTGGATATTCAACGCGCACTCAATAACCAAAAAACAAATCCGGTAATTGTCGCCTTTTTAGATATTGACCGGTTTCAAATTATCAACAAAAGCTTAGGACATTTTGCCGGCGATCGCGTACTCATCGAAATTGCGAAACGTCTTCGCAAGATGCTTGGCGAGCGAGGACAAGTTGCGCGTATCGGCGGCGACGAGTTTGCTGTGTTGTTTTACAATATCTCCCAAGCTGAAGTTAAAACATCCCTAGATACAATGCGATCGCTTCTTTCCAGTCCCTTGATGCTGGGTAGACATCGACTTTCGATTACAGCCAGCGTCGGACTAGCGATTTCGCAGGCTAATTATGGGCAATTTCCCGAAGAACTTTTGCGCGATGCCCACACTGCGATGTATCGAGCAAAGGCATTGAAAGAAGTGCAGTTTCAAGTGTTTTCAAATGATATGAGGGAGGAAGCAATTGCTCGTCTTGATCTAGAAAGTGATTTGATCAAGGCTTTAGAAGATAAAGAGTTTTCACTCTTTTATCAGCCCATCGTCAATCTAAAAACAGGTAAAATCTCTGGTTTTGAAGCCTTGATTCGCTGGAATCAAGAAAAAAGAGGGTTGATTTCTCCCGATGATTTTATTCCAGTAGTTGAAGAAACAGGAATGATTATTCCACTAGGTGAATGGATTCTCAAAACTGCCTGCAACCAAATCAAAGATTGGCATCAGCAGTTCCCGGATCTATCGCTCAAGATGAATGTCAACCTATCTCGCCGCCAATTTGATCAGACTGATTTAGTGTCACAGGTCGAGGGGATCTTGTCACAAATTGACCTGCCAGGGCGTCACCTTCAACTAGAGATTACTGAAAGTATGATCATGAGAAATGTTGAAGCTGCCCACAACCTAATGTTGCAGCTCAAAGACTTGGGTATTCAGTTAGCAATCGATGACTTTGGTACGGGTTACTCATCGCTTAGCTACTTGCATCGTTTTCCCACCGATACCCTCAAGATTGATCGCTCCTTTGTGAGCAGTATGGAAAATAGTGTGGAAGACCACGACATTGTCGAGACAATTATTAGCTTAGGGCAAAAGCTCAGTATGAAGCTAGTCGCAGAGGGGATCGATAGCTATGAACAACTAAAGCTTTTGACGACTGCTGGATGTGATTATGGACAAGGATACTTTTTCTCCAAACCAATATCGGCAGAGGAGGCGACTGCGTTTTTAACTCAGAATCAAGCTGAAGTTATGCCTTGTCAGGTGCATTTATAGCCAGCACTTGCGCTTCTACTCACAACACCTTTGAGCATCTCCGGCGGACCTGAGCCACAAATACTAAACCACCCTTGGCGATCGCGGGTAGTATTCTAGACTTGTGGAGACGATATGATATGGCTTGCCTATTGCATGTGAACAGGTAGTTCGTACAATATAACGGCAGCCGAGTTGGTTGAGATTGATGGGAGCTGCCGGTAATGTTCTAGACATGTGTAACAGGCAAAATAGGAGGAAGCGTCTACCCTGAGTTCTTCCATGGTCCTAGAACCCATCTGTTGCCCCCACTGTCACACCACCGATGTGGTCAAAAATGGTAAAAGTGCTGAAGGCAAACAGCGCTATCGATGCCGTAACGTCTAGTGTCCGCGCGCCTCGTTTATCCTAAACTACAGCTACCGGGGCTACTGGCCTGAGGTGAAACAGCCGATCGCGGATATGGCCGTTAACGGTAGTGGCATTCGAGATACCGCTCGGGTCATGAAGATCAGCCCCACCACCGTGATTGAGGAACTCCAAAAACCACCGTCAGCTTGAGAACGTGAATCGCCTACTTTTGGAGTCGATGCAGACGACGCCGACCGCTGCCATGGTTGTTCGCGTGGAGGAGGCAGAAATGGACAAGATGTGGAGCTTTGTTCAGTCCAAACAGCAACAGCGATGGCTTTGGCACGCAATTGACCATCAAACGGAGACGTACTGGCCTATGTCTTAGCTCCCCACGAGGAGCAAGCGCTTCAAGCGCTGATGGAGCTGTTAACGCCCTTCCGTATTCAGCAGTTTTACACCGATAGCTGGGGCGCGTACTTGCGACTCCTTGCCATCAAACACCACAAAGTTGGGAAAGCCAACACACAGCGGATTGAACGCAAGCACTTGACCTTGAGGACGCGGATCAAGCGCTTGGCTCGCAAAACCATTTGCTTCTCCAAATCGGTGCGGAGGCATGACACCGTGATTGGCCTATTTATCAATCACCATGAGTTTGGGTGAGCTATAGCCGTCGCCATATAGGTTAGGACGCGAGTTGCAGGACATGCTCAATCGCTTCGCGCAGCGAATCAAACTGGCCAAGACACTTTCGAATGCGGCTTTTAATCCAGGACCAACAGTGCTCAATCTGGTTGAAGTCAGGTGAATACGGCGGCAAGTACCAGACTTGGCAACCGGCTGCTTCGACGAGTGCTTCAATGCGTCCACCTTTATGGAAGGTGGCATTATCGATAATTAACTTCTGAGTGGGCTTGAGTTCCGGGATCAGACAGGTCTCCAGCCAAGTCTCGAAGACGGTGCGATTACAAGCTCCCTCGAGGGTAAACGGGGCCAGCAGATGGCCGTTGCAATAGGCGGCAATCATATTGATGCGACCCTTACGCCGCCCCGACTTCAGGGCAGACAGCCGCTCGCCTCGGGGACTGTAGCCGTCGGTATAGTCGTCACGCTCATCCATCCCAGACTCATCGGCAAAGACCAATTGCTCAAGCTCGACAGTGGCTAGTTGTTGCTGGAAGTCAGCGCACTTTTGCTCGTCGCGCTCACGGTAGCCATAGGTCTTTTTTTACGTGTCATCTCGATACGCTTGAGTGCCCGTGAGATGGTCCGGGCACTGACCTCACCGGGCCACCGCTCGGCCTGCCGCTGATCAGGATGGGCTTTAATAAAGGCCCGAAAGGCTTCCCAGTACCTGATTTTTTGGCCGTAGCCCTGATGATTGTGGGGACGTGGATGAAGGTCACCGGTTTCGTGGCGCAGCTGCAACCACAAATTGATGGTGTTACGGCTGACGTTAAAGACCTCACTAGCTTCAGTTTTTGGCATGCCGTCAAGTTCGATCGCTTCGATCACGCGACACCGAAAGTTGTAGCTGTAGGCTTTCGGCATTTGGATGAACCTCAAGGGCAGCAATCCTTTCTATGATGTCCTAACCTTTGTGGCGGTTGCTATATATGAAAAGGCTTCAACAGGTCTAGAACACTACCCAATGCATCCTTACAGCTTTAGGACTACCTGAAAGCTTAAGACGATTTTATCAATCCGTCTCAGCTTTCTGAGCAGGATAATCAGGCTTGGGTATTTTCACAATAGGCCTGAGGTAATCGATACCAAGGCAAATAGGGATACTGATGATGTTCCCAATGATAGCCAAAGTGGTAACAGGTAATAAAAGACCAGAGTAAGGGTAATTTTATACTCGATGCTCGGTGCCGGTCGAAATTCTGACTGTCGCCACGGCGATGCGGAAGAAAGATTCCGAAGGAGAATAGCTGAAGTGAACTAGCTATCATCGGAATGATCCAAAACAAAAGTAAATTCAAAACCGGAACATGAAAAGAAATCAGGGTGCAGAAAATGATTGCCATGCCCGTGACTGAAACCCACGCTTGACCATCAGCTTGATAAGCTTTCATGAATCTGAAATACCAGGAAAAGTATTTATTTTGGTTAGGATAGGCAAAGTCAGGATCTTGATGAGTCCTTGGAAACCGATGATGAAGTCTATGATTCCTAGCTAAAATTCCGTACGGCAGCAAGGCATATGGATATGAACTTAGATTTCCAAAAAAGTTATTAATAAAATCATACTTAGAAATATTTCGATGAATAGATTCATGGGTAATAATGAAAAGACCGGTGCGAAGAAAGACTCTGATAAAGATTCCGAGTACGGTCAAGAATAGAGGAGTCCGGTCTAACGAAATACTGAATCCGCCTATCAGAGTGGCCAGCCAAAGCATGACTAGCAAACTCGCCAAACCGATATCCAGATAAGAATATTTGCTTTCATGCAGCGATCTAATCTGATCCAGGTTCATCATCCCAACAGACCTAACTCACTTCGAAAGTCTGCGCAGATCGAATACACGCGAGGCAATCCCATTAGAGGAAAGAGGATAGCCAAGGCAGTCGGCTTTCGCTCATGGACTTGCCGATTGAGAAAGCGTTGTTTTGAAGTCATTTGCATCTATAGCCGTCCCAGCTGATTCTTGAGATTGGGCTGCTAGATTTGAGGAAGACGTCATTCCATGGATCTAGATGGCCAATGAAGTAGCTAGCGATAATCCAAAAGCCACTGAGATAGAAGAACTCAAAGCCTTCATCAGCAAGCAGAGAGACGCTCGACAAGTGAAGAAAGCCCTTGCGGTCAAACTGTTCTACCAGGGCTACGGCTATGAGGCGATTATCGCTATCTTTGATATCTCGATGGGCTCTGTTGCCAATTGGAAGCAAGCGTATGAAGCTCAAGGGCTGAGAGGTTTTCAGCCTCGGCATCAAGGCCGTCAGGGGGCATTAAGTCCGGCTGATAGAGCCGCCGTTATCGAGTGGTTGCAGCAGAACCGATATGGACATTAGGGGAGTTGGAGTCTCACTGGCTAGCGACTACGATGTGGTCTATGAGTCGAAACAGAGCTACTACACCTTGTTTCAGGAGGCCGGGCTGAGTTGGAAGAAGACCAGCAAAGTTAATCCGAAAGCAGATGAGGCGGCGGTTGCGGCAAAAAAGCAGAGATTGAGGACGTGTTGGAACGCTACCGGGACGAGATCGAGCACGGCCACTTGAGAGTGTTATTCATCGATGAGTGTCACTTGCAAGGTGGGGATATTGAAGGCTATGTCTGGGGACGGCGCGGGGAGAGAGTCGACGTCCCGGTTGTCAATGAGCGTGACCACCAAACCGACTATGGAGCGCTCGATTTACTCAGCAAACGCTTGCTGTTAGCGGCTCATCCAACGGGCAATACGACGTGCACCATTGCCTATTTGCAGTTTCTACAGCAGCAGTTTGCCGACCAACGGTTGCTCGTGTTGTGGGACGGGGCGAGTTACCATCGCTCCAAGGAATTGCAAGCCTTTTTGGCGACGGTCAATCAGGGAAAATCGGAAGCTCAATGGCGCATTCACTGTATTCGATTTGCACCCAACGACCCGAGCCAAAACCCGATTGAGGATGTCTGGTTACAGGGAAAGACATGGCTACGGTCATTAGCGGGCTTGAAGCCGTGTTTTACTGCCCTCAAGGCCCTGTTTGAGCAGTTCTTTAGGCTTGAGAGACTGATCAGAATTTTGTGTAAGCGGTCTAGAATCCCGATAACTCAGGAGACTGCATCATGCCTAAGAAAAAGCAAGAGCTGAATCGTGCCGATGAACTGCTGGATGAGATGCTTTCAGAGTGCCAGAGTCCAGAAGAAATCCTGGGCGAATCCGGCTTACTGAAACAACTCACCCAACGCCTGGTGGAGCGTGCTTTAGCCGGAGAACTCAACCATCATCTCCAAGATCTCGATGGCCATGACAGCCGGAATAGTCGCAACGGCCACTCGTCCAAGACGGTCCAGTCGGAACACGGGGAATTGGAGTTAGCCATTCCCCGTGATTCTCCGAAGGAGAGGCTTCGCCAACGTCAAAGCACGTTTGAGCCATTGTTAGTACCCAAGCACCAACGACGCTTGAGCGGTCTCGATGAGAAGATTCTGGCGCTGTACGCGCGCGGGATGAGCACCCGCGATATCGCCTTGCAACTCGAAGAATTGTACGGAGCGCAAGTGTCCCCCGCCATCATCAGCGAAGTCACCGATGTGGTGAGTGAAGATGTCAAAGCGTGGCAGTGCCGCCCTTTGGATGAACTGTATCCCATCGTTTATCTCGATGCCCTCTACGTCAACATCAAAGTCGCCGGACGGGTGAGTAAGCGTGCGGTCTATGTCGGACTCGGCATTAATCGCGAAGGCAATAAAGACCTGCTGGGACTCTGGATTGGCGAGGCCGAAGCCGAAGGCGCAAAGTTCTGGCTCAAAGTCCTCACCGACCTCAAAAACCGGGGTTTGAAGGATATTCTGATTGCCTGTTGCGATGGTCTTAAGGGCTTTCCCCAGGCCATTGAGGCCGTCTATCCCCAGACTCAAGTGCAGCTTTGTATCGTACATCTCATGCGTAACTCGCTACGCTATGTGCCTTGGAAAGACGGCAAGGCGGTCGCCGCTGACCTGAAACCCATTTATCGAGCCGCCACCTTGGAGGAAGCGGAAACCGCTTTAGAAGACTTTGCCGCTAAGTGGGATGAGCACTATCCAGCGGTGAGCCAAATCTGGCTGCGTCACTGGGAAAACATCATCCCACTCTTCGACTATCCGATGGAGATCCGCCGCGTGATCTACACCACCAACGCCATTGAGTCCGTCAACCGTTCCTTGCGCAAAGTGATTAAAACTAAGGCCGTGTTCCCCAATGAGGAGTCTGTTTTCAAGCTGATGTATCTGGCGATGAACAACATTGCCAAACGATGGAATCGCCCTATCAAAAACTGGAGAGCTGCTCTGTCACACTTTGCTATTCTGTTTCCAGAACGCTTCAAACTTTGAACCCAAATCT
>JBHJHA010000027.1:0-66099 GCA_050331235.1 Leptolyngbyaceae cyanobacterium
TTACAAGTGCAGCAACTAACTCGTAAGGAATGTTTTCGGCCAAGCTATTCAAAGAAGCCCTTATAAGCGCATAACGACACTGCAGCGCAATCGCCTGGGCGGGGGATTCTTTATACAGGTCTTTTGCCAGTCGCCAAGCACGCGCTACATCTCCGACAAAGCTAGCTGTTTGTTCTAGGGCAACACAAGCTTTATACCAGCCGTTTCTACCCTCAGGAGTATCCTCTTGCAAGAGCTGATGAATCTGGTCGAACTGCTCCGCCTGCTCCAGGTGCCAAGTCAGGTGAGCATGGATATAGCCATCGTCAGACAAGGTATGCCATTGCTCATCGAGCGTTTTCTCGCGATACCGCTCGATGATTTGCTGATGCGCCTCTGCTCTCGTAAGTCCTAAGCCCGGTAAGTCACTGGCTTGCTCTGGATGTTGGGGACTGGTTAGAAGCTTTTGAGCCAGGTCATGCATCAAGTCATGCATGCGATAGGTGACTCGCTGGCACGATTGCTGTCCACTTTTCAACAGCAGCGCTTTAGCACTAAAGATCCGCAAAATTGCTCCGGCGGTTCGCTTAGAAACCTGCCAGAGGGTCGTGGCCATTTCTTGGGTCAGAGTGACATCCTCGGGAACTACCCCGAGCCAGGCAAAGTGCCGGAGCTGCTCCGGTGTCAATTGCTTCAGGCTGAGCTTAAAACAGGCCGTCAAGCTGTATTTTCGGCGTTTGGTATCTTCTGGGATGTCATCTTGACTGTATAGATCTAGGGTTTCGAGCCGGGCCACTTCGGTTTTAAAGTCTTCCAGCAGTTCCGTCCAGGTGACGCCTTCCTCAATTTGAGAGGCTGTTAGTTCTAAGGCTAGCGGCAAGTATCCGACTCGCTCAGCAAATAGGAGTGCTTGCTGCTGTTCCTGCTCATCCAGCGCCCTGCCCAGCTTTTGAGTCATCAACGCCAGAGATTGCTCTGGGCTCATCACATCTAGGGGATAGCGACGCGCTTGGGGAATGCGGGCCTCACGTGTAGTGATTAGTACACAGCAGTTTGAACTGCCAACACGAAATAACTCAGCATGCTCTGGATTCCAGACATCATCTACAACCAGCAGCATTCGTTTATCTGCTAGCAAAGTTCTGAGATGTGCAGACGCGGCAGTTTCGGTAATGGGTTGATAGCTATGATCGCCAAGGGTTTGAATCCAGTGACTTAAGTGAGCTAGGATGTCAGGCTGTTGTCCTAATGGAGCCCACAGAACACCGTCACAATATCGGTCTACAACATCTTGGTCATGAGCCAGCTTCATGGCCATTACTGATTTTCCAATACCACCTAAGCCATGTATTGCACTTACCACTAACGTGCCAGGGTGGTTGGCTGCATCTTCCAGCAAAATTTTTTTGACCGCATTCTGATGCTCAGGTCTCTCAACAAAATGATAAGGCAGGGGTGGCGCTTGAAAAGGCACTCCGACGGGTGGCCTAAACGATTGAGATTGCTGAGACTTAGTTGAGCTTATGGATGATTCACTCTGATCTGCTATTCCTTGGTAAACATCTAGGACATTGGTACTAGGTAAACCGTAATCAACAGATTCAAGGGTTAACTCAAAAGCCCGAAACAAGTCTTCGATTTTTGATCTATCTACTCCGGCCTGGGCTTGGCGAATTTTTTTGATGGTTTTAATGCTAAGGTGCGATCGCTCCTCCAGCTCTGCCTGAGTGAAGCGCTTGCCATCCTTTTCCCGTTCTTGGGCTGCTGCGATCGCGGCTTCTAACCTTTCTTTGCCGTGATTGGTGAGAACAACACCACGTTGACGCTTGCTTATAGGACTTTGGGGGCAGATGACGACACAGGAGAATCGGATAGTTAGCGTAAAGTTCTGCGTGCTTGCATCGACTATATTCGATCTTTCCGGAATGTGTCTAGACGCTGAAACTCATATAAATAGAGCGTTACGTCAGGCACAAAGTAGTCTGTGAAAAGTTTCTAGCAACTTTCGCTTAAGGCACTCAAGTTTCCTGGTGGAATCGTGGCGGTTTTTCAATACTGGCCTCATGTTCAGCTTTGAGGAAACCGTCATGTTGAAATCAACCGTTTTAGGATTAGGCACGTTTGCGCTGCTCTCGCCTGTCAGCGCTGCTGTGATGCCGATGGAACTGGCTCAAACACCTCCTGCTCCATTGGTAACTGAGATTTGCGGCGTCGATAAGTCGTGGACAGCAGGATTTCGCATTGGTGAAACAGTGCCGCTTGATCCTAGCCAGTATCACCGGGCGGTGACGATCACAAAAACACCGCTGCGAGCCGGTTATGGCTTTGAGGGACCAGTCATCGCTGACTTGGCAGTGGGGGCTCAAGTCACCGTCATGGGTGAAGTCTGGGATATGGGCTGCAACCAGTGGATGGTTGTCCCTGCGGACGGGGGAGTCGCCTATATCCATGGCAATGCTTTGCAGAACCTCTAATCCAGATTCATTGGAGGGCATCGACTGTACTGCTCTCCCGACTTTCTTAAACTAGCGAACCGCTACAGACATCAACTCAAGGGATAAACACCATGATGCGACAACAGCATTCCTATAGTTGGCTCTTTAAGGCAGCCACAATATCGTTGAAATATTTTTTGCTGGGGTTGGCCGGTTGTACGGTGACGTATGTCTTGGCCCATGTGCTCAGCTTTGGAGGCCTCGCCAGCCTGATGGTCTTGCTGTTAGAAAAACTGGCGCTGCGGGCGTTGGTGGTGGTGTTTTGCTTGGGGGCGATCGCCGTCATCACCGAATCTCTCCGAAATTAAAGCCCGTTATCTCAGGGGGCCACCATTGCTGTTCAATTTTAAGGTGCCTATGAATCGCTCACTGCGGCAATATCCCCAAACAGTTAAACTCCTCGTGGTGATTGATTGCGAGAGGCCTAACCCTCAGTCGTTAGCAAAGCCTGTCCCAACTCGTTCAGCGCCTGATCCAGATCTTGAAGCCCTGTGGCTGTTGGAATTATTAATGCGCCCAGCCTAGATGCTTGGCCTCAGGTACGAGTCTAGGGAGCAGTGATTGCACGACAAATCGAAGCATCGTTATGTTGGCTGATAAATGTTGAGTTACTGCGGTTTTCAGGATTGCGGATGATTCATTGACAGATACTGAGGCCGTAAAATTCTTTATTCGTCAGTTTCAAATAAGGCTGTCAAATCTTGATAACCACTGACGACTCGAAAAACTTCGATCGCATCATCCAGTAGACGGTAGAAAACCAGGTATTGCTTGTAAGGCAAGCTCCGCAGATTAGGATAGAGTTCATCCCGCTTGCGGCCAATTTGAGGAAATTGGGCAATCTGCTGGAGTACCGAAAATACCACTTAGGAATGTTTCTGCACGGTCGAGGCCGCTGTCGATGGCGAGGTAGTCTGCAATCTCCTCAATATCCTGACTGGCGCGAGGGGTGATGCGGCAGACTCGACTCATGGTTCAGCGTGGCGGCTGCGAAGACGCTGACGAATGGCGTCAATTTCTGTGGAGGCTTCTAGCAATTCGCCGCGCTCAGCTTCATTCGCACCCAGCAAGACCTCATCACGCAGTTCTTCGAAACGTCCCTGATAAATCTGCTCACGCTCAGCCAATGCTTGCAGTCCTGCCAAGAGGATGTCATCTAGAGAGGCGTATTTGCCGCTAGCAATCTGGCGATCGGCAAACTCTTGTAGTTCGAGGGGAAGGGATAAAGCCATCGCTTTGCTAGAAGGGTTTGCTGATATGGATATCAGTTTAGCGTGTACTCAGGAGAGGTTAGATGAGCCAACCTCTCCTGCTGCTGAGCTTTCCGAAAAGTGGTCAACGGCCCCTAACGCAATCATCGACGCCCGCTGCGCCTCAGTCAGCCCATGTACCCCAGTAATGTCAGTACCTTCATAGGGACGCGGTACTGACATAGCTACTTCACATCCCCATGTTTGTACATTCCATAATCGAATTGTGCCGTCATCACCAGCACTACTAAGAATCTGACTGTCAGGGCTAAAAGATACTGATCTGACCCCATCAGTATGGCCTTGAAGCATATTGACACATCGTATTTGGCAGATATCCCAAATACGAATGGTTGAGTCTGCACTGCCGCTGACTAAAAGGCGTCCATCAGGACTGAATGCTACTACCCTCACCCAATTTTAGTGACCCTTGAAAGTTTGGAGACATTGGTGGTTTTTGAGATTCCATATCCGAATAGTAGAATCATGACTACCACTTGCAAGAAGCCCATCATCGGGACTAAAATCCACTGATCTATCTTCCTTTAAATGCCTTTCAGAACATTTAGTATTTGATGATTTAGCATATCCCACAATCGAATTGTAGAATCATCACTCCCGCTTGCCAAAAGTTGACCATCAGAACTTACAGCTATTGACCAAATCCAGGTAGAATGACCTTTCAATAAACTGAGGCAGCAATACTTTTGAGTATCCTATAATCGGATCATAGAGTCATCATTACCACTAACAATAAATTGATTAGATGGATGCCAAGCCAATGATTTTATGCCATTAATATATCCACTAAAAACATGTAAGCATTGATGTTTTCCTATATCCCAGAGTCGAACTGTAGAGTCCGAGCTTCCACTCACGAGGAACTTGTCATCAGGACTAAAAGCAAGCGAATTAACTAAATTGGAGTGCTTGTCAAATACATGGATACATTGTTGCTTTTTTATATCCCAGAGTCGAATTGTACAATCTGCGCTTCCACTAGCAAGAAACACGCTATTGGAACTAAAAGCCAATGCTCCAACCCGATCAGTATGCTTATCAAATATATGAATACATTGCTGCTTCTTTATATCCCAGAGACGTATTGTACAATCGTCACTGCTACTTGCAAGATACTTCCCGTCTGGACTTAATGCCACAACCCAAACCCAATTGGTATGTTGATTGACTACGTCGCAGCAGCAGCCTTTCTGGATATCCCATAATCGAATTGTATGATCTTCACCACCACTGAAAATGAAAAAGCCATCAGGGCTAAAGACCACTGATCTTACTCCCTTTATATGTCCTCTAAATGTGTTCTGACATTCAAATTTTTCCATATCCCACAATCGAATTGTAGAATCTGCACTGCAACTCACAAGCAAGCGACCGTCAAAATTGAAGGATAGCGATCTAACTTCACCTGTATGCCCTCTAAGAACACAAATACATGAGTATTTTTCTACGTCCCAAATTCGGACTGTAGAGTCTGTACTGCCACTAGCAAGGGTTTATTATCAGGGCTAAAACGGACTGATCTCACCCAGTTTTTATGCTCTTTAAAGGTAATCAGATGCTGTCTTTTTTTAATGTTCCAAAGCTGTATTTCGCAGTTGGCACCACCTATCGCTAAAAGCTTACCATCAGAGCTATAATCAACTCCGTAAATGCGATCAAAAGCCCCTCTTGAATGGTGATCCTATTTTTCGAAAACGAGCTTTAGAAGTCATTGCAAGAGTTGAACTCGGCTCTGAAAGCGTAGTAAATGCAACAATTAGAATTACACTTCATGATTCAGATTGGCAAACCAGAAGTAACGCTAACGTCGCTTTGATATCAATCGGTAATTCTGCAGTCGTTCGTGCACTTAGCTACATTCTTGAGGAAGATGATTTTGAGATATCAAGATAACTTCCAGTCACACAATAGCAATTGGATGCCTATGCCAGATAAGTAGCAGAGAATCTCTACCGACATTGATAAAGGTTCTACTTGACGAAAGCAAGGGCATCGTAATTCGCGGATACGCTATACGAGCTTTAGGTGAAATCGGTGATGCATCTGTAATTCCGGTACTCATGAAGTATCTTGCACCTGATGAGAGTGATTTTATATATCGCGAGAGTCTCTTTGCTTTAGGAAAACTAGGGTTAACACACCTTGAAGATAAAATCATCTCAATTGCCATAAGACACACAGAGCCAGATGTTCGAAAAGATGCTGTAAAGGTTCTAGGGAAAATATTTACTCAGAAATCTCAGCAGGGACTTCAAGAAGCCCTTAAAGATCCAGATTTCATCGTCCGTTTCACCTCTGCCGTGTTTCTGGCAAAACAAAAACATACAGGAAGTATTCCAACCCTGATTGAAGGCCTGGGGTGTAGAAGTTCTCTCGGTTTTGAGGACTATACAGTTTGTCGAGATGCTATCGATGCTTTGTATGAGGTAAGTGGAGATGCATATTCATCTTTAGAGTATGCTTTCAAGCACCATAAGGATTTTCAAGTGAGGCGTAACGCTAAACTAGCTATCGATAAAATCAAAGGCTTACCCACTCAAGAAAATTATGTAGAAAGGACATTAAAAGAAATTAGCGAAAAATACAATTTTGCTGAATTACTTGAAATTTTGAATATTGCTAATACGGATAATGATTGGCAGTTTGCTTCAGCTCTTCGGGAAAAATGTGAAGCTGAGCATATGAGTTCTTTATATGAAGCAATCCTGCAATCTGGCTCGAATAGTGTTTTCAAATATGTTCCAAATTTAATTAGTACAATTCAAACCGATTGTAGGTTTTACAACTACGAGATTGCCTACGACATCATTCCCTAAGGCAAAACAGTTTCCCTCTACTTCTCCTACGCCCCCGCCGCCGAACCTCTGCAAACCCAACTCACCCTGCTCGAACGCCAGGGCGTCATCACCAGTTGGAGTCAGCGCCAAGTTCTTCCCGGCGACGATCGCGCCCGAGTCATCAACCAGCAGCTCAATACCGCCGACATCATTCTGCTGCTGATCAGCGCCAACTCCCTCGCCGACAAAACCTGCTACACCCTTGAAATTCAACGGGCAATCGAACGCCACCAGACAGGCGAGGCTCGCGTCATCCTCATTCTGTTGCGTCCCGTAGATTGGTATGGTGCGCCTTTTAGTCAGCTTGAAGTGTTCCAAAAACCATCAGCCCATCACTACCTGGGCTAACCAAGACGCAGCATTTCAAGAAATTGCTGAGGGTATTCGAGCAGTCGCGCTTGATTTGCAACAGCGGAATCCAACCTCCCCGTGAATTTCCAGCATCACAAAAGCTCATCCATTGACTGAAGGGCAGCGGTGTTCCACGACGATTCTTCCTCCAGTGGCATCTTGACTCGCTTTTTGAGCAAAATTGAACTTAAACGTCTTCCTAATCCGTTGAGGCAAAGTATTCATGACTTCTGTCTCCGAAGTGCCCTCACAACTGCGTTCCTACGGTCACCGTGGAGCCTACAGCGAATTGACTCACTACGCTGATGAGCTGCCCCCTGCGGTTAAACAGACTCCTTTAGTTTCTCTGGAATTGTCGCGGGCTTTTCTGCGCCAAGGTCGTCCCATTGATGCCGAAGCAGTTCTAACCTCCGCAAATTTGGCAACAGCCACTCCCGGAGCACAGCTGATCTTAGCCCTGGAAAAGGCCTCTCTGAGCATTTATCGACAGATGGCAATTCAGGCCGCGCTGCAAGCGGCGCAGGCAGCATTTGCCGCAGCAGAAATCCAGACCATTGACCCGGCTGATCGCGCCGAAGCCGATCGCGTTCATATCCGCATTCTGTTGACAGCCGCCACCTACTTTGAGATCTCCCCAGAGCAAGGCCAACAGGCACGAGATCGGCTGCCTGCGATCGCCAAAATCCTGCCCCATACCAAGTATCACTGAAAGGTGCAGAAAACGGGGGTAGGCAAGAAGCTTGCCCAATGGTAGTTTCGAGAAAATCTAGACCAACGAGATGGCATTGGTTCAAAACAGGTTGTAACACTCACCTTACCTGCAATTGGCCAGGTGACCGGCACCGTTATTGTGAGTGCTCGTCTGGCCCAGCCAGGACTGCAAGGTGGGCTTGAAGCTATCCACGATTTGCCCCTGAGGTCTACACCTGAAGAGCGGTTTTACCCCATCGCCTTTGAAATTCCCCAAGCGTCTAGAGGTGATTTGGCTAGGTTTTTCAGCTTTGTTTGATGCCAACGAGAACGATTTCGGCCCGAGAGTATTCGACAAATGGTCGAGTACTCCTATGGTGCATCTATGTAGCTCAAGATACCTGTATCTACACCAGTAGTTTCATCAAGCTCATAAAAAATAGCCTGAAACGACGAAATTCCGTTTATCAGGTTGGACATTTTATTGGGGTAAATTTGGGGTAATTAAATTTTGATGTCACTCAAATTACGTTCCTGCATAAATTGACCACCCGATTCGTAATCGAGCGGTCGCGGGTTCAAATCCCGCCATCGGCTTAGACGTTTGTAAATTTGTTGTACGTTCGCAAATTATATGTCGCAGTTCGCAGATTGATGTCGCTATTGCAGGAAAAGCGACCTTAACCGTGGTCCTTAGCGATTTCATGTCGCAAAATTCAGTTTTCGTGCTCTTTGCAGAATAATGTCGCGAAATCCGTCTTCATTTTCATGCGTGCACTTACCTGTCAGCCACACTTAATTGCTAAACACTCTGCTTATTACGAATCGAGTGCTCCTTTCAGCTTCCTTTTTAAATTTCTGAGTTCTGGCAAAAGTAAATATCTGGTTTGAGATTGAGACAACATCCTGCTCTCAACTCCTCTTCGGATGAAGGAGAGATCGCGATCGCTATAAAAGGTGGTCCTACCTTCAGCCTCTATGGGTTCAACGATCTAGGCATAACTAGCGATGCTTGGGATACGAAAGGCGTTGCTAAAGGTAATGGCAATGCAGAGCCCGGTTTGCCTAACTTCTCTATTTATGTAAAGCGTGGTGATGGTGGTGACAACCCCACTATCCCCGAGCCGGCAGCAATGGCGGGACTATTGGCTGTGGGTGCGGGTATGGTGGCCAGCCGTCGTAAGCGAGCTTAAGGCAAGCTGTCCCAGCTATCTGTTTGTCTAGACCTGTCTGTTGTATTCCTGAAAACGACTTGCTCCTGTTGAGCCTTACACGCTTGTTAGGGGCATTTTTTTGCTTGCGAATAGAATCGGTGATGTCATGGATGCATTGTTGCTTTTTTCATAAAGGTGATGCGGGATGTCTCGATTAATACCTCGCCAACAGAGAGCCGATTACTACACGAGGCCGATCGCTTAAGTTTGATGCCAACTTCTCTACAATTAATCTTGATGGTTGCGGACTTCGTGGCAGAGAGATTTTGCCGCAGATGTTGCACCTCAGTAAAAGCCGAAACCTCCACCAAATAGAGCTTCAGAGGCCTCTTTAAAAACGGCAATGGCAACCAGCAACAGAGTTCACATTCACCGATTTTGTATGAAGAGGCAAAAAAGTATCAACATAGACGATTGTTTATTTAAAGTGGTCTAGATAAATTTGGAATGCAAAACAAATGCGTGCAAGTACTGGCAGAAGTATTTGATACAAGCCCCTTTGCGATGCCTACGTGAATATTGCATGAAGACCCCCACATGCATTCGGATGCTAGGAACGCTGCCATGTATGTATAAGTGCTTGCCTCTTGGCTAACCAGGAATTGCAAGCACACACGCAACTGTCTCATAGCTCAAGGAAAACAATGAAGAAAGCTTTGTTAATTGGATCCCTGCTGCTTGTTAGCTCTGTTGGCATGACTACTCCTGCCCTAGCTCGAAACAACGGCAACAATGGCAATAACGGCAATGATGGTGGTGGTGGCGGCGGCCAAACGGCTGCTAGCTGTCAGTCTGGTTCTGTACTCCTGGGTACTGCTAGCTACGATGATTGCTTTGGTGCTGAAAACGAAAATGATACCGGCGCACAAGGGACTCTGCTAGATAACCTAAATGGTGGTGTTTTCGATGGCATTACTGGTAGTGGCGGCGAGTGGTTTATTTTCGGTAAGTCTGATGAAGATACTGAGGTAGATGCCGATGAAGGTTCTAACTCAGGTGCTTTCTCAGTTGATTTTTCTGATTTGGACCATGACGTCGATTCAATTGTTGTCAGCCTAAAGGCAGCCGACTTCTACAGTGCTTACCTATTTGATGGAGCCGGATTCGACTCTGATGATTCAGATTTGGCTAAGCAGTTTGCAGGTACTTTTGACACCTTTGGCGTCACTAAGAAAGGTGCCGATTTGTCTCACTTGACGATCGCTTACCTCAAGCGTGACGACAACGGTGGCGGTCCCACTCCTGTTCCTGAGCCTGCTGCAATGGCTGGCTTGTTGGCAGTTGGTGCGGGTATCGTCATCAACCGTCGCAAGAAGTAAGGAATCTCCAGCCCTCGTCGAGTTGGGACTTGTTGCACACCTGAATACGACTTCACACAGCTCTCGCATAGCTCAACGGCTTTTAGCGGGAGCTTTTTTTTGGGGGGTATCAGATTATCAGGTTTTGTATCAGCGTTTACCAAGCAGATAGGTTTTAGGGAATTATGGATGAACCTTTTGAAGCATTGTTTATCGAAAGCTGTGCAGTTGGGTTGATGAGGCGATCGCGATGGAATTCATTGGCATTTTCTTTTTAGTCGTCAGTGGGGTGATGTTTTTTAGCCGGCGGAGCCAGCAGCAAAAATTGTTTAGCCTGAAGCGAGCCCGCGCGATGACGGCTGCTGAGCTAGCGGCTACGGCGGGGGCCGTGGCCGAAGAAATTGGCGGCGGTAGCTGGCGTGACTACATCAAACTGTGGGGCACCGTTGAAGTAGAACACCCCCTGCTTTCGGAACACCGACAACAGCCCTGCGTTCACTTTGTCTCTACCGTACAGCGAGAGTACGAAACCCAAGACGACGACGGCAAAACGAAGAAAGTAACCAAGCAGATTTCCCATAACCGTCAATCTATCAACTTTTGGCTGGTTGACGATACGGGGCGGGTCCTAGTCAATCCAGAAGGGGCGGCCATTGAAACCGTGCAGGTAATGGATGAATTGCGTCCAGAGCCTGCAGACCCGACCTCGGGCGATCGCTACAAAGAGTCCATCTTGCCCGTGGGTCAAAATGTTTTGGTGGTGGGAGCCGTCAGTGACCTAACCGGCAAGGTCATCATTGGCAAACCGACCCAGGCCGATCACCATTATGTGATTTCTCTCAAAGACGAAGAAATGCTGGCAACGGCTACGACCCAAAGCGCCAGAAACATGGGCATTGGCCTGTTTGTTTGCCTGGGCATAGGCCTAGTTTTATTGATTTGGGGAATATTGAGCTAGGTGGCTCGCCTTCCTCCGCAGCCTCGCCTTGCGACCGCTGGGAGGGTTTTCCGGCTTGTCAAACGAAGGGTGTGACGACATAACGGTTACGTTGAGCTGCAGCATTCTTCCGTCCTTTTACGGATCTTTCTGTAGGCTCAGCCGCCTTAAGTTGTAAAGTGTGTCGTCTTTGGACAGACCAAGTATATTAAATGCAACCCTAGCTACATGGAAATGGTGGGGCATCTAATCGGGCCGCTGGCTCAATGTAGTTTTCGCCAGCGGTGGCCAAAGCTGACTCCAGCAACTAGCTAAATCAAAGTGGCACCGTTAATCTCAGTTGGCCAATGGGCTTGACCAAAGCGAACTGGTACCGGTTGGCACTATCTACCTTGGCTCACCATGATAGCCACTATCTCCTCCTCTTCAGAATCTGGTTTGAACCCTCCTGCAAAGACATCACTCAAAATAACGGACATCTTAGGTGTGGCGATTTTTGACATCAATGGCTTGCCCAAGGAATATTTTATCACCGAAGAAAATCCAACTACGATTTGGGTACAGATGGTGTTTCAGGCGTTAGGACTGCGATCGCTCTTGGCTTCCTCCCTTGAGTTGGAAAGCTTTTTGCAAATCACCATCCAATCCGACAACGAAACGGCGATCGTTGTGCGGCGGCGACAAGACTACATTGCGTTGCAGTTTAAGGGCAAAATCGCTCTCCACAGCTCCGCCGATAGTGAGCGGCTCTTAGCGCTGATCAATGCCCTCAATCCTGACAAACTGCGGGACCATCCCCATTTCAAGCTTAGCTAGCCAGGTTGCCAGGTGCCATGAAAGCTGTGGGGCACCACTTGCGGTAGCTGTAGACGGCAGATCGGGCCTTGGGTAAAGCGATCGCTGTCGTAAATCCACAGTTCGCTCTGGTGGGCCGCCCCGTCATACACAACGGTTAAAATCCAGCCTGAAGGTGTCTCGCGGTGATGCCTGGCAACGTAGATCGGCTCGGAAGGATACTGTGCAGGCCCCGCCTCAGCCACGACGAGATTGTCAGTATCGGGCTCAAATCGCGCGATCGCGCGAAACATTTCGCCAGTATTATCTTGCCCTGGCGGTTGAATGGATAAGTATGTGGGGGCCGTGACCGTCGGCTGATTGTCCGGCACGCAGGGAAACTCACAATGACCATTCACTAAACAAGTTTGCGAGCGGATGGTCGCCGTTTGTGGCTCAATGCAGTAGCGCCAAAGCTGCCCCACTGCAGAAGTTTTGATCGTTCCCGCCGCCACCTCCTTTAACTGCTGGTTAGTGGCAAAGTTGGGATAGCGCACGACCTCCAGCACAATATCATCGTCTTTATTCACAAAGCCTTTGCCAAAGTGCCACTGATACCAGGGATCGACAGCTTCTGAACTGATGACTTCGAGGGTCTCCGCATCAATGATGACGAGCTGTGTGCCATGTTTGGGCTGCCACATCAGGGCATCGCTAAAGCTCTGAAAACCCAGCACCGCAGGAAGAGGATTCATCCGAACAGGGGGGACACAAAAAACGAGATAGCGATCAGCTAACACAAAGTCATGAATCAGTGGAATGCCGTTGAGCGGAATGGCGTTTTTCTTTTCGATATGACCGGTGGCGTCGCTGCGATAGAGCTGTAGGGTGGCGTTAGCACCGGTCTTAATCCCAAAGTTGAAAATTTTGCCGGTCTGAGTATGGCGTTTAGGGTGGGCCGAGTAGGGCTCATCACTAGTCAGTTGCCCCAGCGAGTAAATCCCTTTTGTTTCTAACGTTTGGGGATCGAGGTGATGGGGCCAGCCCCCTTCCCACAGGGCCAGTAGCTTGTCGGGTAATGCCAACACCGAGGTATTGCCCGCATTTTTATATTGCGACTTCCAGCGCTGCCAGAGAGGTACGGGTGCGAGGCTGCCATAGCCGCTGTAGAGAAACTGATCGGCGTTTTCCTCATCGACAAAGCCGGCCGATCGCACGTAGCGATAGGTCGCCTCGGCCGTACCGTCAGCAAAATGTATCGCCAGTACCGCCCCATCCCCATCAAACCAATGGTTGACCCGCTGACCTTGCCGCTCAAACCGGGCAGGGCCGTTGCGATAGAGGCTACCTCGCAAATCTGAGGGAAGGCTGCCAGCTAATACCGATAGCGGGGTCAGGGCAAACTCTTGGGCGGGCTGGGCGATCGCTCGGGCCCAGGGTCGTTGCTGCTCAGTGATTACGGGAACCGTAGCGGTCATAACTGGGTGCACTCTCGGATAACACTCATTTCAGTATGCAATAAAGTGCAGTTTATGGCCGTGTCACTCACTAGACGCCTGCTGAGGTTCTCTATTTCCTTATCCGCAGCCCAGCTTGCTCAGATCACCGATGCCTTTAAGCGATCGCTCTCAAATCACTTCAGAGATCGCCATGAGAAAGGCGATCGCCCCCTCACTCAAAACCGCGATCGCTTAAAGTGGCCCGGATGCAATGGGGCAATCGCTCCAACATCACCTAAGCATTAGCACAAGAAATTTATTCTTAAAGTTTGACAATCATTCTACTATCCTAAAGTCAAAGTATCTATTGAAACATCGAATATCCGATCACTTTATCTAAAGAGAAACAACGACAGAGGGATCAGCAAAACGAATAAAAGAGAAAAGTAAAATATAGCAGTAGAAGCAAATGCATTCCAATATGGAACATCGTGAATTTTACTCATAATGTTATTCAGATAAGCGAAAACTCCTCCAACAGCCTAGGATGTCGACAGGTTGCTTGCGTCAAAGAATAGCGAATAAATCCCTTCGAAAATTATGACAATCGGAAAAAATGTTACAGTGACGTATATTGCAGCAACCAAGCTATGTTTAAATTCACCTTTTCCTCCAATCCATCTGAGAGGATAGTGAAAAAACGGAGTATTGATCACTCCTGCCAAAAGCAATGATATAACTCCCATTATTTCATCGATGATATGAATGTCAAACCAGATGGAATCTACATCCAGGAAAGTCGTAGCGATAGTGGTCAAGAACACTGCGCCGAGCATGTATGTGATTAAACCGGAAGAATTCGATAGGCTTATCTCATCGATCCTAATAAGGTTTGCTAGAATTCTTGGTTTACTGAGCATTGTATAGCCCCTCCAATACACTCGAAGTGGCTCGAGAACAATCAAAATCGTATCAACGAGAAAACCGAAAGAATTATTCTTTGTAGTGACAGACTTGGTAGTGGCAGACTCTGACTTAAGATCAACTTGTGCTAGTGACGAATTTATCAGATTGTAGTAAGGAGAAAGACGGCTGGCGAAAACCTTCCTCTCAAAAGGCGAAATAAATATAGAACGAATGCTTAATACTGAGTTCTTTTTGTCACTATCTTTCATTATTTCCAGTTGACGCGAGGAAGGCTTAGGGATACAAATGAAAAATAAAATAAATGAGATTTTTACAATGTGTTCTTCAGCTGGATTTTGCTTCATCTCATCCATCTTTAAAAAAACTTTATTTTTCCATGCAACCCATTTTTCTATGTATCTGAGATCGGCTTCAATTAAACATAGAAACTGAAGGCTTCTTTTTATCCCTGTAGATTCTTCGGACACAAAAATATCTTTAGAATTCTTTTTTAAATTGCCAAAAAGATCCTGAGGAAATATTGAATCTGCGTCAAAATCAAAAGTTTTTTTGACATTAATTAGCCCTAGATTTTCAAGCTTCTTCGAAATTAGTTTATGGATCTGATTGGGTTCCACTTTTAGCTTGTAGGCACAATTACTACAATAGCTTCCTGTGTCTGTGAAGCCACAATTTAAACATAAGAACTTGAATTCCATAGTTGTAATACTATTGATGTTCAGAAAAGTAAACGTAAACCTTTTAATGTTTTAGGTGTTGATAAGGGGTTCGTATCAAGTCGCCCAAACCTTTAAATGAGCTAGTAGTAAGCGCCTGACTGACTAATAGTATTAGTATGTCTGGCAGCACGTTTCGTCAGCCTGACCTTATACATCGCTGCGGATTATGCGCCAATCTGTTAGCTCACGCGTATCCACTTCCTGTTCTGCGGCTTCTAATTCTGCAGCAAGTCCCGGAATGGCAAGTAATTCGGCAGTGCCATCATTATCTTCTCACTCAACCAAATACGCCAAAAAATCTAAGACAACTGCTAGCCATTCAGGAGACAATTGTTCCACATGGTCATGGGCCTGTTTGCGTGAGTCTATGGGATTGAGCATAAGCAAAGTAGCAAAAGAAGATGTAGCGATGCTTGCGAGTTGCGTCATTCAATCTTAGCTTTTACAGCTCTGAGTATTCACAAAGCAAAGGGGATAGAAACCTTTCGGCAACTATCCCCTTTACACATTAGAAGCATCTAGCTTCGGTTATCTAGCCCAATAGATCGCCGGTTTCTTGGAGGGTGTGGAGGCGGTGGTAGAGACCACCATGGTTGAGCAGGTCATCGTGGCTGCCCATCTCCAGGATGCGACCCTGATCGAGGACGACGATAACGTCGGCATCGCGCACGGTACTCAGACGGTGAGCAATGATGATCGTCGTACGGGTACCGAGGATGCTACGCATCGCCAGTTGAATCGCCCGCTCCGACTCGTAGTCCAGGCTAGAGGTGGCTTCGTCAAACACAAGCACATCCGGGCTCATCAGCAAGGCGCGGGCGATGCCGAGCCGCTGACGCTGTCCGCCAGAGAGGCGCACACCCCGTTCCCCAACCACTGTCGAGTAGCCACCCGGCATTTGGTTAATGAACTCGTCTACCCGGGCGATCGCACAGGCTTCATCCACCTGCTGCCGGGTCACGTGAGGATTTCCGTAGGTCAGGTTATCCATCAGCGTGCCGTTAAAGACATCCACCTCTTGATGTACGATCGCCAACTGTTTCCGGTAGCCCGTGATATCCAGCTTGCGGATGTCTTCCCCATCGATCAGGATGCGGCCCTGCTGCGGCTCAAAATAGCGGAACAGCAGTTTCACCAACGTCGATTTACCGGAACCCGAGCGCCCCACCAACGCCACCGTCTGCTTCGGCTGAATCAGTAAATCAATGTCCTTGAGGACAGGGCGATCGCGATCGTACCCAAAGCTCAGATGCTCAAAATGCACCTTCCCCGTGAACTGGTAGCGGGTGACCGCCTCCGGCGTACCGGCGACGCTGGCGGCTTCGATCCCCGTAGGCTGCTGCAAAAACTCGTGAAAGCGCAGCATCGACGCGTACCGGCGGGCAAACATTTCAGCTAGGTTACTGATGGGTTCCAACTCGGCGTAGGCCATGCTGGAAACCGTCAACGTCGTCACAAAGTGTCCGAGAGAGATATTGCCCCGCAGCGTTGCCACCAGCGTCCACACCAGAATGACAAACACACAGGTCTGAATGAACAGTTCCTGCCAGGTCAGCAGCACCACATAACCCTTGTGGATGATTTGCTCCACGACGGTGAGCTCTCGGCCCAGACGCTGGCGCTGGCGAGCTAACTCATCATGCTCCGTCGCAAAGGCCTTGACTGTTTTGATGTTGGTGATGATTTCCGAAGTGCGGCTCTCGGTGGTCTCCATATATTTGTCGAGGGTCTGCTCTTTCTTCGTCAGGCGAATTAGGTCGCGCATACTGAACGCCAAAATCGCCACAAATGAGAGCGCAAACAGCGCGGCGATGCGCCAGTCAATGACGGCGATGATGCAGAAAATGCCTGCCACACGAATCAGCTTGGGGAAAAGCTGTCCCGCAATTTCTGGATAGGTCCAGGTGTGGTTGGACAACCCCCGGGCGACCCGCCCCGCAATGCGCCCGGGATTATGCTCGTCATAAAAGCCGAGGGGTAGACTGAGCAGCTTTTTCACCACCTCGCCTGCATGATCTCGACGGGCCTTGAGGGCGATATCCCAGTGGAACCAAACGCCCAGCCACGGCTCAATCGGTGAGCGGGCTACCGTAACGAGAAAAATCATCCCCAGCAAGAGGCCAAGGGTGAGCGATCGCGTCACTTCCAGACCGGTGATATCGGCCAATCCACCCGCCAACCCCTGGGCGAGTCTGTCAACCGGCTGGTCAGATAGCAGGTTGAGTAACTGACCGATCGCGTAAGGCACCACCAAATCCAGCAGCTCGAAAACGCCGCTGGCGAGGATGCTGAACACCGCGATCGCCTTGTAATTTTTGTAGTATCGAATAACGTCTGCGAACTTAGCCATGTTCGTTCCATGAGTTCGGCAATGAATTTATCCAGTTTATACTACAAATACTACATGCGCTACATCGATATTGGAAAATGTTTCAACGGCTTGAGCCTCAAGCATTTTTAGTTTCCAGAAATCTTTGTAGGACTACGAACGGATAGTCTAGAACTGATGCACTGAATGACGCTTTAGGCATTGAAAGATTCTCCTGGCTGCGTTGTCTCTCTGGATAAGCGGAGCAAGGGGGAATCCTCTTCCTGCCGATCTTGTTCGTCGTTTGACTGCGTAAGGCCGAACGTCTTTTATCGCCGTCATCGGAATCTTTTCTGGCGAGCAGAGCCAATCTCGGCAATTTTCTGTATGGGCAAAACAGTCGCCACGGGAGCCGTTGGGTTTCTATCCTCCTCCGAACGGCTGTTGCCACCGAAAGTCAGAGCGTTTTGGTGGAGGATAGCATTTGGCAAAACTGACGCACGGCTTTAAGAACAGCGATATCGGTTGCCGTTGCGCGTAGCTCAATCCAGGTTTGCCACTGCTGACGGGTAATCTGCGGCAACGCCAGATTACCCGCTGCTTCAGTGACAGTAGCGGGGGTGAGATGGAAGAGTCGAGCTGGCCCTGTCGATCAACCCACAACTCTCATATACCCAGGACTATATAAATCGCAAGGTTTTGACTCAGGGGCGCTGGCGCTGTTCACCTTATCGCCCAATCTAGCGGTAGGTTTTCAGGACTATCAGGATTCAGCCCCGTGACGCGATGGGCATTTTGTAAATCAGTCAGGTCGCGCGATCGCTGCTGGCAGCACAGTCTGATTAGCGGAGTTGCCAGAGCAACTGTCATTGGCAACAAATTGATTGGTTACGCGACCGAAAACATAGCGCGGGGGTGGCAGTTCCCGGTATTACTCGCATTGCACCTATTGATATGCAACTGGATGAGCTCACTCCAGAGTCGGTCCCTGACCTGGAACTGGATACCGCAGTCCCCATCATGTATTACATGACCAATAACGGCGCGATCACTCAAAAAGTGATTCTCCGTAAGTAGACGGAAGTTGGAGGCAAATTTGATGTAATAAAACTGTCCAGTGCCGGCTGCGATCACCAGCTACTATGCTCAATCCCTGACTGAGCCAGCACTTCAGTCAGTTATACCACCCGCCGGGGAAACTACGGAGACCTCACGGGTTTATCCTAATGTCATAAATTGAGTGGTTTTGCCATCCCCTAGGTCCATCCAAGTGCGATATTTTGATGAAGTCCTACAGGATAAGCAACAACTAGCGAAAGCAATTCGCCGATTTGTAGACAGTGTAGGTTGTTGACTTGATCAGCTTGCGCTTATCAATTCCCCAATCGCAGGGCTCTACCCCAAAGCATTATCCTTGTCTAACTGAAAAGACAAATAGTGCTTTTGTAAAACGCGAGGGCAATGAGACAGCGACGATAGTGGCGATCGCGTCACCAAAGCTTAACTTAACCCCCCTTTTCTCATTTATCTGCCTTCTAGGAATTGAGTTTTGCGTCTCTACAGGTTTTTTACAAGCAAGCGATCGCAGTTGAATTTTCAACTGACGAGTTCAACGACTGCACTAAACTGATTTGGATTTTTGAGACTGGTTGCCTCCAGTAAGCTAAGGCAGAGGATTCACTTTTGCGGCTAAATTTTCAATCAATGCCGCCAGCTAAACCTTTTCATCTCTTGGCATCAAAGCCTTAGAGAGATGCCAGACACGACTTCATAGATGCAATGTCAGGTTCAATAGAGTCAGGCAAAATCTACCCTTTGAACGATCTTTTCAACAGAATGCTCGGCGCTCAGGGCTGAGGCTTAATGCAGTGATTGCTTTAGACCGCTCTAAAATTTGTTGTTGCGATCGTTCAAGCTGACTTGAAGTTGATAGGGACGTGTGTTCGCGTGTTTTAATTCAGCGCGAGCCAGACCTGGAGTGTTTAGTTTTTAATCGTTCAATCCTCTGATTTAGCGTCTGCTACAGCCAGTTCTCACTGACGTTATCTCTGGTAGATCATGTTGAATAATGCTGCTTCTAGCTCGTCCTACAGTTCCGATGAGCTGAATTTTTCGCGCGACAATTTAACTGATGTCGCCCCACTAGCCGAGAACACTCCGGCGGCCAGTGCGAGTGAGACTTCTGCATCAGAGGCCACCGCTACCGGTGCACTGTTAGAGTTTGCCCTGATTGACACCACGACTGACGAAGTCGTCCCCGGTTACGAAAGGCTGACCGACGGGGATACCATTGACCTCAAAGGTCTTACGGATACTCGATACACGATTCGAGCGATCGTCAACGCACAGCACGCCGATGCGCAAACAGTGGAAAGTGTCAAATTTGAGACCAACACCGGACAGCAAATCGAAAACATCGCCCCCTATGCCATGTTTGGCAATCGTGGAGATGACTATGCGGGAAAAGTGTTTGACACTGGGGTGCATCGCCTTTCGGTCACGGCCTACAGCGCCGATGGAGCCAAAGGCGATGCCTTAGCCACCATTGACCTCAGTTATCTGGTAGTCGACACCGCACCGGATGTCAGCACTGGCGGCGGTGACGCTGACACTTCAGACCTCGATGAGTTTGACCAGATGATGGCGGCGCTGGATGCGCTCAACGGCCAAGAATCTGCAACAGGGGCAGGTCTCACTGTTGCCGTTAATGACAGCACGGTAGAGACCATCAGCGGTAGTGAGGACGACGATACCCTGAGTATCCGCACTCATACTGGCACCAGCACGACGACAACTGCAGACGCCGGCAGCGACCGGGTCATCCTTTATGGGTCCGAAGCGATTCCCGAAGGCAACTACCACGACATGCTGGCGGACCTCAAAGCCAACCCCATGCAAACCGCCGCTGACTATTTCGGCGCGACCCACCGCGTCGATTTGGGTGCTGACAACCACGCCGACAACCTCGACCTGGTCAGCGAACTCGGGGCTCGCCCGCAGTTTATGCTGAAGCATACCCAAGCCGATGGCCGCATCAATGGGGCCGGCGTCGCCGGTGAAAACAACGCTGCCTATGACCACTGGGCTGGGGTGTTTGGCCTGATTGACATCAGCAACTTTGACGCTAGTCGCGACGCGGTGAAGCTCGCGGGGCATACTACCACCCTGGGCGACAGCTTCACCCAAGACGGAGACTTCTACCAAACGGTCTTTTCTGAGCAAAATGCCAACGACCAAAGCGGACCGCGCGCTGGGGCGGCCCATGATGACACCTTCTTAGGGCTCTTACGCTTTGAGGACGGCGCGGCGGACGGCGCGGCCATCAGTGAGGCCATCACCGTGGACGGCATGCGCACCTTCGTTATCAAGGGCTTGGGTCAGGATGTCTTTGAAGATGACCCCACGGACAACCAAGTCGGCGACGCCATCACTGACAAAGCGCTGTTCACCTTTGCCTTGGTGAACAGCGACACCAATGAAGTCGTGCAGACGCTGACCGATGGGGCTGAGATTGACCTCAACGGTCTTGGCGTCGACCAGTTCAGTGTGGTGGCTCAGGTCAATCCTGACCATTTCTATGCCTCGGAGGTGGAGAGTGTTCAGTTTGAGTCTAATCTGGGCAATCAGACGGAAAACCTTGTGCCCTATGCGTTATTTGGTGACATTCGCGGCGACTATCGCGGTCGTGACCTTGACGTTGGTGAGGTTAGTCTGACCGCTACTGCTTTCAGTCGTGACCGAGGGCAGGGTAAGGAGATCGCTTCGGCTAGTCTCGACTACACAATCGTGGATACTTCAGATGCCTCGGTCGATTCGCTGACGGGCATAGCTGCATCTGATTCGCTGACGGGCGACATGGCCCAGACGGATGAGCTGACGAATACATCGTTGACCATGGACACGATCGCCGCTGGTAGCGAGCTGCTGGTCGATCCTTTGGTCGATGAGTTGGCGATCGCCGCTACTGAGTCAACCATGGCCGAATCGGCGATCGTCGGCACCAGTGATGGAGATAGTGAGGCAACTGAGCTAGATCCATTCGGAGATGCGCTCCCCGTCTGCGCTCAACCCTCGCTCATGGAACCCGCCTACAGCGTTGGTTAGCAAACCGAACACGCTAGTCAGTCAGGAGACTGCTCGCGTGTATAGCTTCCCTCTCTCAGCTTTTGGGAGAGGGATTTCTTAGCTCGGTTCTTTCAGAGTTAAAAACTAATACCAATTCCCTGTAATAGCGCTACAGATTTGAAGATCCACCGCTGTCGCGGCCCCCTTGAAAAAGGGGCTTTGAAGAATCTATATGTCGTCGTGATTCGCAGAAACAGGATAAGAAGCCGTTTCTCCGCTTTCAGCTTGCTTTCTTCTCCACAATGGAAGCTGCACTGGTCGTTTGCCGCAACCGGCTATGTTGATTGGTGTAATTTTGACTTAGCGCGACCCAATTTTTGCTCTGACTCACTAAAAGCGATGGATACTCCCTGGCCCCAATTGACGCTCGAAGACTGGCAGGACACCTACGTCACCTTACATATGTGGACTCAAATTGTTGGAAAAATCCGCTTGGTGCAGACGCCCTGGATTAACCACTCTTGGCACGTGCCGCTTTACCTCACCACCCAGGGACTAACAACCAGCACCATCCCCTATGGCGATCGCATCTTTCAAATTGACTTTGACTTTCTTCACCATCGTTTATTGCTTACGACTGCCGCAGGAGCAAGCCAGACGGTTGAGCTCCGGCCTCGTTCTGTTGCCGATTTTTATCGGGCGGTGATGGCGGCGTTGCAGGTCCTGGAACTAGACATTCACATCAACACCCGCCCCAATGAGATACCCGAGCCGATTCCCTTTGAGCAAGATGAAACCCATACCAGCTATGACGGGAAAGCAGTGCAGCGATTTTGGCAGGTGCTGTTGCAGAGCGATCGCGTTTTTAAGGAATTTCGGTCCCACTTTTGCGGCAAGGTTAGTCCCGTCCATTTCTTTTGGGGCAGCTTTGACTTAGCGGTTACTCGCTTTTCGGGGCGATCGGCTCCCGAGCATCCAGGGGGAGTGCCCAACTTACCCGACGCTGTCGCCAAAGAAGCCTATAACCAAGAAGTCAGCAGTGCTGGCTTTTGGCCAGGGGCTGGCTTGGGCTACCCCGCCTTCTATTCCTATACCTATCCCACTCCCGAGGGATTCAAAGATGCCCCCGTACAGCCCGAAGCCGCATTTTTCCATCAGGAACTGGGGGAGTTTGTGCTGCCCTACGAGGCAGTAAGAACGGCAGACGACCCTGACCAAGCCCTCCTGCTCTATTTACAGAGTACCTATGACGCCGCGGCGGACTCAGCCCAATGGGACAAAGATACCCTGCGGCAAACCTGGTTTAAGTAGCCGTGCCTTTAAGCTGGATGAAAATAAAACGCAATGCCCAAAATCGCGAAGGTCGCTAAAAGCAACACCCCTTCGAGCCAGTTGGAACGACCATCCAGACTGATAAGGTTCACCAGCGCCACCGCAATGATGATAGCCACCACCTCAAATAAATTGAAGTTCAAATCCATGGGCTGTCCGATCGCCTGACCGACGAGCACCAGCACTGGCACGATCAATAGCGCCACCAGCAAACTAGAGCCCATCGAAATGGAAACGGCCAGATCCATGTTGTCCTTTGCCGCAACGCGCACGGCGGTCAAGTACTCGGCTGCCCCCCCGACCAACGGCACTAAAATCACTCCAGAAAAGAGTTCTGTAAAACCAAGGCTGGCCGTTGCCTCTTCTAAAGCTGCCACAAAAATCTCGGAGATAAAGGCGACACCCAGGGTCGCAGTGAGCAAGACGCCCACCCATAGCCAAAGGTTGGGCTTTTCTGCACCGTGAACAGCGTCAGGGTCAATCTCTAAATCTTCTACCCCCACATCGTACAGATAGCTATGGGTCTTGAGGGAAAAGAACAGCGTTAGGGCATAGACCACCACCAGCACGATCGCGACGGTAAAGGAAAGCCGGGAAATCGTCTCGGGCTCAACCACCGTCGACGTTTTGATCAGTAAGGCTGGCAGCACCAGCGCCGTGACTGCGAGGGTCATTGTGGAGCCATTGATGCGGGCAACCACCGAAGCAAATTCCTGCTCTTTATATTTGATACCGCCCACCAGCATCGAGAGACCCATCACCAATAGCAAATTGGCCAGCAGGGCACCGGTAATACTGGCCTTGACCACTCCCACCAGTCCGGCTTTGAGCGCAACCAGGGCAATAATCAATTCCGTAGCGTTGCCAAACACGGCATTGAGCAAGCCGCCAATGGAGGGGCCGGTAATGACCGCCACTTCTTCGGTGGCGGTGCTGAGCCACATTGCCAGGGGCACAATGGCGATCGCCGAGACCGCAAACACGATCATGGCATCCAGCTCCACCCGTTCGGCCCAAATGGCCAGTGGCACAAAAACGAGCAGGCCAAAGGAAATCAGATTTGTTAGGGAAAACAGGGTTTGGGGTTTGGCGGCAGTAGACACGGGCAAAGGAATCCTCAACAGTGAACAAATTGCTGCATCTCTTGGTAGCCAGCGACAACCAACCATATCGTATCTCTTGCTAAAACTAGGCCAGCTTGGCTCAGCTGCCGCAATGTCACGATAGTCAAGGTATCCCCTCTACCCGGAACCCAGGGCCCAGGCAAAATTTCATGACGCTCAAGGGGATTGAGTCGCCAGCAGCGGAGCCGTCCCCAGTAGCTCTTGCGTGTAAGGATGCTGGGGCTCGTTAAAAAGGGTCGCGGTGGAGCCCATTTCAACAATCTGGCCTGATTGCATGACGGCAATGCGATCGCAAAGGTATCGCGCTACCCATAGATCATGGGTAATGAACAGGTAGGTAAGGTCAAATTCCTCCTTGAGCTCTAGCATCAGCGCCAATACCTGAGCTTGAATGCTGGCGTCGAGCATACTCACCGGTTCATCGCAGACCACCAGCTTGGGGCGCGTGATCAAGGCACGGGCGATCGCCACCCGCTGCTGCTGCCCCCCGGAGAGATCGCCGGGATAGCGGCCGATATAGTCCTCTACAGGCGTCAGGCCAACGCGCTCCATCATGGCTCGCACCTGCTGATCTAGCTCCGCCCCTGTGGCCAACTTGTGAATCCGGAGCGGGTCGCTAATGCCTCGTCCCACGGTCATCATCGGATTCAAACAGGCGTGAGGGTCTTGAAACACCATTTGCATATCCCGCCGCTGGGTTTGCAGGTCGGCCCGTGATAAGCGCGTGATGTCTTTACCGAGAAATTTGACCTGTCCAGAGCTGGCTGGAATGATCTGCAATAGCGTACGGGAAAGGGTGCTTTTGCCGCAGCCCGATTCACCCACTAAGCCAAACACTTCACCGTGGTACAGCGCGAAGGAGCCCCCATCCACCGCCTTAATCACCTGATTAGTCTGTTGTCCCAAGAGCCGAGCCAGCGGATTGGCTTTCAGGGTGTAGTGCTTGATCAAATTTTGCACTTCCAATAAGGGTGCGGCCGTTTGCTCAATTTCGTGTCGAATGGCAGCCTGCTGCAAGTCAATGGCAGATTGCAGCAGCGATTTTGTGTAGTCGTGCTCAGGGGTTTGCAGCACCTGCTGTGATGGACCCAGCTCCACCAGTTTGCCTTGGTACATGACGGCAACGCGATCGCAATACTCAGCCACTAACGCAAGGTCATGGGAAATCAAAATTAGGCCCATGTGACGCTCCCGACAGAGGCGGGTTAGCTCCGACAAAATTTGCGTGGACACCGTGACGTCTAAGCTGGTGGTCGGTTCGTCGGCTACGATCAGCTTCGGGTTTAGCACTAGCGCTAGGGCGATCGCCACCCGCTGCCGCATGCCGCCACTAAATTCGTGGGGATACTGACTCCAGCGGTCAGCGGGAATGCTCACCGCAGATAAAGCCGCGAGCGATCGCGCTTTTGCTGCCGACTTAGAAAGCTGAGGTTCATGGGCCAACAAGGTTTCAACGCAGTGATCGCCAATGGTCATCAGCGGATCGAGGCGTGTCATCGGGTCTTGAAAGATGAGCGATACCGCCTCGCCGCGAAAGTGACGCAGCGCCTGGGGCGTCATCGCGGGAATCGAGCGCCCCTCAAACGTCGCGTCTCCGACAATCTCAGTGCCCTTGGGTAAAAGCCGCAGTGCCGCTCGGCCCAACGTGCTTTTGCCGCAACCCGATTCGCCAACCAGCCCCAAAATGTCACCAGGGGCCAGCGTCAATGACACATCATCGACGGCCCAAGTCGTTTGCCCAGGGTAAGAAACGCGAAAATTTTTTAGAGACAGGAGACTATCGGACATGCTGTTAGCCGTCAAAGGCAAATCTAGGGAGATAATCGGACCGCCACCGTAATCAGTGAGGTCATTCCTCAAATCTTCGCATCAAATAGGCGACCCCAAAGTCTCCATTGGGATGTTCTTCCAACAGCTCTGCCAATTCAAAGACTTTGACCGCAATGTCAGGTCCCAGCTTTTCTATCGTGGCGTCCCTTTCGCGAATGGCCCAATCCAGAGCTTTGACCTGACTCTGCCACTGCTCGTTAAAGATATAGTCCAGGCGGTGAGTTAGCTCCAGCTGTTCGAGAACTGCCCACTCGCCGCGATCGCACCAATACCCTTTGCAGTTGGGGCAGCGCTCTACAAAGAAAATGACCTCTTGGGGGAGCTGGATTCGCCCCCGCACCAGATAGTGACGACAATCAGGACACAGGGCCGCTCGGTTATCCAAAGAAGGCGGGTGAAAATCAATGGGCGTTTGGCTAGGAATTTTCGTAACCGTAGGCTCTGCCTCACGATCTATGCCCCGCTCATCTTGCCAGGTTTGGTAAACCTCTGGACGAACCCAAGCTCCGCCACAATCAGGGCAGCACTGAGCCGGTAGCTCTCCAGACAACATCCCATCGCTGAGTTCTACCTTCAGCTCTTTGGGGCAAAGTACCATATCGCCACATCACATCAACAAAGCAGATCTATTAAACCATTTCAGCTTTCACCCGTTGGCGATCAATTAGGACCTCTGTCCTGCGATCGCCCAGTCATGACAGCAGGTAGCCGCTTAGCCAGCAGCAAGCCATGATGAAAACTGCTGTAGTAATGTCCGCTGCGACAGAACTCAGGGTCAACAACGATGCCCCCCGAAATTAGCCGCTGGTCTTTTGCAAGATGGACACCTCAAAAGCTTGTAAGTTGTCTGCCAGATCAATAGTTTTGTCCGTTTCATAGTCGGTCGAGAGTAAGACCGTCCAAGCTTCGCGATCGATGGGCACGTTTGTAATAAATGGCTGTTCGTAGGAAAAGTTAATGACCACTAACACCGTTTCCTCCTCCGTCTCTCGCAGGTAGGCCAGATGCTCATGGGGAAAGTGAATAAGCGATCGCCAGCGGCCACGCTTTAGAGCCTCGCTGGATTTCCGAATTTGCAACAGCCGCCGATAGAAATTCAGAATTGAGTTGGGATCTTGCAGCTCAGTTTCGACATTTACTGCGGTGTAGTTATCATTGACCGGCAGCCACGGCTCGATGGCTTTGCCAAAGCTAAACCCGGCTTGGGCGGAGTCGTTCCACTGCATGGGGGTGCGGGCACCATCGCGGGGTGGAGGGGTATCTTCGGTATCGCTTTGCACCACAGCTCGATCCTGTAGTTTCTCTTCAGGAATATCGTTGTTGTCGACCATGCCCAGCTCTTGGCCATAGTAGAGCAATGGCGTTCCCCGGACGGTGAGTAAAAGAGCGGCCGCTGCTTTAGCGATCGCATTGGAGTCAACACACAATCTGCACTCCACCCATCGGGACAAATTCCGCGGTATATCATGGTTATCGAGTAAGTAGCAGGGCCAGCCATCGCTCGGGGTGAGCTTTTCGTTTTTCTCAATTTCCCGTTGGAGATAGCCCGGATACCAAGGACTAAAGGGAAACTCGAAGGTAATCGGCAGGTGCAGTTCATCTTCGTCGACCCCGTGAAAAACCACCGAATCGTAGAGGCGATTATCGATAAAGGTCTCACCGATCAAAACGCGCTCATCATAGGTGTCTAGAATGGCGCGAATCTCCCGCAAAATCTGATGATTAGTGGGCAAATTTTTGTCGTAAAGGTGGTGATAGTTGTTGTAATTATTGCGATCGGTCGCCCCATATTTCAGCGGATTGTCACGAAAGTAGGGATCTTTGCTGTACACGCTTGAGGCATCGAGGCGAAACCCATCGACGCCGCGATCAAGCCAATAGCGAATAATGTCATAAATGGCAGCCCGCACCTCAGAATTTTGCCAGTTGAGGTCTGGCTGGTTTTCATTGAAGGTGTGAAAGTAAAACTGTCCCCGCTGCTCGCAGTAGGTCCAGCCGGTGCCCCCAAAGTAGGACTGCCAGTTGTTAGGCAAATCGCGCCCTTCTAAGGGAGTTTGCCAGAGATACCAGTCAGCTTTGGGATTATCTTTGCTCTGGCACGACTCCGCAAACCACGGATGTTCGTTGGACGTGTGGTTGACGACTAAATCGAGAATGATCTTAATACCGCGATCGTGGGCTTGCTTCAGCAGCTCATCAAAATCGTCTAGGGTACCAAAGGTGGGGCAAATGTCTCGATAATCAACGATGTCATAACCGTTATCCACCATCGGCGACTTATTAATTGGCGATAGCCAAATGGCATCAATGCCCAGAGACGTTTCGCTCTGGGGGATGCCGTCATTTAGATAGTCAAGACGCTGGATAATGCCCTGCAAATCGCCTGTGCCGTCACCACTCGCATCGGCAAAGGTGAGTGGATAAATCTGATAAATGGTTCCAGTTTCCCACCAGCGATGAGAGCGAAGCGGTCGTAGTTCAGGCATACCCGAAAGTCCTTTCTATTTGCTGGGGAACTGTTCAACTATGATGACGGTTCTTTCCTTTGTCTGCCTAAAAAAAGCGTAAAAGTTGATGTGTGGCGCGCCGCCGTCAGGTTGGGACATCTTCGATCGCCCGATTGCCAATGGGGAGGACCTCCCTTGTACCTAAACCTTGCATTTTTCTATCCTCTGCTAGATAAGCCGCGCTGATTCATGGAGCGGCCTTGCCCCCCAAGCACTTTACCCCTATCTCTTAATCATCAGTTCTGGTTCGCCTTGATGCCGCCCTAGCTGCTCGCGATCGCACCTCGGTTGAGCTCAAAATAGCCTTGCTGATGAACCGGCTAAATCGCCCGTGACTCCGTTCCGGCATCCAAGTTAGGTCGCAACTTAAAACGCACCGCAATCACCGTAATGTTGTCATGGCCATTGTGCTCGTTGGCTAAGTCGATAAGGTTGGCCACCCCCTCTTCTAAGTCGGCCTTCGACCGCATGAGCGGATCGAGATGCGACTCGACATGGGTTTCTAGCAGGTCATTGTCGCTCAGCCCATCTGAACACAGCAAAAATAGCGTATCTTGGCTGATCGTTAGCCGAGTAATTGTGGGGGCGACTTCGCTATTGCTCCGGGGTCCTAGGGCCTGGGTGAGCTGGTAAGCATCTGGGCGAGCGTAGGCGATCGCGGGCTCAACACCACGATTAATTTCGCGCTGACCCACTTCGTGATCGGTCGTAACTTGCTGAATCCCCTGGCGGGTGAGGCCATAGAGTCGGCTATCACCGACATGGGCCACCAGGGTCTGCTGGCCATCGACCAACATAAGCACCAGGGTTGTTCCCATGCGCGCATTGCCCGCCCGGCCTTCCAACTCATTTTTTTCAAAGATAACTTGGTTAGCGTGGAGAATGGCCGCTTTGATGGTGTCATCGTCAGGGAGCGTATCCCCCCAGCCTCGGGCAAAGTGATCGCGCAAAGTCTTTACGGCTAAATGACTCGCTACCTCTCCTCCAGAGTGGCCGCCCATGCCATCACAGAGAATATAAAGGCCCCGGGCGTTGAGATAAGAACCCACTGGACTGTCCGTCCGCAGCAGCTGCGTTTCCGCAAAAAAGGAGTCCTCATTGTGCGATCGCTGCCGCCCCACATGGGTACGCCCCACCTCATCAAGCCGCACCAGCTTCATGGGCAAGGCGATTGTCGGCAGATCACCGACATTATTTTCTTCAGCGGCGATCGCCTCATCAAGGTCATTGAGCTTGTCAAGGTCATCAGGCAGTAGCCAATCATCCACCATTAAATCGGGGGGCTCCTCTACATCAGGGGTCGCTTCTGCGGCAGTAGCACCGGTCAAGGAAGCCAGCGGCGGCTCCGGGTCAGCAGCGGCAGCGTCGGTGTCACTGATCAAGGGGGAGGTCACTACCTCCGCTTCTTGAATCTGCTCAGCAACAGCCGCTAGGCGCGCTTTGACGACCGACAGCTCCACTGCTTCACCGGCGGCCATGTCCGCGAATAGGTTTTCCATGGCAGCGATTTTGGGGGCGGCGAGGTCAGGCAGCCAAATTTGCCAAAACGCTCCCAATGCTTGCAAACCGGGGGGGCGATCGCTGGGGTTAAAAATGAGTCGTTGCAAACAGACGACTTGATCATCATCCACGCGAATATTGTCTGGCACCAAGAGACTTGACTCGGCCTCAAACGCTGCCAGCCTCTGCCAGAGGGTCAACATTTCGTAAAACCAGTGGACAAACTCCAGTGGCTCCACTGGTTCATCATTGGCCAAGGCTGCCAGCGTTTGCCAGTGGGAACGATCTTCCAAAACTGTGACCGCCACATCGCGCGTTTGCCAGGCAGCGTGGAGTTCTGGCACCATTGGATAGAGGGGCTCCTGGAGCTTCCAATAGGGAAACGCTAGCGGCGGAATCATTGCATCCAGGTCATTTTCTTCCACATCATCGGGAATCGTATCCAAAAACTCGATGAGCGGCGAATCGGCAGCGGGCTCTCCATCTAGGATATTGAGCATTACTTCATCCCGGTTTAAGGAGATTTGCGCATCGGCCGGCTGCCGGAGTTGATAGCGTGGATGCTTCTTCAGTTGATAATTGTCCGTGAGGAGTTGAGCTACAGTACTCGTAGTTTGAGCCCGCTCAGCGGCAAGGGTAGCAGCGGTGGCGGTCGCTTCGGCTTTGCGGTCGAGCTCGACGGTTGCTTGCGGCTCAGACTCAAGACCGATAGGCAGGATAATGGCCTGTAGCCCCTTCAGGGCATTCCCGCATTGCTGGCAAAACCGATTGTGGGAGGGGTTCTCAAATTGGCAGTGCGGACAGACAAACATGGCCAGGGACCCAACTCGTTATCTGGCGGAGCATGTGAGAAAGTCTTATCACCCTAGCTTACCTGAAGAATTTAGAGTGAACTGATTCGCACAAATTCAGCCGTGTCAGAAGTAGTGTGCCCGGCTGCCGCTATGTTAAATAATGGCATTCACCCAAATCTTTTCGACTGTGGGGGGCCTCGTCCGGAAAGTTTACATTTTTTTTTGATGCTGGAGACCGCAGCCTCTCCTGCAAATTAAGGCGCCAGTTGGACAGAGACCAATAACTGCTGGGATTCGGTAGCGCTGAGCGATCGCCATTCTCCCGGTTCTAACCCCGCAATCGTTAAGTCGCCAATGGCCAACCGCACCAGCCGCAGGGTCGGATGCCCTACCGCCGCGGTCATGCGCCGCACCTGACGATTCCGGCCTTCAGTAAGCACCATTTCTAGCCAGCAGGTGGGCACGGTTTTGCGATAGCGCACGGGCGGGTACCGGGGCGGTAGGGCCGGTTCATCGAGCAGCCGTCCTACCTGAGCAGGACGAGTGCGCTGGTCCTGTATCACCACTCCCTGACATAGCTGCGCGATCGCGGCGTCATCGGGAATGCGCTCTACCTGCACCCAGTAAGTGCGAGCATGGCCAAACTTGGGGTTACTCAGGCGATGCTGGAGCTGACCGTGATTCGTCAGCAGTAGTAATCCTTCACTATCTCGGTCTAATCGACCTACCGGATACACTCCGGGAATGTCAATCAGGTCTTTGAGGGTCTCGCGATTGCCGACTTTATCAGTGAACTGGGACAGCATGTTGTAAGGCTTATACAACACGATATAGCGAAAAGGCGGTTCTGAAGAATTCCCGGCTTGCGGCCGACGGCGAGGCTGATAGAAAGGTTTATGGGGCTGATAAAAGGAGCCCTTGGGTTGGTAAAAGGGACGTTTGCCAGATGTGGACACAGGAATCTCACTCGTTAGGTGATGCAGAATGTAACTGTATCTCTCGATATCTTCAAAAATATTGAGAAATGCTGCTTTCTGAAATGAGGCTTATATCCTGAGAATACTGAACGGATTGTTTTTAGCCAGCGAAATCATGGATAACTTACAACGCTATCGCTTCAAATGTACGCTCACCTTTGGTGATATTTACGGTCAGGTCATCGCTTGGCTAGTTGTCTTATTGATCAGCCTAGCTGCGGCAATGGCCCTCATGGGTGCCCGTCAGCCCCTCTATGCCTTGGTTTCTGTCGGCTTAGTATTAGTGTTGTCTTTACCGTTTCTCTTATTTGCCTTTGTCACCACATTGGTCAATCACATCGAGTTTGTCACTGTGGACCCGCAAGCTGAGGCTTCTGGCAAAACTGCGCCTAGCTTGAGTCAGCGACCCGCTCAGGCAACTTAACCAAGAGCGGTTTCGACCCAGCTCTGACACAATGAGACACCGTTGCCGTCATAGATTGAAGCTGGCAGGGGTGTCTCGGGTTTTGAGACGGGGCTTGCAGGGCGCTGCCACCTTGGGGCTGGAACAATCGCTGACGAGAGGGTCGCCCATGTAGGAGGATAGAACGACTGGGATGGGAGGCGAGAGCTCCAGTCATGTTTTATCTAGGCTGTGCCGTGTGGGCATTTAAGGATTGGGTCGGCAGCTTTTATCCAAGGGGGGCTCGCCCGGGGGGCTTTTTGAAGCTTTACGGCGATCGCCTCACCGCGGTAGAGGGCAACACGACTTTTTACTCCATCCCTGATGCGGCCACGGTTGATCGATGGGCCGCTCAGACACCAGAGACCTTTCGATTTTGTCCTAAGATACCGCGTGTGTACTCCCACAGCGGGGCATTACTGCCCCACTATGAAAAGATCCACCAGTTTGTGCAAACGCTACAGCGCTTGGGGGCGCGACTGGGGCCTGTGTTGTTACAACTGCCCCCGAGCTACGGTCCCGATCGCCTCAGCGACCTCGCAGCTTTGCTGCAGCGCTGGCCCCATGACCAAACGGCGATCGCGGTCGAAGTACGTCATTTAGACTGGTTTCAGCCAAAGTCAGCGGAGCAGCTCAATGCGACTCTTCAACGGCTTGGCGTGGGGCGGGTCTTGCTGGATACGCGGACCATGTATGACGGTCAGTCAGAGGGGCTACCCGATCCGCAACTGACCTCCCAGCGGCGAAAACCCCAGGTGCCCTTGCAACCAGTCGTAACCGCCGACTTTTGCCTGCTGCGTTACATTAGCCATCCCGACCGACCTTTCAATGAGCCCTATTTACAAGCGTGGGTGCCGCGGTTGGTCGATTGGCTGCAAGCCGGCAAAACGGTCTATCTATTTGTGCACTGTCCAGACGAGTCTCAATCCCCCGCAATTGCCCGATATTTTTATGACCTGATCAAAGCGGCCTACCCAGAGTTGCCGCCGCTGCCGTGGGAGATGGTCGCGCAGCCCGCAGCTCAACTTACTCTGTTTTAAGCTGTTGCCGCCGCAGACGTACCGCTACCAACGAAGCCACTAAAGTAACTGTCGCCGCAATTGCCATCAGCAAGATCGGGAGCGTATCAGCATGGCGCACGGCGATCGCGATGTAGGCCCACACATATACCAAGGTAAAAGGAATATCTCGCCGGGTAAAAATGACGACAAGTGCAATCACAGCGCTGGCTAAAATCATGACCACAGTCCAGCCCACATCCCCTAGGCCGGCACTCCACCCCGCCACAAATAAGGCCGAAGCCACATTCACAATTGTTGCCACTGAAATCCAAGCAAGATAAATGCTGAAGGGATAGTATGCCAGCCAGCGACGACGGCGATCGGCACGATCCATCCGCAGCACCAAGTAGGCCGCAATGAGCGGCAGCAAGATGCCCAACATGGCCACAATCGACCAGGCAAAATACTGCAGCGTAAATAAAAAGATCCAAACGATTTGCGCTACACAGGCGACAATCAGCAACCAGTCAACGGGGCGAATAATGGGATCGCGGCGCTGGCTGGGTTCCAGTTGGTAGACTCCATAAGCAATCAGCCCTAGATAAATCAAGCCCCAAATGGCAAAGGCGTAGTTGGCTGGGGTAATCAAAACACCAGACAGGGTGGTGTTGGCAATTTCGCCCACATTTTGTCCCCCCGGGGGATAAAAGTTAGACAGTGTATTGATAGCCAGCGTGCCAAGAATCGCAATGATGGTAGCGATCGCTAGCCCCCAGCCGGGTTTATTGGTTGATGTGGACGTAGCCATAACGAACCTGCAGTTCACTTCCCCTATCCTGCCGTATTTCGGGGCATTTACTGGTATGTCAAAAGCCAGAAGTCCCAGGAGGGCAAGCATCAAATAGGCAGGCTAAAGGCGCGATGAATGGGTAAGTCAGAACGCTCAGGCAACAGTCTCCATCAATAGAGCCGGCCGAGAAGACCATATCTAAAAGGCATGACTTTTTTCTGACACCTTTTGGACTGCCACACCGTCAGTTATCAAATCACCAGGACAGATTTACTATAGAAGGGTCACAGGCTGGTTTAAACTTGCCGGGCGGCTCTTAATTTTGCTCTGTGCGGTGTGCCTAGAGTTTCCAGCGTCACGATTTTCTTTGGTGTGTCCCGTGGTCTAAGCTTGTGCTCCCTTTCGAATTTATCTTGCCGGGTCGGCCGGTGTCGTTTCAAACCAAAGATAAGTCGAAACTCCAAGCCTGGATGACGATGGTAGAAACGGTGGCAAACCAACAGTGGCAGAGCGATCGCCCCCATGACGATTATGTGCGCATCAAGCTGACTTACTATTTTGACGCGCCCAGTGGCAAGGAGGACAGCGTTCCCGATAGCGACAACATCATCAAGCCAGTGCGGGAAGCCCTCACCGGAGTTGTGTTTGAACGTGCCTACTTAGCCACCGATGTGGTGAGCCGTCGCAAAAACCTCAACGGCTCATTTCGAGTTAGGGGGATGTCGGCAATACTGGCGGAAGGCTTTATTCAGGGAGTAGAATTTGTGCATGTTAAGATTGAGTGCGCTCCAGATCCCGCTGATTTGAGCTAGTGAGTTCTTGCCAGTTGTCGCCTTTATGAGTTACCGCAATCATCAATCGAGCTTAGAGCACCGCCGGGTGCTCAAGTTAGCCCGTGAATATCGCAGTGAAGGGTACGACGTCACGGTTTATCCCAAGGCCGCTGAACTTCCTGAGGCCCTATCTAAATGCCCTTTAGATTTGATTGCTAAGGGAGCCGATCGCGTTATTGCCATCGAAGTTCGCACCCGCGAAAGCTTAACTTTGAATGGCTTTGAAGATTTACGTCGGATGGCTGAAAAGATCAAGGATATTCCCGACTGGATTTTTGAACTGGTGGTCACCAATCCACGCAAGCCGCAGCCGCAAAACGTGGAAAGTTCCACTTGAACGGTTTTCTCTAAGCATTGAGCCGCCCGCTCAGCGATGACGTCGGCCCTCCTTTTTGTCTCGAATGGCCCTGGGTAATCCGCCTCGCCAAAATCTTTACCGTCGGCGACGTCCTACCCTAGCCAAGATGCCTCAAGCATGGGGGGGATGGTCTCCTCACGTCGCATCCCCTGCCCGCGCTTAATCAACCCAGTTTTGCCTAGCCGCGATCGCTAGCCGCGTCATCCAATTGGCCCACCAGATTATTGAGCGCAGACATCAGTGCATTCCCCCCCAAAATGTATGAGGAATGGGCGATGAGAGAGGTTTCCATTTGGGTATTGCCTGCCAGTAGCCCCATGCCGATTGCCGTTTGTAGCGTGCCCAGAGCGAGGTCGCGACGGCGCTGCTTTTTGGGTTTGCGGCTTAGTTTGGCCGTTTGACGATATTGCTTAGCGATCGCCGGACTGACTTTGAGAAAGGCAGTTTGCAGGTCTTCTGTAGCCTGAACGGGCTGATCCTCATCAGGAGTGGTCAAAAAGTAAGCCACAATTTTATCGAGTTCTTTGCGGCTGATGCCGAGCGGGTGCACTGTGCGTAACTCAACGGTGAGTAGTGGGTCAGCGTTTTTGATAAGCTCAGCGCGTACGTCTTCGGCCGAGCGATCTCGGCTCGCGATCGCCCGGGCAATGAGCGCCTCTAACTCAGTCACGACCTCTTGTGACTTGAGGCAATCAATTACGCGCTTTTCTGCTTTGGTTAGCTGCTGCTCTTTTTTTGACCAGGATGTTTGCTTGTGGCCGTAATTGTCCACTGCGGTTTGCCATTGACGCAGTGCCACGAGCAATTTAGCGATCTCCGATGCCATACCGATGGAAGCTCCTAAGCGTACAGGTCGGCGACATAGTCGCCGTAACCGTTGTAAATGATAGTGTCTTGGCGTTCCCAGTCAAATGGGTTGCTGTTGCTGTCGACAATCTTCTCTTTTTGTTGCGACCAGCGCGGGTGAGGGATCTCAGGGTTCACATTCGCCTCAAACCCATATTCATTGGGAGAGACGGTATTCCAGTAAGTTGCGGGTTGGTCTTTGGTGAACTCTATTTTGACGATGGACTTTGCCCCCTTAAAGCCATATTTCCAAGGCACCACCATGCGAACCGGCGCGCCGTGCTGTTTGGGCAGGGTGCGTCCATAGATACCGACGGCAAAAAACGCCAGTTCGTTCGCCATTTCTTTAACCGTTAGGGCTTCTACGTAGGGCCACGGCAAATTCATCGTGAAGCCCCAGGTAGGACCTTGGGTAATGTCTGGATCAAAAAAGGAGGTGAAGCTAACAAACTGGGCGTCGCTCGTAGGTTCGACCTCATCCATCAGGGCCTTCATGGGAAAGCCAATCCACGGCACCACCATGGCCCAGGCCTCCACACAGCGAAACCGATAGACCCGCTCCTCAAGGGGAAAGCGATTGAGCAGATCGTCGCGGTCGTACTTACGGGGGTTTTTGACTAAGCCACCAACGTCCACAGTCCAGGGATCGGTAGGCAGCTTTTGGGCCTCGGCCCAAATATTTTTAGTGCCGCCAAATTCATAAAAGTTGTTGTAGCTGCTGGCATATTGTTGCTCAGTGATGGAGCGCCCCGCATCTTCAAAGGCGGCATTAACCTGCACATTGCTGATGGGTAGCCCCAGGGTTTCGCGCAGTTTGAGCTCTCTGGAGCCCGTTTGCTGACATCCAAGCACAGATACCGCCGTGGCTCCAATTCCAGCGCCCACCAGCCGCTTAATAAGTTTGCGACGGTTCCAATAGGTTGACTCGGGGGTAATGATATTTTCCGAGAGCTGCCAGGATTTGGGGATATGGATAAAGCTCATGGGCGATCGCTGATTGCAAGAGGGCCTCTGCCGTCGATTGTGGCATTTTTTGCCAGCGATGGCGGCAGGCGATCGCCCAGGTCTTTGCTGGGGCAATTATTTGGACTCCATCGAACTCCGAGGATTAGACGCCCCCCGGCGACTTAGATTATAGGCCTGGGACAGAGCCTTTTTGCGCGCTCGCATCGTATCACCCCGGGCATAGTCCTGTTCCAAATCGTCGAGGGCTGCCTGTTCCGCTGCGGTATTGGGCGACATCGGCATTGCCTTCAAAGCGCGCTGAGCTGACTGAAGGGCACTGGTGGCTGCCCCCAAGTTGCCGGCATCGGAGTGGGCGATCGCCTCCTGACGCGCCCGAGCCACCATAAGTAATGCCACCTGTTCTTGCACGGTTGGGTTGGCGGGAAAATCGCTGAACTGTTCGGCTGTGACCACGGGTAACGTTAATTCATTGTTGGCGGTGAGCCGCCCCGACGCCTGAACATCATGCCAGGATAGCTGCACCGTAAGCAGATTGGTTGGAGTCGTTAAGGCTGGTACCTGCAAGCGTGCCACAACGTTGATCGGCGCGCCAATGACCAAATTGGGCAGCTGATATTGCTGGGTCGCAGTCCGGTCAAAGTCATTTAGCACATCCAAAACCTTTGCCCCATGTTGGGGTTGAATGTCCAAGGTGACTTGTTGTCCCAAAGTAGCCGTGAGCCCTGACAGTTCAGTTTCAAAAATCTCAGGGAGTTGGTCGGCAGACTCGATGTGAAAAAAGTTGCCGTCGCCACTTGCTGCCATCGCCGCTAGCAGGTCTTCGTTATACCCCTGACCGATGCCCAAGGTGCTGGTGCTGATGCCGCGCTGGGCCAGACCGTGAACATCATCCGCGATCGCATCGGGGTACGTTTCCCCTACGTTGGCTTTGCCGTCGGACAACACTACGATGCGGTTGAGCTGATGGGGATTGAGATATTGTCCAGCTTGGAGGCCACCTTCAACCCAGCCGGCGTGTAGTGCCGTCGAGCCCCCAGCTCGAATCTGCCGAATCGTCTGTAACAGAGCCGGCTTGTCTGTAGCCAAGGTGCTCGGAATGAGCGTCTCTACCCGATCGCAAAATAGAACCACACTGAGGCGATCGCTGGGCAACAAATTTTCCACCGCAAAGCAGGCAGCTGCAATAGCCTGTTCAATCTTGGGGCCACTCATCGACCCCGAACGGTCAATAACCAAACTGAGGTTGAGGGGTGAGCGGGCGGTTGCTTGGGGGCGATTTTGGGGAGTGATGCGAATCAGCACATCTAGGGTCATGGCGCGCTGGACCGCGATCGCTCCATATAAGGGCAGTAATTCAATCGTTGGGAGGGTAAATGAAGCTGGGGTCATGGTGGGTTTCTCCGAGATGCGTTGAGCTGGGTTAATGATTGGGCAATTAATTGCAGTAGACGGTCTCGCTCGTGGGAGGTCGCCGGGGGCACAAAATCTTCGCGAACATGGAGCTCCAGCCCGGTCAAGATTTGGAGTCGAGTCCAAGTCGGCGGCGGCCCTGATGGCTCCTCTTGAAAAGCGGTGCTGGGAGGGCTAGCTGCACGGGCAGGAGAACTGGGGGCTGGCGCAGCTCGTTTTATCGGTTTGGCGCGATCGCGAATTTCGGTCAAAAACGACAGCGCTGGATTCGCAGCTTCAACCGTGAGCTGAGCGCCCCCTTGCAAGATTTGTTCGAAAGCTGAGTTGGGTTGTCCGCCAATCAGCTTATCCATCGAGCTAATGCTGTATCCCTCCGCCAATAAACGACGTAGCACTAACAATTGCAGTAGATGTCGATAGGTATAGCGAGCCTCGCGCCCCATCTTGAGGGGCCGGTCCAAGAGTCCCTGGGTCGTGTAGTGCCTCACCAGTCGCGAGTTCACAGACTCTTGACCGCGGCTACCGGAGACCGACTCCGGCAAAAACTGCGGCAAGAGCATATTAGTCACTTCAACGAAGCGATCCAGGGGGAACTGCGGCTGTTCTTGAGCGAACTGTTGCAACGTTTCCATGGCGCCATTCTAGATGCTGACAACAAAAAGTGTCAATGACATTTTTTAATGGCAATAAATGATTGGAAACCAATCGAACGATTTATGGAACTGGCGCGCTACGGGCTCAAGGCAGAAATTCATCTACCGCTGGGGGCAGTTCACGCACTAGGTGAAAATCGAACGGCGCCTGACTCGTGGTTTCGACGTAGGCCGGGGTCAGGTAGGGCGCAAATTCAGTTTGATCGGCTAGGTAAATTTTGCTGAAGGCCACGATTAACGCTTTGTTGAGATTGCGGCTAATCACCATCCCTTCATCAATGCCTTGCTCAAACTGCTGCTCTAAGTTGAAAAGTCGGCTCGTTAGTCCCGTAAAGCCCGGACTGTGGGAAGTGTTTTCCGCCAGGTAGAGATACTTATCACTCCCGGATAACCAGCTAAAAGTCGTCACCTGCTGGGGCACTACCGGAGCCAAAATATCAAAGGCTCCACCTTCCATCATGACGGGCACCTGAATTTGGCTGATGCCAGTCTCTCCAAAAATATTGCTCACCGGGGAAAACGCCATAACTAAAGCAACTCGGCGATCGCGGACGCCCTCAACCCCCAGCTGCTAAACGATCGCGGGGTCATCCTGGAGTTCCAGGGCGCGGCACTCCAGCACCATGGCGGCATCGATCACGATGTTGGCATTGGGGTCACAGCGCTCAGTCAAACGAGCAAAATCGATGGTGGCGCCCCCCAAGGCCAAGACGGTATATTCCCCGAAGGAATGTCCGGCAACAGCCACTTGCTCAAGATTTAGTCGGCCTTGATATTGGGTAGCGTTCAGCCGTTCTAGCTCATCCAGCAGGAAGGTGATATCCAGCGGTCGATTGAGAAAGTCGCGGGCATCAAAGTATTCATCGGTGAGCCCCGCAAATAATGCTTGGCGATAGTCCAGGTTGCTCCCGACGTGATCGGGCAGGGCTACGGCAAAGCCATGGGAAGCGACGTGACGGGCAATGTCAAAAAAACTGCTGCGGGTGTCTCCTAACCCGTGGGAGAGGACCAGCACCGGCCAAGGTTCACGGGCCGGGTCGACTCGCTGCGGCCAAAACAGCGTTGCGGGATAGGTGCGATCGCCCCGGGCCGCATCTTGCAGGGTAAGGTCTTGCTGCTGTACGGAGTAGGGGCCCGGTTGAATGAGGTCGGGTCGCCCGGAAAGATCGGGTAGGGGATTGGCGGCCGCTGCCGTCTGGGAAGCTTGCTTGACCGCTTCTACTACCGCAAGGGCGCGATCGGCCTCGGCAATCACTTCCCGCGTACTGCGAATTAGCAACGGGAGGTCAACGCGCAGCACCTCAGTGGGATAGTGGCGCATGATATCGAGCGCCGATGTTTGGCCATCTTCGGCCGCTGCACTGATAATGGCTGCGCGCAACGCCATTTGACCGTTGAGCCGCGCCCCAGTAGGAAATAAGCGCCCGACAAACTGTAACGTGCGCTCGCCCATGGGAGCGTAATACCAGCGAGACAGGGCGACTACATCGGCTTCCCGCTCAGCGGTGAGTGCCTGACGCAAGTCAGCCTGGCGCTCCGGACTCAACCGAGATAAAAACTGCGCTAGGTCTGAAGTTTCGTCCCCTTGTTCGGCATAGGCGGTGAGGTCATCAACTGCAACTGAGCGGCTAAAGGGACCAAAATCGAAGACAACTGTTTCCGCGGCGGCAGTTGGCAGTGCCCCGAGGGCGATCGCGGTCAGCCCACCAAGGAAGGCACTGACTTCTTGCCGCGTCAATGATCTAGGCATAGCCCCTGCAAATCCCCATCATTTGCCTGCAGGATAGTCGAAATCGTTAAAGGTTGGATTAATGCCACTGCCGACCAAGGGGAACAGGGAGAGAACCCGTCGGTGACCACAAAGGGGCACGGGAACGCTCTGAAAGTCTGAATTTACGAACCGCTGATCATGTTTTATCCTCCCTCTCCAACCGACTACTCAGTATTTCAATTCGCTGGCCATATCCGGCAGGTAAGCATAGGCAAAGGCCAAAAGTGTCGCCTAGGATACGCTCACTTGAAAGAGTAACGACTTGTAACAGAGAATGAGGATAAAGCTTTAGCTGTTACTTCTATATCTTCGACTTTTATGGTGAGTCAGGCCCTTGAGCCGCAGTCTTGCGATCGCCAGCCCGAGTTGCGATCGCCTAAAAATCACGAAGTTGGTCCTTTTTCTTGGATACGGTTCACGTTTTTTACCGCCATTCATGGGGTCGCACTGCTGGCTCCCTGGCATTTTTCTTGGCTGGCGTTGGGCATTACTCTGCTGCTGCATTGGGTTACGGGCAGCTTGGGGATTTGCCTTGGCTTCCATCGCTTGCTTACCCACCGCAGCTTGCGGGTACCTAAATGGCTCGAATACGGTCTGGCAATTTGCGGCTGCTTGGCGATTCAGGGGAGTCCGATTTTTTGGGTGGCGGGTCACCGGCAACACCATCTCCATACTGAGCATCGGGAAAAAGATCCCTACTCAGCACAACGGGGCTTTTGGTGGAGCCATATGCAGTGGGTACTTTACCGTCGTCCTGAGTTTTTTGAGTACGACCAATATGTCAAATTTGCCCCTGATTTGGCCAAAGACCCGGTTTATCGCTGGCTAGACAAATACTTTTATATCTTGCAAGTTCCCGTGGCACTACTGTGCTATGCCTTAGGCGGTTGGGACTTCGTCATTTGGGGCGTTGCCCTGCGGTTGGTGCTGCTTTGGCACTGCACTTGGTTTATCAATTCGGTCTGTCATATGTGGGGCGATCGCGTATATGACTGCCCCGACGACTCACGCAATCTATGGTGGGCCGCCATTTTGGCCTATGGCGAGGGCTGGCACAACAACCACCACGCATTTCCCAATGTGGCTCCAGCAGGCCATACCTGGCGACAGGTTGATATGACGTGGTGGGCAATTTTGCTGTTGCAAAAGTTGGGGCTAGCGACCCACGTCATCCTGCCGCCCCAAGAAGGCTGAGCAGTGGGTAAACTGCTGGATTGAGAAAAAGTTCCCTAGTCAATCGGCCCCCTAAAGCGAGCCGTTGTAGCGAAATAAGTTATCCCAAACGTAGTCCAACACGGTACGCGCTTGCTCCAAGGACAGCACTTGGCAGCGATTTTGGGAGTCGTAGGTGAGCAGCGACTGGCGTTTTCCGCCCGGTTGTGTGCAGCCGCGAATCTTTTCCAGGTTTTGTAACGGACCTTGAATGTCAAAGTTGATGGTTTTACCCGTTTTTTCCAGCAGCCACGCTTCGATTTTGGCGTCTAAGGCAGGGGCCGTGAGGGGAGTCGGACTGGTCAGCAAATGGTAGTAAACCAAGATGACCTCTTTGCATTCTTCCTCTTCGGCGAGGTCCACCAGCATCTGAAACACGCTGGCGTTGTTGGCCAGATTTTTGAAAAACAGCGTGTCCGTGACTTCCTTTTGAAATTTGATGCGCTTGTTTTTGTACTGACTATATTGTTTGACGGCAAAACCGCCTAAGGCGATCGCGAGTGTCAGTGTGGCGATGAGCACCGGCATCACCTGCCGAGCTTGATCCTCTTCAACGTTGATCGACTGCAGTGCCGAGCGGGCATTCACTGCAATCATGATGGCAGCGATTAGCAGCAGCACGTTTGGCAAGGTTTTGATCAGCAGGGGCACTGCTGCCCCGATAGCAGGACCAATCAGCATGACGCGATCGCGCAGGGTCATGCTGGTTTGAGTGTTAGGAAACAGCAGGTCTAGATCCAGCTTAGGAATATTTTTGTAGAAGTATACATACATCTTGCCGGGGTCAAAGGTACGACCGAGGGCACTCTGCTGCCGGTTCGCTTTGGCGCGGAAGTGTCCCGGCCCCTTAAAGCGAATTAACAGCACCAACCGCTCAAAGATATCGATGGTGTGCTCTTTTTCCCAAAAGACAAAACGCTTTTTGGTAGTCGTTTTGTTGACATCGCCCCGGCAATAGCAGAGAAAGTCTTCAAAATCATTGAAGTCTACTTCGGTTTTGAGTTGTACTAGTGAGCGATCGGCCAGGGATTGCTGAATCACCTCATTGGGCATCGGGTAGTAGTTGGCCTGCTCCAAAATCTGCTTGAAGGTATGCACCACCTGCGCCGCCATTTGTTCGCGCTCTTGTAGCGATTCCTCAAACAGTGGCTGGATCTCAGCGTTCGGATTAAAAACTCGATAGTTTTCTTTGAGGGTTTCTAACGCACTGTGGAATTGGATGTGGTAGAAGGCGGCGAGCAAGTCACAAAAAGACTGAAAGGTCCCTGCCGTTGCCAAGTCGAGACGACCGTCCTGCATACAGAGTTGCACAATATCCTGGCGCGGATACGGAATAAATGCTTCTGGCTGGGGAGTCTGCTTCTCCATGGAACGAATCAGCCTGATAGGTGCAGTCTTATTTTCCAGTGAGCGGTAAATCTTGTCGATTACCTGGGTGGAAAAAGTCGTCTCCGGCACAGCAATGTGCATTCAAAAACGTGATTGAATCGAGAAGCTTCTGCTGGCAGGGTTAACCGTTCGGTCATGATGATTTCGGCTAGCAACAAATTTTTGAACAGGATTCGCAACCGCTACATTCACGATCGCTGTCGCCTGACTCGGATAAGCATTCTCGGCCAATCAACCCATATTTTCCCAGATCGCCAAGCCCCTATCAGCGCCGACCGACCAATCACCTGACTTTTTCAAGCAGACATTCTGGGTCAGGCTGCATACCCTAGTTTGCGTAGCGGAGCAGCGTGAAAACACTGGAGGCGGGGCATGAAACTCGATGGCAAAGTAGCCCTTGTAACAGGGAGCAGTCAGGGCATTGGGCAGGCGATCGCCATTCGGCTCGCTGCCGCCGGGGCAAAAGTTGTGATCAACTATCGCTCTCATCCGGAGGGCGCCACAGCAACCGTAGAGCAAGTCAATATCGCAGCGGGAGCAGAAGGCCAGGGCCACAGCATTCAGGCAGATTTGGGCAACATCGCAGACGTGCGCCGCCTGGTGAGCGAAAGCATTGAGCACTTTGGCCAAGTCGATATCTTGGTCAACAACGCCGGGATCGAAAAAAATGCCCCCTTTTGGGAGGTTGAAGAATCGGCCTTTGATGCGGTGTTCAATGTCAACCTCAAAGGTGTTTTCTTTGCGACCCAGGCCGTGACTCAGCATCTCATGGCGACCCAGCGCCCTGGCAAAATCATCAATATCAGCTCAGTCCACGAAGATTTGCCATTTCCCAATTTTGCAGCCTACTGCGCCAGCAAAGGAGGACTCAAAATGCTGACCCGCAACCTTGGGGTAGAGCTAGCTCCCTACGGCATCACCGTTAACAATGTGGCCCCTGGCGCGATCGAAACTCCGATCAACACTAAATTGCTCAACGATCCGGAAAAGCTGGGTGCCCTCCTTCAAAATATTCCCCTCGGTCGGCTGGGGCAGCCGAAGGACGTCGCGGGCTTGGTCAAGTTCCTTGCGTCCGACGATGCCGACTACATCACTGGCAGCACCTTCTTTGTCGATGGGGGACTGACTTGGAATTACAAAGAGCAGTAGATTTCGTAGGTTTAGCTCTTTGACCATCGCTAGCCAAATTCTCTAGGCAACAGGAGGCTGAGGAATGTGGATTTCGTTGCGATCGCACTGGCCCGAGTATTTGATGGAAGGTGCCGAGCTCGGCATCTTTATGCTGGTGGCTAGCGGCTTTGCGACGGTGCTTTATGCGCCAGCTTCGCCAGCCTCACAGTGGCTACTCCCGACATTTTGGCGAGGGGCTTTGATGGGAGCACTGGTCGGCATCACGGCGATCGCGATCATCTATTCCCCCTGGGGCAAGCGTTCTGGGGCGCACTTCAATCCTGCGGTAACCCTGGCGTTTTATCGTTTGGGTAAACTGACCACCTGGGACGCGCTGTTTTATGTTTTAGCCCAGTTCATCGGCGGGGCACTTGGCATTTTCCTTGCCGCGCAGATTTTGGGCGATGCGTTCACCAATTTGCCGGTCAACTACATCGTCACGGTGCCCGGTAGTTGGGGGTGGCTCGGGGCGTTGATTGCCGAAGCCCTGTTAGCCTTTGGGCTGATGGCCATGGTGCTGGTCATTTCCAATCATCCCAAGTTACATCCATTGACTGGAGTTTGCGCGGGAATTTTGGTGGCGTTATTTATCACCCTTGCTGCTCCCATCTCTGGCATGAGTATCAATCCAGCCCGCACGTTCGCCTCGGCACTAGCCGCAAATGTCTGGACTGCATTTTGGATTTACTATCTGATGCCCCCGCTGGCGATGTTAGCGGCGGCGGAAGTCTACCAGCACATGACGCAGCGGCGGTCGCGGGAAATTTGTGGCAAGCTTTGCCCTAATCGCGAAACGCGCTGTATTTGTACTACCTGCCCCTGTATGGATGACCCTGATCAGCAATAGGGTTGAGATCAATGTCAGCCGCGCCTTACATGACACAGAACCTGGCGCTTTGAACGCTTGTCTATACCTCCAGTCCTTGTGAGAAGATAGCCAGGAGTTCCTCAGACAGTGCTGCCATGATTTGGATTGACTGGCTAATCGTATTGGCCTATCTCATTTTGACCCTCTGGTTGGGACTTTATCTCTCACGACGTGCTTCTGGCTCACTGGTCGATTTCTTTGTGTCGGGGCGATCGCTGCCCTGGTGGCTAGCGGGCACGAGTATGGCGGCGACCACCTTTTCTATTGATACGCCTCTCTATATTGCTGGGGTAGTCGGCACGCGTGGCATTGCTGGCAACTGGGAATGGTGGAGTTTTGGCGTCGCCCACGTGGTAATGATTTACGTCTTTTCGCGGCTGTGGCGGCGATCGGAAATTGTCACCGATGCCGAGCTCACCGAACTCCGCTACGGCGGCAACACCGGAGCTTGGTTACGAGGCATCAAAGCCTTTTTATTTGCCGTACCGATTAACTGCATCGGCATCGGTCTGGCCATGCTGGCTATGGTCAAAGTCATCACCGCCTTAGAACTGTGGGAAAGCTTGGGCTTTGACCCCGGTGATGACGCCAAGCTCTGGACAGTCATCGGCATCAGTCTATTTGTCCTGGTATACGCGGGCTTTGCCGGACTTTGGGGGGTAGTGGCAACAGACTTTCTACAGTTTTTTCTGGCGCTCTTTGGGGCCGTTGTGGTGGCTGGGGCAGCCTTGATCAAAATTGGCGGCATGGGGACTCTCATTGATGCGGTAAGCGCTCAGTTTGGTGCCGACACCTTAGCCTTAGTGCCGGTCAACTGGGGTGAAGGAGGGAGACTGCGCTGGAGCGAAACGGCGGGCATCTCCGTCAATACATTTCTGGCCTATATTGGCCTCCAGTGGTGGGCATTTCGTCGTAGTGATGGTGGTGGTGAATTCATCCAGCGGCTAGCGGCCTCTAAAAGTGAAGCCGAGGCGGAAAAAGCCGCCTGGTTTTTCAACATCTTGCATTATGTCGTCCGTACCTGGCCTTGGGTCGTGGTGGCGCTGGTGGCTTTGGTAATCTATCCCAACCTTGAAGATCGCGAACTGGGGTATCCCAAGCTAATGTTGGATGTTTTGCCGCCGGTCTTGTTAGGGCTGGTGGTGGCCTCCCTCGTTGCAGCTTTTATGAGTACGGTGTCGACGCTGATCAATTGGGGAGCTTCTTATCTGACCAATGATTTGTATGCCCGGGTCATCGATCCCACTGCCGAGGGGGAGCAACTCGTGTTTGTCGGTCGCGCTGCATCCGCATTGGTTACGGTGCTGGGTGCGATCGCCGCCTTTTATGCTCAAGATGTGACCACTATCTTCCGCTTGGTGATCGCGATCGGCACGGGGCCGGGCTTAGTACTGATTCTGCGGTGGTTTTGGTGGCGCATAAATGCGGCCGCTGAGCTCGCGTCTATGGTGGCCGGATTTCTCATTGGCCTGCTGACTATCTCTATTGCCGACCCGGCCACTGCGCAAAATCCTTTCATTCGCGTGCTGGCGGTGATTCAGTCCCGAATTACAATTTTGCAGACGGCTGATTTTGGTCAGCGATTACTGGTCATTGCCGGTATTACAACGGTGATTTGGGTGTCGATAATGTACCTCACCGCGCCCGAAAGCCCCGAAACGCTGGCCCGCTTTTATCGCAAGGTGCACCCTGGCGGCCCCGGCTGGAATCGGCAGCGTGTAGCCGTCGGCGAACGTCCCATCCAGCTCTTGATGTTTTCTGGGGGCTGGCCACAAGTCGGCTTTGAGCAACCGGGAATATTGCCTGAGCAAGATTTATTGCTACAGGCGCAACAAGTGATCGCCGCATTGGGTGTGCTATTTGGCAGTATGTTCGCGATCGGTGGTTTCTTACTCTTGCAGGCCAGCGTCGGGTGGGTGAGCTTAGTCATTGCGGTGCTGGGAGGCGTATGGCTACGACAGCTCAATCGAGCTCGCATTGAGCCAGTACCGAGACCCGGATTGGAAGATATGAGTAAACCGCTAGATGATCGGTAGGATAGTGGGATGCAATGGTTGGGTGTGGAGCTTCCTACAGCGGAAGCATGCTTGTCGGGTACACTTGCCATTCTCGTACCGCACTTAACATTGCTTGTTTGACTGGTCATACCTTTATCTTTATCTGATTAAAATGGCTTTTTTTCGCAGCTACATTGCGCCGTTCCTGATTGTTCTTACGTTTTTGATTGCGATGCTGGCCGTGAGCGCTCGCATCTTCTTACCCAATGACATGCAGGCACCAGCACCAATCGAAGACCCTGTGGGCTTGCCGCAACCAGGAGCCGAGCAACCGGTATCTCAGAATTTGGGCTCAGGGTCGGTATTGGCATCAGTGTTCCTAGACCGTGGATAAAACCCCATCCTTGCTATCGTTTGCCGTGGCCCATTATGCCTTGCGGCGAGGCTCGATCGCTGATCGTGATTTGCTGGTAGAGTTTCTGAGCAAAACTTATCAAGAGGCCGCGGGGACACAGACGTTCTCCCATCTAGCCGAGACGGTTGATCGGCACTTTTCGGAGCGGACACCTGTTTGGTGGGTGGAAATGGAAGCCACAGCGCAAGCAGACTCAGCGCAGCCAATTGGTTGCTTATGGCTGGGCAACGCCATTGATCAGCAGCGGGGTGAGCGTCACAGTTATGTCCTGGCGTTATATGTCTCGCCCGCCCACCGGCGCCGGGGGATTGCTACTGCCTTGATGCAGCATGCTCAGGATTGGGCTCGAGCGCGGGGCGATCATCAAGTAGGGCTCCAGGTGTATGCTGAGAATCCTGGTGCGATCGCCCTTTACCAAAAGCTGGGGTATCAAACTCACTCGCTGTGGTTGACCAAGCAGCTATGATAAGGCGACGCAGACTTCAGCCTTGGGACCGACCCCGTAAAAGGGGAGACACTCCTCTCAGTTTTCTTTTCCAGCCCGTGGCAGTGGCCACCTCAGCCTCCGCTGGGAAGTCATAGTTTGGAATGCAGCGACTAATCAACACCGTGTCGGACCTCTTGACTCCTTTGCCGTATGAACGCTTCCCCCACAACCACCAAAAGTGATTTGATCTGGGGGATAGTATTTGCCTTGGCGGCGCTCTTTCTTTTTTATATCGACTTAGGGGGAGTGCCTCTGCGTGATTGGGATGAGGGCACCGTAGCCCAGGTTGCAAAAGAGATGAGCCGCAGCGATACCTGGTCAACTTGGCTCCATCCTCAATTATGGGGGCAACCCTATCTCAACAAACCTCCCTTGATGCACAGCCTGATTGCAGGCGTTTTTAACCTTTGGGGCGTGCATACCTGGACGGCACGCTTGCCAGGCGCTACCTTGACAGCACTCTCGGTGCCGATGCTGTTTTTGCTGTGCCGAGAGCTCTTCACACTTCAGCTTTATGCCGTGATGAGCACCGGCGTGTACCTGACGCTGTTGCCTGTCGTGCGACATGGGCGGCTGGCGATGCTAGATGGCGCGGTGGTTGCCTTCTTTATTGCCCTACTGTGGTTTCTCCTGCGATCGCGACGACAACCCAAGGCCTACATCGGCATCGGCATCTGCTTTGCCCTGATGTGTTTAACAAAGGGTATTTTGGGGCTACTGCTGCTGGCGATCGCGCTGCTATTTCTCCTGTGGGATGAGCCTAAAGCCCTGCTCTCACCTCACCTTTGGGCTAGCATTGCTCTGGGCAGCCTACTGGTCATTGGTTGGTACTTTTTGCAATGGCAGTTCTATGGCCAGCAATTTATCAACGTTACACTGCTCAATCAAAACTTTGAACGCGTGTGGGACAGCGTGGACAATCACCAAGGTCCCCTCTGGTATTACCTCCTAGAGCTGTTGAAATATAGCTGGCCGTGGCTAATTTTCTGCCCGACCGGCATTTGGTTAACGGTAAAATCTCGTCACCAAAGCTGGGCGAAGCTGCTATGGGTTTGGGCTGGGGGCTATGGGTTAGCGATTTCTCTTATGGGTACGAAATTGCCGTGGTACATATACCCGCTGTATCCCGCTCTGGCCATGATTTGTGGGGTTGCACTGACAGCAACTTGGCGCATGCATCAATATTGGAACGGCCGTGATTTGGCGCTCAAGAGAATTCCTCAATACTGGAGTGTATTGCTGGCGCTATTTAGCGTGGGCGGCGGCGGTGGCATCATCTACGCCAGTCCCTGGGGGGGAGAGCCGGCCCTGGCATTGCTGTTAACGTTTTTAACCCTGATGGTGACTACGTGTGGAGCTGCACTGCTCGCGAGCCGCCAACAAACCCAGTTTATTCCTACGCTGTTGGTCGGGTTGTACATAGCCTTGATCTGTTTTGTAAATTCCGACCACTGGGTCTGGGAGCTCGGAGAAGCCTTCCCAGTAATGCCTATGGCAGACCTGGTCAACGCCAACGTATCGGTAACAGACCCAATTTACATTGCTGACTTTTACGATCGCCCATCCCTTGACTTTTATTGCGATCGCCGAGTTGTAGCCCAGCCTTCGGAAACGCTAGCATCCATTTGGCAGCAAACCAGTCCAGTTTACATCCTGACCAAAACGCCTACCTTCTTTCAAACCTCTCCTCAGCCTTTGGCCCAGGTTGGGGTGGTAGAGGATTGGGCCCTGATTGTTAATCAGACTGCTACGGCTAACGATTCCTGACCCGATGAAGGCTCTCTTTAGCATTTCCCTAATAAAGCGCAAATTTTGCCAACTCCGATAAGAGGCTCGGTATTGCGAGATGCATACCGAGCCAGACATTGTTTACTCAGCGATCGCTCCCTTCAAGGACTACACCGAACTGAGAACCTTATCTTCCGTCGTTGCATCCGGATTTGCGACTGGAGTATCTGCTTCAGACGGGGGAACCACTTGCCAGAACTGAGGTAAATAAGCATCCCAATCGGCTAAAATTTTGGCCGCTTTGGGGCTGCCCGTCTGATCAGCATGGGCCCGAATCAGCATCTTGAGTTGAGCTGCCCCTGCCTCAGTAATTACCCGCTGCACCTTAACAATTTCTGGGTTGACCAGCGTTGGAAAACTGCCGGCTTCATCCAGGAAGTAGGCCAATCCACCCGTCATGCCCGCGCCAACATTGCGACCCACGGGCCCTAAGACAACGACAACGCCTCCAGTCATATACTCACAACAGTGGTCGCCGGCCCCCTCAATGACAGCCTGCCCCTTAGAATTGCGCACGGCAAACCTCTCGCCCGCAATGCCTTGGGCATAGAGCGTACCGCCAGTGGCACCGTAGAGACAAGTATTCCCCAAGATAACGTTTTCAGAGGGATCGTAAGCGATCCCCGCAAAGGGCTTGATGATGATCTCACCCCCGTGCATTCCTTTACCCACATAATCATTGGCCTCCCCAACGAGGGTTAGGGTCATGCCGGGAAGGTTAAAGGCCCCAAAGCTCTGCCCTGCCGTCCCGTCGAAGGTGAGGTTGAGATGGCCCTCGAAGCCGCTGTTGCCATGTCGGTCAGCGATCGCGCCAGAGACTCGGGCTCCGACGGTGCGGTCAGTATTGATGACCTTAAAGCGCTTGCTCACAGAGCCATGGTCCGCTATGGCGGTTTGGATATCAGCATCGGCCAGCAGCTCATCATCCAGAACGGGGCCATTGCTATGGATGCCGCCATGATTTAACCAAGTGCGGTCTTGGGAAACATCGGGCAACTCGAGCAGGGCGGCCAGCGTTAGCGAGTCAGTCTTCGTCAAGTCGACCCCGGTTCGCGGCTTCAGCAAGTCGGTACGGCCAACGATCTCGTTCAAGGATCGGAACCCTAAGCGCGCTAGCAGCGATCGCACCTCTTCAGCCACAAAATAGAAGAAGTTCACCACGTGCTCCGGAATGCCGGTGAAGCGCTTGCGCAGTTCCTCTTTTTGGGAGGCGACACCGACAGGACAGTTGTTGGTATGACAGACCCGTGCCATGATGCACCCTTCAGCAATCATAGCAATGGAGCCAAAGCCATATTCCTCAGCTCCCATAAGTGCCCCCATGACAACATCCCAGCCAGTTTTCAGACCGCCGTCTACCCGCAGCAGCACGCGATCGCGGAGTTGGTTCGCCATCAAGACTCGGTGTACTTCAGTCAAGCCCAGTTCCCAAGGCAGGCCAGCGTGCTTAATAGAGCTCAAAGGTGACGCGCCAGTTCCTCCATCGTGCCCAGAGATTTGAATCACATCGGCATTGGCCTTGGCAACCCCCGCAGCAATGGTCCCAATGCCAATTTCTGCCACAAGCTTGACCGAGACCCCAGCCTTGGGATTGATCTGATGGAGATCAAAAATCAACTGAGCCAAATCTTCAATCGAGTAAATATCGTGGTGCGGCGGCGGCGAAATCAGCGGCACCCCAGGCTTAGAGCGGCGCAGCATGGCGATGTAGGAGCTCACTTTTTTGCCCGGTAGCTGCCCCCCTTCACCGGGCTTGGCCCCTTGAGCCATTTTGATCTCGATCTGCTTCGCGTGCATCAGGTATTCCGGCGTAACCCCAAAGCGGCCTGAAGCTACCTGCTTGATGGCAGAACTGGCAGTGTCGCCATCTCTCAAGCCCTTCAAATTGGGGTAAAGTTCCGAGCGGCCTTCTACATCTACATTTTTCAGGACTTTGAAGCGCTTGGGATCTTCGCCTCCCTCCCCAGAGTTAGACTTACCGCCAATTCGGTTCATGGCGATCGCTAGCACCTCATGGGCCTCTTGGGACAGCGCCCCCAGAGACATCCCGCCTGTACAAAAACGCTCCATAATGCTAGCCGCGGGCTCCACCTCATCAATGGGCACCGGCGTGCGATCGCTGGTCAAATCCAGCAAATCGCGAAGCGCCGTGGGGGTACGGTTTTCGAGGTGCGACTTATATAGCTCGTAGTGATCGTACTCTTTAGACTCCAGCGCTTTGTGGAGAGCTTTGGTCAAGGCGGGCGTGTTCATGTGATACTCACCCTTAGGCATCGCCTTGACAAAGCCCATGTTTTCCAATCGTTTCCCCCCCAGCTCTGGGAACGCCTTCTGATGGAAAAGATTAGTCTCTTGGGCCAAATCCGTGAGGGTCAGCCCTCCCAACCGCGAAGTCGTCCCCCGGAAGGCTGTCTCGAGCAAATCAGGGCCAATACCAACCGCCTCAAAAATCTGCGCCCCCTGATAGCTGGTAATCAGCGAAATACCCATTTTGGACAGAATCTTGAGCAGGCCGTTCTCTACCGCTTTACGATAATTGGCCTGGGCTCCGTTCAGAGTAACTCGCTCAATCTTCCCCGTCTCCATTAGTTTTTGTGTCCGGCTGTCATGCCACCAGTGGCGCACAGACTCAAGGGCCAAGTAGGGGCAAACCGCACTCGCACCATAGCCAATCAGGCAGGCAAAATGGTGGGTGCTCCAGCATTGAGCCGTGTCCACCACGATGGACGCATGCATCCGCAAGCCTTGACGGATCAAATGATGGTGTACTGCTCCAGTGGCCACCAACGGCGGAATGTAGGTGGTATCGAGGTCTAGCGGACAGGTTTCTCCCTGATCATTGGCGCGATCGCTGAGCACCAAAATTTCACTACCGGCTTTGACTGCAGCCGTGGCGCGATCGCATAGCTGTTGAATCGCTTGGTGCAGGCCATCGGGGCCACTATCCAGGGCACATAAAGTCGACAGCAGACTCGCCTGAAAGCCCGACTGCTGCACTTGCTCCAGCTCGGATTCATTCAACACAGGAGAATCTAGCTTGAGGAGTCGGGCATGTTCAGCCTGCTCTTCTAGTAAATTGCCTCGACGCCCCAACTGCATTTCTAGCGACATGACCAGGCGCTCACGCAGGGGATCGATGGGCGGATTAGTTACCTGGGCAAACCGCTGCTTAAAGTAGTCGTACAGCAAGTGGGCCTTCGTCGACAGGACCGCCAGGGGAATATCATCTCCCATGCAGTAGGTCGGCTCTTTACCCTGAGCCGCCATATCTTGAATGATCATTTCGACATCTTCTGCTGTGTAGCCAAACGCGGTCTGCTGCTGCATCAGCGTGGCCCCTTTACAGATCGTCCCCTCCGCAAACATTTGTGGCTGAATCGCTTTGCGGTACTGATTCAGCCACTCGCCGTAGGGCGCTTGGTGGGCAACCCGCTGCTTGATATCCCAATTCTTGAGAATCTCATGGGTCTCGAAGTCGACAGCGATCATTTGCCCAGGCCCCAGACGGCCTTTTTCGACAATGCTGTCAACGGGCACATCGACTACCCCAGCCTCCGAAGAAACAATGATCAAACCGTCGGAAGTGATAATGTAGCGAGCGGGTCTTAGGCCGTTGCGATCAAGGGCAGCTGCCACCTGCTTACCATCGCCAAAGGCAATCAGGGCTGGACCATCCCAGGGCTCTTGTAAACCTGAATAAAAGTCGTAGAAGTCAGTAATTTCCGGATGCTGTTCTAGCGCTGGCTGATTGCGGTAGGCCTCTGGCACCATAATCATGAGCGCTTCCAAAGGAGTTCGGCCTGATCGCACTAGAAGCTCCATGACGCCATCCAGGTTGGCCGAGTCGCTATTGTCCATATTGACAATTGGCAACAGCTCTTCAACATGTCCCTTCCAGATGGGATGGGCTAAGTCGGCCTCGCGGGCCTTCATCCAGTTGATGTTGCCCACAAGGGTATTGATTTCACCATTGTGACCCACCAGTCGCATTGGGTGAGCGAGGGGCCACTTGGGCATGGTGTTAGTGCTGAAGCGTCGATGGTAGATTGCGAAGGGACTAACGTAATCGGCGTTTTGCAGGTCTAGGTAAAACTGGCTCAACACCTCAGAGCGCACCATCCCCTTGTAAACAATAGTCCGCGCCGAAAAAGAGCAGATGTAAGTTTCTCTCAGTGGCTGGGCTAGGGCATCGTCTCCGGACCAACTCACTTGGGCCCGATAGATCCGTCGCCGCAGGCGATACAATTCCCGCTCCAGCTCATCCCCACTGGCATGCTTAGCCTGGACTAAAAACTGCTCGATGCGAGGCCGATTTTGCTGGGCCAGGGGACCTAGCACCTCGGGCTGCACCGGTACCTCACGCCAGCCGAGGACCGCAAACCCCTCTGCTTCTGCTGCATTGGCAAACAAATCACGGGCGATCGCCGCGGCCTCGTCTGCCAGTGGCAAAAAGACCATCGCCACACCGGTATGGTCAGACACTAACTCCGTGTCAATGCCGCTGGCCGTAGCCCAGTCTTGCAGCACCCGCCAGGGAATCGCCGTCATTACGCCAGCCCCGTCACCCGAATCTTTATCCGCACAGCAGCCCCCGCGATGCTCCATGCAGTTCAAGGCATCGAGTGCCTGTTGTACTAACTTAAAGCTGGCCCGCCCCTGCTGATCGGCAACAAACCCAACACCACAGGCGTCACGTTCTTCGACAATCGCGCGCGGCCCCCACTGGAGCATGCTGTAATCCATCGACTGATTGGACTGGTTTAAATTCAACGGTGTGTTTCCCATGGGACAGCTTTATCAACAAGGAGTAGTATCAATGGCAATGATCATATCGAGCAGCTTGAGCCCTTGCCCAGCAGGGAAATCGTTCTATTTCACCTGACGCAGAGCAGCCGCAACACATAAATCAGTTCAGCCGGTCAGTCGTCATCTGAGAATAAACTCGAAATCGATAGGCTCGACTTACTTAAAACGCCACAAATGAGCCGGCAGACATGCCGTCGGGGGCAGCGTTCTGTGACTACGACCGCACTGCTCAGCGGCAATAGCAGTCAGAGCAAAACAGGCTGTTAGGCTGTTTAGTCAAGAGTCTAAGACAACCTGGATTGATGATTATACCGCCCTGAACTCGCGTAATGCACTGTGCCATACAGAACGAGCAGCCAGTGGGGCCATGCTGTAAATCCATAATTATTGACAAGTATTTCAGTATTAAGCGGTTAGGGCGCTAATTGCTGTACGAAAGATTACGCTTTTAGGAAAAAAATCTGTCAACTTCTTCGATTCATGGCTATTCAGTATGCAAAACGCTCAGTCTAAGCGATGGATTTCTCTAGTCTTGGGGCTCAGCATCACTAGCGTCGCTTTAGGAAGCTTGCTCAACCCGCGTCTGGTGGCGATCGCCTGGTCAGCCCATACAGCCAAAGCCCCCCCCCGCATGGCCCCCCCAATGGCCCAGTTACCTGTCCCCACACAGGGCGACAGCATCACTGTCGGATCGATTACTTTGCCGATTCCTTGGCAACGACAGGGCGATCGCATCGGCGTTGCTGACATTCCCTTGATGACCCATTTGGGGATAGAACTGCAAGATAGCACCACAGCCGAGCAACAGCCAGTGCTCTGGTTTTCTGACACAGCGGTGCCATTACCCACTTGGTTCAGCCATGGCTACCGCTACTTAGACCTCACGGCTTGGGCTAGCCAGCGTGGGTGGTCACTCATTCCCACTGGCAATCGCTTGGCAATACAAGCACCGACCGGCACCGTCACGGCGGGTCGACGCAGCTCACAAGCCGGGGGCGATCGCTTAGTACTCGAGGTCAATCGGCCTATCCTATGGACCTTAGAGGAAACGGCGACTACATTTACCTTGACGCTGCAAGCCACTGCCGCTAGCACCTTTGAACCGAGTGCCCTCGTCGGCAATCAGGGCAGCGAGTTCAACTCGTTACAGATCATAACGGGCAACGGTCAATTGCAGCTGCGCGGCACCTTTGATGAAACCTCCCGTCCCCGGGTTTGGAGTCTATCCAGCCCTAATCGCATTGTGGTGGACGTCAATCAGCGGGATGTGGTGCCTCGAGAAATCCGCTGGGCTCCAGACGTGCTGTGGAAACAGGACTATCTCAGCGTGGGCGATCGCAGTTTTCCCGTCCATCAGCTCTGGCTCAATCTCAACGACCGCACCAGCCTCGAGCCGATTTGGGGGAACCCCGCTCAACTACCGGGGATTACACCCCTTAAAACGATGGCGGCCGATGCCCAAGCCTACTTCGCGATTAATGCAGGCTTTTTTAACCGCAATAACCAGCTGCCCCTAGGAGCCATTCGCAAAGATGACCAGTGGATTTCAGGACCGATTTTGGGTCGCGGGGCGATCGCGTGGAATGCTCAACGTCAGTTTCTCCTCAGTCGGCTTGCCTTAACCCATACCCTGACGACGGCCCAGGGGGCTACCTTGGTCGTGAATGATATCAATAGTGGCTTTGTCCAAGCCGGAATTGGCCTCTATACCGCCGCCTGGGGCAGCACCTATACGCCCATCACCGATGGAGAAATGCTGATCACCGTGAATCAAAATCGCGTCGTACAGCAAACCCCTGGCAGCGTTGCCGGGATAGGAGCCCATGTCATTCCTCGGGAGGGCTATCTGCTAGCTTTACGGTCCTTTAACTCTGCCGCCCAAGCTTTGCCGGTGGGCACCTCCTTGACGCTGACCCCCGATTTGCGCCCGGCGGCGTTCAGCAACTATCCCTTTGCCGTTGGGGGCGGCCCCATCCTCGTCCAAAACGGCCAAATCAACGCGAATGCTCAAGCAGAAGGATTTAGCGATGCGTTTGCGGCCCAGGCCGCACCCCGCAGTGCGATCGCCACAACCCCAGACGGCAATTTGATTTTGGTCGCCATTCATTGCAGTCCTGGCGGGCGCGGCCCGACCTTAAAGGAAGCCGCCCAAATCATGCAGCAGCTCGGTGCCCAAAATGCGCTCAACCTCGATGGCGGCACGTCATCCAGTCTGTATCTTGGCGGCACAATCATCAATCGCCACGGCAGCACTGTGGGCCGCGTACACAATGGACTTGGCGGCTTTCTTGCCCCATAACGACTGACCGCTATTCAATAAACTCATCGTCAGCGGCGGCATCATCGGCCCCAGCTTCAGAATCAGCTTCAGGGTCAGTGGTCGATTCTGGGTCTCCTGGAGCGATCGCCTCACCATCCGCCGCAGGGTCTGCTCCACCATTTTCACCCGCAGCTAGTTGGCGCACCTGATCTTTAAACTGAGCTGGGGCCATCTCCTCAGCTTGCTTAAATAACACTGCCGCGTCTGGGGCGCGACCAGTGTCTCTCAAAACAAGGGCCTTAGCTAGCACCGGCCGGAAGTCATCCGGAGCCGCCGCGATCGCGTCGTCATACACCCGCAGCGCCTCATCGGTATCGCCCTCTTCCACATACACCTGCGCTAACAACAGCTGCACTGAGCCAGTATCAATGGCTCCAGGGGTGACTTCATTGGTTTGAGGGGCGGTCTGCAACGTGTCCTGCAGCAGACCAACCGCCGCCTGGGGACGCCCCTGCTGTAAGAGCAGTGCGGTCAGCCCCTGAAGGGCACTCATCTCTCCGGGACGCTGGGTTAAAACCGTGCGGTACGCTTCTGCCGCGCCTTCTAAATCACCAATACTTTGCTTGGTTTGCCCTAATAACACCCGATACTCTGGCGTATTAGGGCTGAGGTCAGCTAACTTCTCGAGGGGCTCAACGACCCCTTCCAGGTCACCGAGCTGAATTCTAGCCTCTACCAACCCTTCGATCGCCGTAAGGTTATCTGGCTCCCGTTCCAAGACGAGTTCATAGCCCCGTGCTCGATCTTCCAGTTCTGCCTGCACAGCCGCAGCGTCAGTGGCAGTATCCCCAGTCGCCGTCGTCGCTGGGCGATCGCCCCCCGCGGACAAGAAGGGCAAAATTGACAGGGCCAAAAAGGCCCCAACCGCAACCACCAAAACCCCAATGACTAACCACCGATTACGCTTTGCCGCCACAAGCGAAGATCCGAATTCAACCTGCCCATCTTAGCGCCTCAACCTAGGAGAAAACCCTGATGATATCCGTCTACACACTGAGGAATGTTCATACCATCCCTCATAAAATGATGCGGATTTGTCCCCAGAGCACGCGGAAAGACAAGACAGTACGCCGCTTTAAGCAAGCGGTCTTCACCTTGAAGAATCGATTGGAAGGATCTCGCGGGATTACAATCTGCGGTGCTAACCTTGAGGGAACAACCCCCATTCTGACGACGATCTCAATAGGTGTAGGTGGGAGTTTTAGGTTCAGGAGGATTCAGAGACCCATGAGTGCAGCGGATAAGCCATCCCCCAACGTGTCGTCTCAAGACAACAGCAAACCGTTAAGTACACCGCCCCGCCGTCCTTCTTTGCGCCAGCCTCCCCCCCGCCCTGAATCCCAACCTGCCAAGGCAGCTCCACCGGCAGCGTCGAAGGCGATCGCGCCGCCAGCGGCGGCCCCTACGGTCCCATCAGCCGCCGTTGCCGATACGCCATCGGCAGTACCCCCAATGCCGAATCACCCCATTGCCCCGCCCAGCGAACCGATGCAATACCGCGCTATCGGATTGGTCAAAGGCACTTATCACCCTTCCGAGGAGCAGCTCAACCGGGGCAACATCGTGACGGATGATGGCGTGGTTATTGACTCGGTGCTGTTGGGCCGAGTCACTAGCCTTATCAAAAAGCATCTTGATTTAGAAAGCTCCCACCTGTGGGTGGTTTACCCTCGTACCCGGCAAGGGAATGGCGAAGATGAGGGCGAGGAAGCGGCCTGCGGCCTGCATTTGCAAATCGTCGGGGTTTGGGAGCCAGATACCCTCGGATTGCCAGGGGAAAATCCTAAAACGAAAGCCAAAGCAGCAGCAGCTTCATCAGACGCAGAAGACAGTGTGCCTGATAAAGCTGCGCCGGCTGCGGGTGATCAGAATGACTCTGCCCTTACCGCAGCAGACATGTCGGCGGCGGTTCCCGAAGCCACTGCTGAAATCGATGATGTCGCAGCAGGCGACCCACCTCCCCTACCATCGGAAAACTACTTCTCCATTCGTGGTGAAGTGCTGAACTATGAGGAAGACTCAGGCAACATCCTGATCAAAATCGTCCAGGGGGCTAAGCGGTCAGGCAAACCTCCCAAGGCCTTCAAGCTGAATGTCTTTGGCAACATCACCGGCAAAATTCTGGGTTACTTTTGGGAATTTGATATCGAGCGCCAGGGCGAGAAACTCATCGTTACTGACGGGCGCTCGATTCGTATGGTACCGCCGAAGAAGAAAAAGAAAGGCGGTCGCCCGTCAGGGGTTCGTCGAGGCTCTCGCCCAGGCGGGCCGAGCGGCAAACCCAAACCAAGCCGCAATACTGAAAAACCCCGGATTCGCCCCTCGGCTCCTGTTAAGTCAAATCCGCTGTAGTAGCGTCAGGCGCCGCCCTATCAGTTAGTGAACGGAACGGCGGCGATAGCGCTGCTTGCAGCACCGCAACTGCTTGAGCCACCACGCCGCTGGCCTGCCATAAAATGCAAAAATATCGCCAAAGGCTTGGTTTGCATGTTGGTGATGGATCCAGTGTCGCTCTGGAGTGGTGATATGGCAGGTTCGGCATAGTTTAGTTAGCCATGCTGGGCGATCGCCAGCCGCAAAAAAGCGATGACGCCAAATCACATGCAGCTCAGCCAGGATGAGACCAAGGGCAACTCCCCAGGGGGAAATTTGCCATAGCCCAGGGATAAACATCAAATACGGAAAAGCACTCAAAAATCCGTCAATCAGGGCAACGGGCTGGCGGTTTTGGATAGCATAACGGACGAAGCTGCGCTTAGGGCTGTGGTGCACAATGCTGTGAAACTTACCAAACACATGCTCAGGAACGTGGTAGCCGAAGGTCGCAACGAAATCCCCTAGCAACAGCAGCAGCGTAGCTGCTGTAAGTAGACGAAGAAAGTCCATAGAGTCCTCTTCCACAAGACACAGGCTGGTGGCAAGTTAGCAAACAGGGTTTAAAGAAAATTTAACGATTGTTTTAGATGCGGTATAGAGCAGATTGTCGATCGCGCATCTATCTCAAGTGGCAAATTAGGGCGAGACTGCCGAGGTGTTTTTTTGGGCGTCGCTACAAAGCCGTGCCGTTCCCCGCTGAAAATAATGGGTTATCAGCTTTACCCAAGCCGACTAACCAAGTTTTAAGGTTGATTTGTATTAAGGAGACGCCAAATTTACTCAGCCAGTACAGTTCTTTTGTTAAAACCATCTAGCAAGCCTTTTGCGAATTAGCGCCATGTATACCCTCAGCCCTTTTACCTGCTCTCGTTTACAGCGCTTGCCCAAGCAACCTGTTATCTGGGAAGGCGATCGCCGTCCGATCTCGGAGGGTCTGTTAGAAGCGTTTGGGTATGAAGCTAATCTGCCCGGCGAAGACAACGAAGCCAGCGACTGCATTCTCTGGGTGGATGGCACGGAAGGGGTATTACGCGCCGTTACCATTGTGCCTGCTGATACCGGTCACGAAGCCGTGGTCAGAACCCTATTGCAGGCAATGGAGCATCCTCAAGGAGCCATTCCACCGGCGCGGCCCCATAAGCTGGTGGTATGCGATCGCGAAATCCATTTTTTTCTCCGCGGCGCCTTGCAAGATCTCGATCTCGCCGTTGACTACACTGAAGCATTGCCTATCATTGACGAGATTTTTGAGAGTTTGCAGCAGCCCAATGACGCGCAGGCCAATGCTCTGCCAGCCGATTGGGAGCAGGTCATGGGTGAGCAAGCCCATCGGTTCTGGGATATTGCCCCCTGGAATCATCTGGGAGACGACCAAATCCTTCAAATTGACCTCAATCAGTGGAATCTAGATCGACTTTATGTTTCAGTCTTGGGCATGGCTGGCCTGGAATATGGCTTACTGATTTATCGCTCCCTAGAATCCTTGACTCAGTTTCGCAAAACGGCCACTACTGAGAACCTGAGTCCCCGGCAGATGCAACAGGCATTTTTGTCCCAGGACTGCCTATTTCTTAATTTCGAACTTATTCGCGATGAGGCCGCCCCCCCCTTGCTGCCCCTCCCCTGGATGCAGTCAGCGCCCTCAGAAGTTGTTCCTGAATTTGGCAGTATCCATCCTTTGGAGGGGCTCAGGCATACCCTAGAACTCGAAGAAGCTGCGGCATTGCGAGTCTGTTTAGAGACCCTCAGTCGGTTTTTTGCTGAACAGGAAGAGGACCTGAGCGGCGCTGACTTTCCCGATTTAGCTAGCGAATATCAAATTCCTAATCCACTGGGACAGTCACCGCTGACGGTATCCGTGTGCACTTGCCCGACCATCGCTGCTCAGCTTGCTATCAGCGAAGAGCTCGGTGATATTGATCAACAACTGGCCGCGTTAGAAATGCCGCGATTTCGCGATGACTACGTTCCAGAAGGGTCGCTAGTGTTACTGACGCGTTTACCGCTGGCGACTATCCATCAAATTCAGCAGAAGCAGCATTACTTTGCGATCGCCCAGTCACCGCCCGACAGTGACATGCTTCCCGTGGTCGCCATTCAAACCACCCGTGCCAAGGCCCAAAAGCTCAACGCTCAGCTCCAAGCTGCCCAAGGCGTAGAAGCGATTTGCTTTAACCCGAGCAGTGACCCCATCTCCGGCGACACCTTGCAGCTCGGTCTGCTGAGTACTCGAGACGGCGACTATCACCTGTTTGTAGAATTCTCCGCTGCTGACAGCCATGACACGAAACTTTTGAAGCAGTGGCAACAGTGGTGCGAGGCTACTGACGGCATCTGTGGGGTAATGATTGCTTCGGGGGTGACGGGTGGAGCGCGGGGTAAACCGGGCCTCAAAGAGCATGTCGCGTTTTTTGAGACCTATCTCAAACAGCCGGAAGAGCTCAATTTGCCCCCGCTGCGGATGAGCTATGCCCTGGACTGGGAATAGCTAGCCTCACTCAACGCTAGTCACCGAGGGGCTATAGAGTTCCCAGTGGAATGGGGAAAACTCTGCCCACAACCTGTCAGGAACTATTAAAATACGTAAAGTCATTTTTTATAGAGGGCAGATCACCGCGCATGCGAGTTGCGATTGTTGGGGCAGGGTTGGCAGGCTTAGCCACCGCGGTTGAGTTGGCCGATGCCGGACATGAGATTGAGATCTTTGAGAGCCGACCTTTTGTTGGTGGCAAGGTCGGCAGTTGGGTAGACAAAGACGGCAACCATGTTGAGATGGGATTGCATGTTTTCTTTGGGTGCTACTACAACCTATTTGAGCTGATGCAGCGGGTTAATGCATTTCAACACCTGCGGCTAAAGGAGCACACACATACATTTGTTAATCGCGGCGGCGGCACCGGCAAGCTCGACTTTCGTTTTTTGACAGGGGCTCCCTTCAACGGACTGAAGGCTTTTTTCACGACGTCGCAGCTCTCGGCGGTGGACAAAGCGATGAACGCGATCGCCCTCGGCACAAGTCCCATTGTTCGGGGGCTGGTCGATTTCAAAGGTGCGATGAAGGTGATTCGTGAGCTAGACCGGATCAGCTTTGCCGATTGGTTTCGTCAGCATGGGGGCTCCAATGGGAGCCTCAAACGGATGTGGAACCCGATCGCGTATGCTCTCGGATTCATTGACACCGAGAATATTTCTGCCCGCTGCATGCTCACCATCTTTTTATTCTTTGCAACTAAAAGCGAAGCCTCCGTGCTGCGGATGCTGGAAGGTTCGCCGGACGAATTTCTGCATCAGCCCATCCTTCGCTACTTAGAAGAGCGCGGGGTCAAAGTCCATACCCGGCGAGGCGTGCGAGAAATCTTGTTTTCAGACAGTGGGAATGCGACGCATGTGACGGGGCTGGCAGTCGCGGCTGGAGACGTGGCTGAGACTGTGACGGCTGATGCTTATGTCGCGGCCTGTGATATCCCAGGAATTAAACGCTTACTGCCCGAAGCCTGGCGCCGCTGGCCAGAGTTTGACAATATTTACCGGCTAGACGCCGTGCCGGTGGCAACTGTGCAACTACGCTTTGATGGCTGGGTGACAGAGCTCCAAAATCCGCAGGCTGCTCAGCAAGTCGAAACACCAACGGGGTTGGATAACCTACTCTATACTCCAGATGCCGACTTTTCTTGCTTTGCGGACTTGGCTCTAACAAGTCCCACTGACTACTACCGCGAAGGGGAAGGCTCCCTGTTACAGTGTGTGCTCACGCCCGGTGATCCCTTTATCAAGGAGAACAACGATGAGATCGCCCAGCATGTACTGAAACAGGTGCACGATTTATTTCCCTCTTCCCGCGAGCTCAATCTGACCTGGCACAATGTGGTTAAATTGGCGCAGTCTCTCTACCGTGAGGCACCGGGAATGGATCCCTATCGTCCCCACCAAGTCACTCCAGTTGATAATTTCTTTTTGGCTGGCAGCTATACGCAGCAGGATTACATCGATAGTATGGAGGGAGCCACCCTGTCTGGCAAGCAGGCAGCGGGGGCAATTTTGGAACGGATGAGATAACTCAATGGCTGACTGGTTGGAGCACAGTGTCTTAATAGAAGTCGATGCACCGGTAGCACTGTCTTGGGAATTGTGGTCTGACCTACAGCAGATGCCCCGCTGGATGAAATGGATCGAGTCGGTCAAGATTTTGGAGGACGAGCCGAACCTGTCGCGATGGAAATTGGCCGCCGGGGGATTTGAGTTCACTTGGCTATCGCAGATCACTAAACTAGTGGAAAATCAGCTCATTCAATGGGAAGCCGTAGATGGGCTGCCCAATCGGGGGGCTATCCGGTTTTATGACCACAAAGACAAGAGCGCAGTCAAACTTACGGTCGCTTATTCGATCCCAAGCTTTTTGGGTAAGCTGATGGACAATTTATTTTTAGGACGCATTGTTGAATCGACCCTAGAAGCCGATCTCAAACGATTCCAAACCTATGTAAACCAAATTCAGCGAGAACGTACTTGAGTTACTGGGCATGGCGGTTGACCATCCATCATTAGCCCTGGCCCTAGCCCAGCACCACGATCGCTTTGCCAAGGCACTGCAAGGGCTACCGAGGCGAGTTGAGCAGCGCTACTTTGCCCATGTGCTGTTGTGTCGACTGTGGCTAATCCATGAATTGCAGCAGTCAGGATATTTAGGGAATGGCGATCGCTGGTATCTGCACAATCAGTTAAGTCGCCACAGCCCCCATTCCTCAATCACCTTCTTCCAGTCATTTTTGCAACCTCTATGTCATCAGGGGCTGGGTTTACCCGAAGCCGAGCGACCCCGCCCAGTCCAGCAGCTAATCGGTACCGTTCCCTATCTCGGTAGCTGGCTGTTTGCTGGTCATCCTTGGGAGCAAAACCGACCCGAGTTGGATCTGCCTGACGAACCGATCGAACAATTTTTGGGCTGGTTGGCAGAGATCCCGTGGCAACCACAGCGACATCTACGACCTCGGTCTGGTTTGACGACTGCTGAGGGGGCAGGTGCGCGGTTGACCAACCAGACCCTAGCCCACGCGGAAGAAATCGCCATCTCTGGAATTCCCAAAAAGGCCACGACGACTGCGGCGGACCTAGCTTCAGCCTGTGTACCCGTAATTGATGAATATCTGCTGACCGCAGTCTCAGCCCAGATCTCCGTCCCGACTACCTGCTTGTCTGCACTGCTGGAGACGATGACCGATGAGATTGCCAGCGTTTTAGTTCACCAGGTATTACCCAACCTGTCTATCCTAGATCCAGCCTGTGGATCGGGCCGCCTGCTGCTAACGGCGCTCGAGCGCTTGCAATGGATCTATGACGTCTGCTGGCAGCAAGCCAAAGCCTCACCGCACCCAACCCTACAAGCCTGGGTCCAATCGCTCCGAGCAATATCGGATATCCCTGAGTGGGCCATGACGCGCCAAATATTGACCCAAAATCTATTTGGGGTAGACCTCCGACCAGAGGCGATCGCGATCGCACAGACCCAACTCTGGCTTTGCCTGCTAGCAAAGACTCCGAAAACAGCACAGTTACCCATTCTACCCAACCTTGATTTCAATATTGTCCACGGCCATCCTTTGGTGGGCTTCATCCAGGTGAATGAAGAGAGTTTTGACCAAGTCGTGCCGAAACCGACCAAGGCTGAGGGCAATGCAGAAATCGTTTTGCAGGGCAATTTACTCCAACCGTTAGCCGCCGCGAGCTATCGTGATACCCTCGCCGAAAAGCAAATTCGCATTGAGCATTATCGGGCTCAAACCGTTGCGATGGGAGCTGAGGGGGGCGTTCCTGACTATGTACAGCGGGAATTTTTGCGCGATCGCATTGAGGCCGTCAATGCCGCGGCCCAGCAAAAGCTCGACAACCTCCTCTGGCAGACCTTTAGCCGACAGTTAGGCATTGTGGTCAGAGAACCCCAACCTACGGGCAAAATCCACAAGCGGCTGCTAACCGAAACCGACGTGGCAGCTCTAAACCCATTTCATTGGGGGTTTTTCTTCAACTCAATTTTGTCCCAAGGAGGCTTCGACCTAATCTTGACGCAGCCCCCAACGGGGACCTTGCGACCTCAGGTCGAGGTATTTTATCAACACCATGAAGAGCTGTTCGAGCAGGCTCAGATTTCTTTAGCGGCCTTTCGGCGATCGCGCCGCCAGATTTTACAACAGCAGCCTCAACTTGCCGACTGCTGGCGGATTTATGCGGGTCGCATTGGTTGCTTACGCGACTACGTCAAACGCAGCAGTGATTACTCGCTCTCAACGGGAACAGCACACCCCCGATCAATTGCGCTCAGAACCCTATACCAGCAGCGATGTCAGGCTTTGTCACGTCAACCTCAGCAAGCAGTTCACCTGCTCCCATAGTTGGTGCTTGGGGTAACGCGTTCCTAGTCCCATCCAGGTTGCACCAACGCAAACCAGCAGGGAACGAGGGTGGTGTTCTAGACCTGTTGAAGCCATGTCATATAGCCCGCCCAAATTCATGGCGGTTGATAAACAGGCCAATCACGGTATCGTGCATCAAAACGGGTTTGGAAAAGCAAATTGTCTTGCGGGCCAAGCGCTTGATCCGTGTTCGCAAGGTCAAATGCTTGCGCTCAATCCGCTGCGTGTAGGTTTTACCGACGGTGTGTTGTTCCGGTTCCAGGAACCGCAAGAATGTGCCCCAGGCATCGGTATAAACCGGCTGAAACCCAAAGGGATTCAGCCGGTCCATCAAGGCCTCAAGGGCCTGATCTTCAGGGGGGGCCAGAACATAGGCCAGCACGTCCCCAGTGCGATGATCAATCACGTGCCACAGCCATCGTTGTG
>JBHJHA010000028.1:0-20854 GCA_050331235.1 Leptolyngbyaceae cyanobacterium
AGTAGTACAGTCACAGCCCGCCTAGCTAGCCGCTGCCCCGCTACGGTCATAGGTTGCCCGGAAAGTAGGGTGGACCTTGCCTTGAATGCGGTTCCAGTACTGAGTCACATCAGCGTCAAGCCCCACATCCGAAGCCAATCGAGTCAACATTGCTTGCTGGCGACGCTTGACATTGCGGTTATGGCCTAGCAGCAGTGTGCGGGCTTTGAGCTCGATATTAGCTAAAGTTGCAGGTGCATCAGCTACGACGGGGGTGGCTTCTGAAGTAGCGGCAGCCTCACCAGTACGGTAAGCCACGCCACGATAGATCAAATCCAAGCTGGGCTGATGTACTGGGGCTTTCTTGACCGTCCGAAAACGGATATCAACGCCTCTGTACTTACCCGTAGCGGCTGCTTGGTCAAATTCAACAGCCGGAGGAGTGTAATCGTAATCAACGCCGCGATAAGTGAGTTTCATAATTCGCCTCATACAGTTCTGTTCATTGCCGAAGTGTAGTTTTGGCGCGTTCCTTCGGAGTTCGGTGTCTCCTACTTCCGTCCTCATCTCTGATTGAGAGACGAGAGATGAACGTTTTTTGGTTTACTTCTGTATTATAAGTTACTGTTTTTGCAATTAACAGGGTTCTCTGACGAAGAATTGGTGGGATTTCCCGTAAAGCGAAAGTCGGTTCCGCCATCGCACTCGGTTAGAATCCTGACATGGTAATGGAAAGCAAGCACAGACAGCCCTTTGGGGACAGCGATCGCCCGCGAGTCAGATCGTCAAGAATCATTACAAAACGAACGCTTGATCCACGATCCATTTGCGGCCAGTATGACGAAGTAGTGTGAAGCTCGTAGCGATAAATATGTATGCGGCTGGTTTATGCTCAAATTCAGACCAGGCTTTGCGAAAAGCAGCGGGCTTGAGATCACGAAAGGCGACCGTCAGGTGGGGTTGAAACGGGCGATCGCGGGCCCGTTGATCGATAATCTGCAACTCCCTGGCAATGTACTGACTGAGTGTCGCCTGTAGCTGCATCAGGGCGGGGGTATGGTTAACCGCTAGATAAATGACCCGGGGCGGGAAGGCCCCAAATCCAGAGAGTTCGACTGGGACTTCTGAGATGGTAGAGCGAAACTGGGCAAGGGTTTTGATCAGGCGATCGCGATCAGCCTTCACCCACTCAAACGGCGCCTGCAAAGTGATATGGGGCGGAGATTTGAGTGCCGCTTGACTGCGATAATGCTGCGAAAAGTACTGTTTGAGAGCAGTCGCCTCTGATTGAATTGCCGGGGGCGGTATGAGCGCCAAAAAGTAGCGGGTCTTGACAAGTGAGGGGGCAGCATCAACAGTCATGGCATCGGCCGTTTGCCTAGGATTCTCATCAGAGGCGCGATCGCCCTTGATGAGGTGGAATTCCGTTACGATTACGGGTGGCGAGGCCACATTATCAGTATGCTAAGAAGAGGCAAATTCCGCTGCTAGAGAGACCTCGTCACCCGAAGCAAAAACTATGCCCTGGTTTGTCAAAATTGAGCGCGGCATCATTCAAAAAGCGGCCTTTGATCAACACGTGCCGGCCCATGTAGCCTATGTTAAAGACTTGAATACAAAAGGCCACCAAGCACAAACGGGATACTGGGCCGAGCGGGGCGGCGGAATGCTGGTATTTTGGGCGGAGTCGCTGGCTGAAGCCCAGGCAATAGTTCACGCCGATCCGCTGATCATACATAAATGCGTAGAGTACGAACTGCACGAATGGTGCATTGTGGTGGAGTAGTAAGATGTCGGATTCGAGCAACGGTTACAAAATACTGAGTGACAACCGTCAGGCCCGTTACCAATACGAAGTTTTAGAGACCTATGAAGCTGGGGTTGAGCTCAAGGGAACCGAGGTGAAATCGATCCGGGCAGGAAAAGCCAACTTGCGGGACGGGTTTGCCCAACTTCGCAATGGTGAAGTCTGGCTGCACAATGTCCATATTTCGCCGCACAGCAGCACAATTCAGCAATATAACCACGATCCGCGCCGTCCACGTAAACTGCTGATGCACAAAGGTGAAATTCGTAAACTTATCGGCAAGGTCGAGCAAAAAGGCTTGACCCTAGTGCCGCTAAAAATTTACGTGGTGCGTGGATGGATTAAGGTAACGCTGGCTTTGGCTAAGGGTAAAAAGCTGCACGACAAGCGAGATTCTCTCAAGCGGAAACAAGAGAAGCGGGAAGTCGAACGGGCGCTAAAAGGCCAATAACGACATCAGATACATCGCCGCGCCGCCGCCTAAACCAACGCTAGTAATGCCGCTTTTGTGGGATACGAAACGAATCAAATGAAGGCGGTGACGCTTGAGTTGCGGCTTGGGGCGATCGTCCTGGCAAATAGCGATTCACTAATTTGTTGTACTGCCCGCCTAGCAGTAGGCCCAAAGTGCAGCCATACAGCCCCAGCAGAACCCAAATACCCATACTGCCGCCGCTAAAGAGCCAATGGTGATCGGCAAGGGTGCCTAGCTGGTGTTTGAGCCCGAGGGCCATAGCTAACCAAACTAGGGTTGCCAGCAAGGTTCCGGGAAGCACAGGCGTCGCGCGCGCTGATGATTTTTGGCTGCTGCGATACACCAATCCATAGCTCAGGGCAATAGTAGAGGCCGCAAAGCTCCACCGCAAGATTTGCACAAACAGATTACGTATAAAGCCCAAGACGGTGGTTTCAGCAGTATTTTGCAAACTACTGGGTAGGGTCAGCAACACCATACCGACGGCAAACATCGTCAACGCTGCACTGGTCAAGGCAACCAGCCCAGTAGTTAACCGCTGATGTAAAGTCGGGACTAAATGAGAGGCTAAATCGCCATCAGAGCGAATGATCTGTTGGGTCAAGCCGACGACCTTGAGCCAGAGCCCGCAGCCGATACTGCCACTCAGAATAAGTAACCACCAGCGATGTCTCAACTGCCACTGACTGGTCAGCTCAACCACCACGGCATCCAGCGGCGGGATGGCTGCTGGCAACCAACGCTGGCCTTGGCTGAAGATGAAAGCGGCCACGAGCCCCCACAGGCTAGCCGCCGCGATCGCCGCAAAAGCGCCCAGCAAACAGCAGCACAGAATCCCATAGGCGATCGCGGCTCCTTTGAGCCAATAGCGATGCCGCACGGCCTGTTGCATAAGCGCTTTCCACAGGGGATAGCTGAGATAGCTGCTAGCGGTCGGCTCAGCGACCGGCGTTGCCGCCGGCGGCAACAAAAAAGGCGGAGTAGAGTTTGAGGAAGTCGGACGAGGTGGCGGCAGAGACATCGCGTCAAGCAGTAGATCGAGAAACAGCTAAGATCAGAAAACTCTTTGCCAAGGCGGGTCAGCCAATTCAAATAACTAAACCCGAACAAACGTTTTGCTTATGCGCTATTATGCCGTGATTCCCATAAAAGGGCTCAGGTCAGGTGGGCAGTCAGCCATCTAAATTGAGCAGTTGTGGAGCGCACATGGCCATATACCCATTAAGGATATAGCGAACCCTAGGGTCCGAAAATTATCTCCGGTAGAGGAACTAAATCCCCGATTAATCAATGATTTTCTGTGATCTCCGCAGATTTTTAGGGAATCCTGCCGACTAGGCTGAAAGACTATTCAGCACTCATTGGTCAGCGCGCGCTCATTTAATTAATCGCATTGGCTGCTTTAATGAATGGAGATTTTTGCGATCCATTTCTTAATAGTCAACTCGCTGGCCAATGTCGACCAGGATATAGAGGCGCCCAGGTATGAGGAAATTCGTCAAGTTCAAAGTGTGGATGCTAACCGGTATCCTACTCGGGATACTTTCGACCAGTGTCGTGCCTGGGTGGCATCGCGTAGCAGCCTCGACGGGCCAAGTTACCGATAGCCTCTCAGCCTCTCAACTTCAGGAGGCGATCGCCCAGGGCCAAACGCGCCTGGGCATTCCCCAAGATCTTGACCCGGCTACGCTACCGGACTTTCCGGCTCGCAGCGGCTCCGGGGTGTCCTCTGATCCGGCGGATCAGATTGCCCCACCTGGACTGCTAGTACGGCCCGGTGCAGCGCCGATTTCTTACTTCTTCGGCATTCGGATGGAAAATGAGCTCGACAGTTTAGTCGGGCGCTATGAGAGCGCGTTGTTTGCCGCCAACGCTGCAAGTCAACCAATCGAGGTTAGACTTCCTAACGCGGCTGATCCGGTTGCCGAGGCCGAGACCGAGACCGCAACCTTGATTGCTAGCGCCAGTGATCCCGCTGCAACGATCACCACTCCAGCCCTCGACATGGCTCGCCAACTTAAGCTGGACTGGCCAAACTTGATGGAGACAGAGTCTTGGGGGGAGGCTCGCAGTCGCTGGCTAGCCGTCCGAGAGGCACTATGGGATGACTTTCCTTTAGATCGGCCCTTTGCTCAAACCGAAATTCGCGCCATGTGGTTGGACCGGGGCAGCATTGTACGGGCGCGATCACGGCAGGGATTGGCGCGCCTGTTTGACAATATGCAAGCCGCTGGCATTAACACCGTGTTTTTAGAAACGGTGAATGCGGGCTTCCCTATCTACCGGAGTCGCGTCGCCCCCCAGCAAAATCCGCTGACTCAAGGCTGGGAGCCGCTAGCTGAGGCCGTTACCTTGGCCCACGAGCGCAACATGGAGCTGCATGCCTGGATATGGGTATTTGCCGCTGGTAACTTGCGCCACAACACGCTAATGGGCAAGACCGATGATTTCCTCGGTCCGTCGTTGGCAGCTCATCCTGACTGGGTGGCCTATGACCAAGCTGGCAGCCCCATTCCCCTAGGACAAACAAAACCGTTTTATGACCCAGCCAATCCGGAAGTCCGAGACTATCTGCTACGGCTGATTGACGAAATTATCAGTAACTACGATGTCGATGGTTTGCAGCTAGATTACATTCGCTATCCGTTTCAAGATCCCAAAGCCGGTCGCACCTATGGCTATGGGGGCGCTGCCCGGCGCGAGTTTCGTCGGCAAACCGGAGTCGATCTGGCAGATGTCACCCCGGTCCCCGATCCGTGGTTGCCGCGGGCCGAACTAGAGCGACAGCGATCGCTGTGGACCGCTTGGAATAACTTTCGCATTGAGCAGGTCAATAGCTTCGTCGCGGAGACTTCAGAGCTGGTGCGCAGCAAGCGCCCAGAGGTCACACTGTCGGCAGCGGTGTTTGCCATGCCCCAAGAAGAACGGTTGCTCAAAATTCAGCAGGACTGGAATACCTGGGCAGAGAAAGGCTTGGTTGACTGGATTGTGTTGATGAGCTATGCCCAAGACGCCAACCGCTTTGCTGAGCTCATTACCCCTTGGGTTGCCGAACAGACCTACGAGTCGACTTTGGTGATTCCTGGCATTCGTCTGTTGGGGATGCCCGTGCCGGTCATGATTGACCAGTTACAAACCCTGCGAGACTTGCCTGCCACTGGCTATGCACTCTTTGCCACAGACAATCTCGACACGCGCATTCAGAGCGTGTTGAACACCACCCAGGGAGAACATGCCAGTCCAGTGCCCCAAGAAAATCCCTATGCTACGGCGGCAGCGCGATACCAAACCCTACAGCAAGAGTGGAACTGGCTCTTAGCCAGCGGTCAAATGACCTTGCAGCCCCGTCTAGCCGATCGCTGGATTGCTGAGGTTAATGCCATGGGCAGCAGTCTGGATGCACTGTTGAGCCACCCGGCTGACCTGGCCGCAGTCCAGACACAATTACAAGACCTGCGGCGCAATATTGGCGCGGGGCTCACCCTGGCTACGGCTACCACCCCCGACTATCGATTCCAAACTTGGGACAACCGATTGGAGACAATCAGTCGATTTCTTAACTATGGGGCGCAGCGGTAAATGTCCCCATTCCCGCGCCCGTAGATCCTTCAAAATCTACGGGCGCGGGAAGGCTGAGGCGCACAGTCTGTTTACAAAGGCCGATAGACCCGATAGTTGATATTCGGAAAAATGTTATCGATCGCCTCAACCTTAACCAACCATCCCGCATCAACTTTATCGTTGTTGAGGTCTTCCCAGAGTTTCGTAAACCGAGATAGATGCGATCGTGTCCGCCGCACGGCATAGGGCACCATCGTTCCGGTCCGCATGATAAAGGCCCAGTCAGAAGATTGGGCTAGCAGCAGTTCTCGAGCTGCCTGGTTCAGGGCTCGCCACTCCAAATCATCTGCTGGCTCACGCTTAGCCAAGTCAATCATGCGCTCGGCCGCTTTGTGCAAATGGGGGTAGATCCAAGAGTTAGTTTCATTCAGCCAATATTCGTGAAAGCCTTTATAGCCCCAGCTCGACTGCGAGGGTTTAGCCACTTGCTGAGTGGGATTCCCCCGCAGGTAATCGGCCAAATGCGTCATTTCATAGGTGCCTTGGTCAAACCAGGTCTTGCGAAAAAGATAGTCTAAGAACCAAGGCCCCTCATACCACCAATGGCCAAAGAGCTCCGCATCATAGGGAGACACCACAATCGGTGGGCGTTGCATGATGCCGTGCAAGTGCTCAATCTGCCGTTCCCGGTTAAACATAAAGTTGGCAGCATGCTCGGCGGCTTTTTCCCGGGCCCAATAGGGGTCATACCAATCCTTATCAGAGAGGCCTAAGCCTTTGCCAGTAATCTTGTGGTATTTGATGCCAACGTTTTTGCGCTGGCCATTGGGCATCACGTAGGGCTTAATATATTCGTATTCGGCATCCCAGCCTAAGTCGCGATAAAACTCCCGATATTCAGAGGCTCCTGGGTAGCCCACCTGGGAAGACCAGACCTGCTGCGAAGATTCGTGATCGCGGCCAAAGGCAGCCACGCCCGTCTCGGTATAAATCGGCGCATAGGAGCCAAAACGAGGCCGGGGGCGAGCATAGAGAATGCCGTGACCATCTGTGAGAAAGTAACGCAACCCAGCGTCAGCCAACATGCGATCCACCCCTTCGTAGTAGGCGCATTCGGGGAGCCAAATCCCATTGGGGGGCCGGTCAAAATGCTCCGCATAGCTCTCGACGGCGACCTGGATCTGGGCCCATACCGCTTGGGGATACATCTTCATCAGCGGCAGATAGCCATGGGTAGCGCCACAGGTGATAATTTCTAAATTATTGCTGTCTTGAAACTTTTTGAATGCTTTGACAAGGTCGCGATCGTACTTCTCCCAAACCGACCGCACGTGGCTAAATTCACTGGCGTAGTGCTCCGCTAAGTAACGCAGATGGCCATTGTGTTCGTTGCGATCGACCTCCATTGCGATCAGATCTTCGAGCTTACTGAGATGTTCGTCGTAACGATCTTGAAGCAGCGGATCCCGCAGCATCGACACTAGCGGCGGTGTTAAGCTCATGGTGAGCTTGAAATCCACCCCATCCTGCTGTAGCCCCTCAAACATGGTGATGAGAGGGACATAGGTTTCAGTAATCGCTTCGAATAACCACTCCTCCTCTAACACAAAGTCGCTCTCCGGATGGCGCACAAACGGCAGATGAGCGTGCAGAACGAGGGCGAGATATCCAGTACTCATGGCGATCACATTTCTTCGATTGACAGCGGGAAACCCGGCAAAGCAGCAGCCTTAAGCTTTGGACAAATTGTAAAGCAAAGCTAAACCTTTATAAGTGTCCCGCCAAACGGTTAATTAAGTCCATAGGGGAACGGTCTTTTCCGGGCGGCAGCAGGGCGATCGCGGAGTGAACTACCGGTCAATCAGCTAAAGCCATGCCCCGCCGCCAGGTTAAGAATTACTGCACCGCGTCCTGCACCAAGGGGCGCAACTGCGAGACCCAATCGACCTGGTTTGTCACTAACGTTGGAAACGGCTGCCGCTGATAGTTTTTGCCCACCGTCAGTGGAAACGGCATGTGGTCATCCAAGGGAGTCCAAACCGCACCCGCCGCATTGAGAATCGGCCAAATCCCGGCGATATCCCACACTTTTGGGGTCGCCTCAACTGCTCCAACGGCGTAGCCTGCGGCCACGATCAGGAGGTTATAAGTCGCCACACCCAACATCCGCACTTTGCAGGGAAAGGGAGCCTTCAACGCGTCCGTGCTGCGCGAACACAGGCTGAAAAATTGGTTTTTACCCGGTGGCTCAGTCCGCACCTGAATCGGCTCACCATTCAGAAATGCACCGGTGGGCATCGCCAAACCGCTGCTGGCTGGCCAATAGCCATAAAACCGGTGATTGAGCGTAGGCAGATAAACGTAACCAAACACGGGAATGCCGCGATAGAGCAGGCCTAGAGATATGGCCCAGAGGGGGATACCCTGGGTAAAGTTGGTAGTGCCATCAATCGGATCAACGATCCAGCACCACTCATTACTAGGAAATACATGAAGCGTCTCTTCGCTCAGGATGCCGTGGTCGGGGAACTGTTGGCGGATGGCCGCAGTCAAATGCTGATCTGACCACTGGTCGAACTGAGTAACGAGGCTACCGTCAGATTTTTCCTCAGCTTGAGCATGGCCAAAAGCCTGTAGGAGTTTAGCCCCAACCTCTGTCGTCTGGGTTTCTGAAAAGTCAAAGACCTGTTTCCAAAAGGCTTGCATCGGTTTAGTCCAGCTCCAGTTCCATTAGGGTGGCGATCGCCCGACCGGACTCCGCCTTAAAATGTGCCACGTTGATGCGCGTTAGCAGCCCAAAGGCGATGACCATGCCAATGGACTGGCAAGCAAACACAAGGGCAAAAGCCAAAAAGGTTTCACCAAAGGCTTGGCGGCCCAGATCGAGCAGAGCTCCCCCCAGTACCGTGGCGCTGGCTTGGGCCATGGCCTGGGACAATCCCCAAGCACCGATAAAAGTTCCAGCCGTTTCCGCTGCGGTGAGATCGAGCATGAGACTAACGGCACTGTTTGTCAAAATGCCTGACGCGAGGCCAAACAGCATCACTGCACTGCGCAAGGTCGTGGGGTTAGCCGTCACCCCCGACAAAATCACCAAAATGAAACACGCACTAGTGAACAAACACCCAATCATCGCCGTACGCTGTTTGCCCAATCGCGGCACAATCACAAAGCCTGACAAACCAATTCCCACGAGGATGCCGTATCCCCAAAACTGATTGAGGCCAGCGCTCTCGCCAATGCTGAGACCAAACACCTCGCGGGCATAAGGTTCTAGCACTGGCTGTTGCAAAAATAGGCTGATGGTCATCACCAGCAAAAAGACGAAAAAAAAGCCCGTTTGTTTAGACGCGGTCAACACCGCGATCGCCTGCCGCAGGGTGATTTGGTCTTCTCGCCCGACCAGTGAGGAGCGCATGGCATAGCGGGAGTATTTCTTTTCAATGCCGAAAGTAGCCACAATACCCAGGGCCACAACCGTCAACGGAAACACCACAAACAGCCGTGTAATCGATGCTTGCAGATCTGCCGCTGCCAAATTGTCGAGCAGGACCTGCCCCACGATCGCTCCCGCAACAATCCCCACCATGAGCATGGCCCAAACGATGCCCACGAGCTGCGATCGGTTGTCTTCATCAGACACATCTACCAACAGCGCCGCAAAGGGTGTGGAGCTACTGGCAATGCATAGCCCATACAGGGCAAACATCGCCGCGAGGAGAGCCATCCAGCCCGTGGTTGCAGCAGTCCAGCCATCTGCTGCACTAGCACCCAACTGCCACACCACCTGAATAGCTAAGAATAGACAGACCGCCTGGAGCCCCAATCCGAGCCATACATAGCCCGTTCGGTGATACCCTCGGATAGGCTTGGAATCAGAAATTTGCCCCATCCAGACCCGCGCCGGTGAGACAAACTGATACATTGCGATCGCCCCCGAAGCCAACACCGCTGGAATCTGCAGCTCCGAGATCAACACTTGATTTAAGATGCCGAGGGTCAAGAGCGACAGCAGCCCCAGCCCCATCTGAAACAGCCCTAGACGAAACATCGTAAATAGATTGATACGAGGCAGGGGGGGCGCTGCAATGGCAGAACTGGAAGATAGCGGGCGATCGCGGGTAGCCATGGACGTCAGAGAAGTACTGAGGGATAGATCAAAAAAACTGCCGAAGCGTCTTCATAGACTACCGCGACAGTTAACAGCATAAGCCGTGTTTTGCGTTGCTGGGTTAAGCGGGCACCTGACTCAAGAGCTTAACAATCGCCTCGGCGATCGGTGCCGACGATGGGGGGTTTTGTCCCGTCACGAGCTTGCCATCAGTCACAACATGGGGTTCGAAGGTTTCTGCCTGACTAAACTCTCCTCCCAGCTCTCGCATCCGAGTTTCCAGGGCAAAGGGCACGACTTGGTCAAGCTCAACTGCTTTTTCTTCAGCATTGGTAAAGCCGGTCACCTGCTTGCCTTGGAGGATGGAATGCCCCTCGGGGGTCTGGGCCTTAACCAATGCCGCGGGACCGTGGCAAACTGCACCAATCACTTTGTCTTGACTATAAAACGCCTCAACCAGCTTGGCACAGGCATCGCTGTTAGCAAGATCCCACATGGGGCCGTGTCCCCCGGGAAAAAACAAGGCATCGGTATCGGCGACGCTAATCTGCTCTAGGCGGATGGGGTTCGATAGCTTCGCTTGGGCTGCCGCATCGTTTTGAAAACGCTTGGTCACTTCAGTCTGGCTTTCCGATGATTGGCTGCGGGGATCAATCGGCGGTTGCCCCGGCGCCGGAGCGGCGATCACGACATCAGCCCCCGCATCAACGAATGCGTAGTAAGGAGCCGCGAACTCTTCGAGCCAAAAACCTGTCTTTTCCCCGGTATTTCCCAACTCGCTGTGGGAAGTCAGCACCATGGCAATTCGCATTGAGGTTTCCTCTAAAACTGTGGAGTGAGCATCGACATCGCTTTCACTGTAGGCAGCACTGCCACGATCGCCCTCCATCAGCAGGGCTAAATTGAGTCTTGATGCCGACAACTAACGGGGGTGTTGGAGCGCGCGTTTTTCAAAATATTGCTGATGGTCGTCAGAGGCTCGCCAATAAGTGTCCGCCGGCTCAATCTGGGTCACAATCGCCTTTTCATATTTCCCCGACTGCTCCAGCGCCGCTTTTGAAGCTTGGGCGAGCGCCCCCTGCTCGGGGGTGTGATAAAAAATCACCGAACGATACTGATTGCCGCGATCGGCCCCCTGCCGGTTGAGGCTAGTAGGGTCATGACATTGCCAGAACGTTTCAAGCAAGGCCTCGTAAGTAATCTTGGCGGGGTCATAGCTCACCTGGGCAACTTCGGCATGGCCGGTAATCCGCGACAGTACATCGAGATAGCACGGATTTTCAAAATGTCCGCCCATGTAGCCGACTGACGTGTCAATCACCCCTAACAGCCTGCGAAAGGTTGCCTCGGTGCCCCAAAAGCAGCCCGCCCCAAATGTTGCGATCGCACCAGCATCATCCATTAAACGAAAGAAAATTTACGGCTAACGTCTTAATTATCACCGATACCTGAAGCGCGCGGCCCGTTACCTGGCCTTTATCATTCTGACAGGGCGATCGCCCAACTCTCATCAAGATTTCTCAAACCAACTTCGCCGCATCTGTGTCAAAGTGACCAATAGTAAAGCTGCCAAATTCTCATTGTGTTTAGCTTTGACCACCACCCACGGACCTTACCACCAGAGTCTGCCAAAAGTGTGATTGCCGTTACGAAATAAGTTTGTCACGCTTTGAAGTGGGCATTATGAAACTGTCCAGTGAGGCAACTGCCATGTCACGATCTCGACAATCTTGGATGCAGCATCAGCGCGGGCGATATCTACTACGGCGTGGACTCAATCTGGCGCAGCAGGGCAACTACCAATCAGCCATTACAGCACTGACAACAGCGCTTACTTACCATTCCCAACCGGCAACCATCCTGCTTAAGCGAGGAGATATCTACTTACAGCAAAATGCATTTGCTGCGGCGCTGGCTGACTTTAACCGCGCGATCGCCCTAGAACCCGAAAACGTCACTGTCTACGGCTATCGCGGCTTGGTCCGCTGTCAGCTCGACGACTGGGCAGGAGCCTTGGCCGACTGGTCCTACGCGCTAACTTTGCACCCCCGTGAGGCCACCATTCGCTACAATCGGGCCTTGCTGTTGACCCATCAAGAGCAGTTTGCAGCAGCCTTAGTTGACTTTGATGTTGCCCTAACTGTCAATCCATTGCTGGCAGAGGCCTACCTGCACCGTGGCAAAGTCAAGCAGCAGTTGGGCGACCACAACGGAGCTATCAAAGACTGGGAACTAGCTTTATGTAACGATCTGCGCCTTAGTGAGGCGCGTCAGCTCCTGATAGAAAATCAAGAGGCGTCTTCCACCCTCCTGCTACAGGAACAATTCCAAGACTTGCTGCCGGAAGGATTTTCCGTCGTGGCTGAGCAACAGGGCAAGCAGTTGACGCTCACGCTCCAACGTCCTGTTGGGACACCGGTCAATTACTTTAAGTTGCCCAATGCCCTCCGAGATCGCCTAGTTGAGCTGCAGCTACCAGAAGTCCGCCGTTTTCGATTAGTTGCCAAAGCAGGTGGCTCCTCCCTCTCGGAATGGGACCAGACCTATGGCATTTATGACAAAGCCCCCTGTCCGCCGTCTCGGTGGCGAGCTGCGGTAGCCACAACGGTACTGCTGTTTCCACCCTTTGGGGTTCTGGCTTTAGTTTTAGCCGCCCAGGTGAAGCCAGCTTATCGCCGGGGAGACTATCCCATTGCAGCGCGAGCTTCCCAAGCCGTGCAAAAGCTCTGTCTCAGCAGCGGTGCCATCATGGGAGTCATGCTGTTTGGGCTCGCGAGCTACGGCGTCCATACCTACGTGGAGGGAGAATATCCCAACCCTGGTGCCAAGACGGCCTTCGTGGAATCAGAGGAAGCTGATCAGAAGCTTTGAAGCTAGCAAGCTTGACGACTTCCCAATCAGCCAAGGGGGAAACAACTGGTAAAACAGGCACTGGCAGAATCAGGAGAAGTCCTTGAAGCTAGATCTGCCTCTTTTCATCCTCGGCGAGTCTCCTATTGACCGCCCCTGCGCTCAAACATTCTGATTGGGAGTCCAGATAGAAACTCCTCCTGGCAATCAAGCGATCGCCAGGAGGAGGGGAGTGTAATAAACAATTGCTGAGGAAAGGCAAAAATCGGTTTTAGATTCAAGCAGTATAAACTGCATCTTTGTCGAGGTTCTCGCGACGCAGTTCATCAAAATCAACGGCGTCCTTGTCCAAATTCTCCTGACGTAATTCATCAAAGTCAACTGCGGCATAAGTAGCCGGAGCAATGGCGATTGTCACTGCGGTTAAGGCGGTGAGGGCAAGTGCAAGGCGTTTCATAATTTGAACTCCTGTCGCTTGAGCGACTTAATCATCTTGATTTCTATATTGGAGCTCGTTCCTGAAGCTGCCCTGACCGCCAAATAAGCTATCCCTAATCGGTTCTTGAGAAAGCTGAGCGATCGCTGACTACAACCTGGACACACCCGTTGATATAGCAGAGGGCCGGAAGGTGGCGGGGCAAAAGTGTAGAGGCGGCTCTCGCCGCAGGTGACCATCGATTGCAACTGACTTCGGTTAGCAATCAGTTTGAACAGCATCCGTCCGAACGGTCTAGCAAACAGAAACCGTAGGAAGCCTGAGCCGCAAATGGCACTGCGCCCAAGTCGGCCTTTGAAGACATATCCGCAGTCACCTTTGTCACGATTTCAGATGCCCGCGAAATCGGAGATTATTCGCGATCGCGATTGCGCAGGGCTTTAGCTTTCACCGCCAAATCCCGGAAAAAGTCAGTGTCGACGATTTCTTTGACCTGCTGGTTACGCTTATTCTCATCGATTTCGACCCGTAGCTTTTGCACCTGGAGTCGGAGCCGCTGTTCTCGCTGTTGCACCTCTGCCGCCATTTTTTGAAAAATGCGGGCCAACTGGCCAATTTCATCCTGACGGGTGCTCGCCGCCTCCAACTGCTGTGGATCGAAAGCGTTAACTTCAATATCTGCAGCAGCCTGAGCAATATTCATAATCGGCCGGGCAACCAGGCGCTCCGCCAAAAAAATGGCTACGACAGCAATCCCCCCGGTAAATATGACTACTCCAGCTAGGAGTCGTCGCTTATTACGATCAATGCTGGCCGTATAAGTCGATTCAGGAATCACAGTGCCCACTGTCCAGTCTAGTTGGCCCAGCGGAGTCAGAAAAATGTGATAGACCTCTCCAGAAACGGGCTCTGTGTGGATATAGCGCTGCCACGCCTCCAAAGAGATCGTGTCAAATTCTTGGTTTTCCAACACTTCGCTGGCGTAGCGCAATAAGGGATTACTAACCGCTGAAAATTGAGTGAGGTCAGCAGTAGCTCCGGCCGACGTTTGATCTGGCGTGACTTCAGCTTTGTCGCTGGAGGCAATCAGCTCCTGTTGAGAATTAATGATAAAAGTCTCACCAGGGCGATCGCCCTGCAATTGTTCTAAATAATCGGAAAGCTGATTGAGTTCGATCCCCACTCCAATTACTCCCTGGAGCTCGTCGCCAGACTCGACGGCCTTCGTCATGTCGATCCCCGGTGTTCCGGTAGAGCGATAGACATACACCGTCCAAGAGCGCTGGTCGCCGCTGGAGGCAGCACCCTGATACCACGGTCTTTCTGGCGCGTAGTAGGGCGGGCTCATCTCATAGGTACGGTTCTCGATGAATGTCAAGTCTTCATTATTGAGGCGGTAGGTATTGACCGTGGCCAGCGTCGTATCTGACTCGGCGTCCCAGTCGCGATCGTGGTAGTGCAGCTCACTATCACTGATCCGCTGGGCTCCTAAAAAGTCTCCGTTAGCATCGCCATATTGCACCCAGGTAAACGCGGGCGCGGCAGCCAACAAATTAAGAAAAAAGAATTCGCGATTTTGCGCATCGGATAAATCTAACAAACCTTTGCTGAGGCTAGATTCAATTAACTGCTGGGCTGATTCGGCATTGCTAAATAAGCGTTCAACCTCCTTAGTCGTACCGACAGCAATTTCCTTATTGGTCTGGTCAACAATCGTGTTGATGTTGCGTTTAGAAATCCAAGACCAGGGAAGATATACCATGGCGGCTGTCGCTGTCACCGTCAACAACATCGCACTGAGTAGAGTCGCCTTGAGGCTCAGTGAGGGACGAGTTTTCGGCAGTAAGGAAGCGTTGCGGGTCATGGGGCAGAGCAATGATGGTCCGTTGAGCGAGCAAGCAACCGGCGATCGCACAGACGCTCTATGAAAATGCTACCGGGTACAAAGAATGACTGAGTTTGATTTGAGCGGGAGGAGACGACCCTTTTCCCTTCATATCTCGTTATTAAAACTGGTGCCTACACTGCGGCTACGAATGGGATGTTGCCTAACGATTTACGCCAGCCCCTCAATGGGTAGAGATAACTTGAAGCCTGGAGTTTGTTCCATTCACTCTGTAAGAACGGCATGCAACCTTATCTTGCCCAATCATGCGCTGAGTTCATAGTTGTCATATACCAACACTGCAAAGTCTTCATAAAGACCGGCTTCATCACCCTGACTGCGCTTTTTCTTAGCTTAAGCCTTTTTATTTAGGATTTAGGAGGCTACGGCGCTTTCTAACAGGTTCGTAGGTGGGTCACATCCTAGTTAGATTTGTTACTCACTGACCAGTTAGCGTTTTCGGCCTGTCACGCGGGGCTTCCGTCACCTTTTTCCAGCTCGGGATTAACGGGTTAGTCATGAGTCTCTATTTCTACAGAAGAGAAAATCGCGAACGCGATACCCCGCCCCTATCCACAAATTGCTCTTTCTCGAGGTTTAAGGTGAGCATTCCAAGCCGCGATCACCAGCGCTATTTGTCGAGTTGGCCGAGTTGGAATCAGGCAGATTTGCGGTGATTTCCCGAACTGCTTGGGTATTCTAATGTCAGCCATACCGTTGAAGTCGGCTCGGCACCGTAATTTCGGCACCGCGTTCTATTAAATTAGCAATCCACTTGGGGAGTTTGAGAATGGCTGCTGCTCAGTCCAGAAAAGCAAGTAAAGCAAAAATGTTGGTCGTCGACGATGAGCCCGATAATCTAGATTTGCTCTATCGGACCTTCAGACGAGACTTTAACGTTTTGCGTGCTGAAAGTGGTCTACAAGCCCTCGAAGTGTTATCTACTCAAGGTGAGGTAGCAGTCATCATTTCTGACCAGCGGATGCCGGAAATGAAAGGGACAGAGTTTTTAAGCAAGACTGTTCCTGAGTTCCCCGATACTGTCCGGATTATCCTGACTGGCTTTACCGACGTAGAGGACTTGGTCGATGCGATTAATGCTGGACAGGTCTATCGTTACATCACCAAACCGTGGAATCCGACCGAACTCAAGTTGGTAGTTGACCAAGCAGCCAGCACCTATGAGCTGCTTAAGCAACGGGGTGAAGCCATTAATTTACTGCAAAACCAGCAGTGGTTGGTCATGGAGATGGTTCAGATTGCCCAAGCCCATCAAAATATGGTGGCGGCCTTGCCGGCGATCGCTACGATATTGCAAAAGGTGACTGGAGCTACCGGAGTGGCTGTGCACACAGTCGCCCAGTCTGTGTTGGCAGGCGATGTCGGGACGGCTGGGGAAGTCGTGTCCAGTTTGCTCAAACAAGATCCGTTGGTAGCTGAGGCGATTACCTCATTAGAGCTGAAGTATATTGCCAACGCCAGCCGAATCGTCGACGCGGATACCAGAGCTGCATACGAAGCAGCAGGAGTACAAGCCCACGGAGTTATCCCTGTGATTTTTCGCGGCGAGGTGATTGCGGTGGTTTCTCTACAGTGGTCAACGCCGCAGGAATTCTCTCAGCACAGCCAGGACTTTATTAAGCTAGCAGCTCAGCAAGTGGCTCTGACCGTGGCCTGTCTGTAACAGAGGAAAAATGTGCTGCTGGAGTCTGATTGGTCGGCGATCGCGATAAGGTCATAGGGAATCATCATTCTTAGCTACGATTTACCCTTGCAGTAACCTTTTTGCTTGTGTCAGCTTCGTCCCCTTCCGCCCAAGAGATTCAACAACTATTTGATCGGATTGCCCCGGTCTACGACGACTTCAATCAACAGTTGAGCTTGGGGTTACACCAGGTTTGGAAACAGATGGCCGTTGATTGGTGCGACGCTCAAACTGGCGATACTTGTTTGGATGTCTGCTGTGGCAGCGGCGATTTGGCGCTCCTGTTAGCGCATCGCGTCGGAACCACAGGACAAGTCTATGGATTAGACTTTGCAGCGGCGCAACTGGCGATCGCCCGGCAAAAAGCGGCGGCTAAAGCCCGACTATCGGCAGTGCACTGGATCGAAGGAGATGCCTTGGCTCTCCCCTTTGAGGATAACCAGTTTGATGCCGTAACCATGGCCTATGGCTTACGCAACCTGACTAACCTTTCCCAGGGCTTATCGGAAATTCGGCGGGTGCTCAAGCCCGACGCTAAGGCGGCCATTTTAGATTTTCATCGCCCGGCTTCCCAGTGGCTGCAGCAGTTTCAACAGTGGTATTTAGCCACGGTGGTTGTCCCCGCGGCCCAGCGCTGCGGTCTGACAGAAGAATATGCCTATATTGCCCCCAGTGTTGATCGCTTTCCGGCCGGTGCTGAGCAGGTGAGTCTGGCTCGCACCGTAGGATTTACAGCGGCGACCCATTTTCCGTTGGCCGGTGGGTTAATGGGAACCCTTGTTATCACTAAATAAACGATTTGAGGCTCCCCTTAATAAACCCCAGTGGGCGGAGAGCCTACATTCAAAAAACTGGTTGCGCATCTTCCAGGACTAAACCCGAGCGTATTCTCCGGTAAGTTTATTCAACTGGTTGACCAATAGACTGAGAAATAGCCCCACGTCGGTGACGACACCAATCGACTCTAGCGAACCGCGATCGCTGAGCTTAGTGACCACAGCTGGGTTAATGTCAACGCAGACCATCTTGACTCCGGCCGGCGTCATATTACCGACCCCAATGGAGTGCAGCATCGTGGAAAGCATCAAAATCAAGTCGGCCCCTTCGATCAGGCGGGCATATTCCACCTGAGCCCGAATTAAGTCCATCTGGGTATCGGGGAGCGGACCATCATCGCGGATGGAGCCAGCCAGGGCAAAAGGAACGGCGTTTTTGACGCATTCATACATCACTCCGCTTTGCAGTACCCCCTGTTCCACAGCAGCAGCGATGCTGCCACAGCGACGAATCGTGTTGATCGCTTTGAGATGATGGCGGTGCCCGCCGTGGACAGAAACGCCACGCTTCATATCCATACCAAGTGAGGTACCCATCATCGCTTGCTCAATGTCGTGAACGGCAATGGCATTGCCACCTAGCAAGGCGTGAATGTATCCTTCCCGGATGAGCGATCGCAAATGTTCGCTACCACCGGTGTGAATCACTACAGGACCGGCAGTCACAACCACCTTGCCGCCCTGATCGCGAATGCGGCGGAGATCCCACGCGATTTGCTCAACGACGATTTCCACGCGCCGCTCACTCGACACCCCAGCCCCCATAAAGCTAAATTCCTCAGTTGAAGGCTTTTTCAACGTTGTAGTTGTGCGCTGGGTCCGGATGCCCTCGCTTCCCACGACGACCGACTCCCCAAGCTGAAGATCTCGCAAGAGTTTGCATCGCGCCACTGGACCATCAGGCGTCTGAGTGATGGCGATCGCGGCATCCATGCGCTGGGCCTGTACCGCAATCCATTGCCCCTCAATTAAAACTTCCGTTGGGTAAATGGCGGTCACATAGAAATCGTCTGGGGCTACTCCAACCTGCACCACCGGCTCTAAATGGGCATTCGCCGTTTGTTCAGAAGTAACCACCGCCCCAAGATCGACCAACTGCCCCATAATGTCTTCAATCACAGTGGCATCCGGGGCTGAGACCTTGACTTCGGCCTGGGATGTATCTTGTCGCTGCTCACCCAAAGTGAAATTTAACACCTGAAAGCTGCCGCCACCGGCCACAATGGTGTCTAAAGCTTGATTAACCAGCCCTGAGTCGAGCAAATGCCCTTCCAAATACACCACACGACTCTGCACCGATGACGCCTGAGGAGAAACCCGACGTGGTTCGGTCAGCCGGAGGGTAAGACATTTGGCCGCTCCCCCCGCCTTTAAAAACTCAGTCAGTGGTGTCTCGATCAGCTGAAAGCCTCGAGCCTGCAAAGTTGTCCTTAAACTATCGCTAGCTTGATTAAGCACAATAGTCTGGTCAACATTCACCGCATTGCAGGCAAAGTTAATCGCGTCTACTTCATCAATCGGAATCCGCTTATCGGCTGGAATACGTCGTTCAATCAAGTGATTGGAATAAGCGTCAAAGGCCGGTGGATAGTAGAGCAAGTCGCCATTGGTCAGCGGGCAAAAGCAGGTATCTAAGTGATAAAATCGGCGGTCAATCAGCCGCAGTGAGAGCACTTCAACGTCTAACCACTGAGCTAAATAAGGATGCGCATCTAACTCAGTACGGAACCCATACCCGGCCCAGAGCCACTCACCTCCGCGATCCAGCAGGGCATCGCCCGCCCCTTCAAACGGCAAGCCAGGGGGCATGGTTTTAACGGTATATCCTTGCGCTTCAAACCATCGCTGAAAGTGAGGTTCCTCACCTTGACGTTCCGAGTGAAAGAATCGACTCAAGACAATTGTGTCGCTGAGCACTAATCCAGCATTCGCAGTAAAAACCATATCAGGCCAGCCTAACTGAGGCTCGACCAGCTCTATGGTGGCCAAATCTTTTAGGATGCGGTGTAGCTGCTCCCACTGCTCCTGGGCGCGATCGCGTGAAGAGCGGTGGATATTACCTTCCATCCAGGGATTAATTACGTAATCAACGTCGTAATGGTGCGGGGCGCACATCAAAATTCGCACAGGATTCGTCATGCTTAACTCAGACTTGAAGGTGGTTTTCGGCGACAAACAACGCGGACAAACGGATCGAGATCAGCAGCAGGCTAGGATGTCACAAACCTAAAACTACTATCGACCAGAGGGCAACAACAATGCGCCACTCAAAAGTTCTTTGCAAGGTCATCAATCCATAACTTGGGGGTGGGCTCAACCATTCCGTATCGGCTCACCTCAAGTCATCAATGAGGGCATTTATGCTCTTAGTAGCGCGACCATAGCAATGCTCAAACGCCCCAGTATGTAAACCAAAGCTGCAAAGCCTTGTCAATTCCTGACTTCGGAAGAGCAACAATTATTCTTTGATGTTTGGTAAGGGTTTCTCTAAATTAGCGAGGCCAACATTGAAGGAAATCCCGTAGGGGTTATCTACCTTAGTTGATGCTTTCCTGATTTCCAAGCCAACTACACGACCATCCTCGTCATAGTCGAGCACTAAGCCCGGGGCAATTTGTGCGGTTTCCTCAATTACAGTTGTAACGAAGGCAATTTGCAAGATGTCTTTATCTTGGTCATAAACGACTTTCATGCGAAAGTGTGTCCTTAATGATGGTGGCGAACCACTTGCCAAACTAAATTCACAAGGGCCGAAGCACTTAGCGAACTAATACTTTGCACTCCCAATTATAAACAGTCAGGGAAACAGGACTGAGCTAAAGAGCTAGCTTAACCCAAACTGATGGCTACGCATATCACAGGCCTCAATAATTTTGGTTTTGCCAAAGTCACCCCCCTCTTCTGTAATCACTAAAATTCCTGCATCAAGGAAAAAATCTTTGTGTTTGGCTGCCTTCTTAATGGATGAGCACCTTCGAGGAGAGCGATCGCCTACCGCAATAGACGATACTCTTTGAGTCTTAACCATATGCTGATTCTGGCTCACTGATTCAGCCGCAATCGCATCCCGATATCCCCTTCAAACGTAAAAAGCGCCCCCTCCGCGATGGAGAGAGCGCTTTTGCTTAGGCAAACTCAGCGTAGCTGAACTATCGAGGACTAGCCGATGATTTCGGGTGCCTCAGCAGCCGCTAGGTCGAGAGGGAAGT
>JBHJHA010000029.1:0-32892 GCA_050331235.1 Leptolyngbyaceae cyanobacterium
ACAGGCGTGCTGCCAAATTTCCTACGATCTTCTCCTTGAGGTCCGTCAGGTACATCTGCGCGTGGGTGTTTCACCGCGATCTCCGCGCCTCTATCGCGGATAAGACGTTGTGGCCTGGCTAGAGCAGATGGGCTACTACGACATTCCCCTCGACAAGCATCCGCAAAAGGAAAGCGTCCGCCACAAAACCAACCACTACCTCACCGGCCGGGATGGCGGTCGCGAAATTGACCTGCGCCAGTTTGCCCAAGAGGGGATGCAGCTTTACGGTCGGCTGATCGACATTCAGGGCACGAAGCTGCGATTTGACGGTACCCTCCAGCAAAATCTTGACCAAGCCGATGCGGTGGCCGCTAGCATTAAGCAAACCATCGATACCTTTATTGCTCAACAGCAGCTCGCAGCACCCCTCGAAGCCCCCTATGAGCCTGTATGGGAACCTGCTGCTGAGATTGATGCCCTCGACTTTACCCAAACCGACATTCGCACGGTGATTTGGTCCATTGGATATCACACCAACTTTAGCTGGATTGACGTGCCCGCCTTTAATGGCGATGGCTACCCTAGTCACGATCGCGGCGTTACCGCCGTTGAAGGGCTCTACTTTTTAGGCTTGCCCTGGCTCTATACCTGGGGATCCGGGCGCTTTTCGGGCATTGCCCGCGATGCGCAATATCTGGCTGATCGCATTGTCATTACTGAACAGCGACGGCAGTCTTCCTGGTGCCTGCTGGAGCGCTCTCCCCTGCTCGAAGTTATCAACGAACTGGCACTGGGGTCCTAAATCCAGCCGCGAATAACGGCTTGGTAGACTCCTTGGTAGCGGTTTTTCGCCTTTAGCTTCGCCAAGCTGTTGTTGATGTGAAATTTGACGGTGCTCTCACTGATGAACAAATCATGGGCAATCTCGCGATCTCGCTGGCCCTCGGCCAACCGCTGCATCACCTGACGTTCCCGTGCCGACAGTTCTGAAGCGGGTTCGGGCTCCGTGGGTAAGGTCAGCATAATTTGTAAGGCGGCATTTTGCATAACGGGCTGAGACTGGAGCGTACCGCCAAAGCAGGCTATCAACGGCTGTAGATCATGCAAATCGGTTCCCCACCCACCGCTGATCAGTCCGTTGGCGGCGCTAGTGTCGGCTCCTTTGGGAGGAGTAGTGATCGCCGCTAGGGCCACCTCATTAGGTGTGTAGGTCAGACGGCAATAACTACAGCCCAAATGCTTGAGAGTTTCCGCTGCTTGCAAGAGCAAGCAGCGCAACGCCGGGCGTAGCGATCGCTCTGGCCCCATTAGCGTCAGCGTTGACATGCCCAAGGTGCGTGCCATCCGATCAGAAAGCGAGGTAACACTTCCCCCTAACGGCGGCGGCTGTCCCTGGGACTTGACTTGCAGAGCCGTGTCGAGGGCAATGGTCACCGCCATACACAGTACTTGCAGCACTTCTAAAAACTCTGGGTCAAAGCGTGATTGGCTAAAGCAGGCCACTACGCCGATTACCCGGTCATTGGCAATCAGCGGATACCCCGCAAATCCCTGAATCTGATTAGCGATCGCCCACTGCCGATCTTTGACCCACGCCTCTTCTGAAAGCTGATTGCTCAAAAACGGGACGCGATTTTGAGCGATTTTGCCAACCTTATACGCTCCCATGGGGACCTTGGCAAAAGCTCCGTCCAAGTGTGTATATAACCCTGAAGAAGCCACCAGGCGCAGTGCGGTCTGATCGGGCTCCACTAACCAAATTCGTGCAAAGGCGCAGCCAAAGGTCTGCACCAGTGCCCCGGTCACCTGGCTAGCAATCTGATCAGGGTCAAGTTGCCCACTAAAGGATTGGGCAATCTCATTGACCCGCTGCAAATCATGCAGCAATCGCGCCGCATCAAACAGTGGATGAACCTTCAGCACAGAAGCGGTGAAAACCTTTGAACTATGACGTCAAAGCCTATCTCTACTTCATGGCAAGTTGAGCGATCGCTCTGTAACCGAAGCTACGGTATCTCAACCAATTATCGATGTCCCAAGATTGAACGCCCAAGGGGCAAAATTTTGCCCTGAACGGAGGCCAACGCCCTGCCGTAAATGATGCTGCTAGTGTTGAGGACGAGGATTTCGATACCGGTTAATTTCCGAAGTCGTTGAGGGCAGCCGTCTGATAAAAAAAAGGGAGCGCGATCGCGCTCCCTTTAATCTCAACCAAACAAGACAGATGTCTGACTCGCCTTAGTAACGGTAAGAGCTACCAGACCCTGGCTTATGCACGATAAAACTAGCAATCTGGCACTGCTTGACGTTGTCAAAACCGACAACGCGGATAAAGCAGTCAGGATACTCAGAGCGACAAGCCTGAACTTCGCTCAAGACTTCCTGAGTACTGCTCGCGTTGAATAGGGGCAGCTTCCACATGGTCCAGTAGTAGACCTCAGGGTCAGAGTTTTCGTTGAACTCAACCGCAGGAAAATAGCCCATCTTCAGAATGTAAGCAATTTGACGCTCAATCTGGGCATCGGTCAAAGGAGGCAGGTAAGACATCGTTTCATAACGACGCTCTTTTGGCAGAGTTTTCATGTTTCCTCGTTGAAGTAAATAAATTGACAATCGGCTCACAGCCGAAGAGATTCACGCTTGCAATCGGCAGGGCTGCCGAGCACTATCCGCAAAACCCGGCATTACTCGGGGGACTGCTCCGAATCAGCCGCAGATTCATGAGATCGATCAGTTTCCTCGTCAACCGCGTGCTGAGTGGAGCCCAACTGAGTAATGCGCTCTAAATGCTGGCGACGGTATTCCATATTGGCTTGCTGGATGCTGGCTAATACCAATTCCGGCAAAAACTCACAGATTTCTTCTGCGATGTGCTGCCTTACGGTCATAATCCGCATGGCCAGTTCCACATTTTCCTGCATCAAGGCATTCAGGTAAGCTTCGCCATCCTGAAGCGCTTCCTTTGTCGAAAATGTATTGAGCCAATAGGCATGGGCAGGGTTGGTCTCCCTCAGTTGATTCAGGACTGTTTTCACAGCCTGAAACGTCAGATAGCTAGTGAGCACCTTGGCGGCGTCTTTAGCTGACTTCTTGAGGTCCATCAGTGTGTTCCGAACGGTTGACATCCCCCCGCCACTGGGCGGTTGGTAGCCCTGAATCTAAGTCCGAAGCCTGTTTGGTTTCGGTAACTTATGCAGCAGTCTGATCGCTTTTTGGGCGTTTGCTGCTGCTAGGTCTACTCAACGCGCCCTACATCGCCGGGGTCTCGTAGTCCCCCAGAGCTGGTTTAGAGGGTGTCAACGGTGTCGAACTCGAACTTGATTTCCTTCCACAGTTCGCAAGCTGCTGCCAGTTCAGGAGACCACTTACAGGCTTCGCGGATGATGTCGCCACCTTCGCGAACCAAGTCACGGCCTTCGTTACGGGCCTGCACACAAGCTTCCAAGGCAACCCGGTTAGCCGTTGCCCCCGGTGCGTTACCCCAAGGGTGACCCAAGGTTCCCCCCCCAAACTGGAGGACGGAATCGTCGCCAAAGATCTCAACCAAGGCGGGCATGTGCCACACGTGGATACCACCGGAAGCGACTGCCATCACACCCCCCATGGAAGCCCAGTCTTGGGTGAAGTAAACACCGCGAGACTTGTCTTGCTCAACGTAGTTTTCACGGAGGAGGTCAACAAAACCCAGGGTACCTGCGCGATCGCCTTCCAACTAACCCACAACGGTACCGGTGTGGATGTGGTCACCACCGGACATCCGCAGACACTTCGCCAAAACGCGGAAGTGAATACCGTGGTTCTTCTGACGGTCGATAACCGCGTGCATTGCCCGGTGAATATGGAGCAATACGCCATTGTCACGACACCAGTGAGACAGTGTGGTGTTAGCGGTAAAGCCACCGGTCAGGAAGTCGTGCATGATGATCGGCATGTCGAGTTCCTTCGCGTACTCGGCCCGCTTGATCATCTCTTCGCAGGTCGCAGCGGTCACGTTAAGGTAGTGACCCTTGACTTCACCCAGTTCAGCCTGAGCCTTGTGGATAGCGTCAGCAACGAACAGGAAGCGATCGCGCCAGCGTTGGAAAGGCTGAGAGTTGATGTTTTCGTCGTCTTTGGTAAAGTCCAAACCGCCACGCAGACATTCGTACACTGCGCGACCATAGTTCTTCGCCGACAGACCGAGCTTGGGCTTAATGGTACAGCCCAACAGGGGACGACCGTACTTGTTCAAGCGATCGCGCTCAACGGTAATCCCGTGGGGCGGACCTTGGAAAGTCTTCAAGTAAGCAACGGGAATCCGCAAATCTTCTAGGCGGAGAGCTCTGAGCGCCTTAAAGCCAAATACGTTCCCCACTAGGGAGGTCAGCAGGTTGGTAACAGAGCCTTCCTCAAACAAATCGAGGGGATAGGCGACATAACAGATGTACTGGTTGTCTTCGCCGGGCACCGGCTCGATATCGTAGCAACGACCCTTGTACCGATCCATGTCGGTTAACAAGTCCGTCCATACGGTCGTCCTAGTACCGGTAGAAGATTCTGCAGCAACGGCAGCGGCGCATTCTTCCGGAGGTACACCGGGCTGAGGCGTCATTCGGAATGCGGCCAAGATATCAGTATCTTTGGGCGTGTAGTCGGGGGTGTAATAGGTGAGTTTGTAATCCTTTACCCCGGCGCTGTAGCCAGCATTTGACTGAGTCTTCGTCTGTGAGTAAGACATATCTCCCTTCCTGTGAGGTTCGTAACGACACCACGCAACCCCTCGCTGCAAAGCAACGGGGATGCCCCAAAAGCTGCAAATGGTTGAAGATAAAAATCTCGCCCCAAGGCAGGTGGCAATGTGATCAAGCACTCCAGCAACCCTGCCGGCATTACTTGCCTCAAACGGGTTCCATTACTGGATTTAGGGACTCCTGCGTTTCCCTATGCTCCTAAGAATACTATCAGCGATTCGATAAGCTTGATTTTGGAAGATCTGTATAGATTCATAAATAAAAATTATGTAACAACATCACGCAACCTTGCATGATGTCTCGCTGTGTTAATGCCTCTTTTCATGGAGCGGGTGAGGCTGTAAAGAGCGGTTTTCATACGCTGAAACAATAATGTCAGAAGTCCCCAGTTCGTCAGGGCTTTTCACACAATGTTTTAAGGATGTCGGGCGATCGCGGACTGTTTGCTTTGACTGGGTCAAAAATCGTGGATATAGCGATCAGTGCAGATAGGTTAATGCTCCCGCTTCAGCCTTTTCGCGGCTCGTAAACCAGGCTCAAACACTAGGTGTTGAACCCCGACCACTTCCCCAAGCACGCAAAAAACCTGGGAAAGATCACGCGACGCTGCCCGCCTGAAACACGCGGCCAATCACCTCTTCAATCGGTGGGTCAGTGACCGTCAGGTCTTGCACGGGCAAATCAGCCAACATGCGCGACACCGTTTCCGTCAGTTCGGCACGCTGCACGATGACGCTGGCGGTACAGCCTTCCAACGTTTCGACCTCGCCATATTGGGCTAGCTTAGAAGCGTCTGACCCTTTGGCTAATTCCACTTTGACCTCGCGGTAGGGGGCAAAGCGGTTGAGTAACCCGTCGAGACCGCCATCGTAGATGAGTTCACCTTGATAAATCAGCAGGACGCGATCGCACAGGGCGGTGATATCTGCCATGTAGTGACTGGTAAGGAGGATGGTGGCCTGATAGCACCGGTTATATTCCTGGAGGAACTCGCGTACCGCCACCTGGGCATTCACATCGAGTCCCAAGGTCGGTTCGTCTAAAAACAACACCTTGGGTTGATGGAGCAGGGCAGCCAGCATTTCGGCTTTCATCCGTTCCCCCAGGGAGAGCTTACGCACTGGCTGCTTGAGCTGGTCGGTAATGTCGAGCATGGTGGCGAGTTCAGACACGCGATCGCGAAAGGTGCGATCGCTCAACCCGTAAATCGCGCCATTGATGCGGAGCGAGTCCATTGCCGGCAGATCCCACAGGAGCTGCTGCTTTTGGCCCATGACCAGGGTGATTTGCTGTATAAAGCTGGAGGTTCGGCGAAACGGGATTTGATCGGCGACCCGCACCTCCCCTGCTGAGGGATGAATCAAGCCAGTCAGCATTTTGAGGGTAGTGGTTTTGCCCGCACCGTTGGGACCTAAAAAGCCGACAACCTCACCCGGTTCAATCTGAAACGAGACCTGTCGTACCGCTTCGATATGGCGATACTGCCGCCGAAAAAAATGATTCAGGGTGCCCTTGAAGCCCGGCTCTTTAATCGCAATTGGGTAGACCTTCTTGAGCGCATTAACGTCGATAATGGGCATTTTGTAGAGGAAGCCTCTTGCTAAAAGGACAGATCTATCGGCAGGTGATATCTACGCAACAGCGCAGAGCCCATAACCTACATATCATGCTCAAGGGGGCGGTCAGGGAGCTAGAGCCATGTCAAAAGAACTTACGAATACCGATAAAGATGCCATCCGGCGGGTGATTATTGCCCAGATTGAAGCGTTTCAGTCAGATGACGGGATTCAGGCGTTTCTTTATGCTGCACCGTCGATCCGGCAGCAGTTCAAGAGCGTGGGCAATTTTATGCGTATGGTGCGCAGCTCCTATCAAGCAGTTTACCGTCCCCGGGGAGTACTGTTTGGCGAGCTGACTACCATGCAAGGCTTTCCAGCCCAGACGGTGTTTTTAATGTCCCAAGAGGGTACTGTGGTCAAGGCAGTTTACCTGATGCTGCAGCAGCCTTCTAAAGACTGGCGCATTGCCGGATGTTTTTTGATGCCAGTAGAAGAAATTTGACCGGCTCGTTCACTGCCTAGATGGCGCGGCATTTGGAAGCGCATTATCGTGACGCACTAGCGAGATCGCGCTAGCAGCGGTTCCCACCACTGCCGATGGTTCAAATACCACTCTGCGGTTTGAGCCAGCCCGGTGACAAAGTCGTATTTGGGCTGCCAGTTGAGTTCTCGCTGAATTTTTTCAATATTCATGGCGTAGCGGCGATCGTGTCCTGGACGATCTGTGACAAAAGTGATTAGCTGGCTAGCTGGACTAATGGGCAAATCCGGGACCAACTGGTCCATTAATTCACAGAGCTGCTCCACAATATCTATGTTTTTTACTTGATTGTTGCCGCCGATGTTGTAAGTTTCGCCGGGGGTGGCCTGTTCCAACACCGTGGCGATCGCGTCACAGTGATCTTCGACATGGAGCCAGTCGCGCACATTTTGCCCATCACCATACACCGGCAGTGGCTGCCCCGACAAAATATTGACGCACATTAAAGGAATCAATTTTTCGGGAAACTGATAAGGACCGTAGTTATTTGAGCAGTTAGTCATCAGCGTCGGTAGCCCATAGGTGTGGAAATAGGCGCGTACTAGATGGTCGCTACCGGCTTTAGAGGCCGAGTACGGGCTGTTGGGAGCGTAAGGCGTGATTTCGCTAAAGGAGGGATCTTCAGGCCCTAAACTGCCAAAGACCTCATCCGTTGAGACATGTAAAAAGCGAAAATGCTCTGGTTTCCCCTGCATGTCCCAGTACAAACGAAACTCCTCTAGTAAGGTAAACGTGCCCACTACGTTAGTTTGCACAAAGGCTGCTGGTCCGAGAATTGACCGATCAACGTGAGACTCCGCCGCAAAGTGCACAATCGTGTCGATCTGATGGTCGGCAACTAGCTGAGCCACCAAGGGGCGATCGCCAATATCGCCTTTGATGAACAAAAAGCCAGGCTTATCCTCTAAATCGGCTAGGGTGGCCCGATTGCCGGCGTAGGTCAGCGCATCTAAAACCACGAGCGTCTCGCTTTGCCCACACCAGCGGCGCACAAAGTTGGAGCCGATAAAGCCTGCCCCCCCGGTCACCAATACTCGTTTGCGATCGCCATTGCTTAATTGCGCCATACTTGCCCGCTGATTCACTAAAAGGAGTTAATGAAGCTTAGTCGCCCACACAATAAGTCTCTAACTGACTATTGAAAAAACAAACTAAAATTGTCTATAAAAGCCCTCAGTCCACATCATATTTTTGCCAGTACCTCTAGGTGCAAATATCCAAGCCAGAACACCATACGAGTTGAAAAAATATACCTGAATCAGGAAAACTATCGAGAAATTTGTGCTTGATAAATTTCCTCAAAGATGTCGGCCAATGAATATTTATACTGCCAGGTTGGATAGTGTTTCTGAAACTTGCCAACGTCAGAAATGTACCAGATATGGTCACCAATTCGATTGTCTTCAGAATATTCGTAAAGGAACCGGTTCCCCGTAATATTTTCGCAAATTTCGATGGCTTCTAACATTGAACAATTGCTATGACGTGAGCCGCCCATGTTGTAGACTTCGCCCCTGCGAGGCTTTTGATAAAATTGGTAAAAGGCATTGACCAAGTCATAGCTATGGATGTTGTCTCTGACCTGTTTTCCTTTGTACCCAAAGATGGTGTAAGGTTGCTTTTCAATACCACATTTCATCAAATAGGCTAAAAAACCGTGCAGTTTTGCACCGGAATGTAAGGGACCGGTCAAGCAGCCGCCACGAAAGCTGACAGTCTTCATGCCAAAATAGCGACCATATTCCTGCACCAATACATCGGCGGCAACCTTAGAAGCGCCAAACAATGAGTGCTTCGAGTTGTCGATACTCATAGTTTCATCGATGCCTCGATAAAACTCGTGATCTACGGCGATTTCCCAGCGATTTTCCAGCTCTTCTAAAGGTAGGAAATTGGGAGTATCGCCATACACTTTATTCGTCGACGTGAAGATGAAAACTGCCTCGGGACAAAACTGGCGAGTGGCTTCGAGTAGCACTAAAGTGCCGTTGGCGTTGACCGTGAAGTCGGTATGGGGGTCGTTAGCCGCCCAGTCATGGGAGGGCTGAGCAGCTGTGTGAATGATGAGGCAAATGTCTGAGCTATATTCTTTGAACAACCCTTCGATAGCGTCGCGATCGCGGATATCCAAGCTTTTGTGTTGGTAGCGATCGCCATATTGCTCAACCAAACGTTTTTGGTTCCAACTTGTGGAGGCTGATTCACCAAAAAAAACAGCTCGCATATCGTTGTCGATACCAACGATATTGAATCCCAGACCGGCAAAAAAATGTACTGACTGAGAGCCGATCAAACCAGCTGATCCAGTTATGATCACCGTACTCATCTCAAAAAATCCTCACTCACAACAATTGGGGGCATCTGTGATGCAGTGAAAAGCGGACGTTTAAAGGGGCTTCGATGCCTGAACAAACATCTGTCCTCCTAACAGTTTCCAAGCGATCGGCAATTTCAGGTAAAGCTTCAACATCCAAACGGCGGATGGTCGGCCCTTGGTCGAAAACGGTAGAAATCTTGGAATGAGGGTATCAATACGAAAATTTAGTGCTCTCAAAACTTCGAGTAAAGACTGATGGGTAATCGGCAGGTAGTGATCGATAAAATCAAAGTACTCTTTATATGAGTACTTGAAATTGGGCTGAATAACGAGAATTGATCCCCCTGGCCTGAGTTTTTGATAACAAAAGTTGAGGACTTCAAATAGCTGATCCTGATCGGCTAAATGTTCAAAAAAGTTAGACACGAAAATGATGTCAAAAAAGTTATCTTGAACCTGTTCTCGTTGTTGCTTTTCTAAAATGTCAATGTTTAGAATACTCACTTCCTGAGTGGCAAATAGTCGGCAGTCAGGATTCAGATCAATCAGATACTTAGAAGAGGCAGATACCTGGTTGATGAACTCACAATAACCGCCGGCAATATCGAGTACGACGGCATTCCGAGGAATATATTGTTGTAAAAAGTCTTCAATGAGAGCATTCCATAGAAGCAGTTTTGATCTTTGCTGCTGACTATCAAATCGATTCTCATATAAGCGTTTAAGATACTCTGCTTTGTTCACTTGGTGATACTCAATCTCTAAGAATGCCGATTTTTTGACCGCCTTACAATATCACAGCCAGTTCACCCTTGGCGGTCTACCCCAGCAGCGGTTTGAGCATGTAGTCATATTGTTTGAGCCACTGATAAATATCTTTCAGTGTTGCTTCTGGAGAATATTGGGGACGCCAGCCAATGCGCTTGGCGATCGCCGCACAATCCATAATAAAGAGCGGTACATCACCGGGTCGCTCTTCATCAATCGGCTGAATATCAATAGACTGACCGGTAATTTGCTCGCACAACTGCGTCGTCTCTAGCAAAGAGAGACTAACCGAAGCGCCCCCGCCAACGTTCAAGACATCGCCGTCTAGTTCGGCAAAGTGAGTCAACTGATATTTCACTACGTCCAGTAAATCTTGGACATGAAGCAAATCCCTGACTTGTTTGCCGGTGCCACCATAGCCGATATATTTCAATGCTTTTTGATAATAATGAGCGGCCACCCACAGTACAAAAACGCCCTGATCAACTTTTCCCATCTGCCAAGGACCCGTGACAACGCCGCAGCGATTGATGATGGCCGATAGTCCATAGGCATGACGATATTCCTCAATCAACAATTCAGAGGCGAGCTTCGTTGTGCCATATAGACTGCGATAGCCCTGAATTGGAAAATTCTCCGCAACACCATCAACGGAGACGCCTGTGATGGCTTGATCGGGCGACAAAGCAAATCGCGTTTCCTGTTCTATCAGCTGAATGGCTTTTAGTCGCTCGATTGGATAAATCCGACTGGTGGACAAAAACAATAACCGGGCTTGAGTCTTGCGAGCCAACTCTAGAATATTGATGGTGCCGACTAAGTTGGTTTGCAGCACATAGTCAGGGGCAGCAAAACCCGCTAGAACAGACGGCTCAGCCGAACAGTCAATGATTGTATCAACCTCAAATACAACAGGGTCTAAATCGCTGGCAAGGCGGATATCTCCGTGGGCAAACTGAATGCCTGCGTCCTTTAGCCGACTTAAATTAAGCTCAGACCCTCGCCGCTTTAAGTTATCTAAGCAAGTAATTTCCCAATCCTTAAATGTTTGATTGAGGCCGAGCGCGAGGGAACTGCCGATAAAACCAGACCCGCCACAGATGAGGACTTTGCTGATATTAGCCATTGATTTTCACCATCTTTTTATGATTTTTACGGTGATAATCTCCCCGAGACAGATGCCGCTCTAGCCAGATATAAAGCACGACAAACAAGTACCGACTTCCCATCTCTTTAATCTTGAGTTTTGAGATGCCGGACTTCCGATTTTGCCAGGTGATCGGCATGACCGCAAAGGAATAGCCCCGGACAATTGCTTTAAGGGGAATCTCTACGGTCAAGTTAAAGTGGTGGGAAATCAGGGGCGAGATGCCCTCGATGACCTCTCTGCGGTAGATTTTGAACGCATTGGTGGTGTCATTAAATCGAAGGGCAAACATCACTTGAATAAAGGCATTTGCCAAACGGTTAATCACCAGCTTGTGCACCGGGTAGTCGATGACGCGCCCGCCTTTAACAAATCGGGAGCCAAAGACGCAGTCATAGCCTTCTTGTAGCTTATGGTAGTAGCGAACGATGTCTTCTGGAAGATCCGAAGCATCCGCCATCACGATCGCCACAGCGTCCCCTTCAAAATTTTCAAGGCCGCAGCGGACCGCAAAGCCAAATCCGTTGGGATAGTAATTGTTGATATAGCGAATGGCGGAATTGTGCTCACTGAGCTGTTGCAGCAACCTCTCGGTGCGATCGCGACTATTGTCATTAACGACCAAGATTTCATAGGCAAGTTGCTCTTGGGACAGCAGTTCAACAATGTGATCAATTGTTGGAACAATGGAGCCCTCCTCGTTATAGGCGGGCATCACAATCGATAGCTTGAGGGCCTGAGGTGAGTTGCTATCAGCCATGTCTGCTGGCAGTTGGTCAGCAATCCCTGGCGATAGCCCTTCCGGTAAGTAAACCGTCGGCTGCTGATACTGATTACCAGGGTTATGAGTCTCCCGGTTGAAGACAATGCGATCGCTCAACACATAGTTGATGGCCGCGCCCGTCAACACACCTATCAGGGTATTGATGAGATAATTTACGCCAAAGTAGTCGAGCAGCGGAAAAATCACCAGCACCCGCAACAATAGTGCTGCCCCCGCAGAAAAGTGATAAAGCGGTAACTGCTCTAGCAGGATTTTTTTCGGTGTCCAGTCACCACCGGGCCATACCCAAATTCGATAAATAAAGAAGCTAAAAATGAGCGACAGCTCAATCGCTAGGATGTTCGCGACATTCCTTAACAGCGGTGTATCAAATCCTAAATAAGCCACCGCCAAATGCATCAGCAGAAGGTTAAAAAGTGCCGCAACGCCGCCCCCCACGAGGAACTTTGATATTTTTGTGAGTAATATCTTGCTCATGTTCAGTGCAATCGAGTTTATATGGGTTGGCTTCCCGCATTCATTTGAGGGATAGCAACTTGCTCGAGCTTGACCAAAGCTCGCCGCTCTAAGTCGTAGAAGTATACCGCGATAGAGCTAGCATCTTGGGGAATATCACCTATCGAAATAGCCACTGTCCAACCTGATTTCAGATAGTCGCGGGAGTAAGCCGCCGCAACGTCGTTTCTGCGTTGATTGACATCTACGATATATGAGAATGGCCGCTGATCATTCCAAGCCAGCACAACAACCCCCGGATGACCGTTTGAGTAAACCCAACCCGTCAACCGCAGGAAGCCCTCGGGACTAATTTCTACCGTGTCTACCACACTGGCAGTGACTGAACTGTGCGCTTCCTGTTTAACCTGACCAATCAAGGGCTCAGCTACAATTCCCTGAGCCTGCACCTCATTGGCAACCCTAACCGCAAGGTCGGGTAAGGGAGACACCAAACTATAAATACACTCATCGGCAACGGCTGGCTCTAAAGAGCCATAAATTGCTAAACAGGCTTGTCCACGATAACGGGCCAATTTCATCGCCTCTGAGTCTTTTAGACCGTTCTCATATCCCTGAACGACGCTAGAAACCAGAAAGCCCAACAGAAATGCGATCGCTACCGCCAACCGTAACCGCTGAGGTGCCAGGGTGCGACTCCCGACCAATAAACGCAGCAGATTCACTACGGCAATCGGCAACATGAGATAAACCGTCGTGTACCGAGATGCGACCCCCGCTCCAAAGCCCATGCGCCCCACCGTGATCATCCAAGCACAAAGAATTGTGAAGAGTCCAATGGAGGCCCAAGGCAAGGCACTGTCCTTCAACACCTGGCGTTGTCTAAATAGCCAAATAGTCAGTCCCGCATAGAGCAGCACCAGCAGTGGCCCAGTGACCACTGGTGGCAGTTCGACTCGACCAAAAGTGCCACCGACTTGATTGAGAAAGTAGTCGATCGCGACACCTGGTTTTTGCCACACCAAGTTTGTGCTTGGATGTCCCCCTGGTTTCTGGTATCCCCAAATATACGAGCACACCGCTATCGCCGTAGACCCCAGCCATACGGCAGTCCACTGCAACCGCCCCTTGTAAGTTAGTTGGCTAGTCAAAAACATGGGCAAACATGCTAGCCAAACAATTAGGCCCTGTGCCAGCGAAAAGCTCGTCACCCAGCAACAGCCCAGCGCGCCTAAAAAGGACCAAGGGTGACGATTTTGAAAAAACTCATTTAGCAAAAATACGGCTGCTACAAGCAAGCAATTGACTAGGAACCAAGGGATTTGAAACCCCCACAGCCAGTTTTCAAACTGTACAGGGGAAAAGAGCAAGATTCCCGTCAGCAGCACCGATAGGCCCCAGACATGGGCGCTTGCTGCAGATTTCGCAGCGGCATGGAGCAGAGTGTGCTGTTTCAAGATAAGCCCCGTGAGCAAACCATAGGTAACCAGCACCACTAGGTAGCTCACAAACATTCTTGACTGGGCACTCCAGCCCCCTGGGAAATAGCTAAAAAGCCAGCTAAAAACCTTTAAGGAAGCAATGCGATGTTCATTATGCTGCGCAACAATAGTGGATAATGTCGGCCCAGACTCCCTAGCGTCTGCTACGAATTCGATCAGTTCCCACTCATCCCAAAACCATAGATCAACGGCATATTGTCTGATGAAAAAAAAGCCAAAGACTGCCGGTATCAATGCCAACAGACAGTAGATTGAGGCGGTCAAATTATTTTTTTGGATATCGATAAAGGGCATTAGTAACGTTAAACCTTTGCGGCTGGGTCGATAAAGGCTAAGTCAGCTCTATGACACAGTCGTCGCCAATCATAAACCGAGAGGCTTTCGGTCGTTTAGGACTATGGACTAGGCGCGCCCGACGGCCAATCAAACTGTCAACAATACGTTGGTGTTGCTCTTGGATAACGGCGTCTTCTAATACGACGCTATGGTCCATTTCGACATCGAGCAGGCTGACGCCATTGGCGATGCTGCTGTAGGAGCCGATAAAGCAGTTTTCAATATGGCAGTTGCGGCCGATCGCCACCGGACCCCGAATAGTTGAGTTAATCACCGTGGTCCCTTTGCCGATACGCACGCGTCCGCTGATCTGGGTGCTATCGTCAACCATCCCTTCAATCTCGTGACAGAGGCTCTCATCAAGGATGATTTGATTAGCTGCGAGCAGATCGTCTTTTTTGCCAGTATCCAACCACCAGCCCTCCAGCGGTTGCGCCATTACATTAGAGCCCGCATCCACGAGCGCCTGAATCGCATCGGTAATTTCGAGCTCTCCCCTGAGCGATGGTTTGAGGTTGGCAATCACAGCGTGAATCTGGGCCGAAAATAGATAAACGCCGACCAACGCCATATCAGACGGAGGGCTTTTCGGCTTTTCGACTAGGCGAGTTACCTGTCCGGCTGGATTGAGCACCGCGACGCCAAAAGCAGTGGGATTGGGCACTTGCTTGAGCAGAATCAGTGCATCCAGCGATCGCTGCACAAACTTGTCAACAAAGCTGGTCAGACTGTCGCGAATCAGATTGTCGCCCAGGTACATCAAAAAGGGCGAGTCGCCTAAAAACGACTGGGCCACCTTCACCGCATGGGCTAAGCCGTCTGGACTCTCTTGACGAATGTAGGTGATATTGGCGCCAAACTGGCTACCATCCCCCGTCACAGCCCGAATGTCGTCCCCCGTTTCAGGGCTAACGACGATGCCAATATCAGTGATGCCAGCGGCGACAATCTGCTCAATGCCGTACCACAAAATAGGTTTGTTTACGACGGGAACGAGTTGCTTAGCCCCTGTATAGGTCAGCGGTCGCAGGCGAGTGCCGCGCCCACCGGACAGCATTAGCGCTTTCATGCTCATCGGGTCATCGTTGCTCCTCTAGTGAACCGGCTGATCGCCAATCATGCAGCATTTTACGTAAGCTCAATCGCCAATGGGGAGCCGTTTGTTCTAAGAGGGTGGCGAGCTTAGCACCGTTTAACACTGAATACGCAGGGCGCCGAGCAGGCGTAGGATACTGATCGGTGGTGATGGGCAAGACCGTTTGAATCGCTAAAGGGTAGTTTAAGGCAGCGGCTTCTTCAAAAATGGCCACGGCGAAGTCGTACCAGCTAATTGCGCCGCTGTTTGTAAAGTGGTAAGTGCCGTAGGTTTCAAGTGTCAATCGAGGAAGGAGCTGGGCGATCGCTCCGGCAATATCATTACTCCAGGTGGGGCATCCCACTTGGTCGTACACCACCTTCAGCATTGCGCGGGAGGCCCCCAATCGCAGCATCGTTTTGACAAAGTTGCCACGCCCCAGCGCGCCATACACCCATGCCGTGCGCAAAATGATATGGCGATCGCATTGCTCCCGCACGGCGATCTCGCCCGCCAACTTGGAGCGACCGTAAACCCCGAGGGGATTTGGCGAGTCGGTCGGCTGGTAGGGTCGATTTTGGGTTCCATCAAATACATAGTCGGTAGATAGATGGATAAGGGTCGCGCCACAGGCCTGGGCCGCTTGGGCCAGCAGTTCGGGGGCGCGATGATTCACCTGATAGGCTAAGTCGGGCTGCTGTTCAGCTTGATCAACGGCGGTGTAGGCGGCCGCATTGACAATAACGTCTGGAGCTTGTTGGGTGACTCGAGTCACCAGCGACTCCGACTGGGTCAGGTCAAGGTCAGCCCGACTCCATGCAGTGAGTGAGCCGACGGCGGGTAGCGTCGCCGCTAGCGCTTGCCCCACCTGTCCCTGACTGCCGATCAACAGGATTTTCATCACGCAAACACCTCAGCCTCGGAGAGGGGGATGCCCCGCTGATCTTTGACTGACAAGATAGGCGATGCCCCCGACAAGGGCCAGGCGATCGCTAAATCAGGATCATTCCACAACAGGGTGCGCTCGTGCTGGGGAGCATAGTAATCCGTCGTTTTGTACAGCACATCAGCGCTCTCTGACAAGACACAAAAGCCGTGGGCAAAGCCCTCAGGAACCCAAAGCTGGCGATAGTTATCCGCCGACAAAATCTCCCCTACCCACTGCCCAAAGGTGGCGGAGTGACGTCGTAAATCCACCGCCACGTCAAAAATTTTGCCGCTGATGACGCGCAACAGCTTGCCCTGGGGCGACTGAATTTGGTAATGCAGGCCCCGGAGAATGCCCTGCTTAGAGCGAGAGTGATTGTCTTGCACAAATCTCCGCTCGAGCCCAGTCTTTTCAGCAAAAACTTTATGGTTAAAACTCTCCATGAAAAAACCGCGATGGTCGCCGTGGATCAGAGGTTCTAACAGCAACACGTCGGGAATTTCGGTCTGGATAACGTTCATACGGCAGCGATGAAAAGGGGAAACGGACAACGTTGTGTTGGGGACAACGAAACTTTGGCAGCCAGCAACCTGGTAAGAATTGAACGCTCGAGCACAGTCTGAGTCGATGGCAGCTACCGCAGAGATATTATCTCGAAGTGGGCACAAACACCATGTGTAGTGCTGAATTCAGACAGTAAGCAGCGCTGTTCTGGGCAGCCATCAAGGCCGCCAAGCTCAAGCGGCTGAGGCCACGCATCAAGTTGCTGACTGGCTCAGGGGAGTCGCGCCATTACTGCGATCGCCACCGCTGAATCTCGGTTTGGGCTGGTTCATAAGCTGGAGTGTTTTCTGGCACTAGCTCAGCGGCTGCGATCGCTCCGCCGAGGTCGCCTTGGGCCGCGCGAGCGCGGGCGATCGCTAAGATATCGTCGCTCCACTGACGAGTTCGTCCCTGGGCATCTTCATATCCAGCCTGCCCTGGCTCAATTTGTTCCAACAGGCGGATAGCGTCATTGTAGGAACTTGCCTGCCCTGGCTGTAACGAGTTTTGCGCTCGGCGAATCAGTTCTTGATTGGTCATCTGCTGCTCCCAAGCTTGAATCCGCTGGGTGGCTAGAGCCGCAATTTCTGGCTGATCTTCAGGAACTAACTGGGCAGCCGCGATCGCCCCGGTTAGATCACCACTCGCTGCGCGGCCCTCAGCCAAATCTAAGATCACTCTTCCCCAGCGTTGAATATCCGCTTGGGCTTCCTCATAATAGGGATCTTCCGGCGGAATCTGGCGGGCCTGCTCAATGGCATCGTTGAACCTCGATGCGGAATTGGGCTGGATAATCTGGCGGGCACTGTTCAAAATGTCTTGATTGCGCACCGCCGCATTAGCCACTTCACTATTGGCTTCAGCCACGAGGTCTTGATAGGTTTCGTCTTGCAGTTCAGGCGGTACCTGAGACAGCCAAGCCCGGGCCTCACCGTAACGATTAGCGGCGATCGCATCTCGGGCTCGCTGCAAAGCCGTCTCGCCTTCTGCGATCGGGTCCGCTGGTGGTGTGGCTGGAGTTCCTTCGTCGTCTTCGGTCAAGCCGGTAGTGGGGGCATCGCCCGCAGTCCCAGTAGCACTGCCGTCCGCACCGTCGGCGGGAGTCTCAGTCACGCCGGAGGTGGCGTCGTCATCATTTCGCTCCGTGTTGAATAAGATCGGTTGAAACCGGAAGAACACTCCAGCCAAAAAAGCCAAAGCCGCTGCGAGTAAGGCCCATTTCCAGACGCCCCCCCAGCTGTCCTCCCTATCGTCGTCTGCTTGATCACCCGCAGGGCGCGGCACGATGGCACTATCAGCAGCTGATGAAGCTGCCGCTGACGGGCGATCAGCCAAATTGGCAGCTTCAACATTGGAGTCAGCGTTAGGAGAGTGGCCGGTTTCAGGGCCGGTATCCGCATCCGCAGTAACCGCATTGGGCGGCACGGCTGGAATGGGCGTAATCGGCTGCCGACTGAGGGACAACTCGCGAGTCAGCGGCGACTCCGCTTGGGGCACAGCGGCCAATCCACCGCCAAGGGCGGCCGTCGCGGTTTCAGTGGCAGACAAATTGGCAATGCCCTCAGCCGGCAATACCATCATGAATTTTTGCTCAGCCGGTAGCACCATAACCGGATTTTGCAACGGTCGACAATGATGTTCGCAGAGCTCGGGGACGCGATCGCTCAAGTAATCACTTAACTGCGAAGCCGTGATGCAACCGTGGTATCGCAACCCTTCTAGCAGAGCCTTGGTAAACAATCCATGCCGTACATACATCGTTTCGTGGGAAAACTGCTCCGGCTTGCAGGACAGAAATGTGGTGATGCCGGAATCCTTGGCCAGCGTCAGAGTTTGCGCGCCGATATCGCGATGGCCAATCGCCCCTTGGCTGCGGTTCATATCCATTGCCAATACAATCTGATCGGTTTTGGCCGTGCTCAAAATCTCAAAGACCCGAGATAGGGCCATCGCGGTCTCAGCCAGCCGGGTGGGCTCTGAGTCCAACGTCATCCAGTAGTCTTGGCCCGCCTCGGTGAGTCCACAGCCGCTAAAAAATACCCAAAGCAGATCCCCCGGGTGCACTTGGTCGCGACACAGGGTGAGCAACTGATGCTCAATTTCCTGGCGAATAGGGCTGTAGGCGTGGGGATCGATCGCGGCCGAAACATCTGTCAGCAAAGTGCACTGACTCACCGGCACGCCCAACTCATCCACAAAGAAGTTGCGGAGCCCCACGGCGTCGGGCTGGGCGTACATCAAGGGCTGCAGCGCTTTGTATTGGTTAATGCCGATGAGGAGAGCCCAATGATTCGCCATAATTGCCCTTCGACTGTTGTAGTGGCCAACGACTTTTGGCTGCCTGTAGACAGCGATCGCTTCATTTGCTGAAAAGGCCCTGCTATCAAGTCAGTGCCGTTCAAACGGTTGGAAACGAAGCCCATTCTAACGACCAGACTCATTTTCGACGCTGTTAGGCAGAAAGATTTAGACAAAAAAATATTTGGCATTGACGGCACATGGAGGAATCGCTAAATTTAAGGCGCTCTTAAGTCGGCTGAACGCTGTCTATTCACGGCCACAGCTAGAGGACGGTCCGTCACGATGCCAACCTTGCATTCCCTCGCCACACTTTGGAAACGTAGTTTGGCCCGTTGCCTGCCAGCGGGTTGGAGCCTCATGCTGAAACTTGGCGGCGGCGGGGCGATCGCTCTCTCCACCCTGCTGACGTTGCCAGCCGTGGTGCAAGCCTACACCGCTCGCGTTGTGCTGTTTGTGCCGCGAGCCCCTGGCGAAAGTTACGACACCTTTTTGCGTCAGTGTGAGGCGATCGCCCGGGCGGGGGTGCAGCGCAGTTTTGACGCTGACATCTTGACTTCTGAGGTCGTGGTCACCATCGTGGGGGAAAATCAAGGTCTCGCCATTCCAGTTATGGAGGTCGAAGTCACCCGCGAGGAATGGGAACTGAGCCCCGACCCGGTGGTGTGGGCCCGCTACTACAACAACGCCTCCACCCTGTTAGAGCCGTGATGGAGTGCGGTCGAACGGAGTCGAGCTAGACCAAGATAGCCAGCCCCCAAAGACCCTCAGAAAATTTCCGCCCATTAGGTTAAAACAGTGATACTATTGAAAGGTTGTCAAATTTTTTTTGCGATCATGGCGGTTCCTAAGAAGAAAACCTCAAAAGGTAAGCGTGATCAGCGCAAGGCGCACTGGAAACGCACCGCAGCGCTGCAGGCTCAACGGGCCCTGTCTCAGGGCAAGTCCGTACTTACAGGTCGGTCCAAAGGTTTCGTTTATCCTACCGATGATGAGGAAAACGACGAGGAGTAAGGTCAGCTGGGCTATGGCTTTTTTTCCCAAATGGGTAAACCCCGAACCAGACGATGAGCGGTTCGGGGTTTGCTTTTGGTTCTAGAACTAGCCAGGGCTGCAATTATAGCGATGTGCAGTGGTTAACGCCCGCTTTGCCTCACACCTTACAGCGCAACCCAATGCCCCAATCATCTGTTCTGAATTGGTCCGTATTTCGATCCGATAGGTCCCATTGCAGACGAGCAAACGAGAACCAGAAAGCTATTGCAGCCGATGGGGCGATCACTTTTGGGCAGCTACCTTAACGTTAAAAATTTCTTCAAACCAAAGTTTTTTATCCTCCAGATTCCAAAGTTCGGAGGCGCAGTCATCCTCGGGCGAGGCAGGGTGAATCCCCAGATGCAGTGATTTATTTGTCCCATCAAAATAGTAATCGACTGATTTGATGGCACCGACACCCCGCCGATCTAGCGCGACGGCGATCCGCAGCATGGCACTGAGTTCATTTACGAGATCGCGATGATGTTTGGCGTCCAAGTTGCGGTAGTTGTCATGCTTCTTTTTGGGCAGGCTCTTGCGGTGATAGCGGGCAACATTGGCGATGATTTCAATTTCGGCTTCGGTGTAACCTAACAGCTCGCCGTTGCGAATTAGGTAGTAAGAATGCTTGTGATGGCTGGAGTGGCTGATGTAATGCCCGGCGTTATGCAAAATAGCCGCAGCCCACAACAGTTCTCGTTCCGGATTACCCCAGTTATGCAAATGTCCTTTGGTCGCATCGAAGAGATCGAGAACAAAATCGGCCACGCGGTTGCTGGCGGCTTCGGGCACGTGGTACTTGTCGGCCGCGGCACGCACACTACGCTCTCGGACTGACTGCTGAAACTGCATTCGGTCTTCGATCAGGCCACGGTTGAGCATCCAATCTACGACGACACCTTCCCGCAGCGCCCGCTCACAGATAGTTAGACTTTCTGTGCCCAGCTGGCTCATGGTCTCTTGTAGAATCACTGCCCCGGCAATGATGATCTCGGCCCGGCGGGTAGACATTTCTGGCAGTTCTAGCCGCTCCTCTAGCGTCAACTTACGGAGCTTATTGGTCCAGCTTTTGAGCTCGTTCAAAGTGAACTGAAAGCCGTTGAGAGGCTCCGGGACAAACCCGATGCGATCCTGAGCAATCAGCGCTGCCAAGCATTCAATGGTGCCTGAGGTGCCCACTAACCGCAGGGTTTCTCCCTTAGCCAAATGACGCTTGAGGTCTTCGACGGGGGGCTCCATGCGACCGCGCACGTAGGCTGATAGGTAGGTGAACTCCTGATCGCTAATCGGATCGGTCTTAATAAATTGGGCCGTTAGCCGCACAGCTCCAACCTTGGTACTGCTCAAAAAGCGGTGGGGTTCACCCGTGCCTAACAGCAGCTCCGTCGACCCTCCCCCAATATCGATCACGGCATGGGGCTGATGGTGAAATTCCATGCCGGACAAGACGCCGAGGTAGATACGGCGGGCTTCTTCAGTCCCTGATATGAGATTGACGGCTAGACCCACCTCTGCCTGCACGCGGTCTAAAAAGGCCTGACCATTTTTGGCCTCACGAACGGCACTGGTCGCGACGGCAACGATGTCTTCGGCTCGATAGCTCTCCGCGATCGCCTGACACCGCTTGAGCGCTTCAATACCACGCCCCATCGCCTCTTCGGAGAGATTGCCATCAGCGGCAAAGTCCCCTAACCGAACCGTTTCTTTTTCCCGATCAACAATGTTGAACTCTGGCAGTGACGGTTTGATTTTGACCACCACCATATGAATGGAGTTGGTACCGACATCGATCGCGGCAAGTACGCGATCGCGATAAAAATCTGGCGTTTGATATTGGTAAGGATAAGGCACTGTCGCACGGGAAATGGAGGGAAGTGTGTTCACCATAGCCAAACTAAGAATATTGTTTCACATCTTACGAGGGAGACTACTGAGATCCGTAGACTGCTCCAGGGATTCTCTACGGTCTTTTTACAGAACGTACTCAGTGATTTACCAGAGCTTCAATTTGAGTCGCCGTATTCGGCAGGGCTGCGGTGATGACCTCACTGCCGATTTCGGTAATCAGCACATCGTCTTCAATGCGAATGCCACGCACGTCTTGAAACTGGGCTAGCCGCTCCCAATTCACCTGGTTTTGAAATTGAGCTCGTCGCTGGGGATCTTGTAAAACTCCAGGCACTTGATAAAAGCCGGGCTCAATAGTGACCACCATGCCCGCCTGCAAGGGGCGATCTAGCCGTAAAAACTGCAGCCCAAAGCGATCGCTGCGGAGGCGTCCCGGTGCATAGCCCGCCAAGTCACCGAGATCTTCCATATCGTGCACGTCTAAGCCGAGCAAATGCCCGACTCCGTGAGGAAAGAACAGCGCATGGGCATCCTGCTCCACTAGCGCATCTGGCTGGCCAATCAAAATGCCTAAATCAACCAGTCCTTCAGTTAAGACTCGACAAGCCTTGAGATGCAGTTCACGGTACTCAACTCCGGGCTGGGCGGCCGCAATGCAGGTGTCGTGAGCCGCCAGAACGATGTCGTAAATATCGCATTGGGTCGTTGAAAACTGCCCGGTCACTGGCCAAGTGCGAGTGATATCTGCAGCCCAACCACTGGGTGCCTCGGCCCCGACGTCGGCCAACAGCAGGTTACCCGCGACGAGGGCATGGTGATACTGCTCGTTATGCAACACCTCGCCATGCACCGTAACAATACTGTTGTAGGCGCAAGTCATCCCATGGGCGATAATTACCGCCTCCATCGCAGCTCGTACGACGGCTTCCGTTTGTCCCGGTTGGGTGGCTGCCATGCCAGCGCGGTGAGCCTGGACGGAGACTGCCGCGGCGCGACGCATTTCCGCGATCGCTGCGGCATCATGGGTCAAACGCAAGGTCACTATCGCTTCAGCTAAAGCGCGATCGCGCGCGGGATTAATAATGCCCCTTTGGGTCAGTTGCGCCGCCGCTGTATCTGCATCCTGTACAGCGATTGTGGCCACATCCTTAGCAAAATCGGGCAGGGCACTGAGCGGATAAGCCTCATCTGCGCCCATCTCAGCTGCCACCTCTGCTCGTCCCGGAGAGGGACCATGCCACAGAGCTGCAGCGGGAGACGCCTCATCCATAAACAAAATCAGCCGGACACCGTCAATGCCAATCACGGCATCTTCTAGCGGGAGGCCTGCAAAATAGAGGAAGTGGCTGTTGGCGCGGAAAGGATAGGTGTTGGCGCGAAAATTACGGGGGCTGGAGCGTCCTGACCACAGCATGACGGGAAAATCAATCAAGTCGGCCAGGCGTTGGCGACGACCGCTTAAGGTGTCAGCCAGAGTAACAGGGGGCACAGTTGCAACCATCGAGGCAATAGCTTTAGCTTGTTTTAATGATTTAGTGAAAGCATAAGTGATCGCACGGAACTTCGCACGTTTCGTGATTAGAGCGCTTCATGCTGTGAACGTTGAGCCGTTTTGAAAGAGCTCAACACTATTGCTTAAAGCGACCGAGGGTAGCCACACTGACGGTGACCACACTGACGCCGAGTAGCTGCACTGCGGTGAGCAGTTCGCGAATAGCGACCCAAGCTAAAACGACAGTGAGAGCAGGGTTGGCTGCGCCAATCATCGCTGCTAAGGTAGCCCCCACATGCTTGATGCCCGTGTTGTACAGCATATGGCCAAGAAAGGTGACAATGCCCGACACTAAACTCCCTATCCAAATGGGGCCCCAAGCCAGCAGTCGGATATTCTCAATGGGCCAAACCATCAGACAAATAGCCGATAACAGCAGGGTTAAGACAAAGCTGACCCAGGTGTAAGTTAAAGGATTTAAGTAGTCAAAGCTCTTTTGGGCATTGACGGTGTAGCCGGCGTAGGCAATGCCACTCATAACACCGAACGCCGCGCCCCACCAGCTGCCACCCCCCGCCCACTGCGCCGGGGGAATGGTCAGGGCACTCCCGAGCAAAATGCAGCCCATGATTGGCCACTGCTCAGTCGTGGGGGCTTGACCAAAACACCGCCAGGAAAACAGCGCTGTAAAAATCGGAAACGTGAAAAACAGCGTCAAGGCGATCGCCGTTGCAATGAGCCCAATCGCCACGTATAGCAACCCCAAGTAGGTAAACATGAGAACGCCGCCTACCACCGCGTGGATAGCCGCCCGGCGATCGCCTTGAGCCCTGAGCAAATGTCGCGTTTCACGCCAGATAGCGGAATGGAGCCGAGTGGCCAACAGGCCCATGAGAGGCACCGCCAGCAGCATCCTCAGCAATAGCAGCAAGAACGAGTTGTGCAGGGTGGGCTCCAAAAACCCGCCAGTAAGACCAATGCCAACTAACTGCTGCTCAGCGAACAAAATTCGCACCACAACATTCTGTATACAAAAAAATCCAGACGACAACAGCACCAAGACGAACCCGAGCATTTAGCTTTCTCCTCACTGATGATGATCTAAATTTGCTCTCGGCCTCGCCCGTGGGCGGCGAACTCGATTTGCTCGGGCTCAACCCGAGCGACACTCCAGCGCGATAAAACGGCCATCGCTGCAAAATCGTGGCGATGGCTGGATCGACGTTGCTGTAGCTGAGCCGTCCCCCCAATCTACTGGAACACGGCGGCTTTTAACGTCTCTTAAGCGGTGAATAAAGTCCGGCAGAAAGCGACCATTTTCTGCAAACCGCATTAGCATTAGCCTGGAAAATCCCCAGGCCTAAATGGCGGACCCTGTACGTTTGCCCTAATTCCCTCACCCAGAGGGAGTATCCCCTGGTCGGCTCTCAGTAAAATCCAATTTTGAGGCAAGTCATGCAAGACATTCGCGGTCACTGGGCTGAACCCTGCATTGAGTATTTGCTGAACAAAGGGGTATTTTCTGGGTATCGTGATGGCACCTTTCGCCCAGAGCAGGCCATCACCCGCGCAGAATTTTCTGCCATTGTCAGTCACGCCTTCAATCCTCAAGCTCGGCGACCGGGTAAGCAATTTCTTGATTTGCTGAGTAGCCATTGGGCTTGGCGCGCCGTTGATCAGGTGTATCGGGCAGAGTGGTTATCCGGCTTTACCGATGGCACCTTTGGTCCCAACCAGCTTATGCCCCGGGTGCAGGTGTTAGTCGCGTTGGCCTCTGGCCTAGAACTGGTGTCGCTGTATCCGGCGATCGCCTTGGTCAAAGCGACCTTTGCCGATGCCCCAAAGATTCCGAACTATGCCATTGCCGGTGTAGCGGCTGCGCTAGAGCACGACTTAGTCGTCAACTTTCCCCAGCGCGATCGCCTCCGCCCTTTGGATGCAACTACCCGAGCAGAGGCGGCGGCCTTTGTCTACCAGGCTTTAGTCCTGCAAAGAGGGGTGCCCACGGTGCTGCCCCCTCACTTGATTGCTCAGTTCGAACCAGGGGGAAACCAGCTTGCCACTGAGCTGCGCGGCGTCTGGTTGACCAATGTCGACAGCACGGTTCTGTTTTCCCGTCAAAATCTCGCCGCTGCCATTGAGCGACTGGCCGATTGCGGCTTCAATACGCTCTATCCCACTGTCTGGAACGGGGGCTTTACGCTATTTCCCTCTGCCATTGCCGAAAGCGAGCTAGGAGAACGGCAGCGGCTGTATCCGGGGTTGCAGCGATCGCCCCAGGAGGATATCCAAGATGGTCGAGACATGCTAGCTGAGTGTCTCGACCTCGCCCATGCCCGGGGCCTGCGGGTGATTCCCTGGTTTGAGTATGGCTTTTTTGCGCGGCGCGGCAATTCCCTTCGAGATCGTCAGCCCGGGTGGTTTACTCAACAGCGTGACGGCACCCAAACTGACCAACATCAAATGGAATGGCTCAATCCCTTTCACCATGAGGTGCAGCAGTTTTACCTGGTGCTGATCAAAGACTTGGTGACTCGCTACGACGTGGATGGCTTCCAAATTGACGATCACTTTGGTCTGCCCACCGAGTTTGGCTACGATCCTTACACGGCCCAGCGGTATCGCGCTGAGACTGGACAGTTGGTCCCTCGCGATCCCGAGAATGAACAGTGGATGACATGGCGAGCCAACAAGATCACCCAGTTTGTCGTGGCAGTAGCCCAAACCGTCAAGCGAATCCGACCCCAGGCAGTTTTTTCAGTTTCTCCCAATCCACCCAAATTTTCCTATCGCAACTTTTTGCAAGACTGGCCTCGGTGGCTGTCCGCTGCCACCGTTGATGAAGTCATCATTCAAACCTATCGCTGGGACTTGGCCAGCTTTGTCCGCGAGCTCCAAAAGCCATCGCTGGAAGAGCTACGTGTCCAGGTCCCCATCAGCATCGGGGTTTTGGCCGGGCTGCGCAATCGGCCTATGGCTTTACCCGTGCTCAAACAGCAATGCCAGGCGGTGCGGGCCAACGGCTATGCCGGCATGGTGTTCTTTTTCTATGAATCCGTTTGGCAAACAAGCGGCGAGTCGCCGGACCTACGGCAGGCCACTTTGCAAAGATTATTAAAGTCGTCGGTGTAGAACGGAAACCGAGCCGCTGTCGCTGAAGTCTGAGTAGAACGCTGGTAGGGATCGACCAGCGGGAAAAGTCGGGAGGTCAGCAGTCCCTTCTCGATATTTTCGTCCGTAGCAAACACATCAGTGCAATCGACACGATATCTTTCGATCTGATCTAAAACTAGCGCTAACTGATTGCTTATGGAGTTGGGGCCCAAGACAATCTACGAGGATGTTAACAATATCAAATTGCGTGGGTATCTTGATAGTAAGAATACGGAGCCAGCCATGTGCTTTGATGGAGAGCCCTGGAGGGGTTCGGCCATGATCATTCAAATGAACGATCGCGGCTTCGAGAGATTGAGTCTCCCGTTTTGGCTGGGTTTACAGGATAGAGCTGTGTCTGGGCAGGATCGTCAGTGCCTGCCGTATATTTACTGAAACTATCCGCACTATGAATACTTCGTTAGCGATTAAGACTCAGCGGCTGACCAAGCGTTTTGACCGCCAAACGGTCCTGCGAGAGGTTGACCTAGAAATCGAATCGGGTGCAGTCTACGGGCTGATTGGTCCCAATGGTGCCGGTAAGACCACACTCATCCGCTTACTGGCGATCGCTGAGTCACCCACTCTCGGGGAAGTTTTTTTGCAGGGAGAGCGGTTGGAGCCTAATCGACCGCAGCCCCACCTCAAGCGACAAATTGGTTATTTGCCCGATGATTTTCCGCTGTACGAGGATTTGACCGTTTGGGATTATCTCGATTACTTTGCCCGGCTATATCACTTGCAGGGCCAACAGCGGGTGCGAAGCATTCAGCAGGTGTTAGAAGTGGTGGATCTTGACCACAAGCGCCAGAGCTTAATCACTACCTTATCACGCGGGATGAAGCAGCGATTGGGACTCGCCCGGACGATCATTCATATGCCAGGAATTTTGTTGCTGGATGAGCCTGTGTCGGGGCTTGACCCCATCGCTCGACAATCCTTTCGGGGGATCATCCGCAATCTACAAAGCTTGGGCATGACTATCTTGATTTCTTCCCATGTGCTAAGCGACTTGGCCGAGCTTTGCACCGCTGTCGGCATCCTAGAGTTTGGCTTTTTGGTCGAGAGTGCGCCGTTAGAAACCCTGTATCAACGACTGAGTCAATCGCAGATTGTGATGCGTACCCACGGTAGCTTAGATGACCTAAGCCGCGAGCTGACTCACTATCCGCTGGTTTCAGAAATTGCTACGGACCCCTCAACGGGGCAGGTCGCGGTTAAATTTGCAGGCAGCACTGACGATGCTGCTGACCTGTTGCGATCGCTGATTGTCGCCAAAATTCCGCTCTATGACTTTCATCAAGCGCAAGAGAGCTTGGAAGATATTTTTTGCAAAATTGGACACACCCAGTCAACTTGAGCTACTCTACCGCCGCCGAGCCATAGACTGCCCTTTATCCGCTACTGATTTACACCGGAGAGACTGTTGTGACTAAACTCGTCAGTTCATGTGTAAGCCGTGTCCTTGATCAGATTGGAGACTCGAACCCACAGTTACGGCGGGAGCTCAAGGGCCGCTTAAAACCGTTTCCCATGCTCATGGCCGCGGGCATATCCTTATTAATCCAGTTGGTGATCCTAATTGGCTTTGCCGCCGCCTTGCCTGGTCCCGTTGAGCTCGGTGATCTGACGCTCAATACCTATCCTCAACTCAGCTGGTCACCGCTGTATCAGCTTCCCCTCGAAGATCGCCCGGATCTAACCAACCTTGACTCCCAAGCGCTTGAGGATGCTGAAACCACGGGTCTGTTTATCAGCGCCATCGGGACTCAGCCACCGGTACGAGGAAGCGATGCCCTGGGACAAGCTGCCGCCCAGCAGCTGCAAATCGGCGATCGCCTGTTGGCCATCAACGGTGAATCCATCACGCCACTATGGGAAGCTGATAACGAGTGGGCTTACTATCGCCGAGTGGAAGACAAAATCCTAGACTCCATGGCGCAACGGCTAACTGAGGATACGCTACCGCTACTCAACACCACGACTCAGTTAACGCTCTATCGGGCCGACTTAGGACAGTTTACCGTCGAGCTGCCTCGCATTGGACTATCTAACTATCGCAATAACTACTGCCAGCTAGCCGCAGAAAACTCCCGCCTCTGCTTACTTACCGATAATCAAGCTTACTACCTGACCAATTGGCCCCGCTGGCATCGAGACATCTTTCTAACGCTGTCCGGGACGATGACTGTTTTGCTGATGGGATTAGGCGCCTTTTTGCTGGTCAGCAATTTGGTCAGTGAAAAGCAAAAAGGCACCTTGAACTTTCTGCGCATGAGCCCCCGGTCTGCCCTGACTATTCTCAGCGGTAAGTTGATGGGAGTCCCGTTTTATCTCTATGTGGCAGTCGCGCTAGCTTTACCCTTTCACACCTATACCGCCTTGGCAGGGGGAATTCACAGTGGTGAGCTGATTGGGTTTGATATCGCTCTAGTTAGCCAAACGTTGATTGTCCTGATGGGGGCGTTACTGCTCGGATTGGTGACGACAGCGCCGATGTTGCTGTCGCTGATGCCCTGGGTAGCCGCAGTGGGAGCCCTTATAGCCCAGTGGGGAGCTGCCGCGAGTACTATCCTCCTGTGGGAAGGCCATAATCCGAGTACCGCTTTTGATGGTGCGATTATTCTGTCGCCGCTGGCCAGCGTGGCCTATTTTGTCGACCTCAGTACATTTGTCCGACATCCTCAGGGTCTGAATATTGGCTTGGGCATTTTTCGCCTCAACTTTTGGGAACATACGCTGCTGACGGTGCTCAGTGCCCTGGGCTGGTGTGTGCTAATCGGCCACGCCCTGCAGCGACGGTTTGAGTATCCAACCAAGGCATTGCTCAGTCGGCGCTACAGCTACTTGCTAACGGGGACGTTCATGACTATCGTTTTAGGCCTATCGGATACTCAGCCGGATGACTATGATGTGTTCCCGGTCGTTTTTGTGATTGCTGTAGCAGCCGTTGCCTATGGGCTGTTGCTCATGCTGAGCCTCACCTGCGATCGCCAAACCCTGCAGGACTGGGCGCGCTTTCGCATTGTTCGACAGCTACATGAGGGTCGTCTACCCCTATGGCGAGATTTACTGATAAGCGACACAAGTTCACCAGTGATTGCCGTTGGCCTGAACTTCGCCATGATGGCGATCGCCTTCGCGGCTTGGTTTTGGCTTCATCACCGGCATCTGATGGACCATCGACTCGCAGTATGGGGATTTATCGGCAGCATTCTGTTGATTGCCGGCTCCCTCTTTTTTGCCACGCTCAACAGCCAGATTTTACTGCTATCACGACGACCCAAAAACTGGTTTTGGTTTTGCTCGGTGGGCAGCATCAGCTGCTTACTCTTTCCTAGTTTGACGCTGGGCATCGCCATTCGATCCTTTCCTGGTCTAATGGGCTATGGTCGGATTTTGGGGCTGTCCCCCGAGGTGGCGATGTTCGTCATTCCCCTGAGTCTGCTGGGCACAGTAACGACCATTTTGGCTTTCGTTCACTGGCGGCAGCTTATCTTAGTCGGGCGTTCCGAATCGCAGCAATTGCTAACGGGCGATCGCTCCGTGCGGGCATAGCCCTGCTCAACTCGGCTCTCCGTCCCAAGCTTCATCCTCCGCAGCCCACGTACTCATAGGTCGCAGCACCGAGGGAATCTCCGCGTCCGGGTGAAACTCTAGCAAGGTTTCGCGATCGCCCAGATATCCAGACATGGCAAATGCGGTCAACATTCGGCACAGGGCCACCCAAACCGACTGGTCAAATTCCCACGGCTGATCGAAGCGGGCAGTATCGGCGATCGACTTCAAGGCCCAAAAGTAGCTATTGCGAACGATCGCACCCTGTTTTCTATAAGGAGGCACATCATCTTTGTGGAGCAACAGAATCGGATAATCAAGATAGCAGCGCATAACCAAAGGATAGGGAAGGACTTTGCAGCTTAGCTGACGCCGATGCTCCGGCAGACAGCTAGAATAGCTATGCTTTACATACTGTAAGAACTGGATACTCCAGATATTCAGTTGACCGTTCCGAGAGGTTGTCGACCCATGTCCGCCGCCGTTTGCATTCAAAATCTACATAAGGTATATAACAGTGCCCATGTGGTCAACGATTTGTCCCTCACGATTCAACCAGGCGAAAGCTTCGGCTTGCTCGGACCCAACGGCGCTGGCAAATCGACCACCATTCGGATGCTGACGACGCTAACGCGCCCCTCAGACGGACATCTGGTGGTCGCTGGCTATGATGTGCAGCGCAACCCTATGGATGTACGCCGCCAGATTGGCGTCGTGCTGCAGCAAACCAGTGTCGATGGTGACCTCACCGTTTGGGAAAATATGGAGCTTCATGGTCGGATGCACCACATTCCTAATCCGCAGCGCCAAAAGCGCATTGATGACTGGCTCGGGTTTGTAGAACTGGGCGATCGCCGCGATAGTAAGGTCAAAACGCTCTCAGGCGGCATGAAGCGGCGCTTACAAATTGCCCGCGCCCTGTTACACAATCCCAACATCTTGTTTTTAGACGAGCCCACCGTTGGCCTCGATCCCCAAACTCGGCGACGACTATGGGAAATTATTCGCAGTCTTAATCAGCAAGGCATGACCATGCTGCTCACCACTCACTACATGGAAGAGGTTGAGACTCTGTGCAATCGCATTGGCATTTTGGATCAGGGGCAGCTCATCGAAATCGGCACCCTAGACGAGTTTCGGAAAAAACATGGCGAAGGTATTTTCATGCGCCAAACTGGCGATCGCTGGCAGTACCAGTTCTTTCCGACCCTAGCTGAAGCCAACCATCACTTTGAGCAGCAGCCCGATAAAACCGGTATGATGACTCGCCCGTCAAATTTAGAAGATATCTTTGTAGAACTCACCGGTCGTAATCTGGATTAACGTTGCCATGCCGAAACTGGCCAGCGTCATCGAAGCCATCTTGTATCTCAAAGGTCGCCCCATTGATATTGCCCGCCTGGCAGAACACGCCGGCTGCGATCGCGAAATGGCCGAAGAGGGCCTCATGGATTTGATGAATGAATATGCCCACCGGGAAGGGGCCCTGGAAATTATTGAAACTAAAGAAGGGTACTGCCTCCAGCTCAAATCAGGATTTCGTCATTTGGTAGATACCCTGATCCCCCTAGATTTGGGGGTCGGGGCGTTGCGGACCCTGGCCGCGATCGCCCTGAGAGGACCTATCGCGCAGACTGACCTGGTTGATTTGCGTGGGTCAGGGGCCTATCAGCATGTCAATGAATTGGCTCAGTTGGGCTTTGTCCGTAAGCGCCGCCAATCCGATGGCCGCTCCTTTTGGTTACAGGTGACCGATAAGTTCCATCAACATTTTGAAATCGACGATCTGCCCAGCTTTACCCAAAGTTCACCGCCGGCACCCAAGCAGCCAGATGCCGACAGCAGCCGGGAATCTTCCCCCCAGGAGGAAGCTCCATCTGACAAAGCTTTAGCGTCTTCCCCCTATCCAACGCCTCCGTAGTGAGGATGCCCCTGGTCAAATCCCAATCATTTGTTAGAGTAGTACCACACAATTGTTGATAGCCTGTATTCACCTTCGATTAACGTGTATACACGTAACCGTTAAAGCTATCGGATGCTAAATTTGCCACTGACGTTTTAACCTAGGTCAGTGGGTCTGAGATTTTGGAAATAGGTAATCAGAGTTTCTATGACATTTAACCCTGAGCGCGTTGATTTTGTTGGCCTGCATGTTGAAGATGAGGCTGGCAATCAGCTGCTTCAATACCTCAAGCATCAATCTCCCGAGGTGTTGAGTCGAGTTGCCCAGGCCGTCACTCCCGAGATCAAGCAAATCATTACGCAAAATGTACAAGGGCTAATCGGGGTATTACCCAGCGACGGGTTTAACGTGCAGGTCACCACCGACCGAGAAAACTTAGCCGGTCTGTTGGCGTCTGCCATGATGACCGGATACTTTTTGCGGCAGATGGAGCAGCGTATGGAGATGGATATCTCGCTCACTGGCGCAATGCTGAGTGATGAAGATTTAGATTAAGCCGGGCTCTGCCCAGGGAAGCTGGCAGCCAACTCTGGCGAGACCGTTATCGCAATCGCCCTCCTGGGTGAACCCTGGAGACCTAATAGCCAGTATCAGGCTATTATCGCTATTCCGCCCGTTTGACCTTTGTGACTTCAGTCGGTTGGCGATAGCGAGCCGCAGTCAGGTTAAAACACCTTCAATTGCCGCATCGCCTGTACAAGGTCATTTCTGGTCGAGTCAGCGCAGGTCGGCATTGCGCCGCTGCACTTTATTTGTCCTCAAGGGCGTCTGGGCGGGGCGGAGCGGTTAATTGCTTTTCTGAGAGGGCTTGATCGGTCGCGATCGCTTCTTCACACGACTTCATCCAGACCTGCTCGTATTGATTGCCGTTGCGCTG
>JBHJHA010000030.1:0-35168 GCA_050331235.1 Leptolyngbyaceae cyanobacterium
GTCTTTCCCATCTTTTTTTTTGTGTGGCTCCTTATCCCCATAATTTACCTTTCCCCAACCCGGGGGGGGGCCCCCCGGGTTTATGCCGCCACTAAATTTTTGATTTACACTGCGGCTTCAGGGGTGCTATTTCTAGGGGGATTTTTAGGCATTATTTGGCTCAGCGGTGCGAGCAGTTTTGATTATGACGCGACCCTAGCCCAATCAATCCCGCTGCTAGAGCAGAGCGTCTTGCTAGGGGCCATCTTGGTGGGCTTCGGTATCAAGGTACCGCTATTCCCATTCCATACCTGGTTGCCCGATGCCCATGTGGAGGCCTCAACCCCCGTGTCGGTGCTATTAGCGGGGGTGCTTTTGAAGCTTGGCACTTACGGCATGATCCGCTTTGGGCTACAGCTACTGACGGATGCTTGGGAACTGTTTGCGCCATGGCTAGCCGCGTGGGCTGTTGTAAGCGTGCTCTACGGTTCACTCGCGGCGATCGCCCAGACTGATATGAAGAAGATGGTGGCTTACAGTTCCATTGGCCATATGGGCTATGTGCTGCTGGCGGCAGCAGCAGCCACACCTTTAGCAGTTTTGGGTACGGTCATGCAAATGGTGAGCCATGGCTTGATTTCTGGCCTGCTGTTTTTGTTGGTCGGCATTGTTTATAAAAAAACGGGAACCCGGAATCTGACAGTGCTGCGGGGGTTGCTAAACCCGGAGCGGGGGCTCCCCATTGTGGGGAGCCTGATGATCATTGGCGTCATGGCCAGTGCAGGTATGCCCGGCATGGTGGGCTTTATCTCAGAGTTTGTCGTCTTCCGCGGCAGCTTTTTGGCGTTCCCTGTGCCTACGCTCCTATGTATGGTGGGCTCAGGTCTCACCGCCGTATACTTTTTGCTGTTGGTGAATCGCGCTTTTTTTGGTCGCTTAGCCGTGTCTTTCCCCAGCAATAGAGTCGAAGCGGATGTCATCTTGCCGCCAGTTGATTGGCGCGATCGCATTCCTGCCATGGTCTTGGCGCTCATCATCGTGGCCTTGGGACTACAGCCTAGCTGGCTATCCCGCTGGAGCGAAGCCAGCATGTTGGAATGGCACTCGCCTGCCGTCCAAATTGCCCAGGAAATATCTGACACGTCTCATTAGAGCTGCCTCCATCGTCCTCGCACCGTTAGAAACCCCATGACCAACACTCTGCCCTCGACTCCGAGTACTAAGCACCCGCTGCAGCCCTTTATTGAGCGGCTGCTACAGGCCGAAGCCCTGCTCCCTGATACCGAAACCAACCTTCTCGAAGTGGTCGGTATCCTCAAGAGCTATGGGATCGTTTTAGATGCCTATGCGGTCAACCTCAAGTACATCGCTAATCACCAGTTTTTGCTACTCTTTCCTTTTTTTAAGTATTTCAACGGTGAGATCACTTTCCAAAAGCTGCTCAGGCACTGGTGGCACGATCGCATCAACTACGAATATGCGGAATATTGCATGCGATCGATGCTGTGGCACGGCGGCGGAGGCCTAGATGCCTATCTCGATACGGCAGAGTTTAAGGAGGTCTGTGAGCAAGCCATTCAAGCCCGGCTGAAGGGCAACATTCTGATGCAGGGGCTTCATCGGTTGTTTCCCGAATTCCTGCCTGAACAGGTACGGCAGTCAGCGTACTACAGCGGCTTAGGACAGTTTTGGACGGTGATGAGCGAGATCTTTCTCACGCTGTCTGATCTCTATGATCAAGACCGTATCGCTTCGATTCCGGAAGTCGTTGCCCACGTCAAAGATGGACTAGTCGCGGCAGCGAGTCTACCGATTATCTACAGCGTGGAGATCAAGGGCGATCGCTATGACTTGCTGCCCGAATCAGCCGGCCTGACCTTTTTGATGGATACGGCTGTCCCCTATGTGGAAGCCATTTTCTTTCGCGGTACGCCTTTCCTCGGTACCGTCTCCTACAATGCTCAGGTCCAGCAAATTTCGCCAAAACAGTCGCGATTTGCCTATGGAGCGCTTTATGCCGATCCTGTCCCAGTGGGGGGCGCGGGAATTCCGCCAACCTTGCTAATGCAGGACATGCGCCACTTTTTGCCTGACTATTTAGTCCAATACTATCGTCAGGGATTGCGTGGCGATGATGACGTGCGGGTTCAAATTACCCAAAGCTTCCAAAAATCAATGTTTTGCGTGACCTCAGCTGCCCTGCAGGGACTTCTTCCCCATGCTGCTGGTACCACTAATGTGGAAGAACAGGCTGCCAACCAAGCCTTTTTGTCGTCCTGGATGGATCGCCTCATGTCGTCACGGCTCGCTATTGTCAATTTGCCGAACCCGTAGTGTTTCACAGGCACCCAGGTTTATAGCGGATTTCTGAAAGGGTTGAAGAGGGGAATTAGCCAAGCCGATCACAGCACCTATGAACTAGCCAGTCCTAGAGCTGACGTTTGCAGAGGCATTCAACCTTTTAGCAGGGGCTGTGCTAGAGCGATTAGTAAATTTGACTTGGCTGTTTCTCAATTTCGTGGCTTTGACTCGCCAACTGAGAGACCGATTTTTTGAGCGCTTGCAAACGATCTGAAAGGCGATTTTCGCGAGGCAATTGTTGAAAAACCTTTAGACAGCCTAACCGTCTTTCGACTTGGCCTTGAGCGCCAACAATAAAGACCGTCCTTTGCTTGGCTAGCGCGTCTTTGATCATAGTTTCGATCGCCAGCAGAGCCGTGATGCCCAGTCGAGGCACATTGGCCAAATCCAAGATGAGGATCTCATAGTTTTCCACAATCAACATTTGACGCGAAATCGCTTTAGCAGCCCCAAAACTCATTGGGCCACTGAGATGAAACATCAGAACGCTGCCTTTAGCGGCATCGAGCAATGACTGTTCCTCATAGCTCAGCCATTCTTCATTGTCTGGTTTGGTCACCACTTTCATCTGCTGCACCTGGATATCCGTTAGGGATTTGATCGTGAGCAAGTTGGCTACAAAGACACCAACGGCGACCGCTGTGATCAGATCGACAAATACCGTCAAGCCCAGCACCAAATACATGACGCCCGCCCCCTTGGTTGAGAGGCGATGGGCCCGCCGCAAAAAGCCCCAATCGATAATGTCGATCCCCACTTTGATTAAGATGCCAGCCAACACCGCATTGGGAATCGGGTCAGTGAGGACGCCTGCCTTCCAAACGATGATGGCCAAGAGCAGCGCATGAACCATGCCTGAAATCGGCGTGCGCCCTCCAGTTTGGACATTGATTACCGTCCGCATCGTCGCACCGGCCCCAGGGAGTCCCCACACCAGCCCCGAGAGCATATTGCCGAGCCCTTGGCCGATCAACTCGCGATCAGAGTCGTGTTGAGTGCGCGTGATGTTGTCCGCAACTAGAGACGTAAGCAGTGAATCTAGCGCCCCGAGGGTGCCTAACATGATGGAATAAACCAGCATATCTCTAAGGTTAGCGAGCTCCCAATAGGGTAGATGAAGGGTCGGTAACCCAGAGGGGATCTCGCCAATGTGCGGCACCTCATGGTTAGGAAATCCCCAAACTGATAGAGCTGTCCCGACTACTAAGGCAATGAGCGGAGCTGGGATAACGCGATTGACCCGAGCAGGGGCTGCAAACACAATTAGCAATGTGAGTAGACCGAGGGTGGCCGCTACCGGATCGATACTGCTAAAAGCAGCCGGAATTTCTTTAAGGGAATTGACAACGCCTGCAGTGCCTGCATGGCCAACGAGTGGGCCAATTTGCAAGATAATAATGATCACGCCCACCCCAGACATAAATCCGGAGATGACGGTATAGGGGATCAGAGTAATGTATTTGCCTAGCCGCAAGAGACCTAGCAAAATCTGAAATAGACCGCCCATGATGACGACGGTAAAGGCCATTGCTAAACCAGTTTCTGGATTACGACCGGCCAAGGATGTAAAGGTTGATGCCATGACCACGGTCATCGGACCCGTGGGGCCGGAAATCTGGGAAGGCGTTCCGCCTAGCATGGCTGCGACAAAGCCAACGCAAATGGCACCGTACAGGCCGGCACTAGGCCCTGCCCCGGAGGCGACCCCAAATGCCAGGGCCAGGGGGAGAGCAACGATCGCAGCGGTGACGCCGCCAAAAAAGTCGCCGCGTAGATTGTCAAACCGCAGACCATGGACTAAGCGCGTTGTCGTGGTTGACATAGGTGACTTTTAACTCCAGTAACGTTGATGGGTTGAAAGTAAACCGAAAAATCGACAGTGATCGGACTAAATAGACGCTGGTAATATTGGAGGGCTGAAAATTTGAATAGTATGGTCGAGCCCTTGACGCTTGGAGTGACGTTGACAGTTGGGCGAACTGTGAGGATGGGGGCGACTGCTCCCGGCCCTAGAGCCGCGATCGCAATTGCAACTGGGACAGGGGCCATCACATCTCAGCCTTGCTCCCACGAGATAGTCCCAATAGACCACCATACCCAGATTGACACAGGTCTGGAAGCCGATTGAGAGGGTGGGAGGGTGTTAGGGCAAGTGTCGCCATGATGTTTTTTCTGAGGCTACGCCTCGGTCAATCTTCGAAGCAGGACATTAACCGATACCTAATATGACTGCATCAAGCAATCCAGAAGTTGCCGCAGTTTTGCCCTTGCGATCAACGTTTTGTGGCGAATGATTGTATGAAGTTAGGTACGCAAACCGACCGCACTGCCGTCGAGATCGCGACATTAACTAGATAGCATCTCAAATCAAGTTCGCAGAAGAGTTTGTATGAAGAGAAAGATCCCTAGGCACCAAACACCATCCCTGTAAACTTCAGTGTTTCACCTTAGTCGGAAGCTCGTGATGCTGCAACCTTCCTGTTAACGGATGGCGATATTGATGATTTTTGTGACAGAAGCCGCAACATTAGTACGGCCAAATGAAACTGACTGTAATAAATTGCCTGCTGGGGCAGTCTGTCGGGCTTTGCAGAAGCTGCTGTCTCCCGTGTTGTAGCGTGAAATCTGACAGTGTCTTAGGCAAACGCTAGTCACCGTAGGAGCACCGGCAGCAGCTTAGTCAAAGCACAGGATTAAGGATCTTTGCCCCAATTGGATTGATATGATTAGGTCTCTACGGTGACGCCACGCCAAAACGCAACGTAGCCCTTGATATTGCTAGCCGCAGCTTTGGGATCTCGATAGACCCAAGCGGCATCAGCATTCGTTTGTCCGTTGACCTCGAGGGTGTAATAGGAGGCGGTGCCTTTCCACGGGCAAAATGTAGTTTTCTCGCTGGGCTGAAAGTAATCCATCTTGACGGAGTCGGGCGGAAAATATTGATTGCCTTCAACGACTTCGCAGCGATCGCTGTCAGCTAATACGACTCCATTCCAAACTGCTTTAGGCATGTGGTCGTCACTCCACTGTATTAACGCCTTCAGCATAAAGCCTGACGTTAAAAAACGGGCACCTAATTCTCGACAAACGCTATCGGTGGATAACGCTAAGCCCAGCATTCTGTGCCCGCCTATTAGACAATCAGCCAGCTTACTGATTGATTCCAGTCAACCCTTATTTTGACTAATATTTAGCCTCGCAAGCAAGGGGATGTGATGAGCCTTCACAGAATCGTAGTGTACGATTGACCGCAAGCCCACTTTGTTGTGAGTTGCGTACCATGAGTGCAATTTCTCCTCAAGTCCTCAGTCAGTTAGACCGGCGTGATCAAGCTGGGATCGCTCAGCAGCAGGACTATCAGCAAGTCCAATCGATTCCTGAAATTTGGCCCTTAGCAGCTGAACGCTATGGAACTCAGCTAGCAATGGATGATCCCCACCACGAGCCCAGTACTCAACTCACCTATCAAGCACTGTGGGCCGCCATTCAACGCTTCGCTGCTGGACTGCAGGCACTCGGTATGTCCCCACAGACTCGGGTAGCCTTATTTGCCGACAATAGTCACCGCTGGTTCATTGCCGACCAGGGCATTATGGCCGCTGGCGGTATCGATGCCGTGCGCAGTGCCCAAGCCGAGACTGAAGAACTGCGTTACATCGCTGAGCACAGCGACAGCGCTGTCTTAGTCGTGGAAAATCTCAAACTGTGGCACCGGCTAAGCGATCGCTGCCAAGATTTACCTCTGCAGTTCGGGGTTTTGCTCTCAGATGAGCCGGTTCCTGACCATACTCCTTTCAAAATGATCAACTATGGTCAGCTCCTAGATATTGGCCAGCAAAATTCTTGGCAGCCGGTGGCCGCCGAATTGGATAGTTTGGCGACTCTGATCTACACTTCCGGAACAACCGGTAAGCCCAAAGGCGTGATGATTACCCATGCCAATTTACTCCATCAAGTTACGACTCTAGGGGCCGTTGTTCAGCCGCAACCGGGCGATCGCGTCCTGGGGTTATTACCGACCTGGCACACCTTTGGTCGCACGGCGGAATATTTCTTGTACTCCCAAGGCTGCACGCAGACTTACACCAGCATTCGCCATGTCAAAGCTGACTTCAAAGCCAGCAAGCCTCAATATATGGTGGGCGTACCCAGAATCTGGGAGTCGATTTACGAAGGTGCGCAAAAACAGTTTCGGGAGCAGCCGTCCAGCAAGCAAAAGCTGGTAAATACCTTGCTCTGGTGCAGTCAAAAGTACGTCCAAAATCGTCGCACGGCCAATGGCCTCAGTTTGGATCATCTCCATGCTTCCCCCCTCCGACGCCTGGGCTCACGGGTGTTGCAGGGGGTGGCTTGGCCCTTTCACCAATTGGGCGAAAAGCTGGTCTACAGCAAGGTGCGCGAAGCAACTGGTGGTCAGGTAAAACAGTTGATCAGCGGTGGCGGTTCCTTGGCCCGCCATATTGATTTGTTTTTTGAAATTATTGATGTACCGATTTTGGTCGGCTATGGATTGACCGAAACGTCGCCCGTGGTCTCGGCTCGGCGGATTTGGCATAACCTGCGCGGAGCCTCGGGGCAGCCCATTCCCCAGACGGAGTTTAAGATTGTCGATCCGGAGACTAAATCGCCACTGCCTCTGGAGCACAAAGGCCTCGTCTTAGTACGAGGACCGCAAATTATGGCGGGATACTATAAAAATCCAGAGGCGACGCAAAAGGCGATTGATGCCGATGGCTGGTTTGACACAGGCGATCTGGGATATCTCACCCCCGATAACAACATCGTGCTAACGGGCCGGGCCAAAGACACAATCGTGCTCACCAATGGAGAAAATATCGAACCTCAGCCCATTGAGGACGTTTGTGTTCAGAGTCCCTACATTGACCAGATGATGCTGGTAGGGCAGGACCAGCGATCGCTCGGGGCCCTGATCGTCCCCAATTTGGATGCGCTACAGCAATGGGCGGGATCGCAGTCGCTGTTCCTCGCAGTGCCTAGCCAAGGTGAGGAAAACGTCAAAGGTTGGCCCGCCATCACCTTAGAAGACGATCGCATTCAAAAGCTCTACCGAGAAGAACTCAATCGCCGCGTCAAAGACCGACCGGGTTACCGAGCCGATGACCGTATCGGCCCCTTCCGCCTAATTGACACGCCCTTCTCCATTGAAGGGGGCACCCTCACCCAAACCCTAAAAATTAAGCGGCCCGTAGTGACCGCTCGCTATCGCGATATGATTGACGGGATGTTTGCCTAGACGCCCGTCTGCACGTAAATTTCTGCCGAAGTTTAATGGACAGCGCTTGCGTTTAGCTCCATCCTCTGCCAGCGTTTTGGTAGTGCATTTTTGAGTCCCCGACAACTAGCCAGAGTGTATAGACGTGTCTCAACTACAGCTTAAACGCAACATTACAATCAAAGCGATCGTGACTCCTCTATGGAAAGAGGAAGCTCAAAAACAACTACAAAATCAAATTAATCAAGTTGACAGCCGCCTGCAGCAGCTTGAAATGCAGGGCCAGCGAGTGGTTTCAGAGGTTCAAAAGCAAAATGCTAACCCCGATGACCCAGCGGTCAAGCAGCAGATTTCCTCAGTGCAAAATAAGCTCAACCAAGACAAAAGCAAGCTCCTGCAACAAAAGAATCAGTTTTTGCAGCAGCTCCAAACGGTGCAAACCTTAGAACTGGACAAAGAAGTCAACCAGGGGCAAGTGGAGAGCTTCTTTACCGTGAGTCAGGGCGATAACCTGGTTAAAAAAATGCAGATTGAAATTTTGCTGCGTGACGGCGTCATCGAAGATATTCGCGGCGAACTGTAGGCGATCGCGCCTACCCCAGATTCATCACGTATCCTAAACCCCTGATGTTTTCGATTTGAGGCATGAGGGGTTTGGTCTATCAATAGGGACAGCCAGAATTTCTATACGCCGTGTTTACCCCTTGGGCAACGGCGTCAATGGATGTCTTCGGATGAACTAGCCCATGGACAACTGGATATAAATGAGCGAGGGTTGGTATGGAAAAGTCTCAGGCCTCGAGAATTCCCCCGGTGGGGCCAGACAGTGAAACGGCGTGGCCTTGGATAATTGGCAAACTTAGATAGAGTGTTAGGGATTGCAGCTCTCTAGTGAAGTTAGGACCGTGATCGGAGGCAATTTATTTATGCGGATACGTTGATCGGGGCACACTGGATAACAAGCTGCGTCAAGCTGAACTGAAATGGGTCACTATTGTTAACTAGATGGTTAATCGGGTTTTACTAATTGCATTCATCGCGATCTCGACTGGTGGAGAGGCCAGTGCGATCGCCCGTGAACCCGTGCGAACAGTTTCGGAGCAGCCGGCACTCACCTCAGAAACCCTGATTAGTCAGGCAAGCGGCTCTGACTCAGATGCATCAGCCCCTTCACCGGCTATTCAGGCCCTACAAAATCGCTTGACAGAGCTGGGCTATTACGAAGGGCCGATTGATGGCGTATTTAGCCAAGAGACGCGAGGTGCCCTTGCCAGCTTTCAGCAAGAACAAGGGTTAGTCGGCACTGGTATCCTTGATCCCCTGACGCAGCAGCGGTTGTCTAATCCCGATGCTCCCCCGCCAGATGAGGCCGAGGCCCCAGCAGAGTCTGATGACGCCGAAGCCGAGTCGCCTTTTTCCGATTTGCCCCCGGTTTCTGAAGGTGGAGAAGTTGACGTCCCGGGTGTAGGCGGAGAGGCTGAAGCTGATAGTGCCAGTGAAGAGGCGGAGGCCGCGACAGGGGATGAGCCCGAATCTAGCACTGACCCCGAAGCAGCGACCGCTGAAGCCCCCAGTGGCGATCCTGACTCTGCACCAGATGGCGCAGGGGATGAGTCGGCAGCCACCACAGAGAGCCGCGGCATTGGTCGGCTGTTGATTTTAGGGGTACTGCTCTTAATCTTAGGGGCAATGGCCACGGGCATTTTGCTGTGGCTGTCGAAAAAAAGGCGGCAACCAGATTCTCTCATCAGCGAAGATGAGACAGATGCCGAAGATCCCTCATCTGTCGCCGCGCAGGATGCTGAAATTGCCGATTTAGTGTCATCGGTGCGGTGTTCCTCGTCTCAGCCACCACCGCCACCTCGGGCACAGACAGCAACCCACAATGGTCAACAGACTCCCGCTTCTAGTACACCGACGACATCGCTGGATGTTCACCACCAGTCTTTAGCTATCAATAATCCGACAGAAGCGAGAGTCGCCAGAGTCAATATCATTGACGAGCTGATTCAAGATTTACAGAAGCCAGACACCGATATTCGCCACAAGGCCATTTGGGAACTGGGCCAGCGCGGCAATTCAGCAGCGGTACAGCCGTTGGTTAATTTGCTGGCAGAAGCGGACTCCCAGGAACAGAGCTTGGTGCTGGCCGCCTTAGCAGAAATTAGCAGCCAAACTTTGAAACCGATGAATCGCGCCGTGGCGATCGCCCTACAAAATGAAAATGCGGAAGTCCGTAAGAACGCGATTCGAGATTTGGCCCGGATTTATGATTCGCTCAATCAAGCTGGGCGCATGCTAGGCCATGCGTCGATGGATGAAGATGCCGACGTGCGGCAGACGGCGAACTGGGCGCTAGATCAGCTCAACAAAACCCGACTGAGTGCTACGGATACGGCAAGTTTGTTGCAAGATAGTAAAGCTAGAGACCAGCTCACCGATGATGGGTCGTCTGCTCACCCAGCTAACTAGCCTCTCTTGATGAGGTTGAAGCGCTGCTGGCGATCGCCCATCAGACCGATTGCCATGTCTGCATCTGAGAAATACCGGATATTGATGATTTCCACCGCCGTAGCTCCTTTGGGATCGGGGCTAGGGGGCGGCGTTGAGCTGTTTGTCAAAAACGCTGTGCAGGGGCTGAAGCAGCGGGGGCATGAGTTGACTGTGGTGGCTCCCCAGGATTCTGTCTTACCAAGCGACGATCGCCTAGTGCCAATGACGGGCAACTTACAGTTCACCGCTCATACGAGTCAACGGAATAGCCCGGTGTCGCAGCCGGAACCGTCGGCATTGGCCAACATGATGCGCTATGCCTATGAAGTGCAGACCGATTACGACATCATTTTGCATTTTTGCTATGACTGGCTGCCGTTTTATCTAACGCCATTCTTTACTACTCCCATCGCTCACTATGTATCAATGGGCTCTCTGACTGACGCGATAGATCACGCGATCGCGACCGTGGCTAAAGATTTTCCGGGCACGGTGGGCGTCTGTACTCAAACCCAGGCGGCTACGCTGCCCCAGCCAGCCAGTTACCGCTCCATTGGCAGTGCTGTTGACTTGAGTCTGTATGATTACTGCCCCACGCCAAAGCCGGAACTGGGGTGGATGGGACGCATTTCACCGGAGAAGGGACTCGAAGATGCGATCGCCGCCGCCCAAACCGCTCAAATACCGCTCAAAATTTTAGGGAAGTTAGAAGACTCGGCCTATTGGCAGCAATTGCAGGCAGCCTATCCCAATGCTCCCATCGACTATTTGGGGTTCCTCGATACGCAGGGATTACAAACGGCTATTCGGACCTGTCGCGCATTGCTAGTGACCCCCAAGTGGGTCGAGGCCTTTGGCAATGTTGTCATTGAGGCGCTGGCCTGTGGGGTACCGGTGATTGCCTATGAGCGGGGTGGCCCAGCGGAAATTGTGCGGCCAGGGAAAACCGGCTGGCTGGTAGAACCCGATAGCGTCACTGGGCTAGTCGCGGCGATCGCCAGAATTGATGCCCTTGATCGGTATGCCTGTCGCCAGCAGGCTGAGGCGGAGTATGCCATCGAAGCCTTGGCCCAGCGCTACGAACAGTGGTTTGCCGATATCCTGGCAAGCCAGGGTAAGCGGTGTTAACTCAAGCAAGCCCTTGCCAAGCATCGACAATCTGGTTTCCAGATATCGTCATCTTGGCAAACGCCCGGTTGATCGTGACTTCATCCATCGTGTCGTAGGCCTGTCGACTAATTGTTTTGAGTGCGCCGCACATGCCCAAGGCCGCCAGGGAATCTCCCGGAAACTCGGACACAATTTCATGGTCGATATTGCGGGGCACAATCACGACGCGGCTGCCCACTAGGGCAAGGTTGAAGGGAATATCGTGGATTTGTAGCCAGTCGATAGCGGCAAACATCTCGTCCACAGGTGTTTGTAAAGAATACGCGATCGCTGGTATGGCATAGTCCTTCAGCAAGGGGACTCCTTGATAGTCCACCGCTGGAGCGCTCTCAATCGGCAATGGCTGCCGCTGATAAACCGCCTGAAAGTGAATGTGATTGACTGAGGCCCCAGCATGTAAGGCATTGAAGAACACAATCGTGTCGCTCAACTCACCCAGTAGCGCTACCATATCGGCGAAAAACGCTACCGACAGCCGCTGGGGCCAATGGGGCAGCCTTACCCCATTGGCAGATTTTTCCGTTGGAATCCAGAGAAAATGGCCGGCTTTTTCGAGGGGGGCGGCGTTGTAGTAAGCGTGCCAAACAAAATTGGGTAGCGCCACCTGTAGCAATGGCTCACGATCGCACAGGCTCAAAGGATGATCGGGATTCATACAGTGAAAGCGGCAGTGATCCGGTGCCGCTGAAATATCGGGCTGACGTCCCAAAGGGCGGTTGCTACCCCCTGGTCGTAATGCTCGATACCCGTTGAGCTGACAAAAGTAAGGTCCCACCGACTTTTCCACTACCTCTCCGGGGACTTCGCTGTCTTGGGTAAGATTGCGGGCGTAGTATTCGGGCTGCCCGGTCTGGAGCCGAATGCCGTAGAGAATACGATCGCCTTGATGCCAGCGTCCAGCAGGGTCTGCGGCACCGGCGGTAAACTCGGACAAAATCTTGTTATCCGCGATCGCGGCTTGCCAGGCTTGATAAAGACGAGTCGCTAGGGGCGTCATAAACGGGTGGGAAATCACAAACGCATCGAGATTAGCCTATTACGATTTCCTGCCAATCAAACTATTCGCGTTTGCGGGAGGGAGGCGAAGTGCTAACGGATGGACTAGCATTGAGAGACTGATCAGAATTTTGTGTAAGCGGTCTAGAATCCCGATAACCCAGGAGACCGCATCATGCCTCAGAAAAAGCAAGAGCTGAATCGTGCCGATGAACTGCTGGATGAGATGCTCTCAGACGGCCAGAGTCCAGAAGAGATTCTGGGCGAATCTGGCTTACTGAAACAGCTCACCAAGCGTCTGGTGGAGCGTGCTTTAGCCGGAGAACTCAACCATCATCTCAACGATACCGACGGCACTGACAGCCGGAATAGTCGCAACGGCCACTCATCAAAGACCGTCCAGTCGGAGCAGGGAGAGTTGGAGTTAGCCATTCCCCGTGATTCTCCGAAGGAGAGGCTTCGCCAACGTCAAGGCACCTTTGAGCCCGTGTTGGTTCCCAAGCACCAACGACGACTGAGCGGTTTGGACGAGAAGATTCTGGCGCTGTACGCACGGGGGATGAGCACCCGTGATATCGCGCTGCAGCTTGAAGAACTCTACGGCGCACATATCTCACCCGCCATCATCAGCGAGGTGACTGACACCGTCAGTGAGGACGTCAAAGCGTGGCAGTGCCGTCCTTTGGAAGAACTCTATCCCATCACCTATCTGGATGCCCTCTACGTCAATATCGAAGTCGCCGGACGGGTGAGCAAACGCGCGGTCTATGTGGTGCTGGGCATCAACCGTGAGGGCAACAAAGATCTGCTCGGTCTCTGGATTGGCGAGGTCGAGACCGAAGGGGCTAAATTCTGGCTCAAAGTCCTCACAGACCTCAAAAATCGGGGTCTGAAAGATATCCTGATTGCTTGTTGTGATGGTCTCAAAGGCTTTCCCCAGGCCATTGAGGCGGTTTATCCCCAGACTCAAGTGCAGCTTTGCATCGTGCATCTAATCCGCAATTCCCTGCGCTATATCCCTTGGAAAGACAGCAAGGCCGTGACCGCTGACCTGAAGCCCATCTATCGAGCCGCCACCTTGGAAGAAGCCGAAACCGCGTTAGAGGAGTTTGCCGCCCAGTGGGATGAGCACTATCCTGCGGTGAGCCAAATTTGGCTCCGTCACTGGGAAAACATCATCCCGATCTTCGACTATCCGATGGAAATCCGCCGCGTCATCTACACCACCAACGCGATTGAGTCCGTCAACCGTTCCTTGCGCAAGGTGATTAAAACTAAGGCCGTGTTCCCCGATGAGGATTCAGTTTTCAAGCTAATGTATCTGGCGATGAACAACATCTCAAAACGGTGGAATCGACCCATTAAAAATTGGCGGGCTGCTCTGTCACACTTTGCTATTCTGTTCCCAGAACGCTTCAAACTTTGAACTAAACTCTGCTTACACAAAAATCAGAACACTCTCGCATTGAACGGGGAACAGCCACCCCGATTGCTCAAGGTGGCTGAAAGCGGCAATTACAATTCTAGATCTAGCTGACTGCGCTACCGACAGCACCTTTTACAGCGGCGATCGCTTGCTCAAGGCTGCCAACCAACCCCATATCTGGCTCGGTACCGGCCATTTCCCGAGTCCCGACAAAATAGAGAATGCCTTTCAAGACTTCTTGATGGGCTCGATTTTCGAAATTGACTTTATTCAGCGGCTCGACTGCATCCTGGAGCTGGTCACTCAAGCTTTGTGCCACTTTATGAATGACTAATCCAGCCATGGCTTGCTGATGCTTGAGTAGCTCCAGCTCAAAAAATTTGTCATACAGGCTCAATTCAGACCCGTCCATCATTTGACCAATTTTCTCCGCGTACTGCTTGGTCAGTTCACGGGAGTCTGTGGTTGTGCCAAGTTTTGACAAGATGTTTTCGATGGTTGCTAGGTTGTCGCGATCGCTCTTGACCATGCCTTCTAAGCGCTCACGAATCGTACCGTCGTTCGTCGCGACCATGAGCTTTTCTTCGCTCTCTAGCACCAACTTTTGAAACAGCTTCATATCCGCTAGCTTAGTTTCCAAGGTTGTCATGTCAGCCATTGTGGATTGCTCCCAGTTACAGTTTTGATGCCGTGAACGAATCGCTGAGCGATCGCTCACCTCTTTAATGGTTTCGTGCACTCCGGCAAGTCCCCACTTTCTTTCGAGGGATTCCAGCCGTTCAAATCTGTATCAATGTACTTAGATTGCCGAAATCGATTGCCGAAATCAATTCCTGGCCGACTGGTTAGCTTAGCCGGCGTAGGCACAACGCTGCCCCTGCGCTAGAGACATGACTGGTACCCGTACCGTACAGATGAGGTCACTGCTAGTCGCATAGGCCGACTCCTAGCGCAGTTCCACCATGCGAGCGTCGGCATCGGGATAGTAGACCGCTAAGCCGTAATCATCGACATCGGCGACCAGCCAAGGATGTGTCAAAAAAGTTTTGAGCTGATAACTTTGCCCCGGCAAAAGCCGCTGATAAAATTTCCGCTCTCCCACATAATCTAGCCAGTACAGCTTGCGAATTTCAGCGGTGCAATTGATAAAGGTAATGAGCGTGGGCTGGTCGCTATACATTGACCTTGCCCCGGTCTTACCTTCCACTGGGTGTCTTTGGGAAGTTCGCTGGCGGCTAGGTCTGTTGGACTTATGGGCACTCGCAGTGACTTGGGCGATCGCCGTTTCCACGCAGTCCGCCGGAATTTTGGCAGCGGCGGCGGCGGCCACTAAATCATTAGCAGACATGGCTGCTGCCTGCTCCCTCTCAACAGACAGTCGTGCGGCAATTGCCAGCACAGTCTCAATCTGATCGTTAGGAATTTGAGTCATGTTCTCACATACAGTTTAGCTAGGACGCGACCAATCGTAGATTGCCCCATCCGCGTAGGAAGATGGAGCGCCAGATTAGCCCAGTTGGTAAATGCTTGGGCGCCTTCTTACCAGAGCTATGAGGTTCAGCGGTCTTTTTGGGTGGCAAGATTAAATACAGTAACGAAGGGAAAAATCCCGAACAGAGTGCGATCCATGTACTTTGCGCGATCCCAGCTCTGTAGCGCGATAGGAAGTCCCACCATTCGCTGCAACATTTGTCAGGATAGATCTGTGCCTGCCGTTCTCTTTGCCTGCCCAGGTCCATCCGATGCCCAGATCAGCCCACACCCGCCGCCACTTTCTTTATGTTGGAGCCGCAGCGGCAACTAGCATCTTGAGTGCCGCATGTCGACGTCAGCTCGACAGTGCCTCCCCATCCCCGCCTCTGCCGACTGCCCCCACCTCAGTCGTCGAGGCTCCGGTGGAGGCGAGTGCAGTTTCCCAAGTAGAAGAATCCGCGATCGCTCTGCCCACACGAGTACTCGGAAGATCACAGTTGACTGTGCCGCTGCTGGGATTGGGCGGGTCGGCGTCGCCCCTTTCGCGGGCAGGGGCTGAGGCTGAGGCGATCGCCTTGATTGAACAAGCTTATGCGGGTGGCATTCGTTATTTTGACACCGCTGCTAACTACGGCCCCAGTGAAGAGCGCCTGGGTCAGGTTTTACCCGCTGTGCGCTCAGAGGTCTTGATCGGTACCAAAACCAGCCGCCGCGATCGCGATAGTGCCTGGCGCGAATTGGAGCGATCGCTCCAGCGACTACAAACCGACTACATTGATCTGTGGCAGTTTCATGCCATCACCTATGACTGGGATATCGATACGCTACTGGACGAACAGCAAGGCGCGATTAAAGCCGCCACTGAAGCCAAAGAACAAGGTATTATCCGCGCCGTAGGCGTCACTGGCCACAACAATCCTGATATTTTTGTCAAAGCGCTGAACCGTTATCCCTTTGATACGGCCCTCATTCCCATCAACGCGGCGGATCGCCACACCTCTAAGCCGTTTATTGACCACGTGTTACCCGTTGCCCAGCAGCACAATACTGGCATCATTGGCATGAAGGTGCCCGCCTATGGCCGCTTGTTAAAACCGGGAATTCTTGCGGGGATGGCTGAGGCACTCGGTTATGCACTGTCCCAGCCTCAGGTTCACTGTTGCATCATCGCGGCAGACACGCCGGAACAGTTGGCCGAAAATCTAGAGGCTGCCCGCGCGTTTCAACCATTCGCTAACGACCAGTTAGTCGTAATCGAGCAGCGCACGGCTCAAGTCTGGGAAGAGTCCAGTTTCTTTCGCAATTGGTCTTGAGCTGTCGCCGCGATCTACTCCTCAATGTAGTTCCTGGCTTGAATGACCGGTGCTTGAATTCGCGGCGACAGCTCAATTGTTTTGCGATGAAAATAGTGGGCAAAAAGGGGCGAGGACCTGCAGCAGGCAATCAATCCGAAAATGTGCCGGAATCCCGTCGTCAAGTACTACTTGACGATCAGTTTACCCGATCTGTAAAGTGCTACTTGACATTGGCTGGGCAAGGCGATGAAAAATCGTTTGAAAGAGTGTCGGAAAGTGCGCCAGTGGTCGCAGGCTGATTTAGCTCGGGCTTTAGGGGTGAGTCGTCAGGCTGTGAATGGTTTTGAGTCTGGCAAGTTTGACCCCAGCTTGGAAATGGCTTTCAAGCTTTCTCATCTGCTTGATGTGGCGATCGAAGACCTATTTATTTACGAGGCGAAGAATACGATGCAAACGGTTCTTGAACGAGTGAAAAAGTTTTTGGGCTTGGAATTTGGCTTTGAGCGATTCACCGAGCAAGCGATTCAGGCGATAAACTACGCTCGGCATGAGGCCGCTCGTACTCAAAGTGAGCAGGTTGAGCCTGGCCATTTGCTTACAGGTCTTCTTGCTGAACCCACAACGAGCTCGGCTCAGCTAATGCGCGATAGCGGCGCAACGCTGGAGATTGCCGTTCCCTCTGCGGCGTTTGAGTCCTCAAAAGAAATCAGGTTTTCATCTCAAACTAAGTTTGTTTTAGAGATGGCGTTGCAGGTTGTGCGCCTGCGGCGTCAGCAGCACATCGATACTGAACATCTCCTGTGGGGGCTGATGAGCCTGCTCGAGACAAACCAAACAACCCTGAAGGAACAATTTCAAAGCTACGCGATAGATGCCGACATCTTGCGCCAGCGACTGACCCAGGTAATATAAGCGTGACCTTCGAATCTGCTGCCAATTAGCGCAATTCAAGGCTAGCTCTGGGAGGCCAAAGAACTATCCGGGAAAGTCGCTGTCCCGTCCCCGATTGGCATCGCGCTGGTTATTCCTACCGCTGTAGAGGCTGGCCGCCCATGTCAATGGCGAAAGTCGCGATCGCAATATGGCAGCACAAGCCACGAACTGGTGCTCTTTACTGAGAGAGAGGCTTCAAAGAATTAATCATTGTTGTCATCATCAAAGAACCGAATAATTCCTAGCACCCCAAGCACAGGGTTGATGATGCTACTGGCTGCTGTCCCCACCAAATCGAGTAGGTCGGCGGCTTCAGCAACCCCAGAGCGCGACACAATGACGATGTCATTTTCCTGGAGCGGAGGGTTATTGTCAGGATTGATACCCGCTGCTAAATCCACACTAATATTGCGATTTTCGACCGTACCGTTAGGGTTAACGCGAATCAACGTCACTTCACCAGTTTGTGCACGCGGATCGGTAAAGCCGCCAGCGGCTAAGATTGCCTGATTGAGGGTAGAGTTTGGCTGAATTTCTACCCGACCTGGCGCATCAATTTCGCCGACGACATCGACGCCAATAAAGTCAGGGGAAAAGCTAGCCGATGCTAGCGTCCGAACTTCTTCGGGAGTGAGCGCAGTCGCCGTAGGGATAAAAATGCTGTCACCATCTCTCAATAAGGCATTTTGCGATTGGTCCCCTTCGACCAAGAGCTTGTAGAAATTGATGGGAATGATCTGTGTGGTGCCGTCAGGGTTGGGCCTGATGAGCTCAATGTTGCGAATATCTGCCAGCTGCGTGATGCCGCCTGCCGTTTGAATCGCCTGGGCAACTGTCCGGAGCTCAGCAACAGACACTTCTGTGGAGTTTGTAACCTCTTGTGATGTGGTGTAAGCACCAGGACGATCCACTTCGCCCGCGATCGCAATTCTGACTGGGCGCGGCGCGGATAATGACAGCGTCACAATCGGATCAAAAATGAACGCCTCGTATTGACTGGAGACAGCGGCAGCGGCTTCTTCCAAACTGAGACCGGCCACATAGACGCTCCCAATCCACGGCAAACTGATCGTCCCGTCGACTAGGACCCGGTAAATGTTGTCAGAAACTAGGCGGTTACCGCTCTCATCATTGGTAAGCTCTGGCACGTTGAAGACGTCGAAGCGCACGTCATCCCCCGGCCCCAAAATGTAGCGAGGCACATTAGTCGACGGGTTTAGAACGCGACGATCAACCGGAGCTAGGGGACGATCACGCACATTGCTAGGGGCCTCTAGCGGGGCAAACTCATCGGGATCTGTCACCACAGGCGCCGTCTGGGCAACCGCCGGTCCCATATAAACCAGTACCAGTTGACTAATCAAAAGGCTCGAAACTGGCAACCTTAGCCGCGTTAAAACATCATCAAGCGTCATATCAGCACTCCAGATAGCACACAACTAAATTAGAGATAAGGAAGTATTATGGCAGGCTCCAGCTACCCAATTGTCAGCTGGAAGGCCGGTGCCTGGTTGCCCTGTGAGTTCCTTAAGGGGGCAATCAATTTCTCTAGAGTCAGGTGGTGAGTCTTGTCTGTGTGGCAAACTCTCATCCCGTAAAGTTACCCAATCGCCTAACATCAGTCTTTAACTTTGGCCAGTCCCGCAGCATATTGGTCTCGCTTTACCTTGACCGTACATTACCTTGACCGTACATTTTTAAGTAGGGTTCCCAGCAGTTTTACTGGAACCAACAGAAAGACACTCACGGATGCTCCCCAGGTGCCATTACTCGCTCGACCAGACACCCTCTGTCGGAGGCCGGAGATCGCCCCCCATCACGCTATCGAGAAGGCCCTCTGGTCAACTACTACCGCTAAGGCGATTCATAGAATCTTTACAGTCGATTCACGGAAAATACGGAGTTGCTTGTGCCAGGCGCGCCACGCGCCTAATCGCTGTGAAGCTTCAGCTGGTTTGCCTGACCAGCACCGTCTAGCACCAGATTAAAATTGTCGACGGGCAAAAATCAGCACTGTAATACTCAACAGCAACCCCGTGTAGACGATTCCATAGAGTAAGTGGCTCGTCAATTCAACCGAGCTCGGCAATAGTGCGAAACCGTATATCGCCTCATTTCGAAAATTGAGTCGCTCTAAGTCTGGCAAAAATAGGTAAATGCCGTTCGCCGCTTTCTGTAATCCGGCATTTTCGCTCAGTTTGCCCAGGGCCACAATATCCTGACTTAGATGACCCATGAGGTAAATGCCTAGCGTCAGCAGGGTCGCCAGTAGGGGACTCGTAAAGACGCTAAACAGCAGCGCCGCAGCGGCAATCAGAGTCATCTCCAACAGCATAAAGAGGACAGCGATCGCCAGGCTCCAGCCATTGAATGGAATTTGGTTAAGGGCCAGCACGACCACATAAATAATGGTCAAAAGCCCCAACAAAACTGCTAACACCGCTGTCAGGCCAAAATGCTTGCCTAGAACAAACTCTAAGCGACTGATCGGCTTGGCAATGAGCACCAGTACCGTGCGTTTTTCAATCTCTTTGCTGATGAGGCTAGTCCCCACAAAAACTGTGACTAGCAGCCCTAGCAAATGCATGCCTGCCAACCCGAGATCGAGGGTGATTTTGTCTTGGGTGCTAGCGGCAACGCTGGGCAGCAAGGCTGCCGCGGCAAACAACAGCACCGCGTAGACGGCCACCAGATATAAAATGCGATCGCGAATGACCTCCTTGAACACATTTGTTGCCACAACCCACACACGCGAGAAACTCATAAAGGCTCAACCACTCGTCTCCAGACCGATAATATCGCCTCGACTCGGGACCAGCGCGACCAGGTTAGGACGGCTCAAACCCTTGATCAAACAGTTCACATTGACCGTGGTGCCGCAACAGATGATCGCATAACACTAATGCCACCATCGCTTCGACCATGGGTACAGCCCGGGGCAAGACACAGGGGTCATGGCGACCCCGGGCCGCTAAGACAGTTTCCTCACCGGCATTGGTCACCGTCTTCTGCTCTTTGCGGATAGTCGCGGTGGGTTTGAAGGCGGCGCGAATGACGATATTTTCACCATTGCTGATGCCCCCCTGGGTGCCCCCGGAGCGGTTGGTGCGGGTGCGCCAGTTGCCAGCCTCGTCGGTGTAAAACTCATCGTTGTGCTCACTGCCGGTTAGCAGCGTCCCGGCAAAGCCAGACCCAAGTTCAAAGCCTTTGCTTGCCGGCAGTGACATCACCCCCTTGGCCAAGTCCGCCTCCAACTTGTCAAAGACGGGAGCCCCGAGGCCTTTGGGAACGCTGCGGGCCACGCATTCCACGACGCCGCCAATGGAGTCTCCCTGGTCACGCACCGCCTCAACCCGCTCAATCATGTGTTCTGCGGCTTCAGCATCAGGACATCGCACGATGTTGCTTTCAACCTGCTCTAAAGTCACCGTGTTGGGGTCGATGACGCTTTCGATGTCTTGAATGCGCTTGGCGTAGCCGATGATTTCCCCCCCAGCGTACTGCTGCAAAATCTTTTTGGCGATCGCCCCCGCTGCCACTCGACCAATCGTTTCCCGTGCTGATGAGCGGCCGCCCCCCTGATAGTTGCGAAAGCCGTATTTGCTGTCGTAGGTCGCATCGGCGTGGGAGGGACGATAGGTCGTCGCCATCTCGCTATAGTCTTGGGGGCGCGGATCTTTGTTGCGGACAAAAATTGCAATGGGGGTGCCCAACGTTTTGCCCTGAAAGACTCCGGACACAATTTCGCAGCGATCGGCTTCCTTGCGCGGAGTCGTGATTTTGCTTTGCCCAGGCCGTCGTCGATCAAGCTCCACCTGGATCTCTGCGGCCGTAAGGGCAATTTGTGGCGGACAACCATCCACCACGACTCCCACTGCACCGCCGTGGGATTCGCCAAAGGTAGTGATGCGAAATAGGTGACCAAATGTATTGCCCATAAAGCTTGAATCGTCTGTTGAAGAATATAGTTTGCCAGCCGAGCGGCGATCGCCTCTAGGGCAACCGGCTACAAACCATTATCGTATTACAGACTCAGAGGCGTTTGGGATGGGCGCACGGCTATCGAGCTGCCCATCACGGTCAACCCACAGCCACCCCACAGCGGCCAGGCAGTCAACTGAGTGACTGGCGCCACCGTTTGAACGCTAGGTATCGATGTAGCACGCATTGTTCCCACTGAGGTCGGTGCTTGCGGTAGTAGTACCGCTGGCTACGCCGATACTCCGCAGCCATCTTTGCGGCTGTTTTCCCTACTGAGTAGCCCCCAATGTGAATCAACGACACCTCAGGGGTGTAGAGGATTTGCCAACCCGCTGCTCGAAAGCGCTGGCAAAGGTCGGACTCCTCGAAATACATAAAAAAGGTTTCGTCAAACCCGCCAACTTGCTCAAAGTGCGATCGCCGCATAAACATCGCCGCTCCGACTACGATATCCACTTGGCGATCGCGGCTGTACTTTTTTGCTAGCTGGGGACGGTTTTGCGGCTTACGATACTTTTGCACTAACTGCAGCGTTCGCCATTCGCCCCACAGCCCGATTTCATAGGCCGTTGAGAGCTGAAAGCTGCCATCTGGATTTAACAGTCGCGGCCCGACGATGCCAACATTGCGGGCCGACAGGAGCTTTTGCCTCAGCATTGGCAGAATATTGCTTTGGAGCAGCGTGTCTGAGTTCAACAAAAACAGGTACTCTCCCTGAGCCGCCCGCACCCCAATATTGTTTGCCGCACCAAAGCCTACATTCTGGGTCTGCTGAATGAGGCGGACGCGGGGATATGTTTGCGCAATCAGCTCAGGGCTGCCATCCTGTGAAGCATTATCCACCACAATGACCTCCACCCTGAGCGGGTCGAAATGCTGAAATACCGAGGCCAGACAGTCTAGGATGACCCCACTGCCGTTGTAGTTCACCACGATGATTGACACCTGCACAGGGCTCATCGCTCAGACCTTTTCTGCATGGGTGGGCATCAGTTTTTTATTGAGGCGGCGGATGTCAAAAATGAATTTGTTGAGCCAGAGTCTCAAGGTAATTCCTTGGGAGCCATAGCCTTTTTGGTAGCTGCGCAGGCCGAGCTTAAGGATTGACCAGCCAAAGTCAAAATGGGTTTCAGAAAATGGATTGCGGCGATCGCTGATTGGCGGGGAATAAAATCGCTGAAAAAATGCTTGGCTGAGGGCGCGGTGGATTCGGTAGCTCTGTAACGTTAATCGGCCTTTCTTTTTAAGCCACAGCAAAATCTCAATGCGAATGGTGCCGGCCTGTTTTTCGGCCCCGACTACATTGTGATCATGCTGACGATATTGCCCCAAGGGTTGACGCACGTGAGCGATCTTTCCCTGGTGTGCTGCCGCCAGAGCTAACCAGTGATCGTGGTACCAATCGCCCGAGCGCTCTTGGAGCGGAAAGGGAAGCGCCGCTGCCAATAGCTGCCGCGAAACCATGGCTGAGCAGCCCGTCACCGTATTCCGCAGCAGCAACAGTTCCGCATCTAACTTTTCGGGTTGGCGCTTTTCGTATGCCCATACAGACGGATGTTGAACAGTACCGGCAGCGTCAATCAGGGTCAAATCAGAATGGATGAGGAGCGCCTTTTGCTGTGTGATCGCGCTGAGCAGACAGCTCAGTTTGTGCGGGTACCAGACATCGTCTTGGTCGGAAAACGCGATGTAGGTCATGTGCTCATCGGCCTGAAAGTAGCGCAGGCCATACTCAAAATTGTGGTAAGAGCCCAGGTTATGGGGCTGGATATGAACTGTGAAGCGGCGATCGCCGGCCACCGCCTCCGTAATGCTCGCCTGAATCTCCGGCTTAGAACCATCATCAGCGATCAGACAGTGCCAATGTTGGAAATCTTGCTGCTGAATCGAGCGAATTTGAGCGAGGAAATGGTCGACGTTGGGGTTATAAGTCGTTAAGACAATGCCAATCTGCACTTTTGGCTGGCTCGTGCTCAGGGCCATCACACGCATCGACTCTTCAGCAGCAGGATACCTTACCTTGGGATAAACCGCGTACAGGGATCACTTAACGCACCAGCAAAATTGATTTGATAGGACGTTCGATGGGCTGCCCCGCCGCATCTAGACGCCCAAACACCGTATTCCCTTCGAAGTATAAGCCGCTGGAGCTGCCGCCATCTAAATTGAGCGCTTGCGTCACCTCGAGGTCAGTAAGTACATCGGCGACCTCTGACAGCGTCAGCCCGCTTGGCTGCTCGACATCTGGAAGTTGGCTGGCCATCACCAAAATAACAGTGCCATCAGCTTTCAGACCCACAGCTGAGCGAGCATTGCGACTCTGACTCCCGATCGCATCGCGCACCACCTCTCCCGCTGCATTATCGGCTAAAAAGCCCTCTGCATAGCCCGTCATGCTCGGCAGCAGTTGCGGCCCAGCTCCCACGGCCTCGCTCAGCTCACAGCCTTGGGGGACAGCGGCCTCGCGGACTGTGATGTCATAGCGCGAGCTGCCCTCGCAGTCGTAGATGCGAAACTCTGAACGGTTGAGAATCAGGGGCAGGAAGGCCTGCAGCTGCGGGTTCCCCATCAGGCGCGGATTTTGTCGCGGATCGGCCACAACCTCACCGGCCATTGCGACGAAGGAAGTTGTGAGGCCATTTTGCGGGTCAAAGAAACCTGCATTAATGGCAGCGATCGCTGATGTCTCCTGGGCCAGTGTCGGCAAGGTGGCGAGGGCCCCTTTGCTGACGACATGCACTTGCTGCGGAGCATCAGGCGGCACCGTTACAACATGGATCTGACTAGTCGGCCGCTCCACCACTTGGTACGTGACCTGGGGCGGGGGTTTGGTCGGGGCAGTCGTGTCCGCTGGCTGAACGGTGACCGCCTCAGGGGCTGGAGCCGCAGGCCGCAGCACGGTACAGCTCGTGAACAACGCACCAATGCCTAAGATGAGAATGTCCGCTCTGAACAAGGGCAATGGCCTCTTCCCATTCGCTAATTGTCCCCATTATCGGCTAAGGACAGGAGCATATCGCACCTTCGTACTGGGCCCGCAGCGATCGCTGCCATAGACACAGCAGCCGCTGTTCTAGCCGAGGGTCTAGCTCCGTCATAAAGATGCCCTCATCCTGATCGGGGCTCTCGGATAGCCATAGCCCCGACAACGTAATCTCAAACCAATCACCATCGCAGCGAGTCAGCTGTAAGGCGCGCAGCTTTTCTCCCACGTGGGGACCGATAAATGCGGCCGCAAGGGGAATGCTCGCCTCGATGGGCTGCACCATAATCGGACGCTGTGCGCGGGCTGATGTGCAGACGCGATCGCTTAACAACAAACTCAGCGGTTCGGGGCAATACTCGAGGCAAAGCCCAGTCTCTGTATAGGTTGCTTTCAACATGGAGACACCCAAAGAAAAAAACAAAAACCAAACGCAAAAGTCTCTCAAGGGCGCTGCCTGTAGCCGATTTTGGCTCACGCAGACGCGGCTCTGGTAATAAAACGGGTGCTAATGGCAAGTACTACGCCAGTGATCCGTCGGTCACATTAACCAACTGCTGGTTTAGTCCTCCGTCCAATTCGGCCAACTCAGTAGTCCCACCTAACTGCCCATGACCTTCTGAGTCGCCAGAGAGGGGTTAGGGGGGGCGATCGCGCGGTTGCAAATCTCGCTTCGCCCGCCTGGCCGCTGCTTAGAATATCTAGCGCGATGCCAAGGAGTGAGTGTGTCCCTTGGCCAACTACATCAGCAGTTGGTCGTAAGGTTAAAGAGAGTTAACCGTGGCGCAGCAACCATCCAGAAGCACATTGGTGTCGATACCAAAGCCTCAGCACGATGGCCCCAATCCCTGGAGTCTTGCCGAGCCCCTTGCCCACGAGGCGATCGCGCATCATAGGTCGCAAATCATCGAGCCCCAAGGTCAGCGGCGTTAAATACCTGAGAGAGCCATTGCCGGCTGCAATCACTCCATCCATCAGGCATCCGGTGGCGTCAACGCCAATGTTGCGAATTGGGATGCAGATGATTTGAATGAACTGATTCAGCATGGGTAGGTCTCCATACGCAGCATTTTTTAAAAATGCCTTAGACAGTCTCGTACTTGGGTCAATACTACACTCGTAATACAAAAGTGTCCAGCCAATTGCCCAAGAGTTTTGAGGCCCTGAAGCACGAACTGACCAACTACCCTAGCGACGATTGGGCGGCCTCTGGGACGGCGGCGGTGAGGCTTCGCCATTTTCTCCACCTGTGGGGGTATTCATTAAATCGACCAAGCCCTCCGATAGAAACTTGGGATCCATAAACAAAACTTTGGAATTGTTACTTTCACCCAGCTTTTGATTGGCTTCTACATATTGCTGGGCAATCAGGAATTTTAAAATTTCCTGCGCATCCGGCCGATCTTTGAGGGCTTGTGACAACAGTTGAATCGACTGCACGGTTCCCTGGGCGCGCTTGACCGAGGCTTGTTGGTCGCCCTCGGCCTCCAACACCGTGGCGCGACGCTTCAACTCAGCGGCCTGCTGCTGCTGCATCGACTCCAACACAGACTGAGGGGGATCAATACTCTGCACCTCAACCCGCGTTACTTTAACGCCCCATGGGGCTGTGGCTTCGTCCAACTGATCTAACAAGGCTTGGTTCAGACTATCCCGCGACGAAAAGGTGTCTTCAAAGGGCATTTTGCCGATTTCCGATCGCAGGGTCGTGACCACCAACTCTCGAATCGCAGCCTGGATATTTTCAATCTCGTAATAGGTGCGTTCAAGGTCTAAGATCCGCCAATAGACCACGGCATCTACCTCTAGCGCCACGTTATCGCGGGTAATCGCCGATTGAGGCGGTACGTCGAGGAGCCGTTCGCGAATGCTCTCTTCTAGAACGATGGTATCTAAAAACGGGACAATGAAGTTGAGACCAGGGCGAAGCTTGCGATGATAGCGCCCGAGCCGCTCAACCAAAGCCTGGTTACCTTGATTGACGATGCGTACTGAGCCCACCGTGTAACCAATTACAATCAGCGCCAAAATCGTAAAAATCGCCATTGCACGCTCCTTGTGAGGCGTACTGAGTCATCGTAAGTCTAATCCCTTTCACCCAAATCGAACGGTCCAACAGTTGTCTTGCTCCGTTCGAGGTGGGCGAGCCTACGACCTTATTCGGACGCCGACTGCGATGGGAAGCCAACAGACTACCCCGAGAACATGACGTGAAAGGTAGTTCCCTTGTTCTATCTTCACCCACAGTCAATAATTTTGGCAATGTTTGCCCGTCGCTTCGAGTTTCGCCATCAAGCGGACCTGATCAACGGCAATGCTGGGCCGGGCAGTCTTCAGCAACCAGGCCCACCGCAGCGCAAATCGCAGCCTAAACGCCGGATTGAAATAGCGCGATGAGGGTGCCGATGCCCACGGCAATCATCAGTCCAGCGGGAAAGAAGCGTCGGGTTTTGAGCAATCGAACACAAAACACGATGACCAGTAGCAGGGTGACCGCGATCGCCAGTACCCCACCCCAAGTCTGTGCCTGCAAAATCGCAATCCCTGCAACGATTAATAAGACGCCTGTGGCGATACCCGATATCATCGATGCCTTGCTGCCCGCCTGCTGGTAGCCAATTACCCCACCCACAATCGACAGCACAGCGTAAATCAAGGTCATGATGGCGGCAGGCGACATGGTGATTTTCCTCAGAACTGGGTTTAGCTTATTAGCTTAGTGGACGATGACAGTTCCTCAATATCTCATCGGGCAGATTCATGCTGCCGGCTGAGTCGTAACCGCTCATAGTGCCGTAGCCGCTGCTGCTGGCTGAGTAGAGCCGTCGTCTGACCATAGATGCGCAGCAGGTCGGCGACAGTTTGTTCGGCGGTTTCGCAGGCCCCTTCCATGTAGCCTTGATAGGCCCGTGAGCAATGCTCTCCAGCAAAAAGTACGCGTCCCGCTGTCGCCCTTCCCACCCGTAAAATGCTGACCACTGCCCCACTCCATAGCAGGAGTAAGCACCCTGGCTCAGCGGATCGCTAAGCCAATTGCTCTGCAAAACGGCAGGCGTCGTACGAGCCTGGCTAATTGTGGGAAAGAGCTGTTCTAGATTGGTGTGTAAGGTGTGGGCGATCGCCGCTGGTGCCGCCTGGGCGATCGCCTGGCCTGCCGCCAGGATAGGTCACCAACAGAGCCCCCGTTGCAGCCAACACGCTATCGCTCGCCTCCCAACAGTGATGAACCGGTAAATCGGTATAAACCAAACCATTCCACCCTTGGTCGCGCCAAACCGGGTGATGATAGGCCGAAAACATCTTGACGGGAGTGCTGTAGCAGAGCTGATCGATGGCTTGTCGCTGCCGAAGGGGAAGCTCAATGTTCAAGGGTAAATGACGTAACACGCTGAACGGCAACGTCAGCACGACAGCCGAATAAAGGCGATCGCCTACGGTATTACCCTGTTTCAACGTGACCCGGTACTGGCCATCTGGCTGCGCAGTCACCGCCTCCAACTGGGTAGAGAGCTGCACCTGCGATCGCACGTGCGTATAGAGGGCCATAGGCAGTTGCTGATTCCCTCCTCGTAGGTAGTACCGCTCATCACTCTGGCCAAACCAGGACTCACAATCCCCCCGATTGGCAAAATAGCTCAGCAAGTTTAGACTCGATTGCGCAGCGGCCTCCATGCCGTACTTAATGGTGTAAGCCGTGGTCGCCGCCTGATACAGCGCCTCAGACACGCCCCCTCGGGCAAGATAGTCGGAGATGGATAACATATCCAGGGTCGCGATCGCCGGCGTCACCGCCCCGGTTTGCATAAATTGCTGGACGGCTTGCCAGTCTCGGTGCCGGGCGCGCAAAAAAGTCGTAAACTCTGCTAGCAGTGCTGCCCCATCCCCCCGTCGCTGCCGAAACCAAAATAGATCACTGCCTGCGGTTGGCCCCTGCTGCCATAGATCCACAATGGGGAGTCCTAAGCTTTGCGCCAAGCTCAGACAGGCTACATGGTCAGAGTCAAATGCTTCGCCTCCTAGCTCAGCCGCCAGGCCAGACTCCAACGCGTTGACGATACTGTGAATTCTGCCGCCCGGGCGAGGTCGCGCTTCCACCACATCCGCGGTGAGGCCAAATTGCTTTAATCTGAAGGCAACGACCAACTGAAGGCAACGACCAAGCCAGCTAAGCCAGCGCCCACTATCAGCGTATTTGCCGAATTATGCGCTTTCATACAAAGTCGCTTAATAAAGTAAATCCCAGCGATAAACCCTGTAATCTTTTGATTGATTAAAACCGAGTACGGAAACCCTTAGCCAGACAAGCTGCGGAGTTTTGCTCTACCGAAAAGACAGGCCTGTCAATGATTATCGGTGCTAATGATGATCAGCGCTGGTACTGTCATCAAGGCGCTGGTGCCGGGCCCACATAGGCTGAAAACCGTCCTCTACTGTCACAACCATTGGGAGTATCCAGAGACCTATGAACTCTCTCGGACGTCATATTCTTGTTGAGTTTCACGGCTGCTCGAGTGAAATTTTGAACGATGTCCCCCGCATCGAGTCCAGCATGTTAAAGGCGGCGAAGGAGGCCGGAGCCACCATCATTAGCTCTGTCTTCCATCATTTCTCACCATTTGGTGTTTCAGGTGTCGTCGTTATCCAAGAGAGTCACTTAGCGATTCATACTTGGCCGGAATATCGATATGCCGCCGTCGATCTGTTTACCTGTGGGTATTCGGTTAACCCGTGGACTTCTTACGAGATTCTCAAATCAGAGTTTGAGGCTCACCATGGTTCCGCTGTTGAAATTAATCGCGGCCAGCTAGATTTGCTGGAGCGCTCTGATATTGACCTCGGGGAATTGCGCGATGCCGCCACGCAGAAGCTCACAACGCCACGCTTTAGCCGTAGCGTTTGGTTCACTGACCGCAACGAAAATATTGCCCTGTCGATTCGCCATAAAGGCGATCGCATCTTCCATGAGCAGTCCCCCTTTCAGACGGTTGAGATTTTTGACACCTTTGAATACGGCAAGATGCTCACCGTCGACAAAATGGTGATGTGCTCCGAAAAGGATGAAAAGGCTTATCACGAAATGATCATCCATGTGCCGATGTTGGTACAGCCACCAATCAAAAACGTCTTGGTCATCGGGGGGGGGGGTTGGCGGTAGCGTCCGCGAAATTATTAAGCATGATTCGGTCGAGTCAGACACCATGGTCGAAATCGACGAAGCCGTGGTCAGGGCCTCTCGCGAATATTTGCCAACCTTGTCATCGGCCCTAGATGATCCAAAACTCAATCTCATCATTGATGACGGCATTGAGTTTGTCCGACGGGCACCGGCAGATGCCTATGATTTCATCGTGGTTGATTCCTCCGATCCAGTCGGACCGTCTGAGGGACTGTTTAGCCATTCGTTTTATCGAGACATTTATCGATGTTTGCGCCCCTCTGGCATCATGACCGCCCAGAGCGAGTCGCCGCGATTTAACCAGCGCGCCTTTGTGGATTTGAACCGCTGCCTCAAAGATATTTTTGGCCCTCCCTCTGTCCACTGCTATCTCGCCTTTATTCCGACTTACCCTACCGGCATGTGGGGCTTCTCTTTCTGCGCTAAGGGGCAAGTCCATCCAGTGCAGGATCTACCGCGCGATCGCGCAGCCCAATTTGCCGACGCCCATCAATTGCAGTACTACAATGCCGGCATTCACCAAGCCGCATTTTGCCTGCCCACCTTCATTCAAACCTTGCTCAATGAGTAGCCGCACCGACATCATCCGCAATTTTGATCCCAGTGGTGTCGGCCTGGAAAATGGCAACTTTTGTGGCTTGCCGTTTGATTGGGACACCGCCAATGTCATCCTCCTCGGGGTGCCGTGGGAAGTCACCGTGTCCTACCACGCGGGTACGGCAGCAGGGCCTGCCGCCATGCTCAAAGCCTCCCCGCAACTGGATCTGTACGATCTGGACTTTCCCGATGGTTGGCAACAGGGCATCTACATGCGCCCGCCCCCTGAGTGGATTCTTGAGTTGAATGATCAGCTGCGTCCCCTCGCCGCCCAAATTATCACCGCCACTGAAAGCGGAGTTGATTTGACCGCCGACCTGCAGTTGTCGGCGCAACTGACCCAGATCAACCAAGCCTGTGAGCGGGTCAACCAGTGGCTTTACAACAGCGCCACGGCGGCCCTTGCGGCGGGCAAGTGGGTCGGGACCATCGGGGGTGATCACAGCATCCCCCTAGGACTAATCCGCGGGTTGGCGACCATTCACGAAAAGTTTGGCATTCTCCACATTGATGCCCACGCAGATCTGCGCCAAGCTTACCAGGGCTTCCCTTATTCCCACGCTTCGATTATGCATCGGGTGCTGGACATTCCCCAGATGGTCAGACTGGTACAGGTTGGGATTCGCGATATCTCCCATGGTGAAGTAGCCACGATTCAGCAATCCCAAGGCCGCATCCAAGCCCATTACGATGCCCAACTGAAGGCGCAACGATTTGAAGGCGCTTCGTGGAAACAGCTCTGTCAACAAATCATCGAGCCTTTACCTGACAAGGTTTACATCAGTTTTGATGTGGATGGTCTGGACCCCAAGCTGTGTCCCCATACGGGCACTCCAGTCCCAGGGGGATTGGAACTCGATGAAGCTTTTTATCTGATTCGAGAAATTGTCAATAGCGATCGCCAACTAATTGGCTTTGATGTGTCTGAAGTGGGCGATCGCGATTGGGATGGCAACGTTGCTGCCCGCATTGTTTACAAGCTCTGCAATTTGATGGGGCGTTCCCACCACCGCCATCGGCAACAGCCCAGACAATAATTAGAACCTTTCCGATTCGACCCTTATCCTTTGCGCTGACTGTGATGGCGCTTCAGCATTGGATTGATGGGCATTCGATTTAGACAGCTCCCGGGGAATCTGTAGCCGAAACGTTGATCCTTGACCGAGCTCGCTGTCTACTGTGATCAATCCATCCATCATCGTGACTAGCGAGTGGGAAATGGCTAACCCTAAACCAGTTCCCCCATACTTCCGCTGAATCGTTTGATCGCCCTGCCGAAAGGGCTGAAAAATCGTTGCTTGCTGTGCTTGACTGATCCCGATGCCAGTATCTTTCACCACAATTTCAATACTATTCTTGGCGACTGTAGAAACTGCCAGGGAGACAAATCCCGTATCCGTAAACTTGATGGCATTCGACAGCAAGTTCAACAGTATCTGCTTCAACCTTTGGCGATCGCTGTACACGATATTGCTGTGAAGGCAGACTGAAGAACGGATTTCAAGATTTTTCTCATCGGCTAAGAACTGTAGCTCTACCAAAAGCTCTTTTATCAAAACAGCTAAATCAAAAAAATGTGGCGATAGCTCTAAGCGATTGGCGTCTAGGGTTGACATATCCAGAATGTCGTTGACCAGATCCAGCAAATTTTCACCGTTGGTATACACGCAGTTGACCATCTTTAACTGATAGTCGTTGAGTGATCCTTTAGTTTGATTTTTGAGGATCTGTGAGAATCCCATGATTGAGTTTAGAGGAGTTCTCAGTTCATGACTCACCGTCGCCAAAAATTCAGACTTGTAATGATTAGCTTCCTGAAGCCGGATATTCTGCCGCTCAATCTGCTTTCGCTGGCTTTCAAGCTCTTCGTTTTGCTGCTTGAGCAGATGGTTAGTTTGTCTCAATTGCTCCTGTGCGGCTCTGACTCGCTGTTCTGCTCGATAAGCATTCATCGCATGGCGAATCAGCCGATTTAAACTATCGGGTGAGAGCTTCGACTTGGCTAAATAGTCCGATGCACCCGCTTTCATCAACTCTACTGCCGTTTGCTCGTCACCTTGACCGGTCAGGACGATAATAGGCAATGTATTTCCAGACAGGCGTAACTCTTTGACCAAAGTCAGACCATCTGTATCTGGTAGCCGAAAGTCAAGAAAGACACAGTCGAAGCTCTCACGTGACAGATAACTCTTAGCCTGATAGGCAGTTCCAACTTCAACGATGTTGACTTGAAAAATAGTTTTAGAAAGATGACGGCAAATTGCCATCCGGTCCACAAGATCATCGTCGATAACTAAAATATTTAAGCCTCTATTTCTCATCGCCTTTAGCGAGCTGGATAAATGTTTAAAAAATTAAGTTTTGCAGGGAAAATCATGCGGCAGACAGATGGTTGATTGACTATCAAGTTTGTCTGCCTGACAAAAAGATGTCTAAAGATTAAAAGGGAATCTCAGCTATAGCAAACGGCTTTGGACTTTATGAACGCTTTTTTATGAACGCTTTGCTGTTGCCTCAGCTTTTGACTTTTCTAAAAGCAGGTACTTCTTATGAACCTAGCATTAACATACATGACTATACTGGCTGCAATCTCGACGGCTCAACCTGAGCCATGACTGCTTCACTCGTACTTTTTGGTCAGACCTCACTATGTCTCATTACCCTTAATTTTATTGAAGGATTTTCGGTGCGTCTTCGTTCTTAGGGAAGAGCTCGTTTATCGTATTGCCGATGACACTTGTAGATGAAAATAAGGCCTGAGTAATACAAGCGATTCACCAGAGGCTGGGAGCTTTCACCTGACATCAAATTTCCTTGTCAGATTGTGCGCCGATATTTCCTGTCTTGTTTTTCATCTGCTGCACCGAGATACTGCCCAGGCGCTTGTCCTAATAACTCACTCCGCTGAGCTTGGTTGCAGCCTGGTTTATACATTATTGGCTGAGAGATTGGCTGAGAGCCCCGAACTTGTCAGCGATTCTCAGTTCATTCCCCATGACCAACGCTGTTAATTGACGGCTCCAAGGCAAGAGGATCTGTTGGTGATTTTTTCGCGGCACAATTTAATTTGATATTTTTTGAGGGTGTCGTGAACCATTGACAATCCCTCCAGAGGATGGAGCTGCGGTTTTGCAGCCTCTACCCACAGATGTATGCGAAATTGCCTCAATTGATGAATAGTATGGTTACTCTAACAACCCAATGTCTTGTAGGCTGGTCATCGTTTTTAGTGCTGGCGACCGAGCATTGATCTGGAATTCATCCTGGGAAAATCACAATGTCTGCTATTCGGATTGTCTTAGTCGAGGACCATAACCTGACGCGCATGGGGATCAAGGTCGCATTTAGCGAACAACCCGAGATGGAGCTCGTCGGAGAAGCGTCTAGCGGACAAGTCGGCCTTTCACTGATGAGCACCCATCAGCCTGATGTTGCCGTTGTGGATATTGGTCTGCCCGACATCGACGGGATTGAAGTTGTCAGGCGGTTTCGAGAGCAGCAGCTAGAGCATGATGGGGCGAGACAGACGAAGGTTTTGATGCTGACGATGCATGATAGTGAAGATGCGGTCATGGCAGCATTTGCGGCTGGCGCTGACTCCTACTGTATGAAGCAAACTGAGCTGACTGAGTTGATGATTGCAGTGAGGGAAACTCATCTGGGTAATTCCTGGATTGACCCGGCGATCGCTAATATTGTGCTGCGTCAAATGCGTCAAAGCCCGGTTGCTGTCGGTGGGGTAGAGCCCACCGTTTCGATTAATGCCTTGGAGCCTGAATACACTCAAGTAATAGAAAGTTATCCCCTCACTGAACGGGAGCTGGAAATTTTAGAGCTTATCGTGCGCGGCTGTAGCAATGCTGAAATTGCTGAGCAGTCATATATTACGGTTGGCACGGTCAAGACCCACGTTCGGAATATTCTCAACAAGTTGGGGGTGGACGATCGCACCAAAGCAGCTGTTCGAGCTTTGAGGGCTGGACTGGTCAGCTAGTCAAGGCTCTTTCTGGCTTTGGGCGTGGCTGCACTATCTCTCGCGATCGAGCGCTGTACCGCGTCTAGAGAGAGGCGTGATCAGTTCCTAGCAGCTCAATAATCGTCTGTAGCAGTACATTAATATCGACCGGCTTGGCAACGTGGCGCTGAAAACCGTGGGCCAGGGTTTTTTGTTGATCTTCGGTGCGGGTGTAGGCCGTAAGCGCGATCGCCGGAACTTGCCCACCGCTACTTTTTGACAGCGATCGCACCTGTTTGATCAGGCTGTAGCCGTCAAAGGTTGGCATGCCGAGGTCGCTAATCAAAATGTGGGGCTTAAACTCCAATAGCTGGGTCAACGCCGCTTTCGCCGAATCGGTTACACAGATCTCTGCCTCATATTCACTGAGCAACGTCTGCAACAGCATTCGGCAGTCGGGGTCATCATCAACCGCCAGAATGCGCACCCCAGCTAGGCTGGCGACCGGCTTAGCTGCGATCGCGTCTTCCTCCAGTGCTTGAGACTGTGTTGCCAACGGCAGCATCACCGTAAAGGTGGCGCCCTGGTTAATTCCGGCACTGTCAGCCACCACCGTACCGCCATGGGCCTCAGTCAGATAGCGCACAATCGCTAACCCTACACCTAAACCACCATGCTGGCGGGTAATGGAAATATCTTCCTGACGGAAGGACTCAAAAATATGGGGTAGAAAACTTTTTTGAATGCCTTTACCCGTATCCGCAATTACAATTTGCGCGTGGCGGTCGGTTTGCGTTAGCTGCGCAGTCACCTGCCCATTTACCGGGGTGAACTTGATGGCATTGGAGAGTAAATTCCAAACAATCTGCTGCAGGCGACCCGCATCTCCTAGCATTAAATCGACTGGTTGAAAATCCGACTTAATGACGATGGACTTGGCGGCTGCCGCTGTTTTGACCGTTTCGATAGCGGCTGTTATCACAGCGCTCAAGTTAACTGGAGCGTAGCCCAGTTCTAGCTTCAACCGGAGAAACTTCGACACATCTAGCAAATCAAAAACAAGCTGGGACTCAAGCTTGGCATTGCGCTCAATCAATTCTAATGCCTGCAAACTCTT
>JBHJHA010000031.1:0-54446 GCA_050331235.1 Leptolyngbyaceae cyanobacterium
TGCCTCTGCGGGTCGTACCGTTCTTGGAGATGTCGTGGGAGCCGCAGGTGGGGCAGGTCATTTCTATCGCCATCGCGGCTAGACCTCTGGAAATAGTAGATGGGTTTATTTTCCTCTGTCCTTTACCTTAGTGGACTACCAATTTGTGGTGTTTTTTGGTTGTGTGTTTATAAAGGAAGACCCCTTTGGCCGCCGCCGCTGATTCGTCAAGTGGCCCCAGCCAGCGATTATAAAAACACTTCAAAGCGGCTTTACAGCTCAGTACCCGAATGTGAGCACTTGACTTCTCAAACATAAAAAGTGCGTAAATTTGTGGAATTTCTCTTAACAGCGGCAGTGGGGATTTGGTCAAAAATCGCCACTAAATCAACTCTGCCCCAGAGTTGAATCAACCTGGTCCGTATTGCTGCGGGATTAGTGACTCATGGTTTGCGAGGCCGGGGAACGGCATAACCGCGACGCCCCTGCTGGCCTGAGTCCAGTGCCGGCCGAAGCGCTGGTTCCCAGACTGCTTACCGTTGGCGGTGATCACTCGCATGGCTGAGACCGGTGCTTTTTCCATCAGGGCGATCGTGGGACCACAGTCTGTGATAGACCGATTAAACTAGGGGATGGCTAATATAGGAAGTAACCTTCCCTCTATTACTTACCGCTGGCCTTTGAGCCGCCATCGCAGATACGCATTACAGGCACGTTTTATGGCAAATCGTTCGCGTCAATCGTCTTCTCTCCGCCGCACTGCTCAAGTAGCGGCTTCGGGCTTGTTGACCACCACTTGGTTTTTGATGCAGAGTTTAGTGGCGCTGCCGCCGGTGCTGGCTCAGGCCGAAGAGGATGAACAGATTTCCTATGGCGAGTTTTTGGAATTAGTGGACACGGGCCAGGTAGAGGAAGTCAATATCGACCCCGATCGCAACATCGCCCAGGTCAAACTCAAAAGCGACAGCGAAGATGAGCCCCCCCACGAAGTGATTCTGTTTGAGAGTGACGGTCGCAACCCGGAACTCATTCAACGGCTGCGGCAACAGGATGTGGATGTTGAAGTCCAGCCCGAGGGCAGTGGCAATGCCTTTGCGTGGATTGCCACCAACACCTTGGTGATCATGCTGTTGCTGTTTGGTTTGCTATTAATTTTGCGTCGCACGGCGAACAATGCCGGCGGGGCTATGAGCTTTGGTCGCTCCCGCGCCCGCTTTCAAATGGAAGCCAAAACCGGCGTTCAGTTTGACGATGTTGCCGGCATTGAAGAGGCCAAGGAAGAACTCCAGGAAGTGGTTTCGTTCCTCAAAAATCCTGAGAAATTCACCGCAATTGGCGCCAAAATTCCCCGAGGAGTTTTGCTAGTAGGTCCGCCAGGAACGGGTAAAACGCTGCTAGCCAAGGCGATCGCGGGTGAGGCTGCAGTGCCGTTTTTCAGCATTTCCGGCTCAGAGTTTGTGGAAATGTTCGTCGGCGTTGGGGCTTCTCGAGTGCGCGATCTGTTTAAGAAAGCGAAAGAAAATGCCCCCTGTATTGTCTTTATTGACGAGATTGACGCCGTGGGTCGTCAGCGCGGTACCGGCATCGGCGGTGGCAACGACGAACGCGAACAAACCCTTAACCAGTTACTCACAGAGATGGATGGCTTTGAGGGCAACAGCGGCGTAATTGTGATTGCCGCCACCAACCGAGTTGACGTGTTGGATATGGCTTTAATGCGACCGGGACGGTTTGACCGTCAGGTAATCGTGGACTTACCGACCTACAATGGTCGTCTGGAAATCCTCAAGGTCCATGCACGCAATAAAAAGATTGCTGAGGAGGTTGCCATGGAGGCGATCGCCCGGCGTACGCCCGGCTTTTCGGGGGCGGAGCTGGCTAACTTGCTAAATGAAGCGGCAATTTTAACTGCTCGTCGCCGCAAGGAAGCAATTACCATGCAGGACGTGGAAGATGCGATCGACCGTCTCACCATCGGTCTTAGCCTGACCCCATTGCTAGACAGCAATCGTAAGCGTATGACCGCTTACCACGAAGTCGGCCACGCACTCTTGACGACCCTGCTAGAACATGCCGACAAGCTGAATAAAGTTACTATCATTCCCCGTTCAGGCGGGGTTGAGGGCTTTACCCAATCACTACCGGATGAAGACGTGATTGACAGTGGCCTCTACACTCGGAGCTGGCTGCTGGATCGGATTACCGTGGCGCTAGGAGGTTTGGCTGCCGAAGCCGAAGTCTATGGTGATTTGGAGGTCAGTACTGGCGCTGGGGGTGACATTAAGCAAGTAACCAATCTCGCAAGGCAGATGGTGACCCTCTATGGCATGTCTGACCTGGGTCCCGTCGCGTTGGAAAATACCGGCAGCGAAGTCTTCTTGGGGCGCAACATGATGCCTCGGTCGGAATATTCGGAGGAAATGGCTGCCAAGATTGATAAGCAAGTGCGTGCGATCGCCCATCACGGATATGAGCGCGCCCGCCGCCTGCTCAGAGAAAACCGTCAACTGATCGATTACCTGGTAGATCGGCTATTGGAAATTGAAACAATGGACGGCGATGAATTTAGACAAATCGTTAAACGTTACACCGATATTCCAGAAAAGCAGACTTCACCATCAACGGCTGCTGTCTAAACGGCCACAGCCAACTTGCTAGAGAAGCCAGAAGGCGGCAATAAGCCGCCATAGCAGCAGGCGATTGACAAGTTTGTTGAACTTCAGCAACAATTTCGCACCCAACGCCTGAGAACCCTTTAGCCTTTAGGTATAAGGGCAGCGGTCTTATGGGCTCGTTCTTGATGGCCTCAGCGAATTTTTATGCCATTGACAATTTTAGTTGTAGATGACGATGAAGGCACTCGGCTCTCCCTACGGGATTTTTTGGAGCTGCAGGGCTACATCGTGGCAACGGCAGAAGACGGCTGGAAAGCTTTAGAACTGATTAACCAATGCCAGCCTCAGCTGGTAATTACAGACATCAGCATGCCGCGGATTGATGGCTTTGCTTTTCTCAAAAGCTTGAGGGAGCAACCTGCATGGCGGCTACTGCCGGTCATCCTCCTAACTGGGCGAACTGCTACTGAAGAGCGGGTGCAAGGCTACCAAACAGGCTGTGATGTGTATATAGCCAAACCCTTTGAGCTAGAAGAACTTGGCGCGGTGGTCAAAAACCTGCTCGCGCGATCGCAGCTGATTCAAACGGCTTGGCTGCAATATCAGCATTTACCCCCGCCGCCTGCTGCTGCTCCGGTCACGCCATCAGTGCAGCTTGAGCCGATTTCTGCTTTAGAAGATATTTCACTGACTGATCGCGAGCAGTCAGTGCTCGATTTATTATCAGAGGGCATGTCAAATGCCCAAATTGCCGATGCGCTCTTTCTCAGTCCAAGGACGATTGAGAAATATGTTTCCAACCTGTTGCGCAAAACGGAGACGAGCAACCGGGCAGAGCTAGTGAGATTCGCAATGGATCATCACCTCGTTCAATAGGACCATCACCTCGGATTTATCCATTAAACCGCTAACCACAGGACATCATCCACAATAATAGACAGGGTTGCCGTCAAAGTCGCTTTGATTTACGGGGGCGCTCGCTGTCTTTGCTAACGTTCTATGGCTTACTACATTGCCCCTCGCTTTCTCGATAAACTCGCGGTTCATATCACCAAAAACTACCTCAATCTAGATGGCGTCAGAGTGCCGTTGCTTTTAGGCGTCCATGGCCGCAAAGGCGAAGGCAAAACCTTCCAGTGTGAGCTGGTGTACGAACGCATGGGCATCGAAGTGGTCCATATCTCCGGCGGCGAATTGGAAAGTCCTGATGCTGGGGATCCGGCGCGGCTGATTCGCCTGCGTTATCGAGAAGCAGCGGAACTCGTGCGGGTGCGGGGGGTAATGGCCGTACTTATGATCAATGATTTGGATGCCGGGGCGGGGCGCTTTGACGCGATGACTCAGTACACCGTCAACACCCAGTTGGTCAACAACACGTTGATGAACATTGCCGACAACCCGACTAACGTCCAGCTTCCCGGCAGCTACGACGATAAGCCTATTCGGCGAGTGCCCATCATTGTCACAGGCAATGACTTTGCCACACTGTATGAGCCGCTAGTGCGCGACGGCCGCATGGAAAAGTTTTACTGGCAGCCCGACCGTAGCGATCGCATCGGCATCGTATCGGGAATTTTTGCGCCGGATCATTTGGCTCCGTCCAACCTTGCCACCCTCGTCGATACCTTTCCACAGCAGGCGATTGACTTTTACGGCGCGCTGCGGGCTCGCATTTATGACGAGCAGGTGCGTGAGTTCATTCACTCCATCGGCATTGAGTCTGTCTCGCGCCGCGTGGTCAACTCTGACCACCCCCTCAGGTTTGCTAAGCCGACCTTTACCCTGGAACATTTGCTTGAGGTCGGCCAGCAAATGGTGGCTGAGCAGCGTCACCTACAGGAAATGCGCCTGGCCGATCAGTACAACCGAGTCTTACGGGAGCGATCGCATCCGCATTCTGGCCGCTCCGCCTCAGAGACTCCGTTTTATCGCGCCTACGAAGCTACTACCGCAACGCCACCAACTGAGTCTACGACTTCGCCAAGTACACCACAGCCCCCACCCGAGCGATCGCCAAAAGCAAGGTCATCGCTATCAGCGACAACCGTCAACCATGTCAAATCTCTTTTAGATCAGGGATACCACATTGGTGTAGAGCATGTTGACCAGCGGCGCTTTCGGACCAATGCTTGGCAGAGTTGTACTACTGTAAAGGCAATGGATCCCCAGGGGGCGATCGCCGCTTTAGAGCAATGTCTGACCAACTTCCCCGACGAATACATCCGACTCATCGGCATTGACACTAGCAACAAGCGACGAATTTTAGAACATGTAATTCAGCGGCCCGCTCCCCACAACGGTCGCTTGTGATCAACCAGGTCGAGGGCCTCAACATGACCACCACCGCCACCTGTGCCTAGCATATAGTCAGCGGTACCCGACTAAATTTGTCGACGAATTTGTGGACAATATCACCAGCTGTCAAAAAAGACGGTAGCCTATTGAAATAGGCAAATTTACTAAGCGTTCCCTTTGCCAAGGCAAATGACCGGCGAAGCAGCGTCGTGACAATAATTTGTCTCTGAATTTTTGTTTAGCCCTTCTGGACGTGACGCGTGCCCAAGGTCGGGATTATTTTCAACGATATGAAGCCAGCAGCCTTCGAAGCTGCGCAGATTTGGCGAGATAAACTCATGGCCCAAGGCTGTGAAGTCCATACAGCAAATGGATTGGGGGGCCTGCTTGGCTATTCCAGTCCTGATCGGCCAATTTGTCACACACCCATTGACAGTCTAGTGCCGCCAAACTTTGACGAAAACATGGCCTTTGCCGTAGTTTTGGGCGGTGACGGTACGGTATTGTCGGCCTTTCGTCAGGTGGCACCAGCAGGGATTCCTTTGCTGACGGTCAACACCGGGCATATGGGGTTCTTGACGGAAACCTATCTTAACCAATTGCCCAAGGTGATGTCCCAGGTACTCGCAGGCGACTATCGAATCGAAGAGCGCTCAATGATTGTCGTCAAGGTTTGTCGTGGCGATCGCGCCACCTGGGAAGTGCTGTGTCTCAATGAAATGGTGCTCCACCGAGAACCACTCACCAGTATGTGCCATTTTGAGGTCTCCGTAGGTAACCATGCCCCTGTGGACATTGCGGCGGATGGCATCATCATTTCTACTCCCACGGGCTCAACCGCCTATTCCCTGTCGGCCGGTGGCCCCGTGATTACACCTGGCGTGTCGGTGACACAGTTGATTCCGATTTGTCCCCACTCACTGGCCTCCCGGGGGATTGTGTTTCCTGACTCAGAGCCGGTCAAGATTACCGCTGCCAATACCGATCCACTGGTAATGGTGGTTGATGGCAATGCGGGGGCCTATGTCATGCCTGAGGAATGGGTTGCTACAGAACCCTCTCCTTACCCAGCTAAGTTTATTCGCTTGGGGTCACCCGAATTTTTTAGAGTATTGCGTGAAAAGCTCGGCTGGGGGCTGCCTCACATCGCAAAACCTACGTCGGTTGAACTGCCATAGCGATCGCCCTTCAATAACTGAAAGGGGGTTTCTGATTCATCCGATGACGCCTTGCATCCTAACTCGCCCGCAGCGATGGCATAGCGGCGGATTGCGCTTAGCAAAGCATCGGATATCGCACGGTTCAAGGGCCATGGAATCCCCCTAAAGACGGCGATTCGGCGGCTAAAAACGGCCCAACCTAACGACGGCTCGCTGTAGCAGTACCGATAGATGCCATAATGTCCCCACTCGAGCAGCCATGCCCTAAAATTTTTAGTGTCTGACCGGCGAGCTTGACTGGCTGCAACCGAGGGGAGAAACCGAGGTTGAACGGTTCGTTACCGACCTGCGTTGAGGCTCTGAGAGTATGGACAGTAGCACTACCGATAAGGTCCCTGAGGTTTTGCTGATCTGCTCAAATACAGATTTGCAAAGCCGGATTAGTCATGACCTCGAAGAGTCCGGCTATCAGGTGACAACAGCAACCTCGGGGGCACAAGGGGTTGAGCAAGCTCAGCGATCGCAACCAGCACTCATCATTGTCGATCGCCTCCTCGGCAACGAATCTGGCCTCAAAGCCTGTCAGATGCTTCGAGGCGCCCAACTCTGTATGCCAGTACTGCTGTTAATGGCCCGCGATGCTTTAGACGATCGCATTGCCTGCTTAGAGGCTGGAGCTGATGATTACAGCCTTAAGCCCTATCAAACGGAAGCATTTCTCAATATCGTGCAAATCTATTTACAGCCTGGAGAAACCTCCTCAGAGCAGTTGAAATTTGGTGACCTAACGTTAGACCTAGGCTCTCGAAGAGCCCTACGCGACGGTCGCGAAATTGATTTGACGGTAAAAGAGTTTGAACTGCTGCGCTACTTGATGGAACATCCCCGAGAGGTGTTGGCTCGCGAGCAGATTCTCGAAAACGTCTGGGGTTATGACTTTATGGGAGAGTCAAACGTGATTGAAGTGTATGTCCGCTATCTCCGGCTCAAAATTGATAAAGATCACGAAAAACGGTTGATCCAAACAGTACGCGGTGTCGGCTACGTTCTCAGGGAGAATTAAGCGTCGTCATATGACCTGGAGAGGGGGAGACATAGCCTTTCGTCGCGAATCGCGCTTTAGATTTTCACCTTTGCAGCCGCGACTCAGCGGATCAAGCTTTTGACTGAGCGAAAAACTGGATTAGACAGGGGAGATGCAATGCCGCGAGCGAAGGTGCAAATCATCTCAAGGGGACTGTGGTCTCCGCGATCCTCCCCCCACAACCAGAGTTCCCGCCCCTTTGATGTAGCGCATATTGAGTTTTATCTAGCTGCTGGAGAAATGACTTTGCCAACTGAAACTCCTCTCTCTTCGACCTTGACGCCCCCTCAGCCCGCCCGCACTTGGCAAGGGCGCGCTACGTTAACTTTTTGTCGTCGGGGCGATCGCACTGTGCCGCAGATCCAAACCCAGGCCCCATTAAAAGTCCAGCGCCCATTTTATCCAGAAGGGCCTAACATCTGCCAGTCTGTGCTGTTGCATACCGCTGGGGGCATGGTTGGCGGTGATTGCCTGTCTTACGATCTGTGTTTAGCCCCCCAAACCCATGCTGTGATCACCACAGCAGCAGCGGCCAAGATTTACAGCGACCACCCGCAACCGGCACAAGTGAGTGGCAAGATACGCATCGATACCGCCGCTTGCTTGGAGTGGGTCCCCCAAGAGGTGATCGTGTTTGAAGGGGCGCAATATCATCAAACCTGGCAGGTTGAGCTAGCAGAGCAGGCTTACTGGCTTGGATGGGATATTGTACGCCTAGGCCGAACTGCCCGAGGAGAGAAGTTTTGTCGTGGGGCAGTGCGATCGCGCTTTGAGGTTTGGCAGAATGGTCAACTGGTCTGGGTTGACCCGCAGCAGCTGATTGGCAGCGCCGCCCTGTGGCAAAGCCCCAGCGCACTCAATCAAACCCCCGTACTGGCGACTCTCGTCTGGATCGGTAAGCAGCCGACTCGAGAATTAGTTCAGACGCTGCGAAATACCTGGGATACGTTGGTCAACCCCAGCGGAGAGATGGGCATTACTCGTCTGCAAACAGGGCTGCTCTGTCGATATCGAGGACACTCCACCACTGCTGCCCGGCGCTGGTTTACTCGGGTATGGCAACATCTGCGACCACTCTATGCGTCTCCACTCTTAGCTCCCCCTCGCGTCTGGCCTCTGTAACCCCTCGTCGTAAGGCTTGAGCAACTCCACCATAGAATGCGTCAGAGCAGCATCGGACTGGAACGTGAGAGAGGGAGGAACACGACGTTGTCTTGATAAATTAAATTTGCCCGACTTCCATAGAATGTCTCCGTCGCCGATTGCCCGGATCTGATTTTCGACTTGGGCCAGTTCCCGTAGTAAATCACGGCCCCTGTAGCGAACTACAGTCAGACTTGGATATTTGCAATCGCTAGATAGCCGTTGGTCGGGATCTTCTCCATCCTCTAGCCCTAAACCTTTTTATTCGGTACTGTCAGACGTAGATTGGGAGACTTTATATGGTTTATCAATCACCTCTACCCAATCAGTAGAGAGGACAATGTCGGTCAGTTTCGGTGATTATTATTATGGTGAATCCGTGCTCCAGCCCACTGGAGTTTGCTTCGTAATGTTCGGTAATAGGAGTAGCGTTTAGCCAAAATAATAAAGTGTGCTAAGCAAGGAGCCATGCGGATGTCAACTCGCTGGCCCGGCCAGATAGAGGTGGCCAACACCCCATCCATCCACAATTTAGTGCTGTGGTCTACGTCGGCTAAAGGCCAAACGCTGACGACGCAGCCAGGGGGTAAGATGATGGGGCGGCTGGATAAGCTTAGGGGACAGATTGGCGTCACTATCAGTGCATCCATTCCTGGATGCACAATCGGTCCATTAGCAGCAACGGTGTAGCCAGTTGACCCCGTTGGCGTACTAATTAGCAGCCCATCCCCTTGGTACTGATCGACGACTTCACCATCAATTTCCATCTCCAAAATGGAAGTAATCATTCGGCTCGATGAAGCTGGCTTAACGCACATTTCATTCAGAGCCAAGTAAGTGTCACTAACAGGCTCCATAGTCGTCCGAGGGCCTTCAAAGGCTTGAGCTTGCACCATCATGCGACGTTGTACAGCAAAGCGATCGCTCAACAAGCGCTCCCAGATATCGGGAAATTCAGTTTCCTCCGGAGACTCTGTAAGAAACCCAAGATGACCGCCAATATTCATAGCCAGGATAGGAACGTTATCAGCCGATAAATTCCGAGCTGCTGCCAGGGCGGTGCCATCTCCCCCTAAAACGATGGCTAAGTCAATCTTTTTCTCAGCCGACTCTAAAAAAACTGGATAAGGATTATCCTTGGGACCGCTGGGGCCAACCAAAGTTTTACAGCCTAAGTCCGTAAGTTGCTTAGAGCAAAGCTCAGCCCGGCTTTTGCTGAACTGATTGCCGGCTTTATAAGCAATAATGACCTGATTTAGCTCCACAACGGGGCGATCGCTCCAAATGAGTTCCCTCTCATTTTAAGGATGCCGCCCCCGTTTGCACGGGTTTATCGTTACCACTTCAATAAGTTAAATTCTTCCATATCGACGGTGTCGCGGTTACGATAAATCGCCAACACAATAGCCAGACCCACGGCCGCTTCCGCCGCCGCAATGGAAATAACAAACACCGCGAAGACCTGCCCTGTCGCAGTTGCAGGATCGAGATAATTTGAAAAGGCCATTAAATTCAAATTGACCGCATTGAGCAAGAGCTCAATGGACATCAACACTCGAATCACATTGCGACTGGTGACCAAACCATAGATGCCAATGCAAAACAGCGCTGCTGCCAGTAGCAAATAAAACTGTAGTGGAATCATCTATATGGGGTCCTTTTGTTCAACTGCTAAAAGTTCACAAACCATCGTATGGACATTAGCTGCCACAGAGCCGTTATCGATTAATTATTTCCACTATCCGCCTCGCGGCCAGCGGGCACCAATTCTCGCGGACGCTCTGGCAAAGTTAAAGCATCCGAAACAGCTGCCTCTGGCTTATCGTCAGGAATAAATTCGCGACGAGCAAGGATAATAGCTCCAACCAAAGCCATCAGCAATAGCACCGAAGCCAATTCAAACGGCAACAAAAAGTCGGAGAAAAAATGCTGGCCAATCAACACTGTGGCACCATCTCCAATCGGCGTTGCCGTTGAGATTTGCCAAGATGTGCCCAAAATCATAGTAGAGAGCAGCCCAAATAGCCCGAGACAGACGCCTGCCGTAGCTATCAACCGGATCCAGCCACGGCGAATGGGAGAAAAGTCCTGTTTTTTATTCACTAGCATAATCCCGAATAAAATCAGGACGTTGACAGCGCCAACGTAGATCAGGACTTGCGCCGCAGCCACAAAACCAGCGTTGAGCAGCACATAAAGTCCCGAAATGCTAAGAAAAACACCTCCCAGCAAAAACGCTGAGTAAACAATGTTTGACAGGAGAACGACTCCTAGCGCAGTCCCGATTACGAGAGTGGCTAATAAGCCAAAAGATACGATTTGAGCGCCTTCAGCGAGTGTCACTTTGTGACTCCATATGAACAGTAGTAACGAGTATCCATCGAGGATACCTGAGTGGAAATGGCTTAGTCTTCAGAATTGTTCTGCGCCGACTGCGCTTCCTCTAAGATCTCCTGAGGAAGCTTACCGGCCCGGCGCGAACCTGCTGGCAAATCATGGGGATCGCTTACGCCTTTAGGTAAGTAAGCAAACTCGCGTAACGGAGTCACCATCGGATCTTGGGTAACTTTATACGGTAAGCGCCCCATTGCCACGTTGTCATAGTTCAATTCATGGCGATCATAGGCAGCCATCTCATATTCTTCGGTCATCGATAGGCAGTTAGTTGGGCAGTATTCCACGCAGTTGCCGCAGAAAATGCAGACGCCAAAGTCAATACTGTAGTGATTGAGGGTTTTCTTTTTAGTCTCTTTGTTAAACTCCCAATCGACCACAGGAAGATTGATCGGGCAGACTCTGACACATACCTCGCAGGAAATGCACTTGTCAAACTCGAAGTGAATGCGTCCACGATATCGCTCTGAAGGAATAATCTTTTCGTAAGGATATTGCACCGTCACGGGACGACGACGCATGTGGTCAAACGTCACTGATAAACCCTGACCAATGTATTTGGCGGCTTGTACGCTCTCTTTGGCGTAGTCGCCGACTTGCTTCAGAAAATTCAGCATGATGGGTGTTTAGGGTCGATTACGACAGACGGGAACGAATCACGCTCCTATACCTTAGCCCCCAAAGGCTACAGGAAACGTGATTTTCAAAGCAGCGGTCAACAGCAAATTGACTAACGAAACTGGCAACAAAAACTTCCAACCTAAGTCAAGGAGTTGGTCGATACGGACACGCGGTACGGTCCAGCGCATTAGCACGGCGAGAAATACCAGGAAGTAAGCTTTGATCACCGTCATCATGATGCCGATCGCTGCTGCCACAACCTGCAGCCAAGGAGTCGTGTCACTGATACCGATGACGCTAGCCAACCAGTCAACTGAGACTGGAAACTCCCAACCGCCTAGATACAACACCGAAAAAATCAACGCAGAGAGGACTAGGTTTACATAGGAGCCGACGTAAAACAATCCAAACTTCATTCCGGTATATTCGGTTTGATATCCGGCTACCAATTCTTCCTCTGCTTCCGGCAGGTCAAAAGGGAGGCGCTCGCATTCAGCCAAAGCAGCAATCCAAAAAATTAGAAATCCCACAGGTTGCCGCCAGACATTCCAACCTAAAATGCCATATCCAGCCTGCTGTTCCACGATGTCTATGGTACTCAAGCTATTAGACATCAGCACGATCGCCAGTACTGCCAGGGCCAAGGGAATTTCGTAGCTAATGGACTGAGCCGCTGCTCGCAGTCCGCCTAGGAGCGAATATTTATTGTTAGAGGAGTAACCCGACATCAACAAGCCGATGGGGGTAATGCTGGACAGCGCGATCCATAGGAAAATACCGACTCCAATGTCGGTAATCACCATATTCTGACCAAAGGGAACAATGAGGTAAGACAAAAAGACCGGAATTACGACCAGTGCCGGACCGAGTGTAAACAGAATCTGATCGGCCTTGTTGGGCACGATATCTTCTTTGAATAGAAGCTTGACCCCGTCCGCAGCCGCTTGCAGCGTTCCCAGCGGCCCGACGTACTCAGGCCCGATCCGCTGTTGAGCCGCTGCAGAAATCTTTCGCTCTAACCATACCGTGACAAAAATGCTGACCGTTGCCGCAATCAAAATCAACGTCATGGGTAGTGGCAGCCATAAAGCCTTCGCTACTCCGGCGGGTAATCCAAGTTGAGTCAGTAGCTCAACAAAACTTCTCTGGAGATCAATTCCCTGGCCCATGCAAAAGCCTCAAAATATCAGCGATTAGGTAGCATTTCGTTACCGTGAATAGTATATCGTTCGATTGTCCTACCCCGCTCCTTTGCGGTCAGGAAGTTCTACCGTTGGGCATAAATCAAGTTCATAGTGAGGATTGAGTCTGCCGGATATTGCGTCGGCTTAGGGGCGATCGCACAGTCTACGCAGACCTGAGCCCCCGCTTTCAGTCAACTCAGACCGGTCCCAAAAGCGCAGCGCGAGGCGGCTTTTGCCGGCCTCGCGCATCATACAAATCGATGAGGTAATGAACTTCTGGTGACGGTGCCTCTTTAGAGTTAATAGCGCTCAGGTGCAATTCATACCGTATGAGCTCACCAAACCGAAGCTGTCATTTTTCAGGTGCCCTTAAGACTGACCACTAAATGCTGGCTTAGGGTCAGGTGCCTGACCATCCATCGCCTCTTCATACACAGTGAGATTATCAGGAGGAGAAGTCAATGTAATGCTTTGAGTTGATAGTACCTTTGACCCTTCTTGATGCAAATCATCCAGATAGCCTTGCTTACGCTGTTCAGCTTCTGACTCACTATCAAATGGCCCGAAATAATAGGTGCAGGCCGGTGCAGCTGTTTTCACCTCCAGCCACCACTTCTCATTAGCGTCAGATTTAGAGTCAAATAGAAACCCGAAAAGCCTTTTTAATATGTTTGCCATAGTGCGCACTCATCAAACTCTGCTTTGTCAAAATACGTTCAGTAAATGGCGTCGTTTCGGCACCAAGAAGTTTATACTCTGTCACTTTGCTTTTTGCAAAGAATTTAGATCAAGTCGCCCTTGCCACTGCTGTCGATAAATCTCATACAGCGCCATGCCAGTGGCCACTGATGCATTCAAACTAGCCGTTTTCCCCGCAAGTGGAATTGAGACAACTTCGTCACAGTTCTGCTGAACTAGCAGACTCAAGCCGTCACCTTCAGCGCCAACCACCAATACCGTAGCACCACTAAATTCCACGGTATGTATTGGGTGATTCGCTTCGGCAGCCAGACCGTAAATCCAGAAATTTTCGGCCTTGAGGGTCTCTAAGGCCTGCCGTAGATTCACCACCCGCGCAATTGGAAGATGCTCAATTGCGCCGGTGGCAACTTTTGCCACTGTAGAAGTAACTCCAGCAGCTCGTCGCTGGGGGATGATGAGCCCCTGCGCCCCCAACGCTTCGGCGCTGCGAATAATCGCGCCCAAATTATGTGGATCAGTAATGCTATCGGCCGCTAGTAAAACAGGCCGCTTGGTCGCTTGTTTAGCTTGGGCAATCAGCGCATCCAGTTCCCAATAGTCATAGGGAGCAACTTGGGCAACGATACCTTGATGGATTTGCCCCTGGGCGATTTGATCTAGGCGTCGAGAATCAACCTCATCAATGACAACTCCATTAGCTTTGGCGTTATCAATCAGGGGCAAAAATCGGCCGTCGTAGCGATAGCGACTGTTGACCCATAAGCGATTGAGGGTTCTCTCCCCTTCAAGGGCAGCTTGAATGGCATGACGGCCAAAAATCATATCGGGTGATTCTTGACTCGTCTCAACGTCAGCAGGGGCTGAGAAATCCGAACGATCGCGTTTAACAGGCTTGTCAGGACGGGGGCGATCGCTCTTACCGTAGCTGGTGCGTCGTTCGCCGCGGGGCTTTCGAGAAAAGCGATCCTTGCCAAACCGATTGCCGCCGCTGCGCTTAGGGCGATCCCCAGACGTTTTTTTGGGGCGATCGCTCCCTGAGCGCGGGCGATCAGACTTATTTGTAGGGCGCGGGCGATCGCTCATAGACTTGACCTCCAATGCAGTTGACAAAAATTACGAACCAACTTGCTCCAACTACCCGCAGGCAGGCTCTAAGCGTCATTCTGGCCTCACCGCCAGCGGACTCTGATCAGTGATGGGTAGGTGGGATAGGACCTCCAGCAGGCGCTGCGAATCAGCCAAATAGAGATAACCCAACAGTGCCTCAAAGGCAGTGGCTTGCCGATAATCCTGCAAACTCGCCCGCACCTTGCGACCCGATGCCGCATTTCGCGCTCGCCTCAGTAAATCCAGTTCCACAGCTAACAAATGAGGAATGAGGATTTCTAAATACTGCGCTTGCTGCTCAGCCCGCACATGCTGCACGACCTGCTGATGAAAAGCCCCCGCCCGTCGCGGCGGCAACAACAGTCGACTGCGCACAAACAGTTCATATACGGCATCGCCGATGTAGGCCAGAGCCAGTGGTGATAGTTTACGCAAATCATCAGGCGATAGCCTGCTATCTACGGCGCTGTGCCGACCAACAACGAAATTGTTAAAGCCTGAGTTAGGAAGCTTGAGTTCATCTTCCGGGGAGTGCTGGGTCATACTTTTTCCTCAGTTCCCCTGAGCAAACGCCTGCCGATGCCACCACCCTAACTCAGGTTTGAGACGGCCTCATCCACCGAAGGCTGAATCGACAAGAACTTTTCTAGGCGCACAAGCTTGACTGTTTGCATAACCCGAGGATTCGCAATGAGCTGTAAACTGCCTTGAGCATCCTTTGCCTTTTTAACAAGCTGCACCAAAGCCCCCAAACCAGAACTATCGACAAAGTCGATTCCAGAGAGGTCCAGAATCAAGTGACTAGGGCCTTGGGTCACTAAGTTCCCAATCACCTTACGAAACGTTGGTTCTGAGAAAGCATCCAAAAGCCCGGTGAGGCGAAATATTTGACAATTGGCCCTAACTTCTCTGGTGCCTCTTAAACTTACGGTTAGGGTGAGTTGTTCAGCGATGGGAAACCTCCCAGTAGGTCACTCATGTAAATTGAGTCCTAAGTATAGGTCAGGATTTTAGCAACCGCAAGCCATCCATCAGCCCTCAATTTTCGCCCCTCAAACGAAGGCTCCCTGCCCGTTTCAGAAACCTCCTCGGATTTTGGCTACGCAAATGCTGGAAAAGCTCAGCCGAGTTGCCCAAGTCCCATCATCGCAAAAATCTGTATAGTTTATTGAGTGATACTACACCCGTATTACATAGTCATTAAATTATGGGGTAGTTTAAGAACACATTGTCGAGTCTGGAGGTGTCTTCACCCATGCCCACGCTTTCCCGTGCATCCACAACTGATATGGAAGTGACCAGCATCCGGTTGGAGAAGGAGTTGAAAAACAGCTTGAAAGCGATCGCGGGTAATCGCGGCTATCAAGCCTTAATTCGGGAAATCCTCTGGGCCTATGTTGAGCAGCAATCTGGCGACTACAGTGGCAATCTGACTCAACAAGATATTCGCGCGACAATTCCTGCGACGGCGGAACGAGCTGAACGCTGTTTGCTCACGGGGGTCACCATCGCCCCTGGGGAAGCCATGGTGTTAGGACTGACCCCCCAGGGTGCCCTGGTTCCCCTTTGTCAGGCTGCGGCCAAAAACCTTCCGACATAGGGCTGTGGCAAGCTGCCGTCAGGCTCCAACGCTTGTCATCGCTAGCTGACTATGACGAAGGCTTTGCACCTTTCTACTCTCCACCGTACGCCTGAATAATCGCCGATCTACGAAGCTATTTGTCAGCGGCTGATTGACGGGTGCGATGGCAAAAGCGATGGTCTAAACGGGCATTTTCGGGAATGGGTTTGGGCTGACGCCAGTAGTCGGGGATGTGGGCGATCGCGGCATCGTCAACATTCTCTATCGGTTTCCAGCACACGTGACAAGTGGAGTGCTTGTCAAATAACTTTTGTTTGAACTCGAGGGAAAATGTCCGGGGTTGGCCCGTTTCTAGTCCGATCAACTGGTCTAGCCGGCTGCGCCAAACCTCGGCTCGATATTTAATGCGATCCGTGCGGTCGGTACTAGTGCTGATATAGTCCACAAACTGCTTATCCGTATTGAGCAAATTGAGAAATTCTTCTCGAATGTGATCTTTGATCGGCAAAATTTGTTCCAGGGTGTAGTAGCTAAAGGTGTACAAAATCGTGTCCCACAGCGCTACATTTAATCGCGATTTTTCCCATGTCCCGTTGGGATTGTAGGCATTGCCGGGGTAGTAGCGTCGAAAGGCTTTTTCCTGAAAGACGGCATAGGCCATCTCGATGGACGACTCAAATACTTGACGCATTTCGGCGAGGGCCTCATCACTGAGTTGCCGATGCTGCTCCATTTCAGTGTTGAGAAAGCGTTTGGTCGGTCCCTTGTAATTGCTGTGGGTGTTGCGCCACATAGCAAAAAATCGCAGCAGCAACTGGCGATCCATCATGCGGCTGTGGGGCTCTTTAGATTGAAAAATTCTGAGCAGGTATTCATTTTGGCTGAGCGATCGCAGGAGCTCATTGTAGTTACCTCGATAGACGCAATTGCGGACTTCCTGGTCATTAAGCTTTTCGGCTCCCAGATTGAGCCGCTCGAATACCTCAAACTTCACATCAGGGTCAGAATCTTTTTCGATAATGATGAGTCGCAGGATGAAGTTAAGAATTTCTTCCTGGAGTTCGATGGGTAAATCAGTAAAGGTCTTCCGGTTGAGATCCTTAAGCACCTGCAGACCCGATAGCTTAAATTTTTGACCGTCGGGAAATGCACCATTCACAAAAGAACAAATGCTGGTCAAGCGCTGTTGCCCGTCTACCACGGAATAGGTGCGATTGGTTTCTTCCGAAACGTAAATCACAGGAATCGGGATCGCCAATAATAGCGACTCCACTAAGCGGCTGGCTTTGCCGCTGTTCCACACATAATTGCGCTGAAAATCTGGCTGTAGATTAAGCTTGCCGCGATTGACCCAGCTAACTAGCGTCTCAACGGGGAGATCCTGCTTTTCGGTTTTGACACGGCGTTTGGCAGGGTCAATTTCGAGAGGGGTGTCATCCTCTATTTCTTCAATGACCAGCTCATTGGTGGGCGTGTTGGCATCAACCATAGTAGAGAGACCGGGTCGGGCTTCACGTCAAGGATACGTCAAAGTGGAAAAGCAGAATGCTTGCCAGGGGCGATATAGAACACAACTAGCGTGACCGGTGCTCAAGCAGGGGGCAAAGGGCGGGGGCTCCTTAAATTTAGCCAATGCACCTACACCTCACCGACTTGGTGACGTATTGCTCTTGCTCATCTTTTTCGCGAGGGACGGTTGGCAAAGGGCTATCGCAAGGTCAGACATCAGTCCAATTGAGGTGGATTCATGGCATCAAGGACACAAGCTCTGCAGCGATTGAGGACACACTTTGAGCAGAGACATCAGCTCCCCTCGGGCTGGAGACTGCTCTCCCTTCGCGGTAGACTAAGCCTCTGTTGTCTAAACAGGACATTTGAAGGGGATTGCCAAGATGAGCTTTTTGATTGGTCTGGCCGTCGGCCTCGCGTTGGGAGCGACCGTTACTTATTTTCTGACATCCAAAAAAGCCGTCACTCAATCGGCCAAGGTCCAGGACTTGCAACGCCAGCTTGCCCTGGCCGAATCAGAGTATGAGCGTCAACTGCGGGAAGTGAGCGCCCAGAGACAACCAACCCCGTCATCACAGGGGTTAGCATCTTCTGCTCATCCGCCAAAGACGAGCCGTATGTCGATTGGCCAGCCGTCTTCCCCTGAATCATCTAAAGCAGTGCCTGCTCCCCCCACCGAACCTGTCGTCACTAACCCGACCCCCATTACCGCCACAGCGGCAGCTCCGATACCTCAAACAACAGCTCAGCCGTCCTCGACTCCAAAGCCACCTACCCCGACTCCGACAACTTCTCAAAAAAGTCGTTCATCTACTGGGGTGAACGATCCAAATGTGGTACTGGCCGCCAGCTACTCTCCTGATGCGGCGAAGCGTCGCGAGGTTGCTGAGGTCATTGGTTTAACGCTGGAAAAATCAGGTAAATCCGCACAGACCCGGTGGTTGCCGATCTTAACCCGGCTCACTCGTGACCCCGATGCCCAAGTGCGTCTATCGGCTGTGCAAGCCCTCGCCCCGGTATCCCCTGCCAAACGGCTGCCGCTGCTGCGTCAAGCGCTACGCGATGCAGACCCGACAGTTGTGGAGGCGGCAAGCGCACTAATCAATCAATCTCGGGGGCGATCGCGCCCGCCCCAGCCTAAGGCAAAAAAGCGCCGGCTACCGAAAAATCGATGATTTTGCGATCCCCGTCCACAGCACCATGAGAAAACCGACACCAACGCGCCGATGAGACGGCAAAGCATCCGTTTGGCTAAGACGGTTTTGTCAGCCCGTCCCATCGGCGTTGGCAATGAATGACTTACAGATTGGCGTGGGAGCCGTCGCAATAGGGAGCATTACCCGTGTGCTTACACTGGCAGAGCGCCACCTGCTGTTTTTCTTCCACGGTGAACTTGATAGGTGTGAAGCCTGTATCTTGGTGCGCTCCATTGCAAAAAGGCTGATTATCAGAGTTGCCGCAGGTGCAATACCAATAGGTGCCTGACTCTAGCTCCATCACTTTGGGCTGTTTAGCCGCAACATTCGGATCGGTCATGGATTGATTCTCCTCTTGGGTAGGTCAGAGGCGATCGCAGGACAGTCGCGATCGCCCCATTGTCGGTTGAGAAGTCCCTGCGGGGATTTCTCAGTTTGTGAGGGAGCCGTCACCAAACAGTCTCAAACAAAGGATCCCCCAAAATCAGCGCTAGGCCGCCATATCAAATAGCAGCACTTCTGCATGGTCGCTATTGCCGATCAGCGTCAGCCGGGTCTCTGGGTCAATAGCGGCCCCATCTCCGGCGGTCAGGGCATGGCCATTGAGATCGATAGCCCCTTGGGCCACGTGCACCCAAGCTTGATGGCCTGCACCCAACGCATACTCGACTGTGGCACCCGGCTGCAGCACAGTGGCATACAATTCGAGATCTTGGTGAATGGTAACAGCCCCATCGCGCCCATCACGTGCCCCCACTAACCGCAGTTGATTTTGTTTTTCCTCGGGGGCAAAGTAAGTTTGCTCATATCCGGGCTCGATACCTTTAGCCTCCGGCAAAATCCAAATTTGCAGAAAGTGCACTGGGTCAGCATCTGAAGCGTTGTACTCACTGTGCAAGATACCGGTTCCCGCTGACATCCGCTGAACGTCTCCAGGGCGGATGATGGAACCATTGCCAATACTATCTTTGTGAGCCAGTCCACCGTCGAGCACATAGGAGATGATCTCCATATCGCGATGCCCGTGGGTCGAGAACCCCTGACCGGGAGTCACCTTATCTTCGTTGATGACGCGCAGGCTCCCAAATCCCATGTGGGCGGGATCGTAATAGTTGCCAAAGGAAAAAGTGTGACGACTGTCGAGCCAACCGAAATTTGCTTGGCCGCGAGCATTACCAGGACGAATTGTAATCATTGGCAGACCTCCTTTGCGGGTGTCATCGATTTCCTTACGACAAATCCATTATGTATCGAATCAAATCAAAAGACAATACAATATATAGGCGACACTTTGTCTCTATTTGATTGACAATCCTATGGATAAGCTTGAAAGTATGCGGGCGTTTGCTCAAGTGGTTGAATCGGGTGGATTTGCCGCGGCAGCTCGCAAAATGGGGCTGTCGCGCTCAGCGGTCAATAAGCTCGTGATCAATTTGGAAGAAGCTTTGCAGGTGCAGCTCTTGCAGCGAACGACCCGCAAGGTGACGCCCACGCCCACTGGATTGGGATTTTATGAGCGCTGCGTCGCTATCCTCGCCGAGGTGGCCGAAGCTGAATTAGCTGTCAGCAACTTGCAAACCAAGCCCCAAGGACAACTCCGCGTCAATGCGCCGATGACCTTTGGCACTCGCTATCTATCCCCACTGATTGCTCAGTTTTTGGAACACTACCCTGAGCTGCACATAGAGTTGAGTCTGAGCGATCGCTTCATTGACCCCATCGACGAGGGCTTTGATGTCACTTTGCGCATCGCTCAACCCGCCAACATTGGCAGCTTGATTGTGCAAGAGCTGACTCCGGCACCGGTGATTTTGTGCGCCGCACCGAGCTATCTCAGCCGAGTCCGCCCCCCGGAGACGCCCCAAGATTTGTCTCACCAAGCCTGTTTGACCTATGGGCATCTCTCCGCCGAAAAACCCTGGACGTTGATCGGTCCCGATGGTGAGCACCGCGTCAATGTGGATGGCCCGCTGTGCGCCAATAATGGAGAAGTGCTGCAAGCTGCCACTCTACAGGGGTTAGGGATTACGCTGCTGCCGCGCTTTATCGTACAAGCTGATTTGCAAGCGGGGCGATTGATTCACGTCATGGCAGATTACCAGGGACCGCCTATCTCTATCTGTATGCTCTATCCAGTTAACCGCCATCTGTCGACCAAGGTCAGGCTACTGGTCGATTTCATTGCCACTCGTATCGGCGAGCAAATGGAGTGATGCATTACCCATTGCAGGTTAGAGCTGGGCTGAGATATTTTGCCTGACTAGACCGATGGCTTGAAAACGGCGTAGCGGTCGCGCCCCGCTTGTTTGGCCTGATAGAGCGCTTGGTCAGCCTGTTCGACTAGAGTGCGAGCCAAGATATGAGGCTGTGGCAACACCGAGGCGATGCCATAGCTCAGGGTAATTTGAGTATCAATGCCCGAAATTTTGTGTTCCAAGCCGATTGCGGCGATCGCGGCCTGCATCTGCTGCACAATGACCGTGGCCCCAGCCACATCCGTTTGGGGCAAAACCACCGCAAACTCCTCGCCTCCATAGCGAGCCAGACAATCAGTTGCGCGGTTGACGCAGCCTTGCAGAGCTTGGGCCACCGCGACGATGCACTCATCGCCAGCGGGATGCCCATACTGATCATTGAAATACTTGAAATGATCGATATCGCAGAAAATCAGCGTGACCTCCTGTTGCTCACGAACGGCTCGACGCCATTCCTTTTCTAAAATGTCGTCGAAGTGGCGACGATTGGCAATCTGAGTCAGCCCGTCTGTCACTGAAATTCGAGCAAGCTCTTCGTTTGCCGCTTGCAACCGCTGATGCAGGATTGACTGCTGAATGGCGATCGCAACTTGCTCAGCGACTTTTTGTAGCAGATGTAATTGATCTAGCTGCCAGTGGCGATAGTCCCGGCAGGCATGGGTCACCAGCATGCCCCAAATTTCGTTGTTCTCCGCTTCCGTTTGAATGATGGGGGCAAGCATTTGTGATTTCACCCCAATTCGCTGTAGAAAGTTCGCCAGATCGGCATCATGACTGTCTGTCGAGACATTCAGCTCAATCCGGCCTTGGCCCCGGGCATAAAATGCCGCCCAAAATGACGAGAGAGCCTGGGCTTCCCAGGTTGTGTCAACGATGGCCAAATATCCGGGGCGAACGGCCTCTGCAACCGCCCGTCGCGATCGCTCAGTAACAAACCGGACAATCAATGTCCGGTCGGCCTGCAGCATCCGTTGGACTTCAGCGACCGTAGTCGCCAGTATCTGGTCAATATCAAGCGTGGCGCGAATGTCTTGAGTCATCAGCCGTAGGGTGTGCTCTTGATCAATTTGCCTTTGTAGCGCTATTTGGGCCGCCCGCAGATTGGTGACGTTCCGGGAGATAATCAATACAGACGCCATCTGATCGGTGGCTGTGTATTCTGGCACTAAGCGCGAATAAAAAACTTGCTCCGTTTCGGCAACGATAGCTTGGGTTTCTAGCAGCTGCTCTTGGCCGGTGGCAAAGACTTGAGTAATTGCCGATTGCCACTGCTGAAAGAGCTCCGTTGAAATATTAAGTTCCCCTAGTCTTTTACCTATGAGAGGGAGGGGGGGCGCACCGATGCAGGATTCCATTATCGGATTGGCATACAAGATTGATAACTGTCGATCTACCCGCATGACCCCGTCAGGATTATTTTCCACTAGCGTCCGAAAGTCTTTCTCTTGTCGCCGTAGCCTCATCTCTAAGAATTTGCGATCGCTAATGTCTTCAACCGATCCCAACATTCGTACCAGATTGCCCGCGTCATCCCATACCGCTTTACCCCGAAGCCGCACCCAGACATAAGCGCCGCTAAAGCTGCGTAACCGAAGCTCGTATTCAAACTGAGAAGGCGTAGCCAAATGGTTGTAAATCGCGATTACAAACCGCTCCAGATCATCAGGGTGAATACGTTCTAGCTCAGTGGACAAGCGTGACATCCGACTGGAGAGAGGCGGCACTCCCAAAATCTGCCAATACCGTGTAGAAAATTGAATTCGATCCGTTCCCGAGCGCCAGTCCCAGATCCCCTCGTTAATGCTGTTGAGCACGAGGGCATTGCGCTCAGAAGCTGCCTGCGCCTGCTGGTGCAGATTGGCATGATGAATAGCGATCGCTAACTGAGCGGCGATCCGGCGAGTCAACTCGATCTCGGCAGGATGCCAGCTTTGAGGATGGGGACGCGTTAGGGAAACAGCCCCCCAAACCTCCGAGTACATGACGATGGGCACAATCAGCCATTGCCCTGGAAACTGCTCTGCTAAATGACGGTTAACCTGATCAGTAGGCTCGATCATCTCCACATCTTCAAAGATCACGGTTTCTAGCTCTTTGAGTCGGGCGGCGACCGGATTGTCAACATCAGGCACGCCGGCCCAGACTTCGGCCATTTGCTCAGAACTCCAGTCAAAGGGACCACCGTTGACTGCCACCGCCTGCCAAATCCGCTCATCTGCTCGGTATTGGGAAACCCGCACGCGCCCTTGTAAGCATCGAGCAATCTGATTCGCCGCAATGTCAAAGATGTCTTGAATGTTAAGAGAGCTGCGAATTGCCTCGATTACTTCATTTAAGGCATGCTCTCGCTCAGCTTGTTGTTGCAGCTCAGTCTCATGCTGCTTGCGATCGCTGATATCCCAGATGAGGCCCACAAAATGAAGGGGGCTGCCATCCGGCCGACGTTCTGTAATCCGTCCCCGACTACACACCCATTTCCAACGACCGTCTCCGCAAACTAGACGATACTCGCAATCGTAAACCGGCGTTTGTTGGCTAATGTGCTGCTGCAATGCAGCTCTGACCCGTGCTTGATCGTCCGGGTGAACAATCGCTAAACTATCGCTCAAAGTTTCGCCCCGCTGGGGGGCAGGGTATCCCAGTAGGGCTCTCCAATGGAGTGAGTAGCTCACCTCATCGACATCCGAGCGCCAATGCCACATACCACACTCAGCCGTTTCGATTGCCGTTTGCCACTGTCTCTCTTGCCAGCGACTAGCCGCTAAGACCTGGTGCTGTTGTAGCCTCCGGATGGCCCAGCCCATTTGAGTCGCAATTTGCTTAGCCACTTGGCGATGAATTTTTTGCCAGAGCCGGGGAGCATCACACTGATGAATAATCAGTAGCCCCCACAACGTGGGCAATACCCTGCTCCGAGCGGTTGAAAATGGCTGAACCAAAATAGGACTGACGAGGTTGGCTTTGACCTGTAGCTGCTGTAATAACTGCCGATAACAAGGATCGACATTGGCTTGATCGACATTCTCAATCGCTGTGATTGCTCCTTGCTGAAATCGCTCACCCCACTGATTTTCAAAACAAGGATCATAGATTAACTGACCCAAAACGGGTGTCCATTCGTCGCTGATAGCTTCAGCGGTGACAGCTCCATCCCCTTGATCAATAAACTGATAAATCAAAGCGCGATCGCTGCCAAACAGATAGCGAGTCTGCTGCACTCCGCACTCTAACAGTTGAGTCAATTCTTGGCAGTGATGAAGGCATGAAAAAATAGCTTCTAATTCTTCGAGCACCTCATCGTATTCAGCGACGGTCTCTATTGCAGCAGCAAGCAACATCAATAAGCCTGCCAGTTCGCAGGAATGTATTTGAATTTCACCCTTTTGAAAACTATAGCGAGTAGATACACTGGATCGGACTCGCAAAATTAATGAATTTTATAATCCCTTCAAAGTCTGCTCTAAGGGAATGCCCAAGGTCAACCACGGGGCCTTCCGCACAAACGCTGAGGTAGGTAGCAGCCTAAGAGTAGCCCCATGGACAAGACAGGGAATAGACGGCTGATAGCAAAACGCCTTGTCCCAATCTGAAAGCACTAAGCTCAATCATGGTGATATCTAATTGCTGACTGACGCATTCATACGATGAAACAGCTACCTAAAAAAGAGAGCGGGGATACGCTCTTAGAAATGAAAGTCTGCCACACATAAAGTAGCGTTATCTCTTAGAAACAGGATAAAAAGTGTCTCGTCAAAGTCCCTAGCACCACAGGCAAAAAGTATCCTTTCTAATTAGAAAGGCTTGCTTTTTCTCGCGTAACCGGACGTCATGAGCGATCGCTCATGACGCTTTGAGAATCCGCAAAATATACATTTTTCTAAGGAGTCTACGGCTTGTTTCTCAGCCAGTCTCTGAGGATTCTAATCACAGTTTCGTAGGGCGATGACAATCCGGCAAAACAGCAGTGCAGATTGGCACTCCCTGCCGTCGTCGCTCCCTTGCCCAAGAGTTTCTTTCAGCCTTTCCCAATTGCTCAGGAACTCAAAGAGATCTGGCTGGGAAATCGATATATTGTCCAGTTTCAGCACATTGCCATCGCGAGTCACGATCGAGTTTGGCCAGGTTCCGCCGCCAGATCGCCAGTGTCGAAGTCATTCCCTGCCCCTCGAATCTCGGACGCTTCTAATCCCCCTGCGAGAGCGCTACTCCCCGCCAAAGCAAACCAGGAATTACCAGAGTTTTTTTATCCGCGAGGTATTGCTTCCGAGCTTTATGATGCTGCCCAAGGCACCAAGCACAGCTGTCATTGCCGATGCCGGCTTTATGCCCATGCGGCAAAGCTTTGCTAGGGAGGTGGCAGGCAGTTCAGCGTCATCGATTGTTGAGTACGCGGGTGATAAAAAGTCAACTGCGCGGCATGGAGATAGTAACCGATATCCCCCGGCACCGGCAGCACCGACCAGTCTTGGGGAGTGGGTCGAGGATGGCCGCCCTTGATATAAAACGGGTCGCCCACAAGGGGGAACCCGGCGGCGGCTAAATGAATGCGAATTTGATGGGGGCGACCGGTGAAAATTTGAACTTCTACGATTGTCTGATGGGGGCGTCTTTCTAATACACGGGCCTGACTATAGGCCGGTTTCCCCCTGGGAGTCGCTGCGTGAACGGTCCCCAAAACAGGATAAGGCACTGGGCCAATCGGGGTCTGCATGGCAAAGCTGTCCGGTAAGTCTCCTGTGCCAACCCATGCTTGGTAAATTTTCCGAACGGTTCCAGGGGACTCAAAAGGATGGCTGGTGTGCCGAAATTGACGGCTTAGTTCACGTTTGGCAAGGGGCGATCGCGCTAGCAGCATAATCCCTGAGGTTCCTCGCCCTAGGCGATGCACAGGGGTTGGGGTGGCGTGGGGATACCGCAACTTGAGTTGATGTAGCAGCGTATGCTCTAAGAAATTGCCGCCCGGCAGCACGGGCAAACCAGCGGGCTTTGCGATCGCTAGCAGGTCAGCATCTTCGTACAAAATTTCAAAAGCTAGCGGCACAGTGGGCTCTTGCCAGGGTTGACGATGATAGGCCAACGGCTCACCGACCCGCAGAACCTGTTCAGCGCTGCCGGGTTGCCCCATCACAGTAATCTGTCCCCGGCGAATGCGTTCGAGCCATTCTGCCCGACTGGAATGGCGATACCGCTGTTCGTAAAAATCTAAAAGACGCTGACCCGCGTTCTGAGCGGACACCTGATCGTGATATATCCAACCCTGATTCATGGCTGTCTAAAATCCGTAAACTGGCACTGCTAGGGGTTTAGCCGTTCTGCTGCCCGGACGCAGCAGTAGTGTCGGTCGCCGCTGCCTGGGGCACAGTCGCCATACCGTGGGGATCAAGGCCGTTAGTCTCATTCTCCGATATGGCGTTGGACGCCGCCCCTTGTTCGCTTCTTGCAATCCGGACCGCCTCTAAGCCCTCTTTGATGACGACAGCGATGGGGACAGCCATAATCACCCCTAACAGGCCGCCAACCCGGGCACCCGATAACAAAGCAATAAATACCCAAAAGGGATTCAACCCCGTGAAGCTACCTAATACTCGAGGGGCTAAGACATTTTCAATAAGCTGTTGCACTAAGGCTGAAACCAGCAGCACTTTGATGGCAATGCCGATATCGCGGAGGCCCACCAACAGCGTCACGATAATAATGCTCACGGTCCCTCCAAAGGGAATCAACGCCGCGAGCCCAACGGTAATGCCAAAGAGTAGGCCAAAGGGCACCTGGAGCAGGCCATAAATGCAGGTCAAAATAGTGCCCATTAAGGTTGCTACGACAAACTGACCAAGAAAATAATTGCGGAAACTCAGCCGTAACGTATCCGAGAAAAGGTGCTGAATTTTGCCAGGGAGCCAACCTACAATACCGTCCCAAACGTCGTCTCCGTGCTGTAGTAGATAAAAAGTCAGCACAATGGCTAAGACAATATCTAACAGCTTATTCGCCGTGAAGACGGCAAATCCAAGGGTAAGGTTAAGGGCTTCCCCCGCGATCGCTTCAAATCGGACCTTAAGGCGATCGTTTATTTGTTCAATGAGACCATCTAGGTTAAAAGGCAATCCCCAATTTTCAAATCGACTATCCAGCATCAATAGCTGATTTTTGCCAGAATCAAACCAATCCGGCAACTTAGCTACCAGTTGCTGCGCCTGCTCAATTACCAGGGGGAGAATGGTGATACCGACGGTTAGCAACACCAGTACCGCTCCGAGTAGCACCAGGATTGAGGCAAGGCCTTGTCGGATCCCTAGCTGCCGTAACCCCCTCACCGGATAACTCAGCAAGAAGGCCAACAGCGAAGCTACAATCACAGCGACCAAAATCTCACGAAAATAATCAAATATTTGCGCCAGCGCCCATACGTTCAGCACGATTAGCGGAGCTGCTAGCAAGGTCACAAGGGTTCTGGAAAAAGGCCCGAGGGACCGCCACCAGCGAGCGATCCAGCTTTGGGCATAGGGCGGTGTGGGATGGGTCATGAGGCCAAGATCCAATCATCAATGAGCTGCTTCCTTTAGTTTAAGCAGATAAAATCACCCGTCATCGCTTATCTATAAGCAGCCCAGGAGCCAGCTAGCCTATCCTGGATTCAACCACAAGTTGGAAAAATCGAAAGTATCATTTTTCTAGCTTTAACAACCCGCTCAATCCTATGACGAGGTGCTTTACCAATGCATTTTGCAGCTTCAGCCGCAGATAGAGCTTGAGCTGAGGTCAAACGGCAACAACATGGTCTACCTCAGTGAGCTATCAACAACCTGGCTCTAAGCCAATATGATCGACCTTTCAACGGATTACATAAAGCCCAAGTTTTCAGGACTCGCTAGAGGACAGCTGTTGTTCGACGCTGCGAAATCGCTGAGGATGGATAGTCCAGCATTTCAGACTGATGAACCGGAATTTGGATAACAAACTCAGTACCTTGGCCTATATGAGAGTGACACTGTAGGGTACCCTGATGTTTTTCAGTAACGATTTTGTAGCTGATTGACAGTCCTAATCCGGTTCCTTTGCCTACTTCCTTCGTCGTAAAAAATGGATCAAACAGCCTGTCGATGATATCGTCTGGGATTCCAGGGCCATTGTCTTTAATTCGGATTCTAACCTGTGTATTTCCAAGCATTTCTGTGGAGATGCAAATGCGGCCAGGTATTGGTTGAGTCTTTTGACCAGAATATTGCTGGCGATTTTCTTGAAGCGCATCAATTGCATTACTCAGAATATTCATAAAGACCTGATTCATTTGGCCGGCATAGCATTCGACTTTTGGAATGGAGCCATAGTTTTTGACAATCTCAATCTGTGGGTTTCGGGCACTGCCCCTGAGTCGGTGAGCCAAAATGATCAAGGAATTATCTAATCCTTCGTGAAGGTCTACCAGTTTAATCTCTGCTTCGTCTAGACGAGAAAAGTTCCGCAAGGAAAGTACAATTTCAGAAATTCTCTGCGTTCCTATCTTCATCGACTTTAGAATACTCATAGAATCATCAATCAAGAAGGGAATGTCTAAGTCCTCAATCTCTTCATATATTTCTGTAGGAAGGGCTGAACAATTTCTCTAATAAAACTGTATCAGCTTAGACAAATCCTGAAGATAGCTTTCGAGATGAGGAAGGTTACCGTGGATGAAATTGACTGGGTTATTAATCTCATGGGCAATACCAGCAACCATCTCGCCCAATGCTGACATTTTTTCGTTTTGAATCAAAATTGACTGTGTTGACTGAAGCTCTTTAAGAGCATTTTGTAGCGACTCAGACTTCTCTTTTTCTTGCTTTAGAAGTTGCTTCACTTGTAAAATCAAGCGGTTCAATACAGTAGATAACTTTCCCACCTCATCTGAGCTGACTACGGGTATACGAAGATTAAAGCTTGAGGTTTTAATGACTTGTTCAGCAATTTCCGAGGCCTGTTTGATCGAGTAAGAGATCGCCCTACTCAGAATAAATAGAAGAATAAATGTAATAAAGAGTGATGTTGTAGTGCTTAGAACGACTATCCTCACACGAAAATTAGAAGCATTTTCAAGTGCCAACTTTGCCTTGCCAAGACGAGCATCAGAATTATCTCTTAACTCTTCTACTAAGTCCAAAAACCGATATGCATCTTGGCGTAATCTCTGATTATTAAATCGAGTGAGTTCTGCTTGTAAAGTACGACGTTCTGCATCAGAAAGCTTTACCAAAACTGCCCTGTCTAATCTATCTGTTAGCGTATCTAAATCTCTAGAAAATGCTGAATATGAGGCTATCAGTTTTTTGATAAGCTCTTGTTCCTTTGGGGCATGTAAAGCATCGCTATGCATTGCACCATAGGTTTCTTGATAATTAGACCAAATGGCATTGAACTGTTCCTGATCCTCAGCAAAGGTAGCGTAAACCTCTGACCATTGTGACAAATCACTCAGAGTCAGAATTGCTCCTTTTTGGTGCAGATGCATTCTTAAAAAGTCAACCTTGAGATCACTGAGAATGCGGTATTCAGCTTCACTATCTTCGATATTAGTTCGCGCTTCATCAAGATATGACTCTGTTATTAACCAACCTGTTGCCACGCCGATGCTAGCAACGCTAATTGCCAACCCAAAACTTAATCCAACCTTGTATTGGAGTGGCAGGTTGCCAAACCATTGACTTACTATGGAATACGGTTTTTGAAAAGACTGCTTGCGGTAGCTAGAAAGAGTCTCAAAAGAGCGATAAAATCGGTGAAACATAAATCATCTCGGCTAAGCCAAAGAAACACAACCTATTATTCCCATTTTTCCGAACTACACAAAATTCAAGCAAAACATTCACACAACGGTTTGTTTTCCTTGAGCTCATGTCTCATAACTCTAGGCAGGCAACAATGATTTATGGTCTTTTGCTGGTCAACAGCCTTTCTCAACCGATGTACTCAGTAGGCTGTCCAAATGATGCCGCTGCTTACTAGACCTGAGTGAGATCAGCACAAGCAACGCCATTCAACGGCAATGAAACCCCAGCCTATTGGCAGACTCATTTTTGTGGTAGCCAAATGCCTTTGCTCAAGACGATTTCAACTTGTTGAGTAAGCGGACGATTGGGCCCTAAGACAGCGACACTGGATGATAGCGGCACGAGGTAACTCGCCTGTCTGCCAACAGAACCATGCAAAAGCTGCATGACTTATATGCAGCTTTTGCATGCAGCGAAGGCCAAATGTTAATTTCGAACTTTATTTTGGCTGCTTTCCGTGAATAGATAGCCTTGGCCAGCTTCACAGCCTCGCTGTCAGTATTTCTCCTGGTTTAGCTAGCATCCCTATGTACGTCGAAAAAAAGCCCGCCCCTATGTCTGATGCTGTGCCGCTAGCCCCTTTAATCGACTGCCTCATTGGGGGAGACTTCCGCGAAAAATGGGAAACTACCAAGCAATTGACAGAACTGGGACCGACAGCGATCGCGGCCCTGGTGGCGCTGCTGGGTGATGCCGACCTCGACTGGGAGACCCAGTGGTTTGTAGCTCGGGCCTTGGGGCAGTTTGATCACCCCGACGCCCTAGCCGCCCTAGTGGCCCTGCTGCACAGTACTCAAGAACCCGAGCTCATTGCGATCGCCGCTGAAGGGCTGACTCACTTTGGGGCCTCTGGAGTCGAGGCGCTGCTCCAGCTCTTGAGGCAGCCCGCCCATCGACTCACCGCAACTCAAGCCTTGGCTAACATTCACCACCCAGCGACGTTTCAGCCATTGCTGGCCGCCGCAACAGATCCTGACCCAACCATTCGCGCGGTGGCGTTCACCGCCTTGAGCCATTTTCGCCGAGGTCCCGTCGATGACCTGCTGCTGGCTGGGCTCCAAGATGTGAATCCAGTGGTGCGACAAGAGGCCATTCGCCAGTTAGGCGTGCGCTCCTATCTGTTAGAGCGGATCAATTTGATTGAGCACCTGCTGCCAGGGCTGTGGGATATCAACCCAGCCGTAAATCAGGCTACGGTGATCGCCCTGGGACGCCTCGGTACCGAAACCGCGATCGCCGCTCTGACCCGGGTACTGACCTCGCCTCACACCCCGACAGCACTGCAGCTCAGCATCATTCAGACCCTCGGCTGGATTGACACAGAATCAGCCCTTTCAGCCTTGATTACCGCCCGCAATACCCTGCCGCGATCGCTCCATCCAGAGATTGTGGAAACCCTCACTCGATTTCAAGGCGACCCCTTGCGACGACGGGCAGGCGAGATGCTGCAGGATTGGCTGCGAACTGAGATGCGGCTATCTACTGATGGCGAATGGTTACAAGCTGCCCTAGCGCTGGCCCTAGGCAGCTTACATTATCAGCCGGCGTTGCCACTGCTGCAATCATTGCTGAGGGAGTCGGATGGTTATACCCAACTCTATGCTCAAACGGCGCTGCGACAGCTGACGAACACAGACTCAGCAGAGATATTGGATTGACTAAAGTCAATCATAATTGGATCAGTCATTTATTTGCTCGCGGATAAACGGTAGAATTGGACTAATCCATATTCATCCAGGGGGAAACGCAGTGGCTGCCCCCAATCTCGGTAGGATGGATTTACTCCAACCCACTCTTGCTTTTGGACGAGGCAGATAGCTAATGGTTGGGGCTGAGGCAGATCTGATTCGGCTTTCCCAGCAGTTGACTGCCCCGCGATCGCTTAAATTTGCCCACTGCTCTATTGACGCACATAGGTATCTGGACATGACCGCAGTTACTTCTAAGCCCACCGCTCCCGCATTTTGTGAGGGCATTCAACACTTCGCTGAGTCCCTGCCCGACTTTGACACCTATGGGCAAACCCCGGCCATCGCCGAGGGGCAAACCGCGATCGCGGCTCCTACTGAAACAGCAGCGGTATATCAAACGATGTTGGCGGCAGATGCCCTGCGCTACCTCACCCTGCAAGTGACTGCCAGCAAGCAATCAGGTCACCCTGGCGGCTTTGCCAGCATTGCCGACGGCATCGCGGCCCTGGCCATGCTGGGTTACAAAAACATGGTCACTGAAGTCGGACACCACGCCCCCGGCTTTTATAGCACTGTGTTTCTGGATCGCTCCCTAGAAGCCATGGGCATTGAGACTGTACAGCAGCTCTGCGATCGCTTCCGCGAAACCCACGGGCTGTTAGGGCATCTCTCCGGGCAGATTCCGGGGTTATTGAGTCCAGCAGGGCCCTTAGGTCAGGGTCAGCACTTTGCCATGGCGGGGGCCAAGCTGCATCCGGGCACCCTCTTCCCCGTCACCATTGGCGATGGCGGCTTGGGTGAACCCTACATTATGAGTAGCTTCGGTCACTTTCATACCGCTTACCCCCACGTTACGAACTTTTTGCCAGTCCTCGTTTGGAATGGCTTTTCTCAAGAGCACCACAGCATGGTCTCGACCCAGTCCAACGAGGCCATGACAGCCTACTGGCAGGCCCACGGTTTTGAATCCGTGATTTTAGTAGATGCCAAAGCCTTCGATGATGCCGATCAGCCGGGTGCCTATGTTGATAGCACACAGTTTTCTCTCCAGCAGCGCCTCGCCTTTACCCAAGCGGTTTTAGAAGCCACCGATAAGGCCGCCAAATCGGCTCTGGGCGGCACGCTGACGGTGCTCATTATCAAACAGCTCAAAGGGGCTGGGGTCCATAAGCGCGGGGCCAAGTCCCACAACCTCTATCCCGGCGACAGCTTAGCTAAAGACTACTTCGTCGATGCGCTCACTACCCGAGCTCTGACGCCCGCCGCGTGGGATCTCGTCCGCACAAATTTGACGCGATCAATGGGGGGGCCAGGGTCCGCTACGGCGGTCACTGAGTCAGAGTTGCCGCTGCCAGATTTGGGTCAGCTACCGTTAGAGGAATTTGCGATCGCGGGCGATAAAAAAGTCGCCACTACTGCCATGGGAGCCTTAGTCGCCCATGTGGGCCAGCAAGACAGCCAGTTTGTGGTCACCAATGCGGATGGCAACGCTGCATCGGGAATCAACAACATCAACCAGGCGCTCAAAATCATTCACCCCACCCCTGACGAAACCTACTTTCAGCAGCCCCAGGGCCAGGTCTACGAACCCCTGAGTGAAGATGCTTGTGCCGGTTTGGCCGCTGCCCAAGCATTGTTTGGGGCGCGATCGCTCTGGTGCTCCTATGAATCGTTTGCCATTAATGGTTTACCTATTTGGCAAACGGTGACCCAGGCCATGGCTGAGCTCCGCCGCCCGACCCCGTCCACCATTACCTTGTTTACGGCTGGGGCGCTAGAGCAGGGACGCAATGGTTGGACCCACCAGCGACCAGAAATCGAAAACTACTTTGCGGGCATGATGCGCAATGGCAACATCTTTCCGCTGTTTCCCGTCGATGCCAACAGCATCCAAGCTTGCTACGAATGGGCCTTAGGCACAAAGAATAAGGGAATTACCATTACCGCCAGTAAGTCGCCCCTGCCCATTCGCACCACTTTTGACCAGACCCGCACAGCCTTGCAGCAAGGCGCGATTGAGCTCAGCGTTTCCCCCGGTAGCAAAACGGTGGTATTTGCCGTCATCGGCGATATGACCTTGATTCCGGTATTCGAGGCGGCTGAGCAGTTGGCAGCAGCGGCCATCGGCGTTCGCATCATCTCTATCATCAGCCCGCGACGGCTTTATCGGCCCACTGACGTGGCCTGGGATGCCGCCGCCGAGCCCGATGGTGAGTTCCTCAGCGACACTGACTTTGCCCAATTATTCGCAGGGGATGCCCTGATTGGTGTGACCGGCGGTTCCTCCGCCATGCTGGAGCCGGTCATGCTGCGGAGTGCGGCTCCCCGAGATACCTTTGCTTGGCAGCGCGGTGATACCGCCGGGAGTGCGGCCCAAGTCATGGCCCTCAACGGCATCACGGCGGAAAACTTCGTTGCCCGGGCCCAGGCTCTGCTCCAGTAAACTGAGCGGCTGGACTGGCGAAACATCTCTGAGAACGCCTTGAGATGTTTCGCCTGGGTGAGACAATGAAGGTTGTATTGCCATGCAGGAGCTTGGAATGAAGCACTCCCTACTTGCACTCTGTGCAACTGTTTTGCTGTGGTTGGGGCTAGCTCAGCCGAGCTGGGCCGCGATTCAAGAAGACATCGATTTGCTGAAACAAACCAATGAATGCCCGGTTTGTATCCTTGATGGTGCTGACCTGAGCGGTCTTGATTTGAGCGGAGCCAACCTCAAAATTGCCACATTGACCGATGCTAACTTGAGCAACGCGAACCTCTCGGAAGCCAATTTCATCTTGGCGTATATGGACAACGTCAACCTCACGGCAGCCAATCTGCACGGGGCACAGCTTAATGGGGCACAGCTTTCGGAAGCCAATTTCAGCGGTGCTGATTTAACTGGAGCAGAGCTGTCCCAAGCTAACCTGCTCAACGCCAATCTCTCCAATGCAGACTTAGAAGGGGCTGTCTTGCTGGCAGTCAAGCTGGGTGAAGCCAATCTTAAGGGTGCGAATCTCAAAGACGCTAACTTAAGAGGCGTCAATCGCAGCATGGCCCTGTTTTGCAACACGATTATGCCGGATGGCTCTATCGCGGATCGCAATTGCGAGTAGCTGCAGCGATTGGACACAATCAGGTTTCAGCGGCGGCAGCAAGTCCACTGTTGCTAGCCGCTCGTTCCGCCCCCATCGCCAAATCTATAGATGGAAATATTCCCTCACTGTTCACCGCGCTAGTTTCACGGATTGATATTGATGACTACCTCTAACCCCGCTCGGGATGTGCAAACACTGACCATTGCCGCCAATACTGAGGTATTGCGATCGCGGAGTTGGGAGCGCTTGCGGTTTGAGATTGAGTATGCTCTAGAGCGGGGTACGACATCCAACAGCTATTTGATTCGGGGCGATCGCCTGGCGCTGGTTGACGTTCCCGGCGAATCGTTTACCGACAGCTTTTTAACCGCTCTGGCCCAGCAAATTAATCCGGCAGCACTAGACTACATTATCCTGGGGCACGTTAACCCCAACCGGGTAAAAACCCTCACTACACTCTTGCAGCAGGCTCCGAACGCCACGGTAGTCTGCTCTAATCCTGCGGCGAAAGCCCTCGAAAAGCTGTTGGAAAATCTGCCCAAAATCCAGGTGGCCAAGGCTGATGACACTGAAATCAATCTAGGGCGCGGTCATCGCTTAGGGTTTGTGCCAGTGCCCACTCCCCGCTGGCCCGAAGGACTGTGGACCTACGACGCTTACACCCAAGTCCTGTTTAGCAACAAGTTTTTTGGTATGCACCGCTGTGATAACGCAGTATATGACCTCGATTGGCAAGATTTACTCAGCGATCGCCGCTATTACTTTGATTGCCTGATGGCGCCCAATGCCCGCCAGGTAGCCGTTGCGTTAGAAAAGCTGGAACTGCTGAACGTGCGGATGTTTGCCCCAGTACACGGACCCTTGGTGCGCTACCACGCTCGCGAGCTGCCTGAGGCTTACCGGGAATGGAGCCAGCAGCAAAAGAGAAAAGAGCTATCGGTGGCGCTGGTCTACGCATCGGCCTACGGCAATACGGCGACCATTGCCCAAACCTTAGCGCGGGGCATCACCAAAGCTGGCGTAGCCGTGGAATCGCTCAATGCAGAGCAAGCGGATCCGGAGGAGATCAAAAGCGCTGTTGAAAAATCCGCTGGTTTCCTTATTGGATCGCCTACCCTAGGCGGGCACGCACCGACGCAAATCCAAACGGCGTTGGGAATTATTCTGTCCACCGCTTCCAAAAATCAGTTGGCAGGTGTGTTTGGCTCCTTTGGTTGGAGCGGAGAGGCGATCGACCTGCTGGAAAACAAGCTCAAAGACGGCGGTTACAGTCTCGCTTTTGACCCCATTCGGGTCAAATTCACCCCCACCGAGTCAACCCTGCAATATTGCGAAGAGGTGGGTACGGACTTTGCCCAGTCGTTGAAGAAAGTCAAACGGGCAAAAACGCCAAGCACTCCCGCCACCTCGGTAGAACAGGCCGTGGGTCGTCTTGTCGGCTCGCTCTGTGTGGTGACCAGCCGCAAGGGCGATGCCAGCAGCGCGATGCTGGCCTCTTGGGTGTCCCAGGCTACCTTCTCGCCGCCAGGATTTACCGTCGCTGTGGCCAAAGACCGCGCCATTGAGTCGCTGCTGTATCCCGGCGGAGCCTTTGTGCTCAATATTTTGGCAGAGGGCGATCACCTCGGGCCCATGAAACATTTTCTCAAGCCCTTTGGCCCAGGGGAAGATCGCTTTGCAGGCATTGCGACCCGTGAAGCCGAAAATGGCTGCCCGATCATCGAAGCCGCGATCGCCTATTTGGAATGCGAAGTGGCTAACCGCATGGAGTGTGGTGACCACTGGGTAGTGTACGCCACCATTCGCAACGGCGAAGTACTCAAGCCCAACGCTAAAACGGCTGTGCATTTTCGCAAAACCGGGACCCATTACTAGCCGCCATCCGCTCACTTCCTTGGTGGTGCGGGCCTCTAGCGCATCTAAACGAGCCCGGGGCGGCAGATGCTTCATCAATCGTGGCAATATGCGAACCGTCAAAGCGTCAGGCAGCCAAAATCCAGCACCCAGCACCCAAAACCTCGACCCAATATTCCGAGTGGACTCCCCATAAACCGTGGATGTACCGACGCTTTGGCGACGGCTTCATGGCAAGCTCAGACAATTCAAGGCAGTCCCTGACAGCTGCTATTTTCTTTAACCGGGCGTGTCTCTACCAACCCTAACCCTCGGCTAAGAAGAGAAACGGCTATATGTTGAGTCATACTGATTCGGCTGCGATCGCAGCCCCATTGCTGCTGTCTGCAGACAGCACGCTACTGTTGGATTATTCGCTAGCGGAGGAATCAGAAACGACCTTTGGTCAGTCTGCCGCACTGATCGATCCCGTGGGGAGCTTTTTCGAAGCACCAGTGGCCCCACGCACGATGCTGACAGCGCCCCAGATCCTGCTCGAATCACATTGGGAACAGGTAGGGCAATTCACCGTTGGGACAGACTCCTCCAATCCTGCAGATCCGCTGTTTTCGGAAACAACCATCGGTCAGATTTGGGCTCAGACCCAGGCCGTGCTAGCCGACTTCTGGCAGACGGGCGATCGCTCTGCGGCCATGGCCGCAACATTTGGTTCAGCCGTTGCCCCGTCCCAGACAGCTAGCGTTGTAGATCAACTAATCAGCCAGCGCATTTTGCCCAAGCTTGAAGTGCTGCCCCAACGGCAACTCCAAGCTCAAGGGGCCTACGCCGCTGAGACCGACACCATCTTTCTCGCTAAAGAGCTATTTGGCCAACCGGAAAAATTGCTCCGGGTAGTATTAGAAGAACTCGGTCACTTCATCGATGACCACACGGGTCCGCAAGACGCCCCCGGTGACGAAGGCGCGCTGTTTGCCGCCCACGTCCTCGGCGATGACCTGTCGGCAACCGCGATCGCTGCCCTCAAAGCCGAAGATGACACAGCGACGCTGACGGTCGATGGACAACCTCTCGCAGTGGAACAGGCGAGCTTTGGGACGGGGCACTTTACCGTAGCGGCTAATGGTCAGGTGGCGATCGAGTTTTTGGCTGACAGCGGTGCCTATGAGGGGCAACTGGCCGTATTTAGCCTGACGGGGATGGCAGGGCTTACTCCAGGCACCCCTGAATTCATTCAAGAGGCGGCCCGCCGTGCCCTCAGCAACTCACCGGCAGGCTATATCGTCATCAACGATCAAGATGAAGGAGCAAGCCTGACGGGGGAACTCGGCGAGAGCGATCGCAATTCGGGTCGTGCCAGCGGCGTTAAGATATTTAACTTTGACCCCGGCAGTGCTGTCGCGGTTATGCTCGTGCCCGATGGCAGTGTCCAGGCTGTCTTCGAAACGCCAACCGCCGAAGGTCGATTGCGCCCCTTGTTTTCTTTAGCTGCGGCTAACCCCGCCAATCGGGTCCATCTTGGGGAAGTACGCCCGGGCATCTTTGCAATGGAAGATGTCCGGTTTGATGCGGGATCCGATGCTGACTTTAACGACGTAATCTTCCGACTCCAGGGGGTGACGGGTCAGGTCGAGCCGGTGACCAACCTCATCGGCAGCCGTCAGATCTGGGTCGACTCACCTCTGGGTCAGCAGCTCTTTCTGATTTCCGACGAGGCACTGGGCAATCCCGTGTTTATGGCGTCTAACAATCCCATCTTGCCGCCTGTCAATGCTGCTAATTTGCAGGTTGCGTTTCCCACCAGTGGCACCCCCAAGTTCACCGCGAGCAACACCGAGGCGGATATCGCTGCTACCGGAGCCGCTCGCATCACGATTGGGACCCAGACAGTCTATATTGGCACGAATCAAGTAACGGCCATCAACCAAAATCCCATTGTGGCTAGCTTTGACAGTGTCAACCCGGCCAATAACTGGATTCGGACTGACTTGGAAGTAACCGGGGCAGACGGCAAAGGCTTGGGTCTGGCTTGGGATGGCAATAGTCTCTACGGCGTATTTACCGTAGACGGGACCCAGGGCACACCCGCCCAGGATTTTCGCCGCGTTTCGAATGAGGCTGAACAAGCTTGGTTGAGAACCTACGGTCAAGGCGGTGGGCCCGCAGTGTCAGTGCTCGCTCGGATCGACGCAGCAACGGGGGAGCTTTTGGATGCAGCGTATTTATCAGCTGTCCTCAGTAACGGCAACAGCAATACCCTGAGGGTGCAAGATGTTGCCGCGAATGCCAGCGGCAATCTAGTGGTCAACGCTCAATCATTCTTTTCACCACGTCGTCCGGACGGTAGCGCCCTCACACCGCTCCCTGGCGTCGGATCCTCTCCATTTGCCTACACCATAGAAATCACTCCTGACCTGAAGCGGGTGGTGAGCACCGCTTCGCCTGGATGGACCTAAGTTGCATGTTGGTAGCCTAGCTTCCTGGGTTACCGTCAAGGCTGCCTACGGAGCGGTGAAGCTTACCAAGCACGAGCCCTAGCAACTGAAACTGCCCCCTTATGGAGTCAAGTTGCGCGGAGGAATCGGGTTGCCTTGATAAAACTTGCTTTCTAACTTTCGTAGCCATAGCCAAAGGGCGCCAGAGAGCAGCGGAGTAGCCGCTAGCAAGCTAGCGATTCCGAAGGTAAGGAAATCACTCAGCGAGATCGCGACTGGGACCAACGACCAGGCGATCGCGCTCGTCACTAAGGCAACGGTTTGCAACTGCTGGAGGCGTTTGAGGGCCGGGCGGCAGCTACCACAGTGCTGAGTGTGGGAAGTATAGCGATCCATCAGATCGTCAATGGACCATTCGGGTGGCAGAGACTGTCCCGCGAACGGATCAGCCTGGTAGTCAATCACCCAATTGCGAAATGCCATCACGTAGCGATCGGCTGGAGTCGGCAGGTAGCACGCTTGAGCATAGGGCTTGTCGCCCGCTTTTTCCAAAAGCCGCTCTTGAATATGGAGGAAAATCTGATCATCTTCGAGCACACGGTTGTTGCCGATATGGCTATACCAACGAGGCGTCAGCTTGATAAAAAAGCCGGGCAGCTTAGACGAAAATTTGAACGGGAACCGGGCAAACAAGCGACATTCCCCTTTGCGGGTCGGCACCGCATACACCACGGTCAAAGTGCGACCAAACTGCTGAGAGGTTAAGTCGTGGTACATCAAGTTGGGGGCAGCAAAGGTCGTATGCTGGGTGCCGAGTTTGCCTTTGCGGGGACCTTCAGGCCAGATGCCTCGAAAGCCAGCTTTCCCCGATTCAACGATATCCATCTGCATGGGAGCGGCGTTTTCTCGTTTGCCCACCGTTTTGTGGTGTGTATAGGGAATGTGGCTGGCATCCAACACGTTTTCTAACAGGGTTAAGGCATCGTAGGGTAAATCGCGAAAGGTGTTGAGCAGCACCCAGCCCTCCGGCTCATCTTCTAAAGGGGTGATGCCAGGAATGGTGACCTGCTCGGCATTGGCGGCGGTACCTGGATACACAAACAGCAGTCCCTGGTGAACGGCAGTGGGCAGCGATCGCGCACAAGCCCGGTTAGAGCGATAAGCCCCCATCTCAGGATCGGCTTGGGGGATCTGTTCGCAGGCACCGCTGCCAGCAAAGGTCCAGCCATGATATGGACATTCCAGCAGTCCCGCCTCATTCACCCGGCCTTCTGAGAGGGGGGCCAGCCGATGCGGACACTGATCGGCAAAGACTCGCCAGGTCTCGGCTTTGGCATCCCACCAAATAACCAAAGGCTCCTCTAGCAGCGTGAATCGGGTCAATTTTGTCGGGTCTAAATCCTCAATGTAGTGAACGGGGTACCACGCCTCAGCCCAATCAAATCGCCCCGGGTCAGGGCCGCCGGCCGGCAGGGCTTGGGGAATCTGTGAAAGGTTAGTGGCGTCTTGAGTGACCGTCATGGCTGTGAAGTATCCATAGCTGCTGCCTCTATTGTGTTACAAAACTTCATTTATTGTCAGTTACTGCATCCCGATCCTGATAGCCTTGCCTCACATCTGATGCTTTTTGGGGAAATCAGCTTGAGGCATCCAGACAGCTGTGATTTGACATCTATTACGAAGGAAACGTCATCGAATGGGTATGCCCTGCGAAGTGAATAGTGTCCTGAAGCTCAAGCCGAAGCAAGGCTATCCCAGGGTTTTACAGTTGGGCGATCGCCATCAAGTACAGAAGGAGAGCTATCGAATCTTCCCCCTCGACGTACCGATCTGTTTAGTCGATGAGAATTGGCAAGCCCATGCCGATATTGCGATCGAAAAGCTCACCTGGGAGGAGCAAATAACCCGGCTACAATTTCGCATTGAGCGGGTTTATGAGCGCCCCTTTGCGGTGCAATAGCGCCCGACCAACAGCCCAGCAATTCAGGTAAATCAAGGCACTCAGCGGTGTATCATCCCAAAGAAACCAGCGCTCTCAATGCCTAACTCATCATCCAAGAGGAACGACTTTCAGCATGTATGCCCTGTCTAACTGCACGATTTACACCGGGTTGGAAGTGCTGCACGATCGCGTGCTCTTGATTGCTGACAACCAGATCAAGGCGATTTGCAGCACCGCTGAGCGGCCAGCGGATTGTGAATCCATCAATTTACAGGGAGCCGCGATCGCCCCCGGCTTTATCGACCTCCAACTTAACGGCTGCGGTGGCGTCATGTTTAATGACGATATCTCAGCAACCACGCTAGAGGTCATGCACCACACTAATTTGCGGAGCGGGACCACCAGCTTTTTGCCTACGCTGATTACCGCCTCAGATGCTGACATGTACCAAGCAATGTCGGTGGTGCAAGCCTATCGCGATGATCAACCCCACAGGGTGTTGGGGCTACATCTCGAGTGTCCCTACCTCATCCCCAAGCGCAATGGCATCCTCAACGGCGACTATGTGCGATCGCCTGATGCCGCTATGGTGCAGGCCATGGTGCAGGCTGGACCAGCGGTGGTGCGGCTAGTTACCTTAGCGCCTGAGGTCACGCCGGCTGCAACCATTGCTCAGTTACAGCAGGCCGGTATTGTCGTTTCGGGGGGCCATACCAACGCGACCTACGCTGAGGCGATCGCCGGATTTGCGGGGGGCCTGTCAATGGTGCCCCATCTCTTTAACGCGATGTCCCCCTGGCAGAGTCGGCAGCCCGGCATGGTGGGGGCAGCGCTCAATCAACCGGAGGTTTACGCCGGCATTATTGCCGATGGTCACCACGTTCATTTTGCGTCGATTGCCCTCGCCCATCAGCTCAAGGGCGATCGCCTGGTGCTGGTCACCGATGCCACGCCCCCCGCTGGCACCCAGCTGGAGTCCTTTATCATCGGCGGCCAGCGCGTGTACTACCAATCGGGCAAGTGTGTTTCGGCGGAGGGCACCTTAGGCGGCTCGGCGTTGACAATGATTGAGGCGATCGCCAACTGTGTTCATCACGTTGGCATTCCCCTAGCTGAAGCCTTGCGCATGGCCAGCTTATATCCGGCTCGGGCGCTCGGCCTCGCAGATCACTATGGACAGCTGACGCCTGGCAGCGTCGCTAATATCGTCATTTTTGATGACGCACTGACTGTCCTAGCAGTTGTCGATCAGGGTAAATTAGTGTCGTTTGCACCGCCGGGGAAGATCGATTTTGCCCCTACTCTCAACCCCGATTCCACAGTGAAAACGTTAACGTAAAAGAGTTCGACATTCACCTGACACAATTATGCTGCCAGCTCAATCTCTGCTTACAGCGGCGACCTTTTGTGTGGCCAGTGCCCTTATCGGCACAGCGGCCCAGGCCCAAGACTATCTTGCTCAGTATCAAACGCCAGCGCCCCCGGCGACTACGGCTCCCGAACTTGATCAAACGGTGACGATTGATCTGACTACCGATGAAACTGCCAATGTCGCTCAGCGGGAGCCTTTGACCTGCCCGCCTGGACAGTTTCCCTCAGCCTTTGCCGACGTTTACCCGTTCCATTGGGCCTATCAAGCAATTAACAACCTAGCGTCGCCCTCTATGCAATGCTTTGATCTCCCAGAAGAATATCGCTAAGCCCGCGCGGATATTTTTGGCCTGTCTGCTGGTCCAGGGTGGGCGGGCCAGCCTATTTTTTAGCGGCTACGGCGGTCAGCCAGGCTTTAAGGTTTCTTTTATGCACGGACTTGGAACGACAGGAGTATTCTCAGACTGTAAGTAGCCAATCAGACTTAGGTTGTGTTAGCTCCATGAAGACCAAGCAATTCATCCTTTTAGGGTTGCCTGGGGTGAAAATTCAAGATCACGCTGTAGCCCTGGCTGAGCGCTGGCAAGTCCCCCACATTTCACTGTCAGCGATCGTACAAACCGCAGCCCAGCAGGCGACGCTTGGCCCAGAGATTACTCCCCGGATGGAATCAGGAAAGACAATTCCCGAACCCCTATTGCTTAAACTCATGCGTCGACGGTTTGAACAGCCTGATGCTGTTTTAAAGGGGTGGGTGTTGGAAGGTTTTCCCCAGTCTGTTGCACAGGCTGAGCAGTTTGATGCCTGGTGGTCTACGATGAGCCCCACCAGCGCCCAGGTTGTCTATATCAAGGCCATGACCGGCATCTTGCTAAATCGGTTATCCACCGAGCCTGGACAAACAGCCTCATCAGTGCTTCTAAGGCAAAGAATTGAGCAGGCCCAAGCGCAGTTAGAACCGCTATTGGCCTATTACCAGGCACAGGATCGCCTGCAATCAGTTAATGGCAGTTTGCCGTTTGTCGAAGTCGCCCGCAACCTAGCTCGGTTAGGGCAGACGCCCGGTGGTGCCGCCCGGGTCATCAATGACGAGGATGAGTTGAACACCCTGATTACGACCCAGCCTCGGTTAGTTGTTAACTGTATGGCATCTTGGTGTGGCTCTTGTAAGTTGGTAGCACCGTTCGTTGACAAGCTGGCGACGGAGTTTCGCGATCGCGCCACCGTGGTAAAAATCGATTTCGACGCGAATCAACCAATCACCAAACGATTTCAGCTTCAGGGATTGCCCGCCGTCATGTATTTCAACGCGGGAGAGCGCTTAGAAACCCTAGTGGGGGTCAAGTCCTATCAAGAATATTGCGATGCGATGGGGCGACTACTGCAGAGTAACTGAGAGGTTTTTCTCTAAAATCCGTAAGCACGGGATGCTACCCATCCGATAGCCTGGGGTTATCCAAAACACCTGACGAAGGTTTCCGAGATCGCTCCCGCGAGGAGCGGCTCTTAAGGTTTATTTCATCCAGAGAGATGTTGCGTTAGATGTGCGATTCTAAACAGTGCTAACACAATCCAACGTTTGAAAACGAATCATTACAATGGCAGTTTCTAATCAGCCGACGGCGATCGTCACAGGGGCCTCTTCTGGGGTGGGGCTGTACGCCACTAAAGCCTTGGTCCAAAAGGGTTGGCATGTTGTGATGGCCTGCCGCAATCTCGAAAAAGCCGCAGCTGCAGCCAAAGAGCTCAGTCTGCCCGCAGAGCAGTACACCGTGATGCACCTTGATCTGGCCAGTCTCCAAAGTGTTCGGCAGTTTGTGGAGACCTTTCGAGCCAGTGGCAGACCGCTTCATTCCCTGGTGTGCAACGCAGCGGTCTACCTACCCTTGCTCAAAGAGCCAGAATATAGCGAGGACGGCTATGAGATCAGCGTAGCGACTAACCACCTGGGGCACTTTTTGCTGTGTCACCTCATGCTAGACGACCTTAAAAATTCCCCTGCGGCAGACAAACGGTTGATCATTCTCGGAACTGTAACCGCCAATCGGAAAGAACTAGGCGGCAAGATCCCCATTCCCGCGCCCCCTGACTTGGGCGATCTCGAAGGATTTGAGAAAGGATTCAAAGCGCCCATCGCAATGATTGACGGCAAGCAATTCAAATCCGGCAAGGCTTACAAAGACAGCAAGCTCTGCAACATGCTGACCATTCGTGAACTGCACCGGCGCTACCACGATGCCACTGGCATCACCTTCAACTCCCTCTATCCGGGCTGCGTGGCCGACACACCGCTCTTCCGCAATCATTTCAAAGCGTTCAGAACCATCTTTCCTTGGTTTCAAAAAAACATCACGGGTGGCTATGTTTCCCAGGAGTTAGCCGGTGAGCGGGTGGCCAAAGTCGTAGCCGATCCAGAATTTCAGCAATCTGGCTCTCACTGGAGCTGGGGCAATCGGCAACAGGAAAACCGCGAAGCCTTTGTTCAAGAGCTCTCCGCGGAAGGAAGCGATGACGCTAAGGCTAAGCGCTTATGGGAACTCAGCGAACGGCTCGTGGGCGTTGCCTCAATGGTGAACACTTGATAGGGGGGTAGTGCATTGGTCAGATCGCCCGAGCGACTTTGCCACCGATAAGGGCGAGTGGGCATCTCGCCCATCATCTTGCCCCCCCGCATTCAACCTTAAATCTTAAAGATGCCGCGATCGCAGCTACCGCTCTAAAATAGCTCAGCGGTTTGAGCCTCCAGGTCAAAAACGTAGCGACTTTTGAGATCTGTAACGCCATAGAGGTTGAACGAAACCGTCGGTTCATCACTAGAGGGTTCGACCTGGTGAACAGCTCCAGGAGTAAAGGTAATGATGTCCCCTGGGGCCAACCTCACTTCTTGGACTAACTCAAGCCGGTGAGGCTGGTCGGCGGTGGGGGTGCGGCGCCAAATGCGGTTAGTCTCATAGCCGCCGAGCATCGCAACCAACCCCCATGTCGCATGGTTATGAATGGTGGACTGACTGCCAGGACTCCACGCCACCATTTGTACCGTCAGGGGAAACTGATATTCCCGATAGAGAAAATGCACGCCCCAGCCGGTTTTAGGGTCTGGCTCCTTATATTCCATTTGCAACCAGTAGGAACTCACTAGCAATTGGCGCACCATCGGGGCGATCGCAGTCAGCCGTTTTATATCGTCGGTTTCTGCTGCGAGTAAATCTTCCAGTTCGGTCAGAAATCGGTACAGCCGATAGGTCTGTTGGGGAGTTTCAAACTCGGGTAACTCCAGCGATCGCACCCCACCGTCGTCAGTCACCAACAAATTGCGATTTTCCATGACACTCATAATTGCAGCCGATGGCTATGGTAATACTAGATGCATCTGAGTAGATGAGTCAGTGCTGAGGCAAGCTTGAAATGTGGGCAAAAGCCAGCGGACTGGTATCGATCTTGTTGGCGTTGACCGCCTGTGGAATAGCGTCCGATACCGTACCGATGACCCGCGATCGCTGCACTGCACAGCCAGGATTCGTTTTTGTGCCAGCGGGGGAGTTGGTCGCCGGGAGCGATCGGGCCGAGCGGGACTATGCATACACCATTTCTGCTCAGGCAGCGGCAACGACATCCGAGCAAGTTGCCGCCGCTGAGCAAAACCTGCGGGGGCGCCGCTGGTTTGAGTTTGAGGGAGATCGCCGGCAAGCCAGTACCGCCGCATTTTGCGTCCAGGCTAATCTGGTCACGCAGCAAGACTATGCCGAGTTCGTCGCGGCTACAGGGTATCCGGTTCCAGGCATCACCGCTGCGGAATACCAAGCCCAGGGCTTTTTAGTCCATCCCTATAAAGACGTTGAGCCCTATTTGTGGCGTGACGGAGCAATCCCCCCCGGAAGAGAGCAACATCCCGTGGTGCTGGGGTCCTACGACGATGCGGTGGCCTATGCCACCTGGCGGGGTCAGCAGGACGGTGTATCCTATCGCTTACCTACAGCCTTGGAATGGGAAAAGACGGCCCGCACCGATGATGGCCGGTATTTTCCCTGGGGCAATGAATGGCGTGATGACGCTACCCACTGGGCAGCGTCAGACCCTTATGGCACCACGGCGATCGCCCGCTATGCCCTCAGCCAAAGTGCCTATGGAGCCGAAGACATGGCGGGCCTAGTGTTTGAATTTACCTCAACCCTAAGGGAGCGTCGGGGGACAACCGTCGCCGTCATGAAAGGCTGCTCTTGGGATGACTCTCCGGGCTTTTGCCGCGCTGCCTATGAACACACTCGCCCCGTCGGCTCGCGGCACATTTTGTTTGGGTTTCGCTTGGTGCTTGTGGCCGAGCCAGCATCAGCAAACAACTCAAAGCCCTAAATAGCCCATAAAAAAGCGGATGGCGATCGCCATCCGTTTTTTCTTGCTAGCCGGAGCAAGCCGATATACCGAGTCATCGGTAGGCCAGTTGCTTGACCTACCGATGTGGACTGGGTTACTTGTTCTCAGGTTCAGTGAACTCAGCGTCGATAACATCGTCACCACCGCTCGCACCGACCTCAGCATCGCCCTCGGGGGCAGCACCGCCAGCCGCCGCTTCGGCAGCACCACCGGCTTGCTGATAGAGGTTGGCACTGATGCTGTACAGAGCCTGCTGAATTTCCGTTGTCAAGGACTTCATCTTGTCGTAGTCCTCAGAAGCAACAGCTGCTTCCAACTCCGTGATTTGACCTTCAATCTTGGTCTTCTCATCCTCAGGCATCTTGTCGCCGAGCTCTTCAACCTGCTTCTTTGCCTGGTAAGCCAGGGTGTCAGCTTGGTTTTTCAGCTCAACTTTTTCGCGCCGCTCTTGGTCAGCCGCAGCATTCGCCTCAGCATCCTTAACCATGCGCTCAACTTCGTTGTCATCCAAAGTCGAAGCACCAGTGATGCTAATGGACTGCTCTTTGCCAGTACCCTTATCTTTTGCAGTAACGCTCAAGATACCATTAGCGTCGATGTCAAAGATTACCTCAATTTGAGGGACACCCCGAGGCGCCGGTGGAATGCCGTCCAACCGGAAGGTTCCCAAGCTCTTGTTGTCGTTAGACATCTCACGCTCACCCTGGAGCACGTGGATCTCCACATTTGTCTGACCATCCACTGCTGTAGAGAAAGTCTCAGACTTTTTAGTAGGAACTGTGGTGTTCCGAGGAATCAGCTTGGTCATCACGCCACCCAAGGTTTCCACTCCGAGGGATAGCGGCGTAACGTCTAACAGCAAGATATCCTTGACTTCGCCCGCTAAGACACCACCCTGAATCGCCGCACCAATGGCAACAACTTCATCGGGGTTGACTGTCTGGTTGGGCTCTTTACCCAAGATCTTTTTGACCACTTCCTGAACCGCTGGGATTCGGGTGGAGCCACCGACCAAAACGACTTCATCGATGTTGTCTTTATTGAGCTTGGCATCTTTCAAAGCCTGCTCGACGGGAATGCGGCAGCGATCAATCAGATCAGAAACCAATTCCTCAAATTTAGCTCGGGTCAAGACCATTTCCAGGTGCTTAGGACCATCTTGAGTAGCAGTGATGAAGGGCAGGTTAATTTCCGATTGGCTGGCGCTTGACAGTTCAATCTTGGCTTTCTCAGCCGCTTCAGTTAGACGTTGGAGAGCCTGCTTATCTTTGCGCAGGTCAATGCCTTCGTTGCGCTGAAACTCTTCGGCCAAGTGATCGACAATTTTTTTGTCGAAGTCGTCACCCCCTAGGTGGGTGTCCCCAGAAGTGGAGAGCACTTCAAAGACACCGTCCCCCACTTCCAGAATGGAGACGTCGAACGTGCCACCACCCAAGTCAAAGACCAGAATGGTTTCGTTGCTCTTCTTATCCAAGCCATAGGCCAAAGAAGCAGCGGTCGGCTCGTTGATGATCCGCAGCACTTCCAGACCCGCAATCTTACCAGCATCCTTAGTAGCCTGACGCTGAGAGTCATTAAAGTAAGCAGGCACCGTGATCACAGCTTGAGTGACGGTCTCGCCCAGATACTTGCTGGCGTCATCAGCCAACTTGCGCAGCACCTGTGCCGAAATTTCTTCGGGGGCGAATTGCTTGCCTGCCTGGGGACAGTCCAGCTTGAGGCTACTGCCTGAGGTCAACACTTTATAAGCGACTTCTGTAGACTCGGTGCCAACTTCATCCACTCGGCGACCGATAAAGCGCTTGACTGAATAAAACGTATTTTCGGGGTTCATAACCGCGCCCCGTTTAGCGATCTGGCCCACTAAGCGATCGCCATTCTTAGCGTATGACACGACCGAAGGAGTCGTCCGAAATCCTTCAGCATTAGCGATAACGGTGGGCTTGCCCCCTTCCATCACCGCGACAACAGAGTTAGTTGTTCCTAGGTCAATCCCAACAACTTTTCCCATAGATTTGCTCCGGCTTAACAGCTATTCATAGTTTGCCGGGTCTGCCAGATTCTCTACAGGGGGGGATACCGAACTCAAAAGGGGGGAAAGTTGGTAGCTCAAGGCCCTGTAGCTGATGGCCATCGGCTGAAAATGGTGACATCGAGACCCACTGGGCACCACATCCTGTGCCCGACCAACTAAAATCGGCCTCGGGTGGTCTCTAAATCTATGGGTCAACCTAGGACTGATAAAACTATGGACAATCTCCAGCGATCGCTAACTCCAGAGCTGATTCGCCAGCTCCTACACCAAGAGGCACGAGCAGATCGATCAGCCGACTACGTGCGGCTCATGGAAATTTATTGCGTGGTCAAAGCCGGAGGCATCAAGGCCCAAATCGCGGCAGCTCAGCACCTCAAAGCCACCGAATGTCGGGCTCTTCAGGAAGAGATTACGGCCCTGTCAGCCACCGCTGACAAGACCAATCGCATAGCCGCGCTGCACCAAGAGATTCAAGAAGTCGAACGTTCCACCGCCCACCGCATCGCCTATCTCAATAACATTAATGAAGTAGAAGCAGCCAATGTACATAGCTGTATAGCCCTCATTGAAGCTTATTTTGCTCGCCTAGGACAAACCCATGAGTGCAATTCCAAAGACTGATGTCGTCGTTATCGGCAGTGGTCTGGGCGGCTTGGTCGCAGCGGCGCTACTGGCCCGCTATGGCAAAGCCGTCGTTGTTTGTGAAAGTCACACCATTCCCGGCGGAGCCGCCCACGGATTTTCCCGACAGGGGTTTCGATTTGACTCAGGACCGTCGTTCTTTTCCGGACTCGGCCAGGCGCGATCGCGCAATCCGCTGCGGCAGGTGCTAGACGTGTTGGAAGAGTCGGTGGAAGCGATCGCCTACGATCCCCTCGGCTATTATCATCTTCCCGAGGGGACGCTGCCCATTTATCGCCAGATTGCCGACTACCGGCGCGAGGTCGCTCGGTTTACCCCCCAGGGAGCCCGCGAGTTAGAAGCCTTTGGGCAAAGATTACTCGCGCTATATCGACCGCTGCGCCAGATTCCCAGCTTAGGACTGCGGCCTGATCTGCGCGTGATTCCGTTTTTGCTGCGCTACCCCCAAGCGTTGCTCAGACTGCTACCCCAGCTAGGTGCGGTGCAGCAGTCTGTTGGCCAGATCCTGGACCAAACGGTACGCGACCCCTGGGTCCGACAGCTGGTCGATTTGGAATGTTTTTTGCTATCAGGTCTCAAAGCCCACGGCACGATCGCCCCAGAGGTAGCCTTTGTGTTTGGTGAACGCGAAACTGCTCCGGTAGATTATCCCGTGGGTGGTAGCGAGGCATTGGTAGAGGCCTTGGTGCGGGGTCTCAAAAAATGGGGCGGCGAGCTACGGCTCGGCACCCATGTCGAGCAAGTTCTCGTCTCCGGCGGGCAGGCTACAGGAGTACAGCTCAAGTCGGGCGAAGTCATCGAGGCTTCAACCGTCATTTCCAACGCGACCCTATGGGATACCTATACACATTTGCTGCCTTCCGATGCGCTATCGGCCGATTTTCGCCAAACGGCTCTCGCTACGCCAGCGGTGAATAGCTTCATGCATCTGCATCTAGGCATTGACGCCACTGAGCTCGAGGACCTATGCGTACACCATGTAGTGGTGCACAGCCGCGATCGCGATCTGACTGCTCCCGGCAATACCTGTATGGTCTCAATACCCTCAGTGTTGGACCCTGCGCTGGCTCCCCCCGGCAAGCACACGATTCACGCCTACACTCTGGAACCCTGGGAAGATTGGCAGCGCAACGACGACTATCCCCAGCGTAAGCAGCAAAAAGCTGCGCCCCTCTATCGCGCCCTGGAAAAAATCATTCCCGATGTTCGCGATCGCGTCGAAGTGGAACTGATTGGGACACCTTTGACCCACCAGCGCTTTTTGCGCCGCTATCAGGGCACTTATGGGCCGGCAATCGCTGCCGAAAAAGGATTATTCCCTAACTGTCGGACGCCAATTTCAGGATTATTGCGAGTCGGCGATTCCACCCTACCGGGGATTGGGGTGCCCGCAGTGGCTGCCTCCGGCATTCTCTGTGCCAATTCGTTAGTGTCCTCGTCGCAGACAGCGACCTTAGTGGACTTTTGGATTTCTGGCAAAGGGCGTGCACAGTAACGCTCTAACAATTCTTGACGAGCCGCCACCAGATCCATCGAAAAGGAGGAGTCAGGCAAAGGAGTCATCGTTTCTCCTGTCCCTGCAAAAGCATCTGTAGCCACAACAGTAGCCATCGACTGGTCTACGGGATCAAAGTCAATCGCTGACTGCGTATTGCCCGTCGACACAGCCCGCTGAGGAGAAGATGTGATGGCCGGGGGCAGTGCCGCAAAAAGCTCCGACGTCGTCGCAGTTGTCGCCACTGTTGCTGCAGGGGCCGCGGGGGAAGCGGTTGGAGCTGAGGTCGGGGGCGTCGGCACTTGCGCGATCGCCTCCCGGGCAAAGGTGGGCGCGGGGGCCAGGGACGCTGGCTGGGGACGCTGGACCGAGGGCATCGCGTTCACCTTAGGCGTGGGGGCAGGAGTGGGCAGCGGACTGGCGATCGCCCTCGGTAGTGATGTAAGGGTATCGGTCCGGTCGGTCACAGCCTTAGTCACAGTCGCCTCAGGGATCTCCAGCATTGCCAGCAAGTCCACCTCTTTCACCGACGACTGCATCGGATCGCTGACAGCTGGGTTGTAGCCCGCTAGGGTATCCAGGTTCGACAACTGGGGCTGGCTTGGCAGCGGTGGCAGCGCCACATTCGGTTCCCTTTCCGGAAACATACTGCTCAGAGTATCGAGCGAAAACTTGTCATCCTCAGCAAACTGATTGCTAGGGTCAGGCTCAGGGTCAGGATGAGAGCCTTGCGCCTGGGGCAACTGTGAAAGGTTGTAAGCCGTCAGGGTAATGAGACTACTGCAAGAAAAGAGGGCCCAAGTGTGCATAGGTCAATACCAAAGTCATCAACAAGGCTAAGGGGCTACTCCATTATTCGCAGCGGATTCAGACAATCCGTATAATCCCTAGGAAAACTCTGGGATTTCTGCGATTGACAATTATCAATCATTCTAGTTTTTACATTGCTGACAGTATATTTACGCGCAGCACCACGCCTAGAATCAAGAGTTGAATGCGCTTGAAGACTTCAAGACCGCTACGGACAGGCCTATCAAGGTGTAAATATAGAGGCAGTTTTCATCAGTCACTGAGTCCGTGTGCAACTGTGCCACACGCACAAGAGGCTCTATCGGCCGCAGGCAATGTCAGAGGACATTAAGCGCTACCAGGCCCCGGTAGAATGCTGGCGGCTGCCATCGTGCGAACTTCTGGCCGAGCTGTGTCTGGATGAGCGGCATCGTTGACCAACCGGTCGATGTTGAAGCGGTAGCCGACATTTCTCACGGTTTGAATGATGCTGGGCTGCCTAGGGTCGGCCTCAATCTTTTTGCGCAAAGACAAAATATGAGTATCCACGGTACGAGGATTATCAATCTCATCAGGCCAAGCTCGCTGCAACAGGTCGGTGCGCGTCAGGGCCTGGCCGCCAACCTGGGTCAGCACAAACAGTAGACTAAATTCCTGTGGCGTCAGGTCAATATCGGCGTTACGATAGCGCACTCGCCGCTGCACTAAATCAATATGCAAAGTGCCATAAGTTAAAGAAGCCGGAGCGCTCAATCGGTTGAGCCGCCGTGACAGGGCCTCGATCCGAGCTAAAAACTCTCGCATGCCAAAAGGCTTGGTGAGATAATCATCAGCTCCTGCTTTTAGGCCAGCCACGATGTCGGCTTCGGTGTCGCGGGCTGACAACATTAATAAGTAGCTGTTGCCCTGCTGCACCAACCAGTGGCAAAACTCCAAACTATTGCCGCTAGGGAGTTGCGCATCTAAAACGACAAGTTCTGGCTGGTGAGCTTGATAGGCTTCGCGGGCCCGGCCAATATCGGCAGATTGGTGGACACGGTAACCCGACTGCTGTAAATGCCATCCCAGGAGCGATCGCAGATGAGGGTTACCTTCAATAACTTGAATAGTCGCTTTACCCACCAAATTTCTCTGTAAAGGATCCTAAAATTTCATCCCAACATAACAAAGCGGTCAGAAGTATTTTGTAACGGCAACTACTCAGAACCTGGCAACTATTTCAAAATTCCTGCGCCGACGGAAGGCTGTTGATTTTTCCAACTGAATCCATGCTCAAAGGTGACTGACTGTCAGCTTTGAGGCCGACAAAAAGCGCAGCAGCCTGGGACAACCACTCCGGCATGATAATGCCTCGATCATCGGGATCAGTTAATTAGAAATGATTTCAGCGATACCGGACGCGATCGCTCCGGCCAAAACGAGGGAATTTTAAGTACAGTAATAGTAGGCTAACAATTGGCTACAGTTACGAATAAGGTGGCGGCCTGATTCGGTGGGTCGGTCGCCATTCAAAATGTTGATTTGGGTGAATTACGACACCGTTATGCTTCAGGATGCCAAATCGGTTCGGTACTATCAGCGCATTACGGATGCACTCGTCGATCATTGGAATCGAGGCTACCGCACAGACGACCTCCGGCTCTTTTTTGAAGGCTACATTTCCGCCCTGCGCCATGCGGACGTATTAGAGCCTTACCTAATTCATCGGCTAGAGGATGAAGCCATGCGGTTTTTGATGGATCCTTCCAACTTTTATTCACCTGAAACCGAACTCGATCGCGATTATTACTAGGGTCAGGGCAACAGTCAGTGGGGGTTAGCTAAGCCAAGGTACCAATCTACCTGCGATAATAAGCTTGTAAAAGGAAATGGCCGTTCATCCTTGGCCAAATTGTTCGCCCCCGAGAAGCCCTGGATTATCCGGCGATGGCAGATTGAGACGACTCGCCTCAGCACTGTAGTCGTTGCTGAGGCAAGACTAACCGAGCCATCCCACAATGTCTGTGGGAGCGGGTACCATTTCCCCCCGAAAGTCTAGTAGCTGCACAAGCAGCAGATAGCCGACCGCTAGCAGCAGCGAGATAGCGCCAGTGATGATAGCGACAATTTTGGAGCGGTTCATAATCAGGAAGTTTCCGGTACCCTAAGATACGACGTTTGCTCAGCCGGGGCGGCGATCGCGCTTCACGCATGAAGTGCCCCGCTCCCTAGCCTGACACAAAATGGTATCGCCATGAGTGCTTTTGTATCTAGCTTTGTCGAAACTCCACCTGACGCCGAGGTGCCCGCTGCGGTACAGACCTACAACCTGACTAAGACCTATCGCACTGGGTTTTGGCTCAATCAATTGGTGACACCCCTCAAGCGGTGTAGCCTCTCGGTGGCAGCAGGCGAAACCTTCGGCCTTTTAGGGCCAAATGGTGCTGGCAAAACCACGTTATTGAAACTGCTACTCGGCATCATTCGGCCCACGGAAGGCCGGGCGACGCTGCTGGGCAAGCCCGTGGGCGATCGCCCGACCAAACATCGCGTGGGCTACCTACCCGAAAATCCTTATTTTTATGACTATCTGACCGGCAAAGAGGTGCTGCAATATACTGCAGGTCTGTTTGGTCTGTCTGCACAGCAGCAGCAACAGCGCATTGCCCTACTCCTCGACATGGTAGGGCTCGACCCCCGAGTCATTCACCGTAAACCGCTGAAAAAGTACTCTAAAGGTATGCTCCAGCGGATCGGGCTCGCCCAAGCACTGATCAATGATCCTGAGGTGGTGTTTTTAGATGAACCGATGTCGGGGCTCGATCCGACCGGGCGGTTTCGCGTCCGGGAGGTGATCATGACGCTAAAGGCCGCAGGCAAAACGATTTTTTTCAACAGTCACGTACTGTCCGACGTGGAGACCATTTGCGATCGCGTCGCCATTCTCAACCAGGGCGAACTGTTATGTGCCGGCACGTTGGACGATCTATTGGGCACCGCCTCTCGCTATCGCGTTTCTGGGCGCGGTGGCAGTCTTGAGGTCTAAGAAAAATGGGTCTCAGATTTGCAATTCCACAAGGGACTATGGCACAGAATTTTGAATGGTGAACCTAATAATATTCTATCGAGCTTACG
>JBHJHA010000032.1:0-69734 GCA_050331235.1 Leptolyngbyaceae cyanobacterium
CGGGTTAGGTTCTGCTCCTACCGCGATCCGGACCCCGGTATGGCTTCACGCCAGCAACACCAGAAACACTTCTGTCGCCTGGAGTTCAAAGTCCAAACCTACAAGTATGCTCCAGGCTAATCTTTTGTCAGTCAATCAGGTCTATGTGTTTTACATATCTTTTATTTGGTAAGGGCCACTGCAAATATTGAGTCTGTAGCCGTGTTGATTGTCGATAAAACGATAGCAAGCAATTTGTATTTGTCTTGCTGTATCAGCCTTTAATGCTCGCTAATCGAGCTTGTGAGGCTTTTATCGTGCTCTGCGCTTTGATCAACCTTTCATTGACTTGATGCTTACCCATGGTTTCTTCCCGAGATTCTGCATTGCCGCCGTTGTCTGAGCGCCTACAAGAACTGGTACAAATTTTTGGCAGATTGGGGTTCATCGGCTTTGGTGGGCCCCAAGCCCATATCGCCATGCAAAATGACGAAGCAGTTGTGCGGCGCCAATGGCTGACGCAGGAGCAATTTAGCGACGGATTGGCCATTTGTGAAATGCTGCCAGGGCCAGCGTCAACTCAAATGGGTATTTACCTAGGGTATGTACGGGCCGGACAGTTGGGGGCTTTAGTCGCGGGTTTGGCGTTTATCATGCCAGCCTTTTTGATTGTCATTGCCCTGTCGTGGGCTTATTTTCGGTTTCAGGCCTTGCCCCAACTGGATGCCTTGTTTTTTGGCATCGCACCAGTCATGATTGCCATTATTCTGGGGTTCTGTTGGAAGTTAGGCAAAAAATCAATTCATGATTGGTTGGGCATTGTTATCGCGATCGCCGTCGGACTCGCAGTTGGCTGGGGTGGATTAAATCCTCTGTGGGCATTTATTTTGGCTGGTGTGGTAGGACTCGTGATGTATCGACCGCAATCTAGCCATTCGTCTCACCTGATTTGGCTACCATTGATCGCTGCAGCGGAGTTGCCAATGGCGACGACTGAGGCCGCAGTGCTGACCCTATCGAGCTTTTGGGGCATTGAGCGCATTGCTGACTTCTTTGCGCCGTTGGTTACTCTATTTCTCAAGACCGGGACCTTCATCTTTGGAGGCGGTTTAGTCATTATTCCCCTTCTGGAGTTTGAAGTGGTTGATCAATTGAATTGGTTGACTCGCGGCGAATTCATTGATGGAATTGCGATTGGCCAGCTCAGCCCTGGGCCTGTTGTGTTGACCTCAGCCTTCATCGGATTCAAAGTAGCTGGCATCTTGGGGGCCATCGTGGCCTGTGTCAGTATTTTCACTCCGTCTTTTTTGTTCATCATGGCGGGGGCACCAGTGCTGCTGAAAGTCAGACAAAATCTCTGGGTGCAGGGGTTTTTGAAAGCGGTTCGCCCAGCCGTTTTAGGGGCGATCGCTGCCGCCGCCATTCCTTTGGTAGAAACTGCAGTTGTAGCTCAGCCGGCCATCGGACTAACAGCGATCGCGGCGTTGACTATGATCTTGTCTCTAGTTTTGTTAATCCGCTTCAAGGTCCCGACTTGGCAGCTAGTACTTGCTGGGGGCGTTCTGGGATTAATCGTGGGGAGCGTGTTTAGTGATTACTTCACCTAAGCCTTGGGCGTGGTAATGATGCTCAGCATGGGAATCATGGTAATGACCTGTCCATATTCTGGCTAGGTGGCCTCTAGGCTGCACTCATATAATTCGGTGCGCAGACGTCATTGTGTAAATCCCTTTTTGGGGTGGTTGCCATCGTGCCATGACCCCGCAAGGAACTTTTATTTAAACGACTTAACTGATGGATACTCAAGCAAAAATCTTTGTAGCTGGGCATAACGGCTTAGTAGGCAGTGCGATCGTTCGTATGTTGCAGGACCGGGGTTATCACAATCTATTAACGAGATCGAGTAAAGCCCTTGACCTCCGTGAACAAGCAGCGGTTGATCGGTTCTTTGCCGAAGAGCAACCAGACTATGTCTTTTTGGCGGCCGCCAAGGTGGGTGGCATCCAGGCCAACAACATCTATCGCGGCGAGTTTCTCTATGACAACCTGATGATCGAGGCCAATGTCATTCACAGTGCTTATAAGCATCAGGCGAAAAAACTTCTATTTTTGGGCTCCTCGTGCATTTATCCCAAGCTATGTCCCCAGCCGATGCCTGAGGAAGCATTGCTAACTGGATTTTTGGAGCCCACTAACGAACCCTATGCGATCGCCAAAATTGCGGGACTAAAGCTCTGTGAAAATTACTCTCGACAGTACGGCGTTAATTTTATTTCAGCCATGCCGACCAATCTATACGGCATCAACGACAACTTTGACCTAGCGAACTCTCACGTCTTACCAGCCTTGGTGCGCAAGTTCCATGAGGCTAAGGTCAATGGCGCACCCACCGTCACCGTTTGGGGGACAGGTGAACCATTGCGGGAGTTTTTATACGTTGATGATTTGGCCGATGCGCTGGTTTTCCTGATGGAAAATTACAATCAGGTTGAGTTTGTCAACGTCGGCACCGGAGAGGAAATTTCCATTAAAGAACTGGCCCTGACTATCAAGGCGGTAGTGGGCTTTGGTGGAGATCTGGTCTTTGATACCTCTAAGCCAGATGGCACTCCTCGCAAACTGTTGGATGTTTCTCGCTTGAAGAATTTGGGATGGCAAGCTCAAACTAGCCTCAAAGAAGGTATCGAAAAAACCTACGCCTGGTATCTAGAAAACCTAGATAGCATTCGCCGCTGAGGAATCCGGTGATAAGGGAAAGTTCCATAGGGAGAATGTTCTCAAGAGTCGATCCCTAAGGGGAGCAACGACATTCTTAACCAGGAAGCTTGTTTTGATCGTAGGCATTGGATAGTTTTGCCAGAGGAATTTCGCCATTGCATTTATCAAATTTTGCAGTCAGGAACAGGATTCTGGCGTATGCTTAGGCTTCTGGTGCTCAAGCATTGCACTTGGGCACATCTAAGGTCACAGCTAAGTGCTTTAGGTTCCTGATTTTCTGTTCGCTATGCTGACGAGTGTTGACCGACTATTATTCGTTCGGGGTGTTCCTATCTTTAGTGAGCTCAGGGACGATTTTTTGGTGAGACTGGCCTCCATTATGGATGAGCTATCGTTTCCCGAACGGCATACTATTTTTACTGAAGGCCAAGAAGGTCGAGCCCTTTACATTGTGGTCAAGGGGCAAGTGAGAGTGCATTTGCTGGATGGTCAAGAACTGGCACAGCTTGAAGCGGGTGCCTGCTTTGGTGAAATGTCACTGTTTGATGCTGAGCCCCGTTCTGCTTCTATTACTACGGTTGAAGCCTGTGACTGTCTGATGTTGACCCAGCAGCAGCTTTACGAGGCGATCGATGAGACACCTGGAATCGCCATCAATATTATTCGTTTACTTTCTCGTCGCATTCGCGAGCTGAACAACGACTTAAAGGAAAAGCAAAAAGAGGTAAAGGCGCTTTCTCAGGAAGCGAGTCTGGGATATGTTGCGACTCCTCCGCGATCGCCCCTGCCGACCATGCCATCCGTTATGGGAGAACCTCCCCAACGACAATTAGACGATCGCGGTAGTTTGCCCTTCAGCAGCTTTCCTCATTGAAGAACTTTCCTCTGTGGTTTTTTGCTGCGATCGGCCAGGTCCGGTTAATCAACGTTGTCTGTTTTCCACGGCAACATTTCTTTATTTGACATCAGGTTGTCGATGGGCCGGAGATATCTTGAACGTTGTCCCTCAAAGGGGAGATCACTCAGACCTAGACATGTGCAAGACGTTGATCATGTATTCCCTTCAGCCTCGAAGTTGGGCGATAGTAATAAAGTCCATTTGCCAAATAGTCCTATGAAACTGTCACACCGCCTTTGGGAGGCCAATCAGGATTTAGCAACAGCCTGCCTCAAGCACCCATTTGTGCAGGGCATTTATGATGGCACTTTGCCAAAGGAAAAGTTTGCGGGCTATGTCGGTCAGGATGCTTTCTTTCTGGAGGCGTTTGCGCGCGCCTATAGCATTGCGGCGGCTAAGGCCCCTGACTGGTCAGGCTTTGTGACATTCCACACCTTGGCTCAGGGGGTGCTCACTGAACTTGAGCTCCATGGGCAATACGCGAGTAGCTGGGGCATCGACCTTGCAACCGTTAGACCTGGTCGTGCAACCCGGCAATATACAGACTTTTTATTGTCAGTTGCCTGGAGCCAGACGGTTGGGGTGACAGCGGCAGCTATGTTTCCCTGTATGCGGCTATATGAGTATATCGGCCAGTCGCTCGCCCAAAACGGAGTCCCCCAACATGCTTACAGCGATTGGATCAATACCTACAGCAACGATGAGTTTGAGCCCCTGGCAACACAGCTTGAGTTGCTGGTCAATCAACATAGCCCCGATACGCCGTTGGTGACTGAGACCTTTCGCTATGCTATGCAGTGTGAATATGATTTTTTTGATGCGGCTTGGCAAGGGAAATAGTGATAGTTGATGCATAGTGATATCCCTGGGATATCTGGACTGTGAAGCGGTTGGCGAGCCAAAATCTAGTCATGATTAAAGAGGTGACTTCATGTGTGACCCGTGACTGAGAAATCTTTTGACATTGATCGAGCCATACCACTGCTGAGAGACGCGATCGCCCCGTTTCCCAAAGCCGCAATGTTTCAACTGGCTGAAGAAGGGTTTGATACGCTCTATGAGCAACTCGTCTCTTGCATCATCTCAATTCGCACTTATGACGAGGTGAGTGTGCCCGTTTCACGCCGCTTGTTTGCCCAGGCGCGTACACCGGAGCAGATGGTCAAGCTGACCCGACCAGAAATTTTGGAGCTTATCCAAGACTCCACCTTTGCAGAAAATAAGGCGACTCAAATTCATACCCTGTCTCAGCAAATCTTGTCTGACCTGGGCGGTGACTTACCCCAAGATCCTGAGGCGCTGACCCAATTCAAGGGAGTGGGACCCAAATGCGCCCATTTGGCCTTAGGCGTTGCCGTTGGCTATCCCTGCATCAGCGTCGATATTCACGTTCATCGCGTCACTAACCGCTGGGGCTATGTTTCTACCAAGACTCCGGAAAAAACTATGGTGGCTCTGGAAAAAGCGCTGCCCCAGCAATATTGGGTCGAAATCAATCAGCTTCTAGTACCGTTTGGTAAACACATTTGCCGAGGAAAACGGCCTCATTGCCAAGTGTGTCCTTTAGTGGAGATGTGCGAACAGGTAGGGATTGGGTGAACCTGTACGGGCAGTGAGTAAGCTAGTACAAGGTCTGCATCAGTTGTTTGCGATAGGTTTGGGTTAGGGTATGGTCATTTCCTAACAGGCTAAAGAGGGTCAGCAATGCTTTACGCCCAGCATCTGAGCGATACTTGCGATCGCGCTTAACCAGTTCTAAGAACTGTTTCATCGCGGCCTCATAGTTGCCCGCGATTGTCGCCTGGGCACCGCTCACATATAGCTGGTCAGCATCGGTACTGGGTTCAAGATCCGCAACAACCTGATGAAAATCCATGAGCGATCGCACAGCAGTAGCCTGCTCTCCAAAGGGACGGTTAAGCGGATCGATGCGATCTAGCAAAAGGATAGCTTGCTCAAACTCACCCTGTTTCAAGAAAAACTGAGCCGCTTTCAGCAAAAGTTCCGGCCGATCTGGATACTGCTTAAGCAAATCAGCATACTGCGCCTTCAGTTGCCCTGCATCGCCTGCCTGCTGGGCCGCCTCAAGGGTAGCCATCGCTTCAGTAAAGGTTGACTTGAGTTCGAGCTGCTCCAAAAAGGCTCGAAGCTGAGGCTCGTCCAACATGCCGACAAAACCGTTATACATCTCTCCCTTAACGGCCACTTTGACATCCGGCACCCCCTCAACCCGATAAATCCGAGCGAGTTCAGGATTTTGATCGATGTCGACCTTAGCCAGCACAAAGTCATACTCTCGGGTCAGTTTTTCTAGCAGTGGTTTCAGCATTTGGCAAGGACCACACCACTGGGCATAAAAATCAATGACCACGGGTGTTTCAAATGATTTTTCCAACACCGCTTCATCAAAGCTAGCGCTGTCAACTTCGACGATCGCCCCCATCTCTACGCTCCTGACATAGACCTATTCATCATTATCAGCTCATATACCGATAAAAGCACTTCAATCACGATTAAAATCACGACATACCATTCCAATCGCAAGCCAGTTTTTTGTTGCTGAATGTCCAAGGCTGTTTCAGCTGTACGGGAAACTAAGTCAAGCTTTCGCTCCAGTGACAAGTGGCGCTCACGAATCTCATATTCATCTTCGACTCGGGCATAAAAGCGATCAAGCTCTGGATATTCCCAAAGCAGTTCAGGTTTATCGATGATTTCCACCCTGCCCACGAGATTGTGGTGAATCAATAGCGAATTGCCAATTTGCTTGAGCAAAACGTCCGCTCCACGATTTTGCTTTTGCGAGCCCTGTAAGCCTTCTGCAAAAGGGCGAATTTGGTCAAACACTTGAGCGGATTCAGCTTCGTACTTAGCTAAGACAACACTCTTGGCGAGCACAGCAGCAACCAATTGCAATGTTGGAACTTGAAATTGGGAAACTAGCACAACCCCATCTTCGACTTTGCCCTCATTGACCGCTGCTAGCCGAATCAAGACCTCTTCTGTTTCAGGATTGTCAAACGGGCTTACAATCGAAGTCTGGATGTCATGGATGAACTGAGCCTCGGCTGCCTCGGTAAAGCCGAAAAGGACAACAACGCCATATTCAAACACCACTACACACCCTTTTTCTTCGCTTTGAATCGTGAGCGGATCAAAGGCTAGAGGTGATGCTTGAGTCAAGAGTTTGAGGTTAATGGTTTGACCCAAGAAGTAAGCCCGAATGGTAATCGTGTCAATATCAGCAAACAGCATCAGCAAACAGCTCAATTATTTTATTTGTAACGATAATCAGCATGCTCAGCAGTCTGAAAACGTTCAGCAAATGCAGCAGTGGCTGATGAATTAATACGATCGCTAATGCCAGTCGAGTTAGGACATCTAAAGTATGGAACGTATCCTATTTATCCTAGGCATCCTAGAGGATGAAGATATTGACTGGCTAGTGGCTGCAGGGGATCGTCAAGAGCTATTGACTAATGAGATTCTCATTCGAGAAGGTGAACCAATTGATGCGATCTACCTTATCTTGTCTGGCTGCTTTGTTGTGGCAATTGAGCGATCGCAGGGGACGCCCATCGCCAAACTGACCAGCGGTGAAGTAGTGGGCGAGATGTCGTTTGTAGACCACCTCCCCCCCTCTGCCACCGTGGTGGCAACTGAGCAAGCTGTCGTCCTCACCATTCAAAGAGACATGCTTGAGCAGAAGCTAGACCAAGATATGAGCTTTGCTAAGCGCTGGTATCAAGCCTTAGCAGTGCTCCTATCTGTCCGCCTGAGAGGAACGGTACAGCACTTAGAGGCCGAGTTTTGGGAACCCACGACTATCAATCGCGATCTGCTGTCCCCAGATATGCATGACAGTATGAAATTGGGCAGCATCCGCTTTGATTGGTTAATGCGCCGGCTGCGCGACACTGAATTGCCGACCACTTGGCCTGAATCGTAGCTATTGACGGCAAGATTTTTGCTGACCGCTCTCAGGTTTACCGACCTGAGATGAGCAGAGTGGAGTGCGATGCTCACAACTCACTCGGCTTTGGGCAAAAGTCGTCGTATTCGATCAGCCGAAGCAGCATCGCATCATAACCGAAATCTGGGGAATGCAAATTTTTTCTAAGCTTTTCCTGATGGGAATCACACAGTTTGATAAAGCTAAATCGAATTTTGGGTTGACTACGTAAATTTCCTATGGAATGTGTGAACAATTGATTAACAACTTTGAACAGAGGTAGAGCATCGCTATGAGTCTTAGCGAGATGGTCAAGGATCCAGCAGTTCAAGCTAGCTTAGTTGCAGACTGTGATCAACTCATCCATACCCATGTCTCCCAGAAAGGGGGCGTTTCTGGCATGGCTTTTAAGACGGCCTACCGCGTTGCCAAAGGTATTGGCCCGACATATGTGCAAGGAGCCCTTAGTCGGTTGTTACCCGATGCGCTCAAAGCATTGGACCCTATGTGGGAGGAAGGATTGCAAACCGGGGACCCAGTGCATCATTTAGAAGCCCACCGAGATCGCACCGCCGATCTGATCTTGAGCGTGACTGATCATCGTATTCAATATTCGTCAGGCGCGATCGTGGGGGTTTATAAGAAGCTGCGCAAATCAGTCAAAACCGATGTTGCAGAGGTCGTTCCCGCGCTGGCTACGATCTTAGGTCGCCACCACATGGGCTTGCTACAAGATGCTTCACTCGGCGAGTAGATCATATTCCTGACTGTCTACCGGTCATAATTCAGGACAGTACTTAGTCCAAAGGAGCTGCACGATCGCGCAACTCCTTTTTTGGCAAGAGATGTGGGCCCCCTTGAGAATTGATAAGAAAAAGCCGTGACTAAAGTACAGTCACGGCTTGGGGAGTGTGTCAGGAGTGAGGTACTCGATTTACCAAGAGCGAGTCGGTGACAGAGCGCTACCGCGGAGTAGGCTACCGACAGTTTTAGCGGTAATTTTGAGCTGAGTGACCGGATTAGCAGGAACTACAGTTTTGTACAAATAGCTGTCAAAAGTCAGCTTTTGGACATCCATATCTGCACACATTTCGACAAATGCCTCTCGGGTGGCGTCAGTCCGGTAAAAGACTCGCTGCAGCAGATCTAAGACGAGGTAAGTGGCACCGTACTGCTTGTCCCACTGCTTGATATAGGTCTTGAGGTCAGCTTCGGTTGGAATGCGCTGGCCAGCCCGTGAAAGCTCGACGACTGTTTCAGCACACATCCGTCCTGACTTCGCCGCGAAATAAATGCCTTCACCGGAGGACTTAGTCACGGTGCCGGCGGCATCACCTACAAGGGCGACGCGCCCCACAACCCTCCGAGGCCGGGGATGCTCAGGAATGGGATGCGCTTCGACTTTGATGATCTCGCCCCCCTCAATCCGCTTGGCGGCCCGTTTCCGGATACCCGCCTGTAAAGACTTGATCTTGGCCTGATTGACTCGCATCGTCCCTGTACCCACGGCTACATGGTCATACTTGGGAAATACCCAAGCGTAAAAATCAGGGGAAACATCGTTACCGACGTACATCTCGGCCAGCTCTTCGTAGTAAGCCATTTTGTCGTCAGGAATACGAATCCGCTCTTGGAAGGCGATCGCGTAGTTATAGTCACCAGCATCAATAGCCTTCGCGACCCGGGAGTTTGCTCCGTCGGCACCGATAACCAGATCAACCTGTAGGGTTTTGCTGTCGCCGACTAACCCATCCGGTCGATGCTCGGTGTAATGCAGCGTGTAAGGAGTTCCCTCAGTCTGAGGCAACTCCAGCTTGTGCATCGTGCCGTTAATCAACTTGGCCCCGAGCTTTGCTGCGCGATCGCGCATGAACCCGTCTAAAACTTCTCGCCGGCACATGCCGATATATTCATCAGGCTTGAGGGTGCTGCCGATGTTGACCTCAATATTAGAGGGGGAAATCATCTTCATCTTTCGCACCCGGCGATCAATGATCTCGGGCGGGAGATCAAATTCACCCACCATACACAACGGGATCGCGCCGCCACAGGGCTTGGCATTATCGAGCTTGCGCTCTAGTAAATAGGTTTCAATTCCAGCTTTGGCTAAGGTCTCAGCAGCAGAGGAGCCGGCTGGCCCGCCTCCGACGACGGCAACTCGCAGGGTCAAAAGCCTTTCTCCAGATTGTTCAAATCTACGCAACGCATCGTATCACGCGGTTTCAGTTACTTTTGGTTGTTCTTGATGGTTGTAACTGTAATGAAATAGTCGTTTACAATTAGACACCTGTCAGGGAGGCGCTCTATGGTTGAGCTGTCTTGGCGTTAATGATTTGGCAGAATACACTAAAATCTGAAAAATAGAAAAACATGGCTCAGTGTGTCGAATTATACTTTAGTTGCTGAAGCGAACCCCTGCTCTGCCTGTGGTTTAATTTCTAGGCGGTCGGTGAGCTTGCATCGTTGAGATCGCTGAAATGATTTGCGGAAATTCTGGCTGTCCCTCAAGTTTGTTTAGCAATAATGACTAGGCAGTTGGGTATTCTGAAAACGCCTGGTCATTTACCTGGGTAGAGGGAATAGCTAGGTCGTTTACACCAGCTCAGTTAAATTCGCTTTTTGGCGATCGCAGTCGAGCCGAGCTGTATCTATTTAGAGAGTCTGCTCAAGCATCAAGTAGCCTGTTAGATTGACCTCACAAAGGTGCATTTTAAGGTGGAGGTATCCTGTAAAAGGTATGGATCAAAAAACGCACACAACTGATGATGGTCGTCAAGTGATTGTCATTACGCCAACTGGGCGTTTAGACATCACTACGGCTTGGCAGTTTCGACTCAACCTGCAAGACTGCATTTCTAGGCAGAGTCCTCACATCGTGATCAACCTCAGTCAAGTTAACTTTATTGATAGCTCTGGCCTTACCTCTTTGGTGGCTGGGATGAGAGATGCTGATAAAGTCCAAGGCAGCTTTCGAATTTGCAGCGTGCATCCCGAAGCAAAACTGGTTTTTGAGGTCACGATGATGGACTCGGTGTTCGAAATCTATGAAACTGAAGACGACGCTTTGCAGGGCAATCCAAAGCAGGTCGCTAGTTAAGAGGTATCGGGTTTTAGGACTAGACTTTAAGCTTGGCTCTTGATCCCCAGGACGGACATTAGTGAGGAGCGAGGGACAAAATTTATAGGCTAAGAAGCCGAATGCCGTTTTCCGAGATTATCCTGCGTTTGCCTTATGTGCCGTTACGATAAAAGCCTTACTTCGCATCATCATTAGTTAGAAAGGCAGTATTGCACTGGCATCGGCGACCTTATCCAGCTTGAACGGTCCATGAATTGCCCCCCATGTCGGCTTTGACGTAGCGGTATCAATACCTTTGTCATACATCCAAAAAGCGGCTGACTGTTGATTTGGGTGATGGGGAGCGATCGCATCAAAGGCTAACTCCACAGCCTTGACCTCGCCGTCGATGGTAAATTGACACCGTTCCCCTGGTGACTGCCTGGCTTCAAATCGCGTTGACGTCGAGGTCGACACCACGCGAACAAGTAACTGGCTATTGACTAAGGGCTGTACATCTTCGGAGCTGAGTTTTTGCAATTGTTCTGGCATTTGAGTAGCTCCTTGAAAAGCTAAGGGGTGCTTGAGGGCATGATATTCAGCGCTCAGAGTGTCTGCCTCTTGACGAATTTGTAAAAGTCTCTGACGGTAGGGATCTTGCCGGTAGGCAGCGCTTGCCTGCTCGATTAAAAAGGTGATCCCGTCCTGGGGGAACAACTGAGTTGGGTAGCACCAAAGACGAATATGGACATACCAGGCGGGATCGGCTAGAGCCTGGGCCCGATTTTGAAAAGTGCCGGCCAATGTTCGACCTAGCAAATGAAATGCGTCATGGGAGTTCATAACAACCTTGTGAACTGATTAGTGAGGCTAAGGTTACTTTAGGATTTGGCGGCGGCAGGCCACAATTGGCCAACTGGCCGGAAACAGGATGTCGCGGGTAGACAATTCGGCATTGAGAAGTTGCCTGCTGACTACCCTGAGAATCTAATCTGCGAATCTGGGCAGCGGTCGCTACATAGTAGTCTGAGCGTCGCTGTATTGACAGGCCCAGTTGACGCTAAAGTGAATTGAAAGTGAAGTATGGCAAAGGTCGGAGTATGAGCGAAGAAGTCACTGGAAAGATACTACTCGTCGATGACGAGGCTGGGCTCCGAGAGGCCGTACAAGCTTATTTGGAAGATACTGGATTCATCGTAGAAGTCGCCAGTAACGCTACAGAAGGCTGGGAAAAACTACAGATGAGTACGCCGGATGTACTCATCTCCGACATTATGATGCCCCAGGTCGATGGCTATGAATTTCTGGCTCAAGTCAGAGAAGATCCGCGTTATAAGTCGTTGCCCGTTGTCTTTCTAACGGCTCGGGGCATGACGAGCGATCGCATCCAGGGTTACAGCGCCGGCGTCGATGCCTATCTCCCAAAACCCTTTGATCCCGAAGAACTGGTGGCGATTGTCACCAATTTAATTGACCGGCAGGATGCGCGAACTCCTGAAGGAGGCAATTTACCAGACATCGCTGCTATGGCAAAGCAAATTGAAGAAATCAAAGCGCTATTGACCCAGAAGGGCAATATGGTGAAAACGTCTTCTCCAATTCGTATTGACTTCACTCCGAGGGAACAGGATGTGCTGAATCGAGTAGCGGAAGGGTTGATGAATAAAGAGATTGCCAGTCGCCTCGATACGAGTGTGCGCAATGTTGAAAAGTATGTCAGCCGTCTGTTCAGCAAAACGGGCACCAACAGCCGAACCGAGCTCGTCCGCTACGCCTTGGAACATGGGTTAGTCACTGATGATGAATGACCGCAGTGAAGGATGTCTCCTGATCGACATCATTGCCGCTGCGTTTTTTCAACGGGATTTGCAGAATTGATTTACACAAACCGGAAGGTGAGTGTTAACGTGGAAGCTCTGTTGAATGTTGTCATCGGTCTGCAATAGCAAAACATGGGTTTTGCTGGCGAGGTTGCGAACTAGACCTGCATACAGCCTCAGATTGTGATCCCAAAATCATGAACTGTGTTCGTGATTTGTTACATAACGTTGATTGCGTTAATATTGAAATTTGTCGGGTGCATTCTGGTCTGCACCTACAGTCCCTCCTCGTTAGGGCTGGCTAGCATACTGCCGCCTAGACTAGACCCAAGCTTTTGGGGTAGGCGCTTACCGGAATTACGTACTTTATGTCTTTTGAATCTTTGGGCTTGTCTGCCAAGCTCCTGCGAGCGATCGCGGATGAGGGATATGAATCCCCTACACCTATTCAGTCCGAAGCTATTCCTGCAGTTTTAGCGGGACATGATTTGTTGGCTAGTGCCCAAACGGGCACAGGTAAAACGGCAAGCTTTACGCTGCCTATTCTCCATGTGCTGAGCGCGGCTGGTACAACCCGTAACCGCCAGCCACGCGCGCTGGTGCTGACTCCCACACGAGAGCTCGCAGCCCAAGTTGAAAACAGCATTAAGACCTACGGCAAATATATGCCGCTGCGGATTGCTTCCGTTTACGGCGGTACCCGTATGGGGCCACAGATTGCGCGACTTCGAAAAGGAGTCGACGTCTTGGTGGCCACGCCGGGGCGATTGCTCGATCACATTGGTCAAGGAACCGTTGATTTGGCCTCTGTCAAAACTTTGGTGCTGGATGAAGCTGATCGAATGCTCGATATGGGGTTCATCCACGATATTCGCAAAATTATTGATCATGTTGCTAGCGATCGCCAAACCTTGCTCTTCTCAGCGACTTTTTCCCGTCAAATTAAGAAGTTGGCTGACGATCTGCTGAATCAGCCTAAGGTGATTGAAGTGGCTCGTACCAACACCGTGGCAGAGAACGTGACCCAGGTCGTTCACCCCGTTGATCGCCACCGCAAGCGAGAGCTGCTGTCTCACATGATTGGCTCTAAAAACTGGCGGCGTGTCCTGGTCTTTACTCGCACCAAGCATGGCGCCAACCGTCTTGCTGAGCAACTCAAGAGCGATGGGCTTTCTTCTGACACGATTCATGGCAACAAGAGTCAGGGGGCGCGGGCAAGAGCTTTGGACTCTTTCAAGCGTGGCAAGGTGCGAGTGCTGGTGGCGACTGATGTTGCTGCCCGTGGCTTAGATATCGACGAACTGCCCCATGTCGTCAACTTTGATCTGCCCAATGTCGCTGAAGATTACGTCCATCGGATTGGCCGTACCGGCCGAGCAGGGAATGAAGGTGATGCGGTTTCGTTGGTCTGTGTGGATGAGCATTATCTGCTGCGCAATATTGAGCGATTGCTCAAGCGGGATATTCCGTCGACTGTAATCCCTGGTTATGAACCTGATCCAACTATTGAGCCCCAGCCCATTCCGGGAGCCAAACGTCCTTCTAATCGGCGAGGGGGTGGACGTTCAGGCAATCGTGGACCGGCAAGACGATCTGATCGAGGACGACGATCTCGACCCTCAGGATCTTCAAATCGCTCAAAGTCAGCGCCGATTACGAAAAGGGCTTCTAACTCTAAGCCGGCAAAAAGCAGCCGTTGAGAGCTAGTGCGATAACACGCTCGTATTAAAGAACCCCCCGACTGAATCTGTGGATCTGGTCGGGGGGTTAAGTTTGGAGCAATTTTGGCGTAGTGCATCTCGTGGAGTGGAGTGCTCCTGCATCGTACCCCATCTACCGACGACCCAGCAGTAGAAAGACGTAGTACAGCAGGTTGAGCAGCGCATAGAATGCTGTTGCTACATAGGTAAACGCCGCTGCCTGTAAAACTGCCCGCGCTCCGCGGTTTTCTTCGCCTTGGAGGATGCCATATTCATCAATCAGCCTCAGTGCTCGCTTCGAAGCGTCAAACTCTACAGGCAGGGTGACCAAATGAAATAGTAAAACCGCTGCGAAGAAAATAATTCCGAGCCAGGCTAAGCCAATAAAATTGAGAATGAGGCCAGCAATAATTAAAATTGGCCCAAGTCGTGAACCAAGGTTGACTGCAGGTACCAGGCTGGCCCTTAGGTTCATAAACTTGTAGTCATCAACATCTTGTAAAACATGACCGCATTCATGGGCTGCCACCGCCGCTGCCGCCAGAGAAGTTGAATTGTAGATGCCCTGTGAGAGTCGCACGGCTTTTGCGCTGGGGTCGTAGTGGTCGGTTAGTTCTCCAGCAACTTGCTCAACGCTGACGCCCTGGACTCCCATTTTGGACAAAATTGTTCGAGCTACTTGAGCCCCGGTCATCCCCATCGTGGAAGGAACTTGTGAGTATCGCCGATAGGTTCCCTTGACTTTGTTTTGAGCCCAGAGGGTCAACAACATGCCAGGCACCATCAACAAAAGATAGGTTGGATCGAAGAACATGGTGGTTTTCCCAGAATCGCAGGATAGATATCAACACGGCGGTGATCTGACAGCTCGCTAGTGCTAGCCAGCGACCAACTGCTTTTTCCTTCTAAAGAAGGATGCGCTTATATCATGCCAAACAAGTTGGTTCATTTGCCTTGAGGTTTAGCAATTTATTAATGCTGACCTGTGAAACCGGGATAAACGGCAGTCTCTCCATTGGTCCCTGAGCTATGACGGGTAGCTCCCTACGGTGCAATCTTTTGAATGATTGACAGTGTTTTGAAGTATTGCTCAAGTTGCTCCTGTTGACGAAAGAGTTGAGCCGCTGTCCAGAGATCTTGAACACCGGGAGTCAACTCTCCTTTTAACGCTCTTGCTAGACCACGACCACCGTAGGCGGCAGCAAGTTCATCGTCTAATGCGATCGCGGCATTATAATCGGCAATGGCGGCATCATAGTTTTCTTGATTACCCAAAGCTCCGGCCCGAGCACTATAGGCTACTGCCAAAGCCGGATTGAGGCGGATTGCTTCACTGTAAAGCGCGATCGCGGCCTCGAGGTGACCTTTTTCATATTGCAAGACCCCTTGCCGATAATAAGTCTCGGCTTGGATCTGAGCTGAAGATGCAATCGTAGTCTCTGCGATCACAGGGTTGATGACCACGGCGACAGAACTCAGCGTTAAGCCCCCGATTAGGCCAGCGGTCAGAAGGATCTGGGAAATCATGGTTAAGCTTTGGTTAAGTCAGTCCTAGCTTAACGACAGAAACAACGAAACAGGAAATTCGTTACGAACTGCAAATGAATGTGCAGCTAAAGCAGCAAACTTTGGGCTAGTGTATTTTCAGAGGCTTGATCTTATGAATTAGTCCAGTTTCACACGATATTCTTCAGTCGTCACAAGACACTGCTTGATGGATCCCTTGGACTCAGTAATGACGAGATGTGTAATGTTTCGACAGCAGCGCCTCTGCTTCCAATGGGGATAATGGTTGCGAAAACCAGTAGCCTTGACCGAACAGGCAGCCTTGTTCAAGCAAAAATTGAGCCTGATGAGGAGTTTCGATGCCTTCCGCTACGACATCCAACTCCATATTCCTGCCCAAGGCCAAAATAGTCTTAATAATTTCTTGATTGTCTGGATTGTTGTCCAAATTAGAGACAAATGACTTGTCAATTTTGAGTACATCCTTAGGAAAGCGTAATAAATAGCTCAAGGAGGAATAACCAGTCCCAAAATCATCCATTGCAACTTGAATGTTTTTAGCCTTGAGCTGTTTCAAAATTTCTAATGCCATCACTTCATTTTGCATCAATGCACTTTCAGTGATTTCAATCCGCAGTTGGTCAGGGGGTAAACCTGTACTTAAAAGGATATGTTCGATCTGTTCCGTGAGGCCGTGCTGGTTAAACTGTCGCGCAGATAAATTGATGCTGATATTGCAATTTTTCGCCATTTGAGGCCATCGCAATAGCCACTCATGCCACTGTTCACAGGCTTGCTGAATGACCCATTCCCCAATTGATAAAATCAGCCCAGTGCGCTCGGCAATGGGAATGAACTTAGCTGGGGATAAAACGCCTTGGACTGGATCGTGCCAGCGAATGAGCGCCTCAAAACCCCGGAACTCATGGCTGAGCAAATTGAAAATTGGTTGATATACCAAGTTGAATTCACGACGATGTAGCGCCCGTCGGAGATCATTTTCGAGCTGTAGACGCTGCTTGACCTCGGTGTGCATCGTCCAGTTGAAAATTTGATAGCTGTTGCGACCTTTGGCTTTGGCTTGATACATGGCGGTATCAGCGTCCCTCAATAATTGAGAGGCATCGTTATAGTTTGGAGTATCAATCACAATGCCAATACAGGAACTCACAAAGATATCTTGGGACTCCAAGGTAATGGCTTGCTGTAAGACTGATTGAATGTCTTCTACAACGGCCAAAATATCTTCAACATTGGCAATATCTTCGAGTAGGATGGCAAACTCATCACCGCTGGTCCGGGCTAACGTATCGCCAACCCGAAGACATTGACCCAGGCGACTGGCAACCACCTGTAATAGGAAGTCACCGGCATCATGGCCAAGACTATCATTAACAATTCTAAAGTCATCTAGATCGAGAAACAGAACGGCAAAGTCTCCGATCTCATCGGGATGTTCAGGACCTTGATTACGGTGAGCTATCTGTCTAGCATGGTTGAGTCGGTCAAGAAATAAGGCTCGATTGGGAAGGCCAGTGAGCCCGTCATGAAAGGCATCATGACGCAATTGCTCCTCAATCCGTCGCCGCTGTTCCAGTTCGTGCTGTACTTGCGCAAATAATTTGGCCTGATAGATGGCGATCGCACATTGCTCACCAACGGCCTGCACTAACGAAAGTTCGACCTCGTTCCAAACTCGGCGGTGATGTATTTGTAGAAAACTCAGGGATCCGAAAAACTCCTGCTGATGGCCTAACCGCAGCACCAAAGCCGATGCCAACCCATGCTGCTCTAAAACCTTGGCCACGAAATCAATATTGTGTTCGTGGTCACGATACATAATAACGGGCTGACGATGGGCCTTGAGAACTGATTCGAAGTGTCCCGACAGCTTGCAGGCGGCATCACACGCATTCGCCTGACCAGCAGTGCCAGCATTTATATACTGTTCAAGGAGCTGTTGCTCAGCTAGCGGCTTGACAAAAACGCAATGGTCAACATGCAGGGCCTGTTGCAGGTGGTCAACTGTGATTTGCAGCATTTCTTCGAGGACAAGCGTTTCGCGGATCGCCTGAAAAATTTGATTCAAGACTGATTCGCGCCAGGCTTGCTGTTCCAGCTGTTCTACGGCGGTTTGCTGTTGCCGCTTGAGCTCAGCTTCAGCCAGCGCTCGCCGCAGCACCGTTGGTAACCGGTACAACCGATCTTTCAGTACATAGTCGGTCATGCCGGTCTTGATACATTCAACGGCAGCTTCTTCCCCAAGACTACCTGTGACTAAAATAAACGGTAGCAGTGGTTGCTGTTGGTGGATTGCCTCAAAAATATCGGGCGCCTGGAGACCAGGTAGTCGATAATCAGCTAAAACCGCATCGAAGCGATACTGAGATAGAAACTGTTCACACTGCTTGAGGGAGTCGGCGGTCGCAATTTCACAATCAACACCGGCAGCCTCTAATGACAACTCGATGAGTTCGACATCTTCTTGGACATCTTCCACAATCAGCAAACGCAACGGGGCGGAAGCTGCAATTAACTCATTGGCATTAGAAACATCAGTTACGACTCTCCCGCCAGAGAGGAAACGATTTGCCATGAATGCAGAGGTCCCCTAGTCTACTCTCAATAATTCCCGTCAGGATGTTGAAACGCTATAAGGAGAGTTTATTCTCATCCAGTAATTCCCAATGAACTTGGCGAAATCCTGAAACTCCTGAAACTCTAATGGTTTAACTACGTAGCTGTTAACGCCTAGATTGTAACAATCTTGCAGATCGCGATCCTCTGATGATGATGTCATGATAACAACCGGAAGGAACTGAGTCTTGGCATTTTGTCGAATTGCTCGTAAAACCTCGATGCCGGTGAGCTTTGGTAATTTGAGATCCATCAATACAAATTGAGGTAAGGGAGTGACGGGTGCGCGTTCCGATGAACCGACTAAATAGTCGATCGCCTGAGCGCCATCGGTCAAAACATCGAGCGTGTTGATAAAGCTGAGACCCTGAATAGCAAGCTGAATAAGCTCAATATCATTGGGATCATCATCTACAAGCAGCATTTTGCGAGAATCTATGGTCATTTTCGATTTACAGGAACGATTTTCACAGGAAACACTCCCAAGCTAGGTCAATGAATGAGTCATTTAGGGACTTTGGATAGGTTATCCGCTATAAATTCATCAGTACGACAGAGCTTTGTGAAGTACTAATTAATACATATAGATACAGGGATTGATCGGGGCAATCCGCACAGCTTGTCAAGCGTTCATAATTCCACCAAGGGATTTTAATATGAGGGGCTTTATTTTTACTGTGAGCGTACGTCTATAGCGCAGTGAGTCAGCGCACTGAAGAATCCGTTGATTGCTCGGTTGAGGCGGCAATATCAATCCTAGCGATCGTGGGCTAGCGACCGAAGACGAGGAAATGGCTGCTTCAGGTTGTCAAGAACGACGGTCCTGTAGGTTTTGTGAATGTTGAGGTGGTGAAACAAATGCGACGGCTTGGGGTCAGAGGATGATGCAGCAGTACTCAGTTGAAGTCGGGCTGAAGAAACTCGTCATCTTGCGAGCTGATTTGCCTCCGCCTAGAGAAAGGCTTTAGACTCTGCTGCTATGTGACGGTCAACCATGGCGATACATCAGTGAGTTGTTGCGTTGCGTTGAGCCGAGACTGAGAAAAGGAGAATGCGTTCTCGTTGTCAATACTGTCGTTGATGCAGGGGCTGGGATATTGCTTTGGGCTGGCGAGTGGTTAGGGTCAAGGGGGGGGCGGGGTCCGTAGCTGGCCGGCCTGTACCGTGTAAACCTGTGAGGCCTCTAGCCAAGTTGAATCAAACATGCCTAGATGTGTAGTGGTGATGAGCGTCTGAAAGCGATCACCGATCACCTCTAAAAGTTGGTTTTGCCGTTTCAGGTCCAGCTCTGCGAGGACGTCGTCTAGCAGCAATAGGGGTGGCTCGCCTACGACTGTTTCGATTAGTTCTAGTTCGGCGAGTTTGAGGGCGAGGACGAGAGTCCGCTGCTGCCCTTGGGAGCCGTATTGGCGTGCTGGAGTACCGTTGATAGAGAAGTCGATATCGTCGCGGTGGGGGCCCACTAAGCTCGTACGTTGATGGCGTTCCGCGATCGCCCGCTGCTGAATTTTGCTCAAGAAAGCGGTTTGAATGGCCTGCGGATTGTCCTCCGCCAAGGGGACGTTGGGCACGTAATTCAACCGCAGGATTTCGGTATTGCCGCTGATGGCGCTGTGCCAATGCTCAGCAATCGTCGCTAAACGCAGCAGCCCTCGCGATCGCCGCCGGATTACTCGGGTCCCGAGTGTTGCTAGCTGAGCGTCCCAGAGGGCCAGTTGCGTAGTATCTGGGGCGGGGACGTCCTGTTTGAGAAATGCATTGCGCTGCTTTAGCGCTTGCTGATATTGCCCAAGAATGTAAGCGTAGATTGGCTCCAGCTGCATCAATAGAGTGTCGAGCCAACTGCGTCTTTGGCCTGGGCCACCACGTACCAGATCTAAATCTAAGCTAGAAAACTGGACGGCATTTAGAGCGCCGAGAAAATCCATCTGACGGCGCAGCTTTTCTCCACTCCGAATAACAGTGCGGCGACCCTGGTCGCGCAGCAAAATGGCCACGTCGAGGGGGCTCACATCTCGTTTGATAGCGGCGGTGACATGGGCGCTGGCAAACCCATCTTGGATGAGGTCGCGATCGCGGCTCGTCCGATGCGATTTCAGCGTAGCGAGGAGCTCAACGGACTCCAACAAATTCGACTTGCCTTGGGCATTTTCGCCCAGCAGGATCGTTTTGGGAGCCTCAAAGTCAACTCGCTGGGTCTCGTAGTTGCGGAAGTGCCTCAGTTCTAAAGTTTTGAGGAACATGAAGAACGCTGCTAGCCCGTATCGGTTATCGGTTTAGCGTAAGCCAGCTTGGCCCGCTGATAAAGTCGGCTACGACAGAGAGGTGCTAGCGGCAGTCAAGCCAGGGGCTTTTTTAATCAGCAGTTGCGCGGCAGCATCGGCGCTATATCCGCTAATGTCAATTTTAGGAATTGCCTTTTGCCGTCGCTCCAAGTCGTAACGGTAAGTGCGATCGTAGTAGTCGAGCACAATTTTACAGACTTCACGCGGTGACTCCTGGCGAATAAGGTCGATTGCAGTTTGGGTGCGTTGCCCCCCCAAGCGCTTACGAATCCGTTCGGTCGCGGCGATCAGTTCGCCCCGGTCGGTGTCGCCATACACGTCAACTAAAATATCTAGGCGCTCTTCTAACGATCTGACTACCTCTAAAGTCGGAGCCGCCTCCATCTGTGCAAACAGCTCACTGGGGACGCGACAAGTGCCCACGCGTTTACTTTCTGCCTCAATCCATACGGGTCGGTCAGGGCTAAGTACGGCAAGGCGATCGCCAATCAGGTTTTCGAACTGCTCTGTACTCGGCTGCGGCGGTAAGTCTAAGCTGCCAAAGCTACTGCCTCGATGGTTGGCCAGCCCTTCCAAATCGAGCACTTGCTCGCCGCGGTGGGCCAAAGCGTGGAGGATATGGGTCTTTCCCGTACCGGTCATGCCACCCAGCACGAGGATGGGGCGCGGGGCCCTGAAAAGTTGCCGCACATAGCGGCGAAAAGATTTGTAACCGCCATTTAGTGTGGTGACCTGGAAACCCGCCATCTGTAATCCCCAGGCCACCCCGCCGCTGCGCATGCCGCCCCGCCAACAATGCACTCGCAACTGCCGTTCTGGGGCGATCGCTTTGGCCTGGCGCACTAAGTCCCCAAGCTTGGGCCCTAAAAGGTCAAAGCCGAGCTCTACGGCAGCATCCCGACCCTGGTGTTTGTAGCAGGTGCCCACTTGGGCTCGCTCACCGTCCGAAAAGAGGGGATAGCTAATGGCACCTGGGATCCGCCCTTGGTCATATTCGCTGGGGCTACGTACATCTAACAGGGGCCCCGGAGCCGTTAAAAAGTCTGCAATATCGACACTATTTACCATGACTTAATTGTAATCGGTGCCTCGTCTGTGGGAGCCGTCACGCAGCCGATGCCGGTCGCAGTCTTATAGCCCAATGACCGTAGCTGCGCTACACAGGCCTCGGCCTCGGTCGGGGGAATGCTGGCCAGTAAACCTCCCGCCGTCTGCGGATCAAACAAGATGGGATAGTCCGGTCGGTTGGCATAGGACGCGGCGTGCTGTAGCGCTTGAGCGGCCTGCTGATTGTGCGATTGTAGAGAGCTGACAATGCCTTGCTGGAGGGTCTCAAAGGCTCCCTCAAGTAGTGGCAGGGCTTGTAAGTCGAGGGCCACAGCGACCTGCGAAGCTTGAACTAACTCCAACAGATGGCCGAGCAATCCAAATCCCGTGATATCTGTACAAGCCGTAACCCCAAACTGGCGTAAGCACTGCATTGCCATCGCACTCGGCTGAATCATATGGGCGATCGCGGCTTCGATCCATCGACCTTTGGCTTGCTTTTGCATATCGGCGGCAAATAAGGTGCCCGTGCCCAGGGGCTGCGTCAGGATGAGGGCATCGCCAACCTGCATGCCGCCTTTTCGTAAGATGCCTGTCTCTGCCACCACCCCATTGCAGGCGAGGCCGAGGGCCACCTGCTCTCCCTCGGTGGTGTGTCCACCCACGAGGGCTACTTGTGCTCCCACCAATGTTTTTTGAACGCCGGAAAGGAGCTGAAACAGTGTTTCGGCTTGTTTGTCCGGGGTCGCATGGGGGAGGGTAGCGATCGCTAAAGCGGTCTGGGGCTCAGCTCCCATCGCATAGAGATCATTCAAGCAGTGTTTCGCCACGATTTGGCCAAACACAAACGGATCATCGACTAGCGCATTAAAAAAGTCGACCGTATGCACCATGAGCTGCCCAGCGGGCACGCGCACCACAGCGGCGTCATCCGGGGCCGATAACCCGACCAGAACAGACTCAGAATCTGAGTCGATAGGGGCCGCAGTGGCCCAAACCGCCGCGATCGCCGATTGCTGTAGACGCGCCATGGTGGTTTTTAGCACCTGACTACCGACCTTTGAGCCGCAGCCGGCACAGTACATTTGAGGGGCCGGTGCAGCGGCAATCACTCCGTCCCGCGAGCGGCGATCATCCTCCGACATCGCGGGAAAGTCGTTGAATAGACCCATAAATTTACGATCAATGCGGTCTTTCCAGGCTCGCATCAGCGGTGACTCAAAGGTAAAGGGGCCCCGCGAGGCGATCGCGCTGCCATCGCCGGTATCAATAATGTTGAGATATTGTTTTTGGGGGATAAAGGGGGTAAGCGATTCGCCCTTAAGATATGCCTGTAAATTGCGAAATAGCGGCTTGGCCTGTCGCACGGCAAAGACACCAGCTTTGGGACGGGGATGATTTTTCATAGTGGCAACATCCCCCGCTGCAAAAATGTAGGGGTGCGACACGCTTTGGAGCGTGTCTTCAACTAAGAGAAAGCCCGCGTCATCGGTAGCTAAGCCAGAGCCTTGAATCCAACCGGGAGCAGCGGCATTAGTCACCCAAAAAACGCGATCGCACAGAGCTGTAAGACCTGACTCACAGCGAACCCGCCGCTGCTGGTTGTCGGCCAGCTCAATTTCGCAAACTGACTCCTGGAGATGCAGTCGGATACCGCGCTCTATAAACCGTCGATGGAGGCGCTGGCGAGTGCTGCGGTTGCGGCCATTGGCAATCTCCTCTCCCCGGTGGAATAGGTGAATTGTCAGGTCTTCGCGCGATCGCCCTAGATCCTCCAGTAGCTGCCACAGCCGCACCTGCATATTGAGGGTAAGCTCAACCCCACCTACCCCCCCGCCAACAACCGCAAGGGAAATCGGGTCATGGGGTCGCTGGGGGATGGCCGCCAAAAACTCGTCCCAAGCCCGCAGCAAATCAGGCACCGGCTTAGCCGGAATTGCATAGTCTTGTGCTCCTGGAACCGCCAAGGTTGCTGGAGTGCTGCCCGTATCGATAGAGAGCACATCAAAGGCCACCGGGGGGTGATCAGCGCAAAGCACCTGTTGATTGGCGGCGTCGATGGCCACGGCCCGATCCATCAATAACTGACAGCCGGCAAAACGACTGAGGGGGCGCAGGTCAATGTGAGATTCATCAAAGCCGTAGAGACCGGAGATGTGGCAGGGCAACATGCCGGAATAGGGCGTGTCGACGAGGTTGGTGATCAGTGTGAGCCGGACCCCGACCAGTGGATGCATACCAAATTGGCGCAGCACGATCGCGTGGGTGTGGCCACCACCAAGTAGCACTAGGTCTTTCACTATGGGAGAGGCAACCTGCATCATCAACTTATCTTTCTGAAACCTTTATCAGCATATCGACTGTATTTAAGAGTGACCTGAGAAGCTGGCGATAGCTGAGGTGAATGCCGGTCCTGAGGGTCATAAAAATGGCGGTGAAGCGGTCGGCGCGGTCCGGTTATCCGCCTGTCGTGTTAGTGATAAGGCGGCGATCGCGGCGGCTAAAGGTCGCTAATTTAATCATAGGGCGTGTTTCTGTTAGGCAAATTCATGGGTTTGACAACGCTCAACAGGAACTCAGCGCGATTTAATTTGGCAACATTAAGGTCTGATTTGTAGACCTGTTTTTTGAGAACTTATCGAGGAAATGATGAAGCGACAATACTGGTTCGCCGTGATTGGGACTGTACTCGGGGGCGCACTGCTCTGCTTTCAATTATGGGGCAGCCGCAGCAGCACTGCGGCACCGGCACCCACGCACACAACTACGGCCCAGGTCGACATGACGGCTCAGACCGATGACGCAGTGGAGAATTCGTTTTCCACGTTTGAGAAACCCAGTGACGCTGAACTCCGCACGACGCTAACGGCGGAACAGTATGCCGTCACCCAAGAAGATGCCACCGAGCGTCCCTTTAGAAATGCCTACTGGGACAACAAGGAACCCGGTATTTACGTTGATGTTGTCTCCGGTGAGCCGCTGTTTTCGTCGTTAGATAAGTATGCTTCGGGAACTGGATGGCCCTCTTTTTCGCAGCCTTTAGAATCGAGCAATATTGTTGAAGTCGAAGATCGAACGCTGTTTTTAGTGCGGACAGAAGTGCGCAGCCGCCATGCTGACTCCCACTTAGGGCATGTGTTTGAAGACGGCCCAGCGCCTACTGGTTTGCGCTACTGCATGAACTCTGCCGCTATGCGGTTTGTGCCGCTGTCAGAGCTAGAGGCGCAGGGGTATGGCCAATATGTCGCCCAGTTTGAAGCTGCTGGTGTAACCGCTGCTGCCGATTAGAAGCAAGTGTTGGTGGGTAGGGGCCTTCTATGAACTGCATGAAAGGGCCCCAGCAAGTGGCAAAGTTGTCCTCGTAGATTATTCAGACTGGGGTTTCAGGCGATCGTTTTCTGCCCGGAGGTGAGTGATTTCGGCCAGGAGCCTTTCGTGCTCCAGGGCGCGCTCGATCGCGGCTCCCGCATGGATATTAAAGGCCAGCATGAAAAACTCGTCCTCATCGGTAAAGCTGGTCTGAAAACAGGTGGGTACTTTTGAGTACGGCTGATCAGGCCGGACCGCAATGGGGGAAGTGCCCGAACGGTATTTGTTAAATAGCTGAGTTACGGCAATTAACCGACCTGCTGTGTCAAACATTGGGATACAAAGCAAACTAAACGTCCGGTAATGGCTCTGGCGATCAGCGTCGCGGATTAGGTGGGAGTCTGCCCGTTCATAAATGTCACAGGGCAGGTTGATGATCGCCCCGGTTTTAGCTACTTGGCCAATGTAGCCCTGGCCCAGGGGCGATCTCACCTCGCGCCAGCCCCCTGGTACATCGAGCCGAGTCCATAGCTCCTGTTGGGCGGCATCAAATAGCCAAATGGCGCTATGGTCAGCATCTATTAAGTGTTGAGCTTCTTTGTTAACGCGCTCTACGGTTTCCTGTAATGACGAACCGCTGTAGTTGAGGGCCTGGGTGGCTTTGACTAAGAGGGTGGCTGATTTTTGTCGTTGGGCAGCCTGATAAAACGCTTGGGAACTTTCTAGAATTAGCCGAAAAACCGTCTGAAAACTGGCGAAGACGGCCTCATCTTCGTTGGTAAAGCCGCGCAAATCGATGCGATGGATTAGTGGCACTGAGGCGATCGCAGTGGATGTTTGCTTATTCAACACTTCGATAACAGCCAGGACCTCGCCCTGACGGCTCATAACGGGCAGGGCCATCAGAGTGTAGGTGCGGTAGCCAGTTTGGGCCTCGAGCTTTTTGGCTGCTGCTGAACGACGATCATCATAGAAATCAAACGGGACATTGAGCACGGTTTTTGTCTGGACCACTTCTCCAGCGATCCCCTGATGCAGCGGCAGACGAATTTCAAAGCTGGTGGGCGAGTATTCGGACTCTGCCACCGTAGACCAAAGTTCTTGACGAGCCTGATCTACCAGAAAAACTGTGGTGCGATCGGCGTTGAGCAGTTCCCCGACCTTGAGGGCAAAGGTCTGCAACAGCACATGTAAGATGCCATCAAAGGTCTGGCTTTCTAGCATGGCCAGGGTTTGCATCACGATTTGCAGCTGCAGCTCGATTTGATGAACCGACTCATGGCAGGTGTCTCGACCGAGGGGGGCGAGCAAATCAGCAAAGGATGTAACCGGCTGGGTCGGTGGCTCTAGCAGGGGCGAGTTCATTTCGGCGATGATGGCAAAATCTAGCTCAGATACGAGCTGAGACCAATCGATGAAATTGCTGGTAGAGCTGACCATAGTTGCTGTCCTGGCGTTGAGTCATGGGCTGCCGACAAGGTTGTCGCTGGCAGTCCCTAAGCGTGCTGTCGGTGTCGGGGCTATGGGTAAATCTGGCTGGTGACCGGACTGATCATCCCGCTGTGCCCAGCCAGCAGTTGCAGCCACTGATCAAATTAGCCTGATGTTGCCGTTTTTTATCGCCACATCACAGCAGTGAGCGTGATGGCTATTGGAGGCAATTAAGGGTTTGATATCAAACCCTTAGGCGAAAGCTGCTAGTCATTGGCACGAAATGTCTAATCTACGTGAGCAGGTTCGTCGGCCCGGTTAGGGGGCCTCCGATGCAGTCTTTTTAGTTTGCCCAAATAGAGAAAGCGGCTAGAAAAGAAAACATTTTCACTCTCCCTACTCTACGGGACAAGCTTTAACGATATTGGTTGATTTATAGTCATCGGTGGTGATCCCAATTCTGCAAAATAGCACTATAGATCGAAGATTCTCCGCCATTGCTGACCCCTTGGAAAGGGGCCAAGCCCATATGTACAGAACTGCCCCTGTTCAAGGGAGGGATGGATTTGATAGGTGTAACTTTGATCTAGAGAACTGGTATTGGCCCTAGATATCGCAGAGGATAGCAAGAGATCGGGCTAAAGATGCAGAGAGGGGCTTAGCCGCAAATGATCCGGCGGCTGTAGAGCGCTCGTACCTGACTGCGACTCGCTGCCCAGATTAGTCATAGTTGAAGGATGGTCCCAGTAGCCAGACAATGAAAGATGATTTCATCTATTGTCAACACCGAAAATCATGGTCCAGTCTAACGAACAGCGCTTATTTGCAACGCCGAAAATTCGGCAGCTACTGGCGGTGGTGGTTGGGATTTGGCTAGGTTTGGTGCTGATTTTGATGGCGGCGATCGCTACCCGCACTTCTTTTGCGGTCATCGGTGACCCCATTCTCACACCGCTTTTTTATCTTGCGGTGTTTGGCATCAGTAGCCTGTGGGTGGGTTGGCAATATAGCCGTCAAGGTATTGACATCCAGCAAATATTTGGCACTTGGCCCATCCAATCTCGCGGGCGATCGCTCGTAGGGCTGTGGCTCCTGCTCTTCATGTTTTCGCTTGGGGCTTTTCAAGTCTCCTACGCCCTCCTGTCCTATTGGTTTCCTCAGTTTGTTGGCGAAACCCTGGAACAGTCCATTTTTCTCGGTCCTGGGGAAACTGCTTTCACCAATCTGTATAACCTCTTGATGGCAATCATCTTGGTGATTGCGGCCCCCTTCCTAGAAGAGTTCTTATTTCGTGGGTTTCTGCTACATCGCTTGAGTGCCCGCTGGAATCCACCCCTCGCCGTTCTGCTTTCCTCTCTGGCCTTCGGATTACTGCACGGCAACGTCATCGGGCTGACCATATTTGGGCTGGTCATGGCACTGTTGTATCTCCGCACCCAGAGCCTGTGGGTCGTGATTGCGGTGCATAGCGGTAACAATGCGATCGCAGCCGGACTTGACCTACTCAGCAGGATGAACGATCAGACATCAGCTTCTTCGGTAGAAACGCTACGGTCCAGTATCTGGTTGGGTAGCTTACTGCTAGCCATCTCGATGCCTTGGTTGGTGAGATTTATTCGACGAAATTGGCCCCATCAAGAGACACGTTTACCGTACTTTGTGAATCAAGCTGATTCTTTGACGGACTAACTCGCTCGGAAATCAAAGCCCCAGCCTCGATTGCGATAGGGAGATTGAGCCAGCACTAAAGTCCAGACTTCTGAGTGAAAGATTCCCCTGAGGCATCTGCCTATGCTACAGATGCACACCTGGGGCTGGTTGGGCTGGTTAATGGTCGGTGGCTGACTGAAGCACATTGCGACGTTGCGAACTTTTGGGTATGCACTAAACCGAACGCTACGGGATGACTTGAACGGATACCCGCAAAGGCTTGGGGAAGGCCGAGACCAGCCCTTAAGCGTCGATTTGGAGAGGTCCTTAAGAAGCTGATGCTTGTTCCTCTGAAGAGGTTGCCGTAACTTTAACCTCCTCTTTGGGCGGCTCACCAGAAGAATCGTCAAACACTAAGCGCAGCAGCGGTGGCGCGACAAAAGTAGTCAAAATCACCATCACGATAATGGCAGCTTCCAACGATTCCGATAGGGCTCCACTGGCTGAGCCTACGCCCGCAAAAACCAACCCCACCTCACCCCGGGGAATCATACCGATCCCGATCGCTAGTCGATTGATACTGGGTTGACCAAATACGGCAAAGCCAGCCACGACCTTACCAATGATGGCAATGACTACCATAAATGACGCAATGATCAGGCCTTCGCGGTTAGCGGGATCTAAAGGATTGAGGACACTGACATCAGTCCGAGCTCCCACAGTCACAAAGAAAACCGGCACCAACATGTCAGAAATTGGGACGATTTGTTCTTCCAGTTCTTTGTGTTTAGAGGTCTCAGCCAAGATGAGGCCCGCGGCAAAAGCCCCCAAGATGGCTTCGAGTTGAATGGCTGCGGCTACGTAGGACAGTAAGAAGGCAAATACGAGGGAGCTGATGATGAGCTCACCTCGGGTCTTCATTTGATTAACCAGACCTACAAACAAAGGACTTAGCAAGCGCCCTAGGAAAATGGAGCCAATCAAGAACGCAGCTGCACTCACAATGAGAATGGCAACGTTTTTGACTTCAATCTCTCCCGTTTTTGCCAAACTGGCCACTACGGCTAAGACGATAATGCCGAGCACGTCGTCTAATACCGCAGCTCCGATGATGATTTGACCTTCTTTAGAGCTGAGCTTTTGCAGTTCCGCTAAAACCTTAGCCGTGATGCCAATACTGGTTGCCGTGAGTGCAGCCCCAGCAAACACGGCGGGCACGGTGGCGATGTCAAAGAAGAAAATAAGTCCAGCCGTCCCTAGGGCAAAGGGGACAACCACGCCGACGATCGCGACCGCTGCCGCTTGTGGACCTACCCGAATCAGCTCTTTGAGATCAGATTCCAGACCAATTTCAAACAGTAGGATGATGACCCCTAGCTCAGCCAAGATCGAGATGACTTCACTTTCCCCTTGGAAAACTGAGCGAATCCCCTCAGCTCCCAAATCGCTTGTACCCTCGATCAAGCGCATGAGGATTGAACCGGTCTCACCGGCTCCTTCGGGAAAAACGATGAGATGGAGAGCAGAGACGCCGACAACGACACCGCCAATCAGCTCACCTAGGACTGGTGGTAGGTTGATCCGGGCACAGAGCTCGCCGCCAAGTTTTGCGGCTAGATAAACCGTGATTAAGCTAAGTAGCACCCCTCCTAACACCAGGGGCTCAATGTCTGCCTCTGAGGCCTCCGCTAATAGGCGAGGCCATGCTCCCCAAGTCGGCGGCACCGCAGTCAAACTGCTTACAAAGCTCAATCCGGAAAGTGCATTCACCATGCAATCTGATAAAACGCGTCCCCACTACCTTACATGAGTTCTGCGGGGAGCAATGTTCAAACTAATCAGCCTGAGGACAGATTTCATGGCTGAGCGGGAGTCTCTGTCTGAAATGCTATGGCTCACTGTCTCGGCGCTTTGGTTAACGGCAGTCGGTTAGCCGCCAGTCTTCCGACTGTTCTGGCAACCGTTGGATTGCTCGACACCGAGAACTTAGGAGGACAGAGAAGCGGGGGTCGATTTCTTCTGGAGTTCGTGCTCGATGCGTTGAAAGTCTCGATTGACCTCCTGCCAGAGCACTTTGTTGTGGGTATCGAGTCGCAGAGCTTTTTTGAGGGCCCGCCGGGCGTTGTCGTAATAACCATGGCGGATTAAGTAACGCCCCCAGCGCTGGTAGGCGATCGCCTGCCACTGAATGATTTCAGCATCGTCAGTTAGGCGCTGGGCGAGACCGTCGACCAGGGCGATCGCTCGGGGAAATTTTTGCGCCTGAAAGAGTCCCTGTAGCTGATCAAAGCCTTTTTGCTTCAAGGTTTGCTCTTCTGGCGTCAGGTTAGGGTTGACCTGCACCGTCACCGTCGTTGCCGCTCGGCGTTTGACCGTCACTTTGGGGCGGGCAGGAGCGGCCTCGGATGTGGCCTTTGGCTGCGTGTCAGGAACTGCTGTCGGCATTGCCTCGACCAGGACCTGATAAGCCTGCGTAATGCGAATGAACTTATTTTCAGCCTCTTGGTCGCCCGGATTCATATCGGGATGGTAGCGCCTCGCTAAGCGCCGATAGGATGCTTTGACATCATCAAAGCTAGCATTGGGCCGCAGCCCTAACACCCTGAGCTCGTCCACCAGTTGCCTACGCACTACTGTCGTTGCCTCCTGTCACTCGCTAGATCAGTTGATGCCGCCAACCCTGTCGCCATAACAGTTGATTGACCACTCCCGCCTCAGAATTATGGTTAAGTCTATCCGTAAATCCTAAAAATGGCGCTGTCTCACCATGGCCAATCTTGAAGAAGCCGTCGCCAAGGTTGACCCAATGAAAACACTCAAAACCAGTCTTAAGACGGCGGCACATATCCACCTCAATGACGGGGAATTACGATGCCAGGACTGAGTCCTTGGGGCGAGCAAAAATCATGCGCCCAGCGGACGTTTGCAGAGAGCCGGTCACAACGACATCAATCTCATCGCCAATGTAGTCGCGTCCCTCCTCGACTACAACCATGGTGCCATCGTTAAGATAGCCGACCCCCTGCTGGGGCTCTTTCCCTTCCTTGAGAATTCTCAGGCCCATGCCGTCGCCTGGCAGAAAGTTCGGTCGAATCGCCTGGGACAGTTCGTTGATGTTGAGCACTTCGACCTCTTGAAAGCTGGCGACCTTGTTGAGGTTAAAGTCGTTGGTCAGCAGCATCGCATTAAGCTCTTGGGCTAACCGCACTAATTTGGCATCTACGGTGGGGATTTCGTCATAGTCAATCGACGAGATGACCACCCGGTTGGCGTAGGTTTCCCGAATGCGGTTGAGGACATCTAGCCCCCGGCGGCCTCGAACGCGCTTTTGATCGTTGGAGGCATCGGCAACCTGCTGCAGCTCTTGCAAAACGAACTGCGGCACTAATATTTGACCTTCTAAAAAGCTCGTTTGCAGCAGCCCTTCGACTCGACCATCAATGATGCAGCTCGTGTCCAAAAGTTTAGTTTTCGCGGGCTTGAGCGTGCCCTCGGCAACGAGGGTTGATTCCATGGTGCCGGGGTTGATCAGTCGTAGGAGCGATCGCCCGTGGGTATCGGCCAAATTCATGCCCGACACGGCAAAGATGACGCTACCCATAACGGCCAACAGCGGCTTGATAAAGCCAAACTCCTTAGGAATGGGCAGCAAGAACAGCGGGGCCAGCATTAAGTTGGCGATGAGTAGACCAATCACCAACCCCACTGCTCGGCTGAGCAGCCGCTCTGGGGGCAATTCGCGAACCTGACGTTCGAGGCGGCGATAGCTGGTCTGCATTGCCAGGCCGATGCCGATGCCAAACAAGGCACCAAACCCAGCGGTGACAGAGCTCAGGCCCTCGAGGCTGCTGACTTGGCTCAGCGTGCCGGCGGGCAACAGCTCCGGGGCATAAAAACCGATGCCGGCACCGGCAATTAAAAACGATATGACGATGAGTGCGTCTAGCATGATGGCAAGCCAATATGGCTAAAAAGGTATGAAGGATGTAAGTATGGTGAGTCTCCCCCTTAAGGTAAGACATCAGGAAGTTAAGCTGACAGATCAACCATTTTTTGTCAAATGCATTAATGCCGTCGCTGGCTGATCTGCCTGAAAGCTAACCCACTGATTACCGCTTAAAGCAGACTTCAACGCAAATTTTCACATCTGTCGTGTCGGTTAAAGGGGCATGGCGATCGCCACCCGGCAAACAAATTAGACTAGCAGCGATCGCCGGTACCCTGGGAGGAAGCACTCAGGAACAGACACACCGGTCTTCAACGGGTTTTTAGGCCAAGGCCTGGGCATGGTGGGCTATGTGCTCTCCTATGAATGTTGCGATGAAATAGTAGCTGTGGTCGTAACCCGGCTGCCGGCGCAAGGTCAGGGGATAATTGACCGCTTGGCAGGCCGCGACCAATTTCTCTGGTTGTAACTGCTCGGTCAAAAAGGAATCGGCCTCACCCTGATCAATCAAAATCGGCAACCGTTCCGACGCTCGCTGCACCAAATAGGTTGGATCATAGGCTAACCAGTCATCGCGATTGGAGCCCAAGTAACGACTAAATGCCTTTTGTCCCCAGGGCACCTCAGCCGGGGCCACAATGGGTGCAAACGCTGATACGCTCTTAAATTGTCCTGGATTGCGCAGGGCAATCATCAGGGCGCCATACCCGCCCATTGAGTGACCCATGATGCTCTGATATCCGGCCCGGATGGGAAAATTAGCTGCGATCGCTCCCGGCAGCTCAGCGACAACGTAGTCATACATGCGGTAATGCTGAGCCCAGGGTGCTTCCGTGGCATTGAGGTAAAATCCTGCTCCCGTGCCCAAATCATAGCTGTCCTCTTCCCCCGGCAGATTGCACCCACGGGGGCTGGTGTCTGGGGCAACAATAATGATGCCGGTATGGGCTGCATACTGCTGGGCGCTGGCTTTGGTGATGAAGTTTTGCTCGGTGCAGGTCAAGCCGCTCAGCCAATAAATGACGGGGCACGGTTGGGACTCAGCTTGGGGCGGCAGATAAACCGCAAAGTTCATCTCGCAGTCTAAGACCTCAGACCGATGGCGATACACATTTTGCCAGCCGCCAAAGCTGCGCTGGTGGGCGGTGATTTCCAAATTTGTCGGCACACTCATGGCAAAAACCAGAAACTAAAAAATATTGGCTAATGGCGGTATCGCCTCTACCACTTCATCATGAAAGTTAAAGCCAACGACTGCGAAGGGAACTAGGCGATCGCCCGTTTTGCAAATTGGCATGAAAGTCAGCGTTGGGAAAAGCTACCCCTACCGTTTCGATAGTAGAAGCGGACAGACCAAAATCAAAGAGACCGCAGGAAAATCAATCAGGGCCAGCCGCCCCTCGCCTGGCAAAATACAACCCTCTGCACCAGCCAGTCGCGCTTTTTACTATCGAGCGACGACACCATGGTCTCAGGCGACCTCACCGGTGTTTAGAGATGATCAATATTGATGTGACGGCTCAGGAACATCTCAGCCTGGCACCAGGGATTGACGCAGCGCCATTAGTAAATCACCACAGAGCGAATGCTCTTGCCGGCATGCATCAAGTCAAAAGCCGTATTGATCTCTTCCAAAGGCATCGTTTGGGTAATCAGCGGGTCAATTTTGATATCGCCTGCTAGGAAGCGATCGACGAATCCTGGTAGTTGACTCCGACCTTTGACACCGCCAAACGCCGATCCGCGCCAGACCCGCCCTGTCACAAGCTGAAACGGCCGGGTGCTAATTTCTTTGCCACCGGCCGCAACTCCAATGATGGTCGACTCGCCCCAGCCTTTGTGACAGCACTCCAGCGCAGCGCGCATCAGCTCCACATTACCTACACACTCAAAGCTGTAGTCAGCGCCGCCATCCGTCATATCAACAATCACTTGCTGAATTGGTGCGTCATGATCTTTGGGATTCACACAATCGGTTGCCCCTAATTGAGTCGCTAACTCAAACTTGTCGGGGTTGATGTCCACCGCAATGATGCGCCCAGCCTGGGCCATCACTGCCCCCTGTACCACGCTGAGCCCGACTCCTCCCAGTCCAAACACGACAACAGTGGCACCCGCTTCTACTTTGGCGGTGTTGAGCACGGCCCCAATGCCGGTGGTGATGCCGCAACCCAGTAAACAGACTTTGTCTAAGGGGGCGGCTTTGTTAATTTTGGCGAGGGCAATTTCCGGAACGACCGTGTATTCACTAAAGGTGCTGGTGCCCATGTAGTGGTAAATAGGATTGCCATCTTTGCTAAAGCGGGTGGTGCGATCAGGCATTAAGCCTTGGCCTTGGGTTGACCGCACCGCTTGACACAGATTGGTCTTGCCCGACTGGCAAAATTTACATTCACCACACTCCGGCACGTAGAGCGGAATGACGTGATCGCCCGGTTCGACGCTGGTGACGCCCCCACCCACGGCTTCCACAATGCCGCCACCCTCGTGTCCCAGAATGGCGGGAAAGATGCCCTCTGGATCTTGGCCGGACAAGGTGTAAGCATCGGTATGGCAGACGCCCGTAGCCGTGATGCGAACCAAGACCTCCCCGGACTGAGGAGCTGCTAGGTCAATTTCATCGATTTCCAGAGGCTTGCCCGCTTCCCAAGCGATCGCTGCACGTGTTTTCATGCCCTTCCCCCAGCAACTTTATTGCTCGCTACCCTAGCACTGATTTCGATAGCATCGATGACCGCTAATATTTTTGCAAAAGTTAGACATCTGGATCTGTGAGACCACGGCACTTTACTCGGTATTGGCCACCAGTGGCGATCGTCAGTTTGGGGCTCGGGCTCACGTATGGCATCCTGCTAGGCGGGATGGCCGGGCGACAGCGCCAGTTGATTTATCGGCCGCGAGCAGAGCATTCGCTTTTGCCGAGCGATGTGGCCTTCCATCTGGATTATCAGTCGATGTGGATACCCATTGCGGGGTCGAGCGATCGCCTCCATGCTTGGTGGCTGCCGCGAACTGAGCAGAGCTACGTAGTACTGCCCAACGAGCCCCACGATACCGTGCCTCCCAATAAGGTGGTGCTCTATCTCTGCGGCGTTGGGCGCAATATGGGCGACTACAATTATTTGGCCAGAGCCTCAGCCTTTCGGCAACTCGGATTTTCCGTCTTGATGTTTGACTATCGAGGGTATGGCCGTAGCGACGGCGACTTTCCCCATGAGTCACAGCTCTATGCCGACGCGGCGGCGGCGTGGAATTATCTAATCAACGAGCAGGGCATTGCGGCAGCAGACATTGTCATCTATGGCGAGTCTTTGGGCGGAGCGATCGCCCTTGATTTGGCCCTTCAACATCCCGATGCCGCCGCTTTGATCCTCCAAAGTTCATTCACGTCGATGGCGGATGCGATCCAACAAAAGCTCTTTACCCGACTGTTTCCGGTTGAGCAGATTTTGACTGAGCGATTTGACTCGCTTGGGCGGATTGGCCGTTTACAGGTACCGGTTTTGTTTCTACATGGTGAGGCTGATTCGGTCGTGCCGGCAGCCATGAGTCAGCATCTTTACGCCGCGGCACCCGAGCCCAAGCAGATATTTTTAATTCCGGGGGCCGATCACGTCAGTATTTATCAACCCAAAGACGATTCATACCTCAAAGCCATTGCCTCATTTGTTGGCTCGCTGCCAGAGCGATAGGCCGACTCGATCACGTAGCCGAAATCCTTAATGTGAACTGAGAACCCGATGTGAATGATCAAAATCACACGACTTCTTGATTCAAATCGAACACTGCATCAGCAAGATTACGTATATTGAGTTCATTGCATCTGCCGACCCTGTATTTTCACTATCTGCGGATATGCTTCAGTCCTTTTTCTCCAGAAGTAGAAAACCGGAACGACGAGCTCTTAAAAGTAACGATAGGGCGACACTCTATCGGGAATACCTAAGAAGTATTCGAGTCTATATCACAAGTTTGAGAAAGCTTCAAATGCCCGAAATCAATAATTATCTTGCTTGGATTTGCGATCGCTATCAAGCCCTGTTCGGCCAAGTTGCTCCTCGCCATGATCAAGTGTTTTTAGAGTTTGCAACACCGATGTTAATGGCGATTGGTCAAGGCGATGCACCTTTTCATAATCTACGGCATGCGCTGCAGGTTGCTCAGGTAGGTCAGCTCATACTTGAAGGAAAACAGCAATTTGAAGGTTCTGTTTCGCCGACCGATTGGCTGCACTTGATGCTGGCTTTAGTGAGCCAAGATATTGGCTTTGTTAAAGGAATTTTTGAGCGTGACTGTGAAATTGAATTAGTCTTTTATGATGGCAATTGCGGCCAAGTAAAACTGCCCTCGACGGCAACGGGATCAGCACTATTTGACTGCCATGTTGACCGCAGTAAAGCATATGTAATGTTCAATTTGCGTCATCCTCGGCTAGATGCCGAAACTATTCAGCGCTATGTCGAAACTACGCGGTTTCCGATTCCTCAGGAGGCGGGCTACCACGATAACTTGAGCTACGGGGGGCTCTGTCGAGCCGCTGATTTGCTGGGCCAGCTCAGTGCTCCTCATTATTTGCAAAACCTGTCTAATCTTTTTCAAGAGTTTGAAGAAAATGGCATGAATCAAATTTTGGGATATCGCACTCCAACCGATTTGCAGTATCAATATCCCAATTTCTTTTGGCAGGTAGTTTACCCCTATGTCAAAGGCAGTATGCGCTATCTGTCAGCAACTAAACCGGGCCGTCAGGCGATCGCCCAGCTATATACCAATCTCTGCCTGGCTGAGATGACCCACCCCCCCTGCGAAGCGCCCGTGGAGATGACGCAGTGGGCGATCAGCGACCCCATATTCCTCCCATGGCAAGAGTCAGGATTCATTTTTTCCTAGAGCTGCTTGAGGGGCGCGCTGGATCAGAGTAGAGAGCAGCATGAGGGGGTTAAATGCTCAGGCAGGAAAGTGTCATAGACGATCCGCGGTTTGTGGCCTGCGATGCTGCTGTCCCACCCTTCAAGCAATCCGAGACTGGGTCGGTCAGCTTGCGGTCAGATTGGTTAGTCCCTGGGCAAATGCGATAGGGTACACACACTGTTACCCCCCTGTCGCTATGGAGTCAGCCCCGGTCACGGTTACAGCAATTCCTCGAGGGACCCTCCGACGGGTTCATCATTACGCTTTGAACGTGAAGGATATGGCGGCCTCACGGCGATTTTACGGTGAGATGCTAGGACTCTACGAATTGCAGGGAGCCGAAGTCCCGACAACGCTGATCGATTTAGTCGCTCAAGGTAAAGTGGCCAACTTTCGGCTGCCGGATGGCACGATTCTCGATTTGTTTGGAGAACCTGATCTGCAGCCACCGAACGCTGATCCGACACAGCAGTTTACCCGAGCTAGTCATTTGGCCTTTGATATTGCGCCCGAGCAGTTTGAACAGGCGGTAGCGGCACTGTACGCCCAGGGGATTCCGATTGATCATGGTCCGGTGTGTCGACCGACGGGACGAGGCATTTACTTTTATGACCCTGATGGATTTTTGTTGGAAATCCGCTGTGATCCAGCCTAGAAAATCGCGATCGCAGACTGAATTTATTTGTTTTGCCAGAAATATGATGGGTAAATCAATGCGATCTTTCCATTGTGGGTAAATGATGGAAACTCTTGAGAAACCGTTAAATAAAGCGCTAGCGCGCTTGACTTAAGCGGTCTGCCGGGTGGCGAACCGGAAAAATTAAACAACCAAAGTTGATGGGCTGCGGTCGACTGCCTATGATGAAAGCGGCAAGCCGAGTTTAAGTTCGGAGAAAGCTGAGTAAGTTGTTTAGATTTTCCTGCGATCGTGGGGAATTTGAAAAGTTGCCAGTATAATCTCATTCATAAAATGGCTCCTAAGATAGATGCTTAATCATCGCAATGGTTAAAACCAAGCTGATTCACTCAAAGCGCTGGTCTCCAGTTTTCCTCGGCGCAGCGATTTCTCTGTCCGTATTGAGCGCTAGTTGTCGGCCTACCCCAGAAGCCAGTGCGGCTCCGCCTGTCGTGCCCGTCCAGGTTGAGACGCTACAGACCGACACAATTCAAGAAAGCACAGAGTTTGTAGGCAATTTAGAAGCCGCCCAAATTGTAGAGGTGCGGCCAGAGATCCAAGGCCGCATTGAGCAAATCTTTGTCGAGCCGGGGCAAGCGGTTGGAGCGGGCCAGTCCATCATGGTTTTGAAACCCGATCAGACCGTGCCACAGTATCAAGGCAGTTTGGCCGCCGTTGATGTGGCCCGAGGTAGCCGCGATAATGCCCTCAAAGCGCTGGATGTGGCCAGAGCGCAGCTGGACACCGCAGAAGCCACGCTGCAGTTAGATACCACCAATGTTTCGCGGGCCCAGCAGTTAGTGGACGCCGGAGCGCTGGGGCAAATCCGCCTGGATGAGGCGCTGAATAAACAAGAAGCTTCACGGAATAATGTCACCGCGGCTCAAGAATCCGTGGCGGCGGCGGCGGTGCAAGTGCAGCAGGCGGAAGCGGCCATTCGGCAGGCTGAATCCCAAGCTGAGGCAACGTTGGTGAGTGTAGAGTTCAAAGATGTGGTCACACCCATTGCGGGTGTGATGGACGATCTGCCAGTTAAACTAGGGGATTACGTCTCGGTGGGGCAGTCTGTGGCTAAGGTGACCCAACTTGATGCGCTGTTGCTGAATATTCAAGTGCCGTCGAACCGCTCGCCTCAGTTGAGGACGGGGCTCGCCGTGGAACTGCTTGATCCCAACACCAAGCAACAGTTGACTACTGGTAGCATTAGCTTTGTCTCGCCCACGGTGGATACCCAAGCCCAAACCATTCTTACCAAAGCGCAGTTTCGCAATCCGGAGGGGAAGCTGCGAGATGGTCAGTATGTGGAAGCTCGAATCATTTGGGATACCCAGCCGGGACTGCTGATTCCCGTGACGTCGGTGGCTCGGGTAGGCGGTCAAACCTTTGTGTATCAGGTGAACGAGTCGCCCGAGACCGATGGCCAAGACGTTGTCAACTTAGTTCCTGTAGAACTGGGTGACATCCAGGGTGACGATTATCAAGTAATGTCTGGACTGGAAAGCGGCGATCGCATTGCCGTGTCAAACATTTTGAAGCTAAGCGATGGCGTCCCCGTTGAGCCTGGGGCGGCCTCCGAATCTGGATCGTAGAACTCATTCCCGACTTCGAGGAGCATCATGGCGCTATTTTCCATCGCCACGAACTTCATTAAACGTCCTGTATTAACCACGGTTTGTACAATCGTGATTCTTTTGGTGGGGGGAATTTGTATTCCACTCCTGCCCATCAACTATTTGCCCGATATTTCACCGATTCAGATTCAAGTGCGCGGGGCCTACACCGGAGCCGATGTGGAAACCGTCGAAAACACGGTAACCACGATTCTTGAGCGGGACATTACTGGCGTTGAGGGCATGGATTACATGACCTCCCAGAGCTACGCCGGTACCAGCAGTATTTCGGTTTACTTTCCCTCCGGAGCTAATAAAGACATTAGCCAGGTCAATGTCCAGAACCGGGTTGCTCAAGCCCTGCCCAAGTTGCCCAGCCCAGTGCAGCAGTTGGGCGTCTCGACCCGTGCCTCTTCGACCAGTATTTTGCTGGTCTATGGCATCTACGCCGAAAATGGCGAATACGATGAAATTTTCATCAGCAACTATGTTGACCTGAATATCACGGACGTGCTCAAGCGAGTGCCCGGGGTGGGGGATGTTAGCGTTTTTGGTCTTAAGCAAAACGCTATGCGCCTCTGGATTGATCCCCGGGCGCTGGCCGCTCGAGGGCTGACGATTTTAGACGTGAGCAATGCTCTGCGGTCACAAAACGTCGTGGTGGGGGCCGGATCTATCGGTCAGGAGCCGGTGCCAGAGGGGCAAAATTACGAACTGCCGATTCGCATTAATGGTCGCTTCACCGATGCCGCTGAGTTTGAGAGCCTGGTCATCAAAACCTTGCCTGATGGCACTCTGGTGCGGCTGGGCGATGTGGGCTATGCCGAACTCGGCGCTGAAAACTATTTGAGCAATGCTCGGGTCAATGACCAAAAAGGGGTGGGTATTGCCATCTATCAGCTGCCGGGTAGTAATGCTCTGGATGTGGGAGCCAACATCAAGACTGAGATTGACAATCTTAGCGCCAACTTTCCACCGGGATTAACCTCCTCGGTGGTGTATGACACCACAGAATTTATTCAGGTGTCGATTAAAGAGGTCTTTATCACGCTGCTCCAGGCGATTGGGCTGGTGATTTTGGTCATCTTTATCTTTTTGCAAGACTGGCGAACAACGGTAATCCCAGCGGTGGCAATTCCGGTTTCGCTAATTGGTGCCCTGGGTTTTGCCTTTGTGTTTGGCTTTTCCCTCAACAGTTTGACCTAGTTTGGTCTGATTTTGGCGACGGGGCTGGTGGTGGATGATGCGATCGTCATCGTGGAGGCGATTACCACCAAGATTGCCGATGAAGGGTTGCCGCCGAAGCAGGCCGCTATCAGCGTGATGGACGAGATTGGGGGAGCGATCGTTTCGACCTCGTTGGTGTTGATGGCGGTCTTTATTCCCGTGGCGTTTTTTCCGGGAACGACGGGTCAGTTGTATCAGCAGTTTGCTCTGATCATTGCCTTTTCCGTGGTGGTCTCTACGTTCAACGCTTTGAGCTTCAGTCCTTCCATGTCGGCAATTTTGTTGCGATCGCAAAGCGAAGCGGCAGCGGCTGAGCAGTCAGGAGGACCGCTACGGTGGTTCTTCAACAAATTCAACCAAGCTCTGGCCTGGATTTCGGCTAAGTACAAAGATGCGGTGGCCTACTTCATTCGGATCCGCTACATCATCATGGGGCTGTTTGTCGTCGGCCTCTTTGCCACCTACTACATGTTTACCTCGGTGCCGGGGGGCTTTGTCCCCTCTGAGGATCAGGGCGTTGTTATTGGTATTGTGCAGGCCCCAGACGGGGTGTCGGTTAGCTATACCGATAGAGCCCTCGATTACGTGGTTGATACCCTCAAAGAGGTGCCGGAAATTGAGTCTTACTTCGTAACTAGTGGCGCTGGTTTGGAGGGGGCTGGTCCTAACCAAGGTCTGTTTTTTGCCAAGCTTACCCCCTGGGATGAGCGCACTACGCGGGAGCATTCAGTGGGGGGCGTTCTACGGCGAATCAACCAAAAATTTGCGCAAAATCAGGAGGCTCGCATTGCTGCCTTTAACCCGCCGCCGATTCCTGGCTTTAGTGCCACGGGCGAATCTGAGCTACAGCTGCAAGATCGCACTGGTGGCAGCTACACCATTGATGATTTCCTCGCGGGCGCGAATGAGATTTTAGCGGTGGCCAATGAAAAGCCAGCCATTGGTAACGCTTATACCCAGTTCACCGCTGGCACCCCTCAGTTAGAAATTGAGATTGACCGGAATCAGTTAGAAGCCCTGAATATTGATTTTCAGCAAGCGTTGCAGACGATTGGGGCCTCGGTGGGTTCGACTTATATCAATGACTTTGTGTTGGGAACTCGTAGCTACAAGGTATACGCGCAGGCCCAAGGGGACTACCGCAACTCACCGGAAGATTTGCAGTCGCTATACGTGCGATCGCGTGCGGGACAAATGGTGCCCATGAGTAAGCTGGCGACCGTCACACCGATCATTGGTCCGCAAATCATTACCCATTACAACGGCTACCGCTCCATCAAGTTTCAAATGAGTGAGGCCGACGGCTACTCCAGCAGCCAGGCGATCGCGGCTATGGAAGAAGCCCTGGACGAGGTACCCCAGCAAGGGTTAGCCGCCGACTGGATTGGCCTCGCTAAAGAACAAATCGCTGCCGGTAGCCTAGGTGCTCTGGTCTTTCTGTTCGGCATCATCATGGTGTTCTTAACCCTAGCCGCCCAGTACGAAAGCTATGTTGATCCAATCATCATTTTGCTGACGGTGCCGTTGGCGATGTTGGGAGCGCTCTCCTTTATTGCCGTGCGTGGGCTCAATAACGACGTTTATGTTCAGGTGGCGCTGGTTATGCTGATCGGACTAGCGAGTAAAAACGCCATTTTGATTGTGGAATTTGCCAACCAGTCGCGGGAACTGGGCCTGACGATCGTGCAATCTGCCCAGCGAGCAGCGGAAGAGCGCTTTCGTCCGATTTTGATGACGGCCATCTCGTCCCTGGTGGGCTTTTTCCCGTTGGTGATTGCCACCGGTGCGGGTTCTGCTTCCCGATGGGCCATTGGTACGGCCCTGTTTGGAGGACTGTTAGTGGCTACCGTGCTGAGCTTCCTGATTGTGCCGGTACTGTATGTCGTGATCAAAAGTTTGGAGGCCCATTTTCTCGGAACTAAACCGCCGACACCGCCTAATGGCAACAATGGCAACGGTGTCGGTCCGCTGCCGGATGAGTCGACGATGATCACGCCCAACGGCACTGGTACCCACAGCGATGTCGAGTCACCAACGCCGACCCCCTTCCAAGAAGGCGAAAATCCTGCCTAGGAGAGTAAGCGATGAATTGGCGCAGAATGTTTTTTACTGGACTCATCAACACCGCCGTGGGTATCGGTATCGGCATCATCTTGTTCGAGCTGGCCGCCCCTCCTTTTACGAGCCGCCCCTACCAAGCCCTAGGGCGGTACTATGTGCTGGCTGGTGGGGTCGGGGGCTTTTTGACCGGGTGGAGCTGGGAAGGTTTACGACAGCTCAAAGTGAAACGCGATCGCGAAGAAGCGGAATTTTTCCGATCCTTTGGTCCGAAAAAATAATAGCTGAGTGGCGATAAACTCGCTTATTTTCTTAGAGTTGGTTAACTGGTATCGGCAAGCTTACTGAGATAGAGTTGAACGATCGCGTTTGATGGTATGACGAAGGTACAAATTCCGAAAACCCCTAGCCGAAGGAGACTTTTACCCATGGATATCGAACGTTCTGGACAGCGCGAGCTCACCCCCGAAGAAGAAGCCCACTTAGAAAAGCTGCGACAGATGGTGAAAGATGCCCTCGCTGACGGCAAAGTATCTGAAGCCGAAATTCAATCGGTACGCCAATTCATTCACTCTGACAACAAAGTGACGTTTGAAGAATTACGCACAATCAAAGAAACCATTCGAGATGTGCTCGGCGATGCTGACATGGAATATGACTGGAGCTAGCCACGGCTGATAGGCATGCCGCTGAAGCGATTAATCCAACCGGTTGCATCCAAACTGTTAGCATTTCAGCGTTCAGACACCAAGTTTGTCTGGATTCTGGCTGCGCTGTTTTTGCTGATATTGCTCAACCCTGTACTATCCAGCGTCGAGTTTACCAATTACTTCACCAACATATTGCTAACGCTTGTGGTTGTGTCCGGTATTTTAGCGGCCAGTGATGAGCGTCAAGTCATTCGTCAGCTGATTTTTATCGGCTCGATCACCTTGTCTTTGGATTGGATTGCTTCTCTGTCTCCAGGCGATCGCCCCATCCTGTCTATCCTCGTCCTAGGGCTTTACAGCATCTTTATGGCGATTGTCACCGTTGCCATCATTCTGGCGATCGTCCAACACAAAATCGTCACCCTCAACACCATTTGCGGCGCAATTTCTGGCTACTTGATGATTGGGCTGACTGGGGCGATCCTAGGCTCACTGCTAGAAGTGGCCCATCCCGGCATGTTTTTATCCGGCGGTGAACCGCTGGCACAAGATGATCTACTCTCGGCCATGCTGTATTACAGCCTAGTGACCCTATCTACCATTGGCTATGGCGATATCACGCCAGGACTGCCACTGGCGCGATCACTTTCCCTAGCCCTAGGGCTTTCAGGGCAAATCTATCTGACGGTTTTAGTGGCGATGCTCGTCGGTAAATTGCTCAAAGACTAACCGCCCCCTAAATTTCTGGCAATGCCTGACTGGCAAAACCTTACCTGTGAGACGCGGATCATCATGGACAGTTGTTGATTTCGCTGGCCCGGGCCTCGAGATATTCTTCACGGGAAATTGACGGCTGTCCGCCAGCCTCAAGGGTGTCGAGGTCGGCAGCCGAGCCGTTGCCCTCTTCCAAGTCGGCGACGGTAGGTGCTGTATCAGCATCGGTGTCTGCCGCCGCTGCTGCGGTTGTGTCAGCATCGGTAGTCGCTGCGTCGACCGTCTCCTCCATCTCTTCAGAATCGTTTGAGAAAATATCTAAATCTTGGTCCAAATCTAGCTCCAGCTTGAAACTAGACTCAGAACTGGCCGGGCTCGAATTGACAAAAGAGTTGTCATTCGGGGCCGTGTCGCGCTCTAAGCTGAGGGTGCCATCGTCAACGCAGAGGGCTTGGGAGGATGGAGCAGAACCCAAGACCGCACCAATACCAATAAGTCCGACAAGGGTTGACAAGAATAAGGACTGGTTCATGGTTTTCTCCTGGTGAGTGACGTGTCTAAATACTGAGCCTGATGTAGGGCAAATGTACCGAACGGTGATTTGAGACTGAGAGGAAAATCATCGAAATATTGGATAGCTCTATTGTGATCGAAAAATGCAGAGATTGGGGTCTATCGAAACACTTATCTTAAGCAAACTTTTGATGAAAATCGTGACAACGACTAATGTCAGCTATGGCTACTAGATACGGCGCAAGGAATCTTCTGAATGCGTAGTTTATGTTTTTAATAACGAAAGACTGAAAGGTGATTTCCCGTCTCATTTAATAAGATGATGGGCAGGACATTGCTAACCGTAGGTAGGAAAAAAAGTGGCTAGCCGTTAACTGGTTCAAGCGATTCTTTAGCATTTCTTAAGCGCGAACCGGATTGACAGGCTGGCTAACCTATCAACCAAACAAAATCTCGGCCATCCCCACGGGGCAGCCGAGATCGTTGCCGAGTCAGCAATGGTGAACGCTGGCTTTTACAAATCAGCGTAAGTATCTGGAGCGACTGACATGCCACCCTGCAACTCCACCTGCTGCTGGTCGGTGACCAAATCGTTTAAATCGTCAATGTCAACGGCCATCTCGCTGCACGCCTTTTTCAACGCGGTTTGAAAGGCTGCAGTGTCTTCGCCATAGCCGCAGCGGTCAGCCGCGATCGCGACTCCTTCAGAAGCATTGGCCTTGGCACAATCAACCAAGACTGGGCCAGTTAATGGAGAAGAACTACTCATTTATAAATCCTTAAATCGCTTAAATTTTTCCAATTATAGATTTACGCTGCTGATTGCATATCTGGCCGATGGTTGATTTGGTCATTGACATAAGTCAAAAGTTAGGTAAAGAAAAGTGCGGAGTTATTTCAGGGGATAGATGAGTCGCCATGGGGAACTGCGTATAACTAAGGTGTTAATACTCCAGAACTCAAGTAACCCCAATGGCAATTAATATTGGTCTTTCTGATGAGCAACGCCAAGGCGTTGTCGATATCCTCAACAAATGTTTGGCAGATACCTACCTCCTGCTAATCAAAACTAAAAAGTATCATTGGGATGTTATTGGCCCGCAGTTTCGGACTTTGCATGAGCTCTGGGAAGAGCAGTACGAAGCCATGACGGAAAGCATCGATGCGATCGCTGAGCGGGCTCGGACACTGGGCGGCTACCCTTTGGGCACAGCTGAGGGGTTCCTCAAGCATACTTCGCTCCGCGAGCATCCCGGTGATCTCCCCAGTGCCAACGAGATGGTGGCTCGACTCGTCACTGATCACGAACAGATTATTCGCAACCTCCGCGAGGCTGTTGATGCTACTGCTGAGCAATTCCATGATGAAGGCACTTCTGACTTTCTGACTGGTTTAATGGAGGCCCATGAAGAGATGGCTTGGATGCTGCGCTCTTTCTTAGAGGGGCAGTCCTTGGATGCAAGTGGCGATCGCGATACGGCACTTAACACTCCTGCTAAGGCGTAGGTATTGCCGGGCGCAAGGTTGACACGATTCAGGTAGAGGCTGCCGGTCTCTACCTGGCTCCCCGATTATTCAATGTGTCAATCAACGCATGGGTATTCAACTTGCGGGGAAGGCATTGGTATTTTTTAGAAGCTTTTTCACCCAATTAGTGCTTGGGCGATCGCTGATCATTGTGGCTGTTGGGTAAAAGCGTTCTTTTATTATTTTTCTACGGTCAGTGTGATAGGGCTACTCCTGTCAATAACTTGACGTGGAAAGTTTTCAAAGTCTGGAAGTGAATGAGCGTTTTAGTGAGATTGTGGCTATGAAAAGGTGTTTTAATTGCACGACTGCTGTAACCCGACACATCAGAAATCACGAAATTCATTGGTACTGTAGCCACTGTCGAGATTATATTCCGAATACATTTGCCAATTGTGCAAAACAGAGTGAAGTACTGGCTAAAGTGCTGTAGCTAAAAGCTGCTGATTAGGCGATTGACTGCAGGTTAGAAGTGTTCTTAATAAGCAACCTGTAGCCTCTCTATTTTTTCGGTCTTTGGCCCGCCAAATATCAGGTTACTGATTTTGCATAGAGTTTTGCATAGCCAACAGGAGCAGTTGACTATGTTCAATATTTTTTCAACGTTTGAACTGGTTGCCGCATAGCTGCCGGTATTAAGGCTTTAATTATCCAACTTTTATCAACTTTCAAGTGACTCCATCGAGGAAAAATGAAGACTACAAGACAAAGACAAACAGTCTCTACCCAGTATGAAACAGCGGCATGGATTGAGCGTCTTGCTCGGTTTGGTTATGCCGCTAAAGGCGTTGTTTACTCACTCGTGGGCATCCTCGCTTTCCAAGCAGCTTTCAACTGGGGTGGCAAGGTCAGCGGCTCTACGGGAGCCTTCAAGACAATTGCCAGCCAGCCCTTCGGTAACGTGCTGCTATTTATCGTTGCCTTAGGGTTAGTGGGCTATGTTGTTTGGCGATTTGTCCAGGCCATATATGACCCTGAGCATGATGAGAGCGGTTGGCAGGCGGCCGCTCGACGCCTTTCCTATGCTATTAGCGGACTCATCTATGGGGCCTTGGCATTTGCGGCTTTTCGTATTGTTTTTGGTAGTGGGTCTGCTTCCTCCGGCAGCGGTAGTTCTAGTAGCCAACAAACGGCGAGTCTTTTAGCTCAGCCGTTTGGTCAATGGTTAGTCGGTTTAGTTGGCGCTGCTTCAGCTGCCTATGGTTTTTACTGTATTTATCGCGGCGTCAAAATTAAGTTTCGCAAGAAGCTGAAGATTCATGAAATGAGCTCCACAGAGCAAACCTGGGCAATTCGCATTGGTCGATTTGGTCTGATTGCTAAAGGCATCGTATCCATTATTGTGGGCTATTTCTTTGTTCAAGCGGCAAGAACAGCTAACCCGAATCAAGCCAAGACTACCGAAGGAGCATTACAAGCTATTCAGCAGCAGCCCTATGGAGCTTGGATAATGGGTATTGTTGCGTTGGGCTTACTCGCGTATGGCATTCACTTGATGGTTCAGGCCCGTTATCGACGGATATCGCCCGCGTAGTCACAAGGCTGCCTTAGCATCTTCCTTGAATTTAAGAATTTGATAAAAAAGCAGGCAAGTTGGGCCTGCTTTTTTATCAAAATATGCCGTTGGGAACATGCTAGAAGAGCTGACTTGCCCCCTTTGAGGGAAGAATTAATAGGCCATTTTCAAATACTTTAGGAGCGAAGGTGAAAGGGGTAAAGTCTGGTTTTTATAACAGGGTTTGCTGCCTCTGCTGGTTGAACTAGGAGTTAATAAACATGAAAAATCAATTGCACAAAATTACTGGAATTTCTTTGTTGGCAGTGGGTCTCACGATCGCCCCAGTCAGTCAAATCGCGATCGCCCAAGACAGCCCTAGCACTGAAAATGCGGATGCAGAACAGGAATTTGAAGATGCTGGTCAGTCGCTACAGGATGCTGGACAAGAGACAGTAGATGGCATACAAGAAACTGGCCAAAACGTTGAACAGGGAGTAGAAAGTACTGCTGAGGATGCTGCCGAAGCTGCTGGCAGTGCAGCTCAAAGTGCTGAAAGTGCCGCACAGCAAGCCTCAGAAGCCGCCAATGATGCAGTCAACGCCGCGGAAAATGATGCTCAAGAGGCCGTGCAGAGTGCGGAAAACGCTGCTGAGCGAGCCGAGCAAGCTGCGGCTGAAACTACCGATGCGATTGGAGATCAAGCTAACTGGGGTTGGTTAGGTTTGATTGGTCTGTTGGGTCTGTTTGGCTTAGCTGGGGGCGGACGTAAGCGCGAAGTCGTAGAAGTTCGTGAACCACACCGTACGGATGCCCGCGACGACGCCTATGCGACCCACAATAATGATGTACGCCGATGATTTGCGGGATTGATGGTCGCCGCTCCGTCGTGCGACTTCAATAACGAGACACTGTCTTGGATGGATACTCACGCGCTTGGCAGTTCACACTGCTAAGCGCGTTTTCCGATGGGAGAAGGTTATCACCGGGCTCTTAATCCGAGCGCCCGAACCGTACCGGACATAAGCTGCCTTTAAGGCTGAGGCCATCTAAGCTGGTGTAGGTACGGCGATAGACCGTGTGCCTTGGTAAACCATTTCTACCCCTCCTTTCATGCCCAAGGTGACGCCACGCCGCTCAGGCTGCGCGGGGCGATCGCTAGCCAGTGAGAAATTATAGTGGGTCAATAGCGTTCCCAAAACGATTTTGAGCTCGTACATGGCGAGGGCATAGCCCACACATCGGCGCGCTCCGGCCCCAAAGGGCATAAACTCATAGGCCGAATACTGCCGTTCTAAGAACCGCTCGGGACGAAACTCATAGGAGCGGGGATATAAGTCTTCGCGATGGTGCAGCAAGTAAATGCTGCCGACCAGCATCGTCCCCGGTGTGATGGGATATCCCATCAGCTCAAGGGGCTGATGCGCCACCCGTGGAAAAGTCAGCATGGCTACGGGGTAAATCCGCAACGTCTCATTGCACACTGCGCCCAGGTACGGCAGCTTAGTCAATGCCGTCGCATCATCCGCAGCGGCGTGGGCCTCAATTTCGGTCAGCATTTGCTGTAAGACCTCAGGATGATGATGTGCCCAATACAGCCCCCAAGCGATCGCGGTAGCGGTGGTCTCATGGCCGGCCACAAGCAAGGTCATGAGTTCATCATGCAGCTCGCTATCCGAAAGGCCTTTGCCTGCTTCATCCTGCGCCATGATCAGCAGCGACAGCACATCACTGCAGCTAGCATCTACTGTCGTTCGCCGTTCGCGAATTTCGGCATACAACAGATCGTCAATCTCTTGGGAGAGCCGGGCAATCTTAGCCCCAGGACTCCAGTTGCCATAGTCTTTGCGCAAAATGGGAAAGAACACGACTGTTGACGCCAAGGGCTTACTTACCATATCTAGCCGCTCTGCCAACAGTCGTTCTAGCCGCTCGTAGCGATCGCCCTCATGTAAGCCAAACACCGCCTGTAAAATGACGCGCATCGTAATTTTTTGCGTCAGCTTGCGAGCTTGAAAAGCTTGCCCCGGCTGTAATGCATTCATCGCCTCCAGGGTGATTTCCCGGATCATGTCAGCATAAACCTTGAGCCGCTCACCGTGAAACGGCGGCATAATCAGCTTGCGGCGCTGACGATGCTGATCGCCGTTGAGCATGATCACAGAGTTGTCTCCTAACAGCGGCTTGAGCACCTCATTAGCATCACCGGGAGAGCTGATAAGGTCGCCGGTGTCTTGACTCAAAATGGTTTTGAGGGCTTGGGGATGATTAACAAAAATCCACTCGAAGAGTCCCCAGCGGGCAAAGAAGAAATCGCCATAGCGCTGGTAGTTCGTTTCCATGTACTCCAGCGGGCGAAAAATCCAATTAGCGAGCTGCAAATAAGGGTAGGTCTGCGTAACTGGGATAGTAGGCATGGGTAATGGGGGTAAAAGCAACGGTGCCTAGGGTGCAGCCTGACGCTAAAGGATGGAATGGTGAGGTTGCAAATCTAGCTGCATAAATTCTAGCAATTGGCAACTCGCTGACTGTAGATGTTGAGCCGGTTATCTTTAGGTGTCCAGCGAGGGCTGTCGGCGCGCATTAATCGATGCCAAATAGGGGGCGATCGCTTCCTGCCCCACGCTACAGGCCCGCTCATCCACCGCGAGCACATCATCACCATCGATCACCTGCCCAATCGCTACGGCTTCACCGCGATCGGGGCGCCAGTCTCGGCTGACAAATTTCTGGTCACAGTCCACCACAGCTCCGTCAAACCGATGGCCAATGGTGAAATAAACGTCTTGCAGTACCTGAGGCACCGAAGGTCGATGCAGTTGCCCCCGTGAACTGGCACTACGCGCTTTGTACTTTGCTCGCGGAAAGAGACCATACAAATTTTTAAGCGAGGCTGAAATCAGCACTTTACCCTTGAGCGTGGTGCGCTTAAAGGTCCCGACGGAAATGCGACAGTCCACGGTTTTAAGCAGTGCCGGGGCCCACATCGACTGAAACCGGACGGGTTCCTCGCTGTGATTGGGATACTCCGCCAGTTCTAGGGTGTCGGCATCTAAGAGCTGCATCCCTTCATCTAGGAGGTCATAAATGCCCACCTTCCCCATGATGTCGGCAAATGCCACCTTGGAGCAGACCCCTTCAACGATCAGAATTTCAGCTTGGGGACTCGCTGAGCGCAGTCCTGCTAAGACGCGTTGCAGTACAGTCCTGCTGACGGTAGCTGGCGGCCCCACCGGATAGCCCAGATTCGGCTTGACTAAAATGCGCTGGGCGTTGACCGCCGATTGAGGAGGCGTATAGACAAAGTCGGCGGTTGGCGTCGTGTTGACCACGGTTTGCTGGGTGATGGGCATGAACATGGATGAATCGACACTGAGGCCACAGAGTCCTCATTGCATCAGCGTAACGAGGTTTGAGTCAGCTTGCGGGCGATCGCGCTCTATCCCGGCTTTTACACTGGCCTGGGAACCGCTTCATCACCGCGATGCGCTTCAATTATCATTACTTAGCTCATTGAGAATCGTTTCCAATTCCTGCTGAGCTTGACCGTAGGCTTCCCAGTCGCCCTGCTGCAAAGCTTGGCGTCCCGCTTCGTAAGCCTCTAGCGCGGCTTGAATACGCTCGGCCTGATCAGCGGGCAAGGAAGCCGTTGGGGCCGCCGCATCGGTAGCCGGAGCCTCAGAGATCTCTGGTGCAGGGGGCAGGTCCGGCGCCACCGGGGAGGCCGCAGACTCGCCAAAGATCTCGGTGAGCGCTTCTTCCAGCGTTGCCCGCATGACAATATCATTGTCGTAGGCCACAATCACCCGCCGCAGTTCCGGTAGTTCCCCATTTTCGGCTCGCAGGTACACCGGTTCAACATAGAGTAGCGACTGCTCAATGGGAATCACGAGCAAATCGCCCCGAATCACCCGTGACCCTTCCTGGCTCCAGAGGGTAAGCTGCTGGGAAATTTCCGGCGTTTGGTCAATGCGGGCCTCAATTTGGCTGGGGCCAAAGACCAACTCCTGTTTGGGAAACTCGTATAGCAGTAGCTTGCCGTAGTTATCATCATCCGAGCGACCGGCCATCCACGCCACCATATTGTCTTTGTTGATGGGGGTAAACGGGATGATTTGGATAAACTCCTCAACATCGGCCCCTGGCAGCTTCATGATGACAAAATAGGGCTCCATGCGGACTTGCTCGCCTTCATACACCTGGGTCGGAAAGCGCCACAGATCCTCCCGGTTGTAAAACACCTCGGGATCGGCCATGTGGTAAGTGCGATACATCTGGGCCTGGAGGGCAAACAAGTCCTGGGGGTAGCGAAAATGGGCCTGTACCGTTGGGGGCGTATTGGCAGCCGATTGGAATAGACCCGGAAAGATTTTTTGGTAAGTCGCGAGGATGGGATCGGCCTCGTCTACCACGTAGTAGTTGAGGGAGCCATCATAGGCGTCGATCACCACCTTGGCTGCATCGCGCACATAGTTACGCCCCCCTTGGGCCAACCGGCGAATGGTTTCATTGTTCAGCAGGGAGCCGATGTCATTACTTTGATTAAGCGGTTCAGAATAGGGATAGCGATCGCTCGAGGTGTAGGCATCGATCACCCACTTTAACCGCCCGTCAATCACGGCGATGTAAGGGTCGCTGTCATAGGTCAAAAACGGTGCGATCTGGCGAGCGCGATCGAGGACGTTGCGATGGTAGTGAATGCGCGTATCACCGCTAATGTAGTTGGAAATCAACACCTTGAGACTGCCCATGTCATAGGCATAGGCTAAGCGCCGCAACCAGCCGCCGAGGAGGACGCCCCCGGTGCCGTCATAGCGAAACAGCGCGTTGCTGTTGCCCTCAGGGTAGTCAAACTCGTCCGTGGAGGTGCCGGTAAAAACGTAGGAGTCGGTCGCTTCGCCGTAGTAAATCCGGGGCTGATCGATTTCCAGATCGACGGTGTAAACCGGCGGCACGTTTTTAATCATGAGTTGGGGCAGCCCCTCCGGTGTCACCCGATTGACCGGGCTCATGACAATGCCGTAACCATGGGTAAATTTGAGGCGCTGGTTAACCCAAGTCTGGGCCTCAGCCGGGGCCTCGCCATAGTCCAACTCCCGGGCGGAGAGCATAACTTGCCGGTAGTCGTCGTTGAGGGTGTAGCGATCTATATCAACGTCCTGAAATCGGTAATACAGGCGAATCTCTTGCAATTGGCGATAGGTGCTCAGGAGCGGCCGATAGTCCCACAGGCGAATGTTGTCGATGGTGGAGCTGTTGTCAGTCAGCACTGCCCGGCTCAGCTCCTCCTCGGCGGGAAAGGGTTCACTCTGCACCTGGTCGAGGGCATAGGCTTCGCGGGTGAACGCAATACTGTTTTCGATGTAAGGACGCTCGCGGGTGAGCTCGTTGGGCTCGACTAAAAATCGCTGCTGAAACCAGGGATAGAGCCCGCCGACCACGACCACTACAAACAAGTAGAGACCAATGCCAAAGGTGGGCCAAACGAACCCGCTACGCCACAGCGACGCGATGAACAGGGCGGCTACGGCCAGGGTGACGAATCCCAGGGTCCAATAGGCGTGGAGCCGCGCGTGCACATCGGTATAGCCTGCGCCAAAGACTACCCCATCAGGGGAAAACAGCAAGTCAAAGCGACCCACAAAAAAGCCCACGGAGATCGCCGCCGCCAAAGCTGCCAATAGGATACAGAGATGGCTTTTGACTTCACCGGTCAAAAAATACTTCCAGCCGCGCTCGGGTCGAATTTCACCCTTGAGGGCGTAAACGCCGATCGCGAGGATGATGGCCCAGCTCAACAGCTGCACTAACCCGGACTGGAGCCCTTCGTAAATCGGCAACCGAAAGATGTAGAAACCGATGTCTTTTTGAAACAGTGGGTCTACGCGATCGAACGGGCTCGGATTGAGAAATTTCAGAATGTCATCCCAGGCTGCCGCACTCCGCATGGCTGCATTGAATGACAGCAAAGTAATGAGGGCGATCGCAACGTACCGCGGCAAATAGTCGGCCAGGGCAGACAGATTGCGCTGCTCTAAAGCGCGCCACGGCGACTCCCGCGTGAGCCACAGGGCCAGGCGATAGTTGAGGTAAAGAAATCCGGCATAGCCCACCAGCGTCCCGAGCCAAATGAGGCCTTGCCAGCGAATTCGCGTCCAAAAGACGGTACCAAAGCCCACCGCATCAAACCACCAGGACTCGGTGAAGAGATGGACGATCGCCCCCGACAAGGCGAGCAACAACAAGATGGCGATCGCTACCAAGAGAATGAGTGGCGGGCGGCTACCAAAGTCGGGTAAGTTAGCGCGTTTCACAATGAGCGTTGATTGATACAGTGCGTCAGTACATCTACCCTAACGAGCTTTTCCATTCCTAACGAGCTTTTTCCATTTCAAAAATTTCCTGTGCCTCTAAGGCATCCTCTCGTTCGGCCTTGCGCTGGTCTTTTTGCTTGTCGAGCTCCCGCTGCAAATAGCGCACATAAAACTCCATCATGTGGTCAGCAATAATGTCAGCCCCCGGTTGCCGCACGCTGGCCAAAAAGCCCAAAAGCCGGTCAGGCCAGCGTTGTGTCAGATAAGACTGTTCGTGTAGTCGCCCCCGAAAGCCAAAGTAGCGAAACTGGCCCATGTGGCCGTAGAGCCGTCCCGGATTGAGCGGATTGAACTGCGGCGGAATCAGCGGCACGATGTCGTTGTTGTTGACATATCTAAACATGCGATCGCCCATGCGATCGTTGACCTGCCGGGTAAAGGCCCAGTCGCCCACCCGGGGTTGACCAAAGGTGTAGAGGCCCGCCACGGTAAAGCCTTGATATTCCAACGAGGTGGCTGCTAGCGTCGCCAACGCCCCACCGAGGCTATGTCCCGTCACCCAAAACTGGGTTTCCGGCGTCCACCATTTTCGCAGTTGATAAATAACGCGCTTTTCTACGCTCTGCCACGCATCTTGGAAGCCGCGATGCACTTCTCCCGTGGGGATAGCATCTTTCTGGGTGGCTTCAATCAAGCCAAATCGCTTCATCCGAAACTTGAAGTTGGTTGCCCAATCGGCCGACTGCTGGCTGCCGCGAAACACTAACACCACATGCTGGTTTTTGCGAAACATGAAGGCTTGAGTATCGGTGACGCGGTTGAGCAGATATTTATAGTTGTCTTTGAGGTTGACGTCTCGGCGCTGGGCCTCCCCTTCTCGAATCCAGCTTTTGATCACATCTACGGTGTAGTCAGCCGGATTCTGCCTCATCCAGTGATTATCTCTGTCATCACTGAGCCATAGGCGTACAATATCTTCGACGTATTCTGTATCTTCGTAAACCAGGTGAGCGGCTTTAGCCATACAGAGTGACCTAAAAGCATTCATCACGCTGTTGTCGCGCTCGATATGTACAAAGTCGTGGGTGCTGTAGGGCGGCGGCAGGATCTTGTAGCCGTAGCGCTCAAACAGGCTTTGCACACCGTCATAGCCTGCCCAATAAATGTAGTGAAAGAGCTGATCGTAAAACCCAGAGCCGCCCTGACGCCGATAGGCGCGATCGCCGATGACCCGCACCCAGTAAATAATGAAGGGTTCGAGATCCTCAGCTGTGACAATCCGCGCTTCGATGGCATTTTCACAGGCTTCTAACGCCCCGAGAAACTCATCAAACCAGTCTCGTAGCGTGAGCTCAATGATAAATTCTTCATCGCGATAGCGCTGCAAAACCCGAGCGGTATTCTCGTCCATTTTGCCCGGCTGCTGGCTCATTTGCGTGAGCAGATTGAGACCGCGGCGGGTTTTGACCATTTGATCATGGGAGCGGAGGGCACGCTTGAGCCGTTCGTCGTTTGCCTCGAACTGAATGACACGATCGCTGTTTGGCAGCCGTAGCTCAAACAGCCGATACTCTTCAAAATCTAGGATATCGGCCACATTACGAATCGCTTTTTTGCGCGTGAATTCTTCTACAACGCTGCGGGCGAGCTCTCGCCGCTGCCACTGTTTATCTTTGAGGTAGCGGTCAATGCCAGCAACCGCCGCGATCGCCCCCATCAGCAGGGCAAAGGCCGCCATCCACTGGGCTCCAAGTTGAGACTGGGCCAGGATTTCGGGGGACAGCCGCGACGCCTGGGCCACCGTTCCCGATGGGGGAGGGCTAATTGCGTGGGCCCCGAGGGGGAGGCCTAGGCCACTGCTAAATGCGATTAGTACACTTGTAGAGACCCGCTGAATACCCATAAACCCTGCCGCATCAATGAACGGATAGATGCCTCGATGCTATCTAAAAAAGTGAGAATGGCAATGCTCTTTTACCCTTTGTTGACAAGTTCTTTGGGATGGATTTATCAATTTTAGCGACCTGGCCGGAGACCCCCACCGAGGCGATCGCGCTACAAAACCAGCTGCGATCGCAAATCATTTGCCGAGATGACCTGCAATCGCCCGTGCAATACGTGGCTGGGGTTGATGTCGGGTTTGAAGACCAGGGACGCACCACCCGAGCGGCGATCGCCGTACTGGAATTTCCCAGTTTGCGCCCCGTTGAATACGCCCTCAAAAAGTGCCCCACGACGTTTCCTTATGTTCCCGGCCTGCTGTCGTTTCGGGAGATCCCGACGATCTTAAGGGCGATCGCGACGCTGCAGATTATCCCCGACTTGATTCTCTGTGATGGTCAGGGTCTGGCGCATCCTCGGCGGTTGGGCATTGCCTGTCACCTGGGCCTGATTTTGGACTGCCCCACCATTGGCGTGGCCAAGTCTCGGTTGATTGGCACCCATGCGCCCGTCCCGGAACAAAAGGGGGACTGGGTGCCGCTATACGACCAAGAAGAGCAAGTCGGCGCGGTTCTCCGCAGTCGCATGGGCACCAAGCCGCTCTACATTTCAGCGGGGCATCGCCTCAGTCTGCTGACGGCCTTGGACTATGTGCTGCGCTGTACACCCCAATATCGCCTGCCCGAAACCACGCGCCTCGCCGATCGCTTAGCGTCTAACCGCGGCCCCTTGCCCCCGATTCAGGCTACGCCACCAGACGATCTGGGCGACCAGCAACTGTCATTACTGGAGATGGCTGGCGATGACTGACGGCCCACGGTGCTCCTCGGGTATCGTCATGATTGAAGGGAGCGGTTCGCGCAGCGTCAGCATCACCCAGCAGAATCATACCTGCGTCGAGTTTCACATCGTTCAGCCCGACCTATGTCAACTACATCGACCCACATCCTGAGAGCTGACAGACCGCTAGGGCGAATACCATCGACGCAGCATCCTGATGAGTTCATCTTCCATAATGGGTTTGCTCAGATAGTCATCCATGCCCGCTTGCAAACACCGCTCGCGATCGCCCTCAATGGCGTTGGCCGTGAGTCCGATAAAATCATGTGGTCATCCTCGCCTTCCTGCGCGCGCAGCCGTTGGGTGGCCGCATAGCCGTCGAGCTGGGGCATTTGACAATCCATCAACACAAGGTCGTACGCCTGCTCCGCCACCCGCTCCAAAAAGGCTATTCCATCGGCCACGCTGTCAGCCTCGCAGCCTAAGTTTTCGAGCAGATACACCATCAGCTCTCGGTTGTCAGCATAATCTTCGACCACCAAGATGCTGGGCGTCACGTCGACAAATCCCCGAGGCTGGCCGGCGGTGCCAGAAGTCTCCAGGGGGTGGGGCTCAGTTTCAGCCAGGTGGTCTGGCTCCGCGATGCCAAATGGCACCCGCAGCCAAAAGCTCGCTCCCTGATTGGGCTCGCTGTTTAGGCCAATCTCACCGCCCATGGCCTGCACGATGCGACGGCAGATGGTGAGACCTAACCCGGTGCCGCCAAACTGCCGAGAGATGGTGCTGTCGGACTGGGTAAATGGCTGAAAGAGCTTCTCTTGCAAATCCGGCGCGATGCCGATGCCCGTATCTTCAACCGTAAAACAGAGGAGGGTCCTATCCGCTGCAGCAGGAGATTCGGAATGGAGTGCGACCTCTACTTTGACCGACCCAGAGGTGGTGAACTTAATAGCGTTGCTGATCAGGTTACCGAGAATCTGCTGTAGGCGAAAATCGTCGCCGACCACCTGCTGAGGCACCCTGACGTCAATGTCAAAGGTGAGACTGAGCCCCTTGGCCTCGGCTAGGGGGGCAAAGCTACTAGACAGGGCGATAAAAACTGTGTCGAGCGCAAAGGGATGGACCTCTAGCTCCAACTCCTGGGCCTCAATTTTCGACAGTGATAAAATGTTGTCGATCAGGGTCAGTAATTTTTCGCCATTGGATTTGAGCGTATCGAGCAGTCGCCGCTGGGTGCTGTTGGTAATGCTGCGCTCTAGCAGTTGCGCAACGACCAAAATCGAGTTCATCGGGGTGCGAATTTCGTGGCTCATATTCGCTAAAAACTCGCTCTTGGCTTGGTTGGCCGAGTCAGCCAACTGGGCTACGGCGATCGCCTCTTCCAGGGCTTCATTGCGCCGCCGCAGTTCCCGCTCGATTTCCTTGCGGTCTGTGATCTCGACAATCACGGCTCCGATGCCATGACCGTCGTTGGAGAAATCGACTGGATAATAGCTGGCCAGCCAATACCGCCGAATATCTGGAGCGGCGGGTGTCGTGCCGCTCAGCTCAACATTGTAAACCGGCTGCAATGTATCTAAAACCTGCTGCAGCCAAGGCTGAATCTGAGCTGCAAGCTCCGGTAGAACCGCGTCTACTGTTTCTCCGATATGGGCATCGATATCGTGACCATTGATCTCCGCCAAGGTGCGATTAATCCGCATAAACCGAAACTCTTTGTCCATTAAGCAGAGTCCCACAGGGCTGAGCTCATACAGACTTTCCAAAATATCGTTGGCAGACTGCAGCGCGACTTGGGTCTGCTTCAGCTCGTTGATCTGCACAAATGTGATCACATTGCCCCCCACCTGGTTATCGTCCTCCAGGTAGGGATGTACCCGCATCAAAAGATTGTCCTCGCCGGCAGCGGAGTGGGCGATCGCCACTTCTTGCTCAAAGGGTTCCTGGTCCCGAGTCACCTGCTGCAAGATATCAATCAGATTGGGCTGGTCTAAGTTGTTGGTTAAATCAGTCAGCGGCCGCCCAATATCCGAAGGTTTAATGTTGAAGGCATCGGTCGCCGCCGGGGTGAACTTACGGATATTAAACTCCGTATCGAGAAAGATGACGCCAATGTCGGTACTGCGCAGCAAATTATCAATGTCGTTATTGAGCTGGGTCAGCTCCTGGATTTTGGCCTGATATTCTGAGTTGACGGTGTATAGCTCTTCATTGACTGACTGCAGCTCTTCGTTAGAGGCCAGGAGTTCCTCGTTGGTGGCCTGCTGCTCTTCGTTCGCAGTTTCTAATTCCTCAATGGTGACCTGAAGGTTTTCGCGGGTTTGCTGCAGCTCATACTCCAGCTCGGTAATTTGCTGGGCCGCCTCTTCACCCACCTCAAAGCGACGGTCAACCACGGTTTGGACATCGGGAGTTTCTACCTCTAAAACCACGATCATGTGATCTTTTCCAGAGGCGCTTTCATCCAGACCTACTCGCATGGTGACATTGAGTCTTTCTTTATCTGGGCCAGCGACTCGGATGCCGGTGTAAAGGACCGTCTCTTTATCGCGCTTAGCGCGGTGCAGGGCCGTACTGAGTGGCAACCGCAAATCTGGATGAACTAGCGCTGTCGCATCCAGATTCATTTCACCGATGGGGTAATCCAGCAGTTTGGCTTCGTTGTGAAAGATGCGGAGCACTTCTCCATTGCTGTTGACGAGCAGGCAGGTCACTTTGCGATCGGTTAAGCACAGTTTTAGCAGACTGCTAAACATCCGATTTTGCTGCTGCTGCCGAACCCTAGACTGCACCGTGGTTTTAAAAGGAGAGACGATCGCTTGCTTGGCCATGGGCATCGTCAGCCGATTAGAATCGCGATGCTTCTGAAACAGCTTCCATTTAGCGTTGATGGTCAAAAACTCATCGCTCAGATTGCCCAAAGTTTCTGAGCTGCCTAAAAATAATGTGCCTTTGGGAGCCAGGGCAAAATGGAGCAATCGCAAAACCTGCCGCTGTAAGGGGGGCTGCATGTAGATCAGCACGTTGCGGCAGGTCACCAAATTCATTCTGGAGAAGCCAGCATTTTTCGTCAGATCGTGGGGGGCAATGATCAGCATCTCCCGCAGCGATCGCTTCACCTGGTAATGGTCACCCCGATACTCAAAGTAACGCTCCAGTCGCTCTGGCGACACATCATTGGTAATGCTCTCGGGATAGACACCCTGGGCCGCCACACTCAGCGAACTTGTATCTAAATCGGTCGCAAAAATTTTGACCTGGATGGGTTGATCCAACTCTCGCAGCAGTTCATCAACCAAAATAGCCATGGAGTAAGCCTCTTCCCCCGTGGCACAGGCGGAGATCCAGATGCGCAGTTGCTCTTTGGGCTGTAGCTGCTCTATCTGTTGAGGTAAGATGCTGCCTTTGATGATTTCCCAAGCATCAGCATCTCTAAAAAAGCAGGTAGCGCCGATTAGTAGATCCTGCTTGAGCAGTTTTTGCTCTTCTTCTGAAGTTTGTAAGTACCGAATATAGTTATCGATCGAAGCTTCACGGGTGAGGGCGCAGCGATGATGAATGCGACGGCTGAGGGTACTCACCTTGTATTGCGTGAAGTCGATATCTTCGCGCTCGGCCAAAATCCCCAAAATTTGCTCGAGCTCTTCTGGCTTGATCAGATTGACTTCTTCCATTTTTGAGGTGGGAAAGTTATCAGAAAAGCGAATCAGTTCATAAACTGTCTGAGCCAGATCCTGGGGAGACAGCACCTCATCCACCAAGCCAGAGGGAATGGCACTCGTCGGCATACTGGTAAATTGAGCCGTCTCCGGCGACTGCACCAGTGCTACCCCCCCGGCTCGACTGACCGCCTGGAGGCCCTCTGTGCCATCGCTACCCGTACCCGACAGCAAAATCGCGATGGTTCGCTCCCCCCAGCCCTCAACCAGTGACTGAAAGAAACGATTAATCGTCCCGCGGGGTGCATCGGGGGTATTGTTTTCTAAACAAAGCCGCCGATCCCGCAAGACCATCGTTTTGCGGGGCGGTAACACATACACCTGAGCCGGCTCCAGCAAAATCTGGTCTTTGACCTCTTGCACCGGCAGCGACGTTTGCCGTTGCAAAATCTCGGTCATCATGCTGCGGTGGTTGGGCGACAGATGTTGAACCACCACAAACGCCCCGCTAGGGTTGTCAGGCAGGCTTTTGAAAAACAGCTCTAAAGCTTGAACGCCTCCGGCAGATGCCCCAATCCCTACGATGAAAAACTTGTCGTCGTTAGGAGCCGCAGCATGACTGGAGTTGCTCATAATGGCTGACTTTACCTTCTGGGTAGACTACTGACTGTGCCGATGTTGTGGTCTGAAGTGGTTGCCGTTTTTTTGTCAACCTATTGCCAATCTAGTGGTCTGTCAACCTTGAAAATGTGAGTTGGTGCAGGGTTGGATTAAACCCTGTGAAACACCATGCAGACAACTGGTTTGCTGGGTTACGGTGACGCTGACTAAACCGAACAAATTCGATTTAACGATGCACCAGGGCGAGTCAGCAAAACCCCGAAGATTATTCGCCAGAGAAAAATTGTTTAATGTCTTCGCTAGCCTAAGAAATCTGTGATCAGCCGACATCTATCGCAGGGCATAGCGCGAATGGGGGCGGTGAGATTAGACGACCTGCTGGAAGACGACTCTCGCCAACTGCTGAGGACCGTATGGTTGCTCGCCTGCCATTTTGTTAGAGACTGATTGTCTGGTTGAGCAGACGCTCCGTTGGCGACTATTCTAAAAGACTAGATTGAGCGGAGAGCGGGAATGGGGGAATTGGAGGTTAACCAAGTTGGTGTATCGGCTGGAGAACCTCTGCTACATGCAGTCTCTGTGGTTGTCCCCGTTTACAACGAAGAAGATGGGGTGGCTCAAACCTTGGACGAGCTGCATCAAGTTTTGCAATCAACGGGCTACCAGTACGAAATTGTGGCCGTTGATGATGGCTCCCGCGATCGCACCGCCGAAATTTTGATCGAGCGGACCGACATTCAGCTCATTCAGCACCGTCGCAACCGTGGCTATGGGGCCGCCCTCAAAACCGGCATCACCCATGCCAAATATGCCCTCATCGCGATTACCGATGCGGACGGCACCTACCCCAACGATCGCCTCTCGGAATTGCTCGCCCTCGCCCAAGAAGCCGATATGGTGGTGGGGGCCCGCACCGGCGCAAATGTCACCTATTCCAAACTGCGCAGCATTCCCAAGTACTTTTTGGTCGCCTTTGCCCAGTGGATTGCGCAGCAGCCCATTCCCGATATCAACAGCGGCATGCGAGTGTTTCGCACCAGTGTCGTCAAGCGTTTTCTCGGGATCTTGCCTGACACCTTTAGTTTTACCACCACCATCACCTTGGCGATGTTGACCAACAATTACGTCGTCTACTACCACCCCATTGATTATTTCCACCGCAAGGGCCGCAGCAAAATTAAGCCGATTCGCGACACCCTACGATTTGTCCAATTAATTCTCAGGACGGGGGTTTACTTTGCGCCGTTGCGGATCTTTTTGCCCATTGCCGGTTTGTTTTTTGGGGCCTTTTCCCTATCGCTGCTGGTTGATGTCCTCTGGCTGCAAGACATTACCGATACGACTTTGCTGATGTTTGTGACGGCGATTCAGATCACCATTTTTGCGCTGCTGGCGGACATGATTGACAAGCGCACGGCTCGGTTTTAGCTGCTGGGTCGGGGGGTGAGGCTGCGCAGCGATCTCCCCGCAGCCTTAGTCAACCACTTGAATGCGGCCATTGCGAATCGCGTCAAACAGCCGATTGATTTGCTGTCGCTCTTGCTCATCAATGCTGCCGTCGGCTAGCACGAGCCGCGTCAGGTCCTGGTACTGTTGCTGGTTAATGTGTCTTGATGCAATAAAGCGATCGACCATCTCGGTCAACTGATAAGGATTTTCGGGTAGCCCTGACACGGTCGTCCTCCTGAGATGGCCATAATCTCAACTTAGGATATCTATCCTCCCATTGTCTCTGGACCAAAGTTTGCTGTTAACGGACGCAAACCCGGAAAATGCCGGTGGCACCGCCTCCGTCGATACAAAACTTGATTTCCAATCATGATTTGCAACCTTGTTCGGCTCGGGGTCGAGCTCGCTTCAAAGCCTATCCGTGGGCCTAACTCAAGGCCTGGCGCGGCCAAGAGTTGCCGCAGGCGGATCATTGGCGGTTTGATTTGTCTTGCTGAAGTGTCAGCTATTTTGCAAGCGACTCTAGATGACAATGGTAAAATTTTGATGAATTTTTGACAGTAGCTGAAACCTGCAGATAAAGTTCTGTAAAGTAAACCAAAAGTATCTCTGTGTAGAGATGCCTTGGTAGCACTGGTCGGAAATATTTAAGTGGTGATTGAGGAGTTATTTCAGACATGGTTTTCCAGCGTCTTAGTTTTCTTGCGGGGAGCACCGCAGCTGCACTGTTGGTAACTCTGCCGGCTCACGCCGAAGAGGCTGCTGCTTCAGCGATGGTGGACTCTACCGATGCTCTAGCGACCGAGATCGAGTTTGACGCCATCGAAGCTGCGATCGAGCCGACTGGTTTTGAAATGGCCAACATCTTCGCTGAAGAGTCTGCTGCCCTAGTGGAAGCTGCAACCGCAACTGAGCCTGTGGCCGTTTCCACGTTAGATGACTATCTAGTTGAAGCGGGTGCTACCAGCGAACCCGTTGCGACTTCTGCGGAGTCCTTTTTTGCGGACACTGAGGTGGCGGATGCGCCTGTGGCAAACGAGGGGGAAGAGGTTGCCCAGGTGACGCGGCCGCTTTACCGAGGCGTGACGCCTTTTTACATTGGTGTGGGCGGCAACATCGGGATCATCGACAGTGGTAACAGCGCTGTGGGTGACTTTGGCTTCAATATCATCAGTAAGATTTCCCTCGGTCCTCGCTTTGCGGTCCGTCCGTCTTTGCAGTTCTCCGAAGACGATTTCAATATCACTTTGCCCATCACCTACAACTTCAATCCGATTGACCTCGGTCAGTTCAGCGTTTATCCCTCCTTTGGTGGTGGCGTTGACTTTGGCGATGATGTCGGTTTGCTGCTCAACGGCGGCTTGGATGTGCCCATCTCCCGTGATTTCACCCTCAATAGCCAAGTAAACTGGCGCGTGACGGAAGATACCGGATTGGGCGTTTCCTTGGGCGTTGGCTACAACTTCGGTGTTTTCTTTGAATAATCTCGAAGCACCTTCTTGGCACTTGGGTCCTTTGACGGTCCAGTGATCCCAATTGATGACTAGAGAGCCAGAGCGCGATCGCGCTCTGGCTCTTTTATGTTGACTGAAATGGGCATTCTGCCATCAAGTGCATCCATCAGTTCATCATGACGTCTTCTGCCTTATTTGATTTAGCGATCGCCCGAGCCCGGCTGCGGGAAGTTTGGGGCTATCCAGACTTTCGGCCCCCGCAGGATACGGTGATTCACGCGTTGCTCCAGCGCCAAGATGCGTTAATCATTTTGCCCACGGGTGGGGGCAAGTCCCTCTGCTTTCAGCTACCGGCGCTGCTGCAGTCGGGGCTGACCCTGGTGGTGTCTCCTCTCGTCGCGCTCATGGAAAATCAAGTGGCCGAGCTGCGCGCTCGCCGCTTGCCAGCAGCCACCCTCCACAGCGAACTGCCCAAGCGCGAGAAGTATCGCGTACTCACGGCCCTGGAGCGCCAGCAGCTCCGCCTGCTGTATTTGTCTCCCGAGACCCTGCTGAGCCGTCCCCTCTGGACAAAATTGGTGCAACCGACCTTGAAAATCAATGGTCTCGTTTTGGATGAGGCTCACTGTTTGGTGCAGTGGGGCGAAACCTTTCGGCCTGCTTATCGCCGACTGGGCGTGGCACGTCAGGCATTGCAAGCGGCCCAGCCTCCTCTCCACAAAATCCCCATTGCGGCCTTTACGGCGACCGCAGAGCCCAGCGCCCAAAAAATTCTTCGACAGGTGTTGCAATTGCAGTCGCCTCAGGTGGTGCGCCAGAGCCCCTACCGGGCCAATCTACAGCTGCAAATTCGGACCGTTTATACCCCGCGAGGGCGACGGCAGCAGCTCCTGAAGTTTATTCGGCAGCAGGGGCAGTCCACGGGGTTAGTTTATGTGCGGACCCGCCGCGATAGCGAAACCCTCGCTGACTGGCTCCAGCAGCAGGGGTACTCAACCGCCGCTTATCACGCTGGTTTGGGGGCCAGCGATCGCCGCGAGTGTGAAACCGCCTGGCTGCAAAATACTACTCAAATTGTGATTGCTACCAATGCGTTTGGCATGGGGGTAAATAAACCTGATTTGCGGTGGGTGGCGCATTTTCATGTGCCAACGCTCCTGACCGAATATGTGCAGGAGATTGGGCGGGCAGGGCGCGATGGCAAACCGGCCCAAATCTTGTCATTAGTCAGCGAACGAACCGGCTGGCTCGATCCGACTGACCAGCAGCGATCGCAGTTTTTTTGCCAGCAAGCCCGCACCCTACAACAAACCGCCCAGCAAATCAGCCAGCAGATCCCCCCGCAGGGCAGCCTTGAATCTGTGCAGCAAACGTTTAAGCAGGGCGCGATCGCGTTGTCCTACCTCCACAGCCAAGGCCGACTGGAATGGACCGATCCGTTTCACTACCGGTTGCGATCGACCGCTGCCCCGGTGCCCGCTGTCTCGACTGCTGAGGATGTTATGGGGCAGTTTCTCTACGGTCGAGACTGCCGCTGGCAAACGATTGTGGCGCAGTTTGGATTTCGCCAAGCGGCCCAACGCCTTGGAGCCTGTGGGCACTGCGATAACTGTCAGCGATAGATTTATTCACTATTCGCATGATTCAAAACCGATAAAAGCCGCGATAATTTCTCTGATGTCAGGAAAACAACTCCTTAGTGGCTGATCTTGATTCTCCTGCTCATAACGCTGACGCGCCATCGCGATCGCGCCCCTGGTTGATCTCCTGGCTGGCGATTGGCGGAGCCGTGGCGATCGTGGGTGGCCTAGCTGGCTGGCTCGGTTGGCGTGAGTTACAGCGCCGCCTGCCGGATATCATCAGCGAAGAGCTGAGCGGGGCCCTCGGCCGTCCCATCAAGCTGGGCGAGCTCCAGCGCTTCAACCTCACCGGTCTCCGGTTTGGGGAAACAATTTTGCCGCCTACCTCCGACAATTTCACCTGGGCTCGAGTCCGAGTCACCGATATATCGTTTAGTCCAGTCGATTTGGTGCTGAGGCGGACCTTTCGTCCGAGTTTGCTGTTAATTCGCCCTGAGGTCAGCGTCAAGCAGCGGTTTGACCGCACTTGGGTGCTGTCTCCCCCCGACTCCTCAGTGGATGACGAAGGCAAAATCAGAACCGAAATTGGGCGGATTCGCATCCGGAACGCCGATATTGCCGTGGGGCCGGTTGCCCGTCCCCAGATTGTCGAAGTGCCCGAGGGTTTCTCTAGCGCTCAGATCATCTTGCTGGAGAATGTGAATTTAAATCTCGCGTTTTCCGGCGAGCAAAACGAGCAGGTGGCGCTCAACGTCGGCGGCCGGTTGAAACAGGGCACTTTTCGGCTCCAGGGGGAAGGGAATATTCAGACTGGCAATACTAACCTCAGTATCCTGGGGCAAAAACTGCGCATCGACACCTTAAATCCGTTTCTTGGGGGGAGCTTATTCCTCGGCGACGGCTATGGTTACGCCAATCTTGCCATCGCGATTCGCCCGGCACAAGACTCACCAGTTGCGGTCGATGGTACCGCTCGGTTGCAAAATGGACGCGCCTTAATCACCGGCCTACCCAGTGAATTTGAGGATATTTACGGGCAGCTCCGCTTCACCGGTCAGCGGGTCACGTTTGAAGATACTGACCTGCGGTTTGGCCCCATTCTCATGCAAGTGGCGGGCAGTGTGTCTCCAGAGACCGGCTTTCAAGTGGGGGCGACTATCCCCGATATGAGCATTGAGCAGCTCGAAACTGCCTTTAAGGACGAGTTCCCGGTGGCCGCTGCGGGGCGGCTCGGTCTACAAACTGCCGTCACGGGACCCCTGCGATCGCCCCAAGTGACTGGCCGCCTGAGCAATCTCAATCGGCTAACTGTGGACCGCTTTGGCATTGATCAGCTCACCGCTACCTTTTCCGGCGATGCCAATGCCCTTACCCTCGACGAATTTCAACTTTTACCTACTACGGGGGGCAGCATCACCGCCCGGGGGCAGGTGGATTTTGATGAAAATGTGTGGGCTGCCCGCTCCCTACCGCCGACCGCGCTCAATTTGCGCAGCAATGTAGATCTGCCCCTCGCGCCCTTGGCTAACCTCTATGGCGTTGACTTTGCGGTTTCGCTGGGGCGGCTGACCGCCGTGGCCGAGCTGACGGGGCCCCTGGCTGCGCCCCTGGGCCAAGCTAGTTGGCAACTTACCGAGGGGTTGGCAGTTGGGATGGGTCGCATTGACTATGCCGCTGGGTTGGCGACGCTCCAAGATACTCGCCTGGCGATCGCCGATTCGGGCACCGTTACCGCTACCGGCCAAGCTGACCTCACCCGCGGCCGCTTAGACGTTAACGCTGATGCGCGCATCCCCTTAGACGAAATTGCCCAACAAGCCGCGATCGCCCTGCCTGCGGGACTGGTCCTAGGAACTCTGACCGCTCGGGCGGCGGTTGGGGGAGCTCTGTTCAATCCCGAGGCGGCAGCCCGCTGGCAACTGCGCGACGGCAGCATTCCCGGTCAGGGGCGCTTGGTCTATGCCGAGCAAGTGGCGACCCTGGTAGATGCAACCTTTGATGTGGGGGGAGCGCCTCTCGCCGCCGCTGGTCAGGCGGATATTGCGTCGGGCCTTTGGGACGTGAGCATGGCTGGCAGCGGCCTCCAACTCGGCGCTGTCTCCCCCCAGTTAGCGGGCAGGGCCGATTTCGGACTCAGCGCCTCTGGCAATCTTGCCGATCTGAGTCCAGAGGGCATCCTGGCCCAGGGCGATCTCGCGTTTTCGGACGGGATACCCCTGGCGATCGCCGGCGCTGAGACTCTCATCGACGGGCCTGTGGCGCTGAGTTTCGGTTGGGATGGCACGACCCTGACCGTGCCCAGTCTCACGGCTCCGGGGTTAGCCGTCAACGGCCAGATCGCCACCCAGCCCAACCTGGAGACCCCGATTCCGACAGTGACGGATGTCTACTTTGACGTAGACCTGGCAGACTATGACCTGGCTCGCCTCAATCCCCTGTCACCCGTCGCCGCCTATGGCGTTTTGCTGCAGGGGCGACTCGATTTTGACGGTAGTTTCAGCGGTAATCTCGCTGATCCGGTGGTGCAGGGGGAGGTTGCCCTACGGGAGACGGCGATTGGTTCCCTCGCCCTGCTGTCACCCGTCGCTGGTGACGTGGCGGCTTCGCGAAGTCAAGGCGGCAGGCTAAATCTCACCGGGGATATGACTGAAATTCGCGCCGTGGTGGGGGCGGATTTGCTGCCGGTCGATTTGCTATTTCGCAATGGGCCAGTGCTGGCGATCGCCCAGCAGCAGGGAGATTGGCTGCGCGGACAGGTGCGGAATTTTCCCCTCGATGCGTTGGGGATCCACCCGGTTACGGAGCCTGACCTAGGCGTTATTAGCGGCACCTTTCGCAGTGATTTTGAAGTTCAACTCAGCACACTGTACGCCAACCCGACGGCCAATGCGAGCTTTGCCGTCACCCGTCCGGCTTTAGGGACCTATCGGGCTGATCGCTTACAGGGCGAACTTCGGCTAGCCGATGGTCAAGCCACACTCCACCAGGGGTTTTTAGCATGGTTAAATAGTCGATTTGACATTGCTGCCACAGCCGATCTGCGATCGCCCGCTGCTGAAGTGAGCCTGACCACCAACCAGGCTCGCATCGAAGACATCTTTACCGCCCTACAGATTTATGACCTGGAAGACATCCAGACTTTTTTTTCGCCCCGGCCCCTTGGCACCGCTGCCGATTTAGACACGACGCCAATCACGACGGACCCGACTAACTTTCCGGCTCAAATGGAGCAAGCCGCTGCCGCCAGAGCGCAGCAAGAGGAATGGGCGATCGCTGCTGCCCGACCGTTATTACCGCCCCTGTCGGACCTCGCAGGCAGTTTTGCCGCCGCTATCTCGTTCTCCACCTCTAGGTCAGCGGGGATCGAGGGTGCGTTTGATATCAGCGGTCAAAACTGGGTCTGGGGCACCTACGATTTTGCTAATCAGTTTGTCGCCCGGGGCACGCTCCAGGACCAAACCTTGGTCTTAGATCCCATTCGCCTGGAGTCTGACACCGCCTTCCTTAATCTTGCTGGTCAGTTGGGCCGCGATGGATTTGATACTCGCTTAGAAATCGCCCACTTTGATCTCGCCCCCGTTGCGAGTTGGCTATCGCTGCCCTTGCCCCTACAGGGTCAGGTCAATGCCCAGGCTACGCTGCGAGGCAATCCTAACAACCCTCATCTGCTCGGCAGCTTTGCCGTTGAAAACGCCGCCTTGAACCAATATCCCCTCGATATCGGCGGTGACTTTAGCTATCAGGAGGCTTGGCTACGATTTGAGGCTACTGCCCAAGGGGCACCCGATGAACCGCTCCTCATTCAAGGCCAAGTTCCCTATGCGTTGCCCTTTATGACCACCCAGCCCGACAGCGATGAGCTGCTGGTACGGGTCAGTTTAGGCAGTGGCGGCTTTGCCCTGCTGGATATGTTTGCGCCTTATTTGGCATGGGGAGGCGGTGATGGTCGCTTACTCATCGAGGCTACAGGGCCCTTGTCTCAGCCCGCAGTGATGGGGCTCCTGGAGTTGCAAGATGCCAACGTCACGAGTGAATTTCTCGGTGAATCCCTCACTGAGCTCAATGGCATCGTCGGCTTTGAGGGCGATCGCATCCAGGTTCCGGGGCTCCAGGGTTCGCTACTGACCGGCCAGTTCTACCTGTTGGGCGAACTCCCCTTCTCTGCGGCCACGGCTCAGCGATCGCCCGCCCGCTCACCGCTCTCACTGAGCCTTGACGCCATCACCCTGAATTTTGAGAACGAACTGGTGGGTAGCGCTGACGGTACGGTTGTGGTCAAGGACTCCATTCAATCCCCCGTTGTGAGTGGCGACTTGGCGCTCAGCAACATTCGCATTGTGCCCGGGCGAGCCACCATTGACTTGGCCAACACCCTCTTGGCGGGCCCCCCCTTGGATGTGATCTTGGCCGAAATTGAAGCTCGCCTGCAGCCGTTTGGCATTGGTACGGAGAAGCCTACTGGTACGTTTGACGATTTCACCCTCACCTTGGCAGATACGGCTGAGATTGGAGTAAATCCGCTGTTTAAGGTTAATGCTACTGGCCAAATAGCGCTGGCGGGACCATTTACTCAGCCCGTGGCTGACGGCTATATTGAAATCCTGGACGGCTGGGTCAAC